>NZ_MDSK01000011.1 GCF_002940205.1 Xanthomonas arboricola pv. guizotiae
CGTAAGTAAAATCGCTCACCCACAGCGCATTCGGCCGCGTGGCATGGAACTGCCGGTTGACTCGGTCCAGGGGGCACGGCTGCGCCTTGTCGCTTCCCGCACCTCGCGCTCCAGCGACTTCATCTTCTCGCGTTCGGACGTGCTCAGCCCCTCGCGCCGTCCCTGGTCGCGCTCGGCCTGCCGTACCCAGGTGCATAGCGTCTGCGCCGTGCAACCGATCTTCCCGGCAATCGATGCGATCGTCGCCCACTGCCAGGCGTGATCTTTCTGGTGCTCAAACACCATCCGTACCGCTCGCTCTCGGACCTCTGGCGAATACTTCATTGCTTTGCTCATGACTCCATCCTTTTAAGAGTTGGAGCCTCCGGGAATCTCAGGGCGGTTCAGGGTGCGGAATCCGGCGTCAGTGACCAGGATCGGACGCACATCGTCTGGGATCAGTGACCGGAGTTGCTGCAAAAAACGCTTCTCTGCACCGGGCGAGCCCTGTTGTCTCCCGTGAACCACCATGTCCAGTAAGGTGAGCGTGCGCCCACCGACCGGCACGGCGGCGCGCAGCAGGCACCACGATTTGTCCGGCTTCAGATCGCTCCAATCGATCACGATCACCGGCTGCACCCCGCGCAACAGCCAGTGCGCCATGTCCCGCTCGATCACGGATCGCTCGGCATACAAGGTGCGATTGCACAGCAGGCGGTCGCATGCCTTGAGGGGCACGTACCCGCGTCGCGCCGGGCCACGCGCGTGCGATGTCGATCAGCGTCAGCCGGCCTCCGTGCACCAGCGCTTCAACCGCGCGCAGCAAGGTGCGCTGGCGTAATGCATGCATCCCGGAGAGTGAGTTGGACAGGCACTTCTGCAATACTTCGCTGGCGCGCATGGTCAGCACTTTTCTCTGGCTTAGTCACCTTGAAGCGTGCCCCATGCGCGCACCTTCTTCCACATCCTGGCGCACCAAGTGCTTGATCTCGGCGAAAAAAATGTGGGGATACCCCAGCTTCTAGATGCTTTTGCCTCGATGCTAGCTCATGGATCTCCAAATTATCCGCTTGAGTCGTCTGATGTGGTGACTGATGCGGCTTTCATGGAAAGTGAAAATCACCGTCAATGGCAGAGTGCTCGCCCCCAAGGTAGAGAGGGTGATCGATTCGTTACGTTGATTTAACGAATTTTCTAGTTATGCCCGAATTTATTATTGATTGAGAAATCATTAAGGTTAATTAAAATGAAATATGGGGTCGTGGTAATATTGCTGTTTGGATTTATGGTTTCGCCGCAGTTGTTTGCTGGCGAAGAGGATGATGCGCTATTCAAGTCTTGTCCTGGCTTGTCTGCATGGGCGGCCAAGCATCCGCGCGGGGGAAAAGATATGGATAGTAGCGGTGACTCACGAAAGAAATCGGTTTTAAGCAAAGCGAGCGCCGAGTTGTCGCGACGTGTTGATAACGATCAGCGTGTACGAGCTCCCTTGCTAGGCGGTCAGATACCCAGCCCGGAACAAATTCGAAAGCTTTCTGAAGTGGATGCTGACAACCTGAAGTGGCTCAAGGATACATTTGCGCGCTACGGCTTTCCAACTGCCGAGAGCGTTGGCCAGCAGGGCGTTCAGGATTTTTGGCTGCTGGTGCAGCACGCTGACAGTGATCCTGCTTTTCAACAAACTGTTCTCGATATGCTAATAAAAAGTTCATCTACCAATGGTGTAAGAAAAGCTGACGTGGCAATACTTTTAGATCGCGTTCATTTGGCCCAGGGTAAGCATCAGCGCTATGGCACGCAGTTTGTACGGAACGAAGATGGTGAGCTGGTGCTGCAGGAGCCCGTCGAGGATCTCGCCAGCATAGATGCCCGGCGTGCCCAGATGGATCTCATGCCGCTCGGTATTTATCAATGCGTACTACGGGCGACCTACGAAGGCAATCTTCCGGTGGATCAGTAGACTATCAGTGTTCCTTGGCATTCGATATCGAGAGAGAACGGTTATCTTTTCTTATGGTGCTGTCTGCCACTGTAATTTACGCCTAATCAATCGGCGAGCTAGGTGTTCAGGCCCGGCATTAGATGGATCGGATCCACGTTGAACCGCTCGGTTCGGATGTCCACTGTTTGCAGATGAATTCGTACGGTGTCAGACCCTTTAGAGTTTTGAGCCTGCGACCTGTTGCAGTTGTGCGTGATCCTCGTAATGGAACCATTTGACAGTGGCTTCTCTGATCGTCCGATTCATCTGCTCGACCTGTCCGTTGGTCCAGGGATGCTTGACCTTGGTTAACCGGTGTTCGATGCCGTGCTCCTCGCGGACGCGCGTGAAGATTTGCGCAAAGGCATATCGGTCCGAACTACGGTTGGTGAACTGGATGCCGTTATCCGTCAGAACCGTATGCAGGCTGTAGGGCACCGCCTGGATTACATTGCGCAGGAACTGCGCTGCCACCATCTTGTTAGCCGAGGCATGCAGTTCGGTGAGCGCGAACTTGGATGTCTTGTCGATGGCCACGAACAGATAGAGCTTGCTCTCGGTCGTGTGCACCTCTGAAATGTCGATATGGAAGTGGCCGATCGGATAGCTTTTGAACCGCTTCTTGGCGGTTTTGTCGCAATTGCTGTCGGGTAAGCGCGAGATGTGATGGCGCTGCAGACAGCGTTGCAACGAGGAGCGCGTCAGATGCGGGATGCTCCGCTGCAGTGCGTAGAGACAATCGTCTAGCGGGAACAAGGAGTGCTTGCAGAAAGCAACGATCGCCGCCTCATCCTCGATGGACAACACGGTGGAACACGGCCGCGTCGGCCCGGTTGGCAGATCATCAACCGAACTGCGCTTCTTTCACTTCGCCACCGTCTTTTGATTGATGCCGTAGCGCTTGGAAAGTGCTCTTAGGCTCTCCTGACTATGTTGTATTGCTCGACGAATCGCCTCTGTCGTGGTGGCGTTCCCGGGCAAAACCTGGCCCATCCTGCTTCCTTCCATCCGAGGCAAAATAATGCACCATTAAAACCTGGGATCAAACATCTCCCCCCTAACAAATACTCCGTGTTTCTGCCGACACGTTCATCCCTTCCTGCTACCATGCGCGGCCCTGAGGTGACTGCCGGCTGGCCGGTGGTTTAAACGGGAATCCGGTGCGCGGGTCGCCTTGGCGAACTGCAATTCCGGAGCTGCCCCCGCAACGGTGGGCGAGGTCAGATGCCGCAACACGCCACTGTGCAGTCGCATGGGAAGGCGCGGCATCGGAGGCGCAGGTCTCCACTCGCGAGCCCGGAGACCGGCCCGAGGGATTGAACCGGCACGCGGTGGGCGTGGCCTTGATCGTCTGGTGCTGCCGCGTTGGACGTCTGGCCCGTTGCTGTCTGCCGCCCCCATTGCCCCGCGCGGGTAGGCGCGGTTCCAGGAGCAGCAGTCGATGTCCGTTTCTTCCGTTTTGCCGCCTCGTGCGGTGCTGGCCGTGGGGTTGTCGCTGTGCCTGGCCACCCTGGCCCACGCCGAGGCCGCCATCGATCTCGACCAGGTCGTGGTCACCGCCTCGCGTACCGCGCAGACCCAGGACCACACGCTGGCGCCGGTCACCGTGATCGACCGCGCGCAGATCGAGCGTCGCCAGGTGAATTCGCTGCAGGACCTGCTGCGTGGCGAAGCCGGGGTGGCGCTGGCCAACAACGGCGGCCCGGGCAAGCCGACTTCGCTGTTCCTGCGCGGCACCGAGTCCGACCAGGTGGTGGTGCTGATCGATGGCGTGCGCATCGGCTCGGCCACCTCGGGCGGGGCGGCGTTGCAGGATCTGCCGATCGAGCAGATCGAGCGCATCGAAATCGTGCGTGGCCCGTTCTCCAGCCTGTACGGTTCCGAGGCGCTGGGCGGGGTGATCCAGATCTTTACCCGGCGCCCGCAAGGCCGCTTCGTGCCCACCTTCAGCGCGGCGGCCGGCAGCGACAACGCGCGCCGCTATAGCGCGGGCCTGGCCGGGCGCAGTGCAGGCGATCTGAGCGAAAGCGGCGGCTGGTATTCGGCCAACGCGGTGCATGACGAAACCGATGGCATCAACGCGTATCTGGACACCAGCTCCAGCGACTACGACCCGGATCGCGATGGCTACCGCAACGATTCGCTGAGCATGCAGGGCGGCTGGCGCTTCAATCGCCAGTGGGACGCCGACGTGCATGCCTTGCGCGCGCAAAGCCGCAACGAATACGACGGCTCGGCCTTCGGCGGCAACCTGTCCAAGGGCGTGCAGCAGGCGGTCGGTGGCCGTGTGCGTTACGCGCCTACCGATGCGGTCAAGCTCACCGCCAGCGTCGGCAGCAGTTCCGACTTCAGCGATGCGTATTACGACGGTGCCTATCTGTCCACCTATGACACCCGCCGCAAGCAGGGCGCATTGCAGGCCGATATCGCTGCCGGCGCGGGCCTGCTCACGGTCGGCTTCGACTGGCAGCGCGACGCCATCGCCAGCAGCGACGATTACGATGCCGACAGCCGCATCGACCGCGCCGCATTCGCGCAGTGGCAGCAGAGCTTCGGTGCGCAGTCCGTGCAGGCCAGCCTGCGTCGCAACGACAACAGCCAGTTCGGCGGCAAGACCACCGGCAGCCTGCTGTGGGGCTGGGATGTTGCAGAGCATCTGCGCCTGAGCGCCAGCTACGGCACCGCGTTCAAGGCGCCCACCTTCAACGAGTTGTATTACCCCGATTTCGGCAATCCGTTGCTGGGGCCGGAAACCTCCAAGAGCGCCGAGCTCGGCCTGCGCGGCAGCTACGACCGGGGCACCTGGACGCTGAGCGCGTTCCAGACCCGCATCGACGATCTGATCGCCTACGACGCGTCGTTGGTGGATGCGGCGCATCCGTTCGGGCAGCCGAACAATATCGATCGGGCGCGCGTCCGCGGCGTGGAAGCCGGCTACGACACCGAGCTGGCCGGCTGGACCGTGCGCAGCGCCTTGACCTGGCTGCAGCCGCAGGCCGATGGCGAGGTCGACAACGGCAACTGGTTGCCGCGGCGCGCGCGGCAGAGCGGGCGCATCGATGCGGACCGCAGCGTCGGTGCATTCGGCGTCGGCGCGAGCCTGTTCGGGTCCGGCAAGCGCTTCGACGATCTGGCCAACACCGAGCGCCTGGCCGGTTACGGCTTGCTGGATCTGCGCGTGAGCTATGCCGTGAGCGCGGACTGGAAGGTGTCGCTCACCGCCAACAACGTATTCGATCGCCACTACGAAACCGCACGCTGGTATGCGCAGCCGGGGCGCAATTATCTGCTGACACTGCGCTATCAGGCCGCGCAATAAGCGAAGCTGTCGCGCCGGGGCTCACTGGGGGGTGAAGCGCGCAACCGGGTGGGGCAGGGCGTCGTGCCGCTGGGCGAACTCACGCCTCGATTTGTCGACGGGGCCGGCCGGCTGCCCCAGGCATTGGCGCTACAGTGCGAGCGTGTGCTGCTGCTGGTGGTGGGTTTGCCGATGGTTCTGACGGGAGAGGCGGTGTGACAAGCGATTGGATCCGTGGTGCCTGTGCAGTGCCGGACGCGCGCGTGCGCGCCGCTGCGCTGGCGCGGCAGGAACAACTGACCAAGCCGCACGGCGCGCTGGGCCGGCTGGAACAGCTGGCGGTGCAGCTGGCGGCCTGGCAGCGCAACGCGCACCCCACCGTGCAGCGGGTCTGGATCGCGGTGTATGCCGCCGACCATGGCGTCGCCGCCGAGGGCGTGTCTGCGTTTCCGCAGGTGGTCACCGGCGAGATGGTGCGCAATTTCGCCCGCGGTGGCGCCGCCATTGCGGTGCTGGCGCGCGAGCTCGGTGCGCGCCTGGAAGTGGTCAATCTGGGCGTGGTCAACGACCCGGGCGAGTTGCCGCGGGTGCGGCGTGCCTGGATCGCGCCGGCCAGCGCCAACATCTGCGAGCAGCCGGCGATGAGCTCCACCCAGTTGCGCGACGCGCTTGCCGCGGGCGCCGACAGCGTTGCCCAGGCAAAGAGTTGCGATACGCAGCTGTTTGTCGGCGGCGAAATGGGCATCGGCAACACCACCTCGGCCGCGGCGCTGGGCTGCGCGCTGCTGTCGCAGTTTCCGCAGGCGATGGCCGGCGCCGGCACCGGGCTGGATGCCGAGGGCATCGCCCACAAGGCCACCGTGATCACCCGCGCGCTGGCCCTGCATGCCGATGCTGCGACTCCGTTGGAGCGGCTACGCCGGCTGGGTGGTTTCGAGATCGCCGCCCTGGTCGGTGCCTACATCGCCGCTGCGCAGGCCGGGATTCCGGTGCTGGTGGATGGCTTCATCAGCACTGCTGCGGCGCTGGTCGCCACCCATCTCAATGGCGGCGTGCGCGAATGGCTGTTGTTCGGGCATCGCTCGCAGGAGCGCGGCCACGCCGCCTTGCTGCGCGCCCTGGATGCCGAGCCGTTGCTGCAGCTGGAGCTGCGCCTGGGCGAGGCCAGCGGCGCAGCGGTGGCGATTCCGCTGCTGCGTCACGCCTGCGCCTTGCACAACGGCATGGCCACCTTTGCCGAAGCCGGCGTGTCCGACGCATGAGTACGCAGATCACCCCGCTGCGGCACGGCGACACCGGCCAGCGCAGCGACCGTAGTCAGCTCGACGAACCGCTCGCTTAACTGGCTGGCAGCAACTGCACGCGGCCACCGTCGATGGCGCACGGGACGCGGTGGTGGCCTCGACGCTGTAACACCTGCGGCTGTTTCGCCACCGGGTTGTATGCAGCCGAACGCGCCAGCGACATTGCGCAAGATCGGGACCGCAGGCCTGGCCGATCTGCGCGATGCTGGGGCTGTCCAACAGGAACCACCCATGCCAGCAGCCGCTTCGGTCGTCTTCAATCGCCAGTGCAGCGTCAAGCGCGTCGTCGCCCATCTGCAGGCCAGCATCCGCGCCGGCGAATATTCGAATGCGGCATGGTCTTCGACGCCGCACGGTCGCCGCCGGCGCCGCTGCAACTGCGTCAGCTCGACGGCGGCGCGCACGCAGTGCTGCGTCATGTGGGCTCTTATGCAGGTATCGAAGACGCGCTCGACTGCTTGTTCGCGCAATGGCTGCCCGACAGCGGTTACGTACTGCGCGATGCGCCGCTGCACTATCTCTACCTGGACGATCCCGAAGCGGTGGCAGAGGCAGAGCTGCGTGCCGACATCCGCGTGCCGGTCCGGCCTGCAACGCACGCCGATGCCGCCGCCTGAGCCGCCACCGGCAGGAACACCATCTGCGGCGGCGGATGCATCAGGAACTGCTGGTGCGAGATATTCCACGCATACGCGCCGGCCAGCGGGAAGGCCAGGCAGTCGCCTGGCGCCAGCGCCGCGATAGGTTGGTTGCGTGCCAGCACGTCCTTGGGCGTGCACAGCTGCCCGACCAGGGTGACCGGGGTGTGGCGCAGCACCGGCGCATGCCTGCCACGCAACACACGGAACGGGTGATCGTGGCCCTGCGCGGCCGGGGTGCGGAAGTGGTGGGTGCCGCCGCGGGCGATCGCAAACCACGCGCCGTGGCTGCGCTTGAGGTCCAGCACCTCCATCAGATACCAGCCGCAGCCGGCGCTGACATAGCGCCCGGGTTCCAGCCGCAGCCGTAGCGCCTGGCCGTGTTCGCGTAGCAAGGCAGGCAAGCCGGCGCAGAACCCGGCCCAGTCGAACGACGATTCCGGCGCCAGATAATCCACACCGAAGCCGCCGCCTGCATTCACCCGCACCGGGCCGAGTCCGTAGCGCTGCCGCCACTGCTGCACGGTGCGCAGGTAGACGGCGATCAGATGCAGCTGCGCGCCGGCATCGCGCTGATGCGACATCAGATGGAAGTGGAAGCCTTCCAGCCGCAGCGAAGGGCTGGCCCGCAGCCGCTGGATCGCCGCATCCAGATCGTCCGGGTCCAGGCCGAACGGCGAGGGCTGCCCGCCCATCATCAGGCGCGTGCTCTGCGCGCCGGGCACGGCGATGTTCATGCGCAGGAACACCGGCACGCAGCGGCCGGCCTGCGCCGCGATCGCGGCCAGGCGTTCCAGTTCGCCCAGGCTTTCCACATGCACGCTGCAGTCGGGCAGCGCGGCGGCCTGGGCCAGTTCGCCATCGAGCTTGCCAGGGCCGCCGAACAACAACGCGGCCTGGGGTTGTTGCCGATGCAGCCAGGCCAGTTCGCCGCCGGAGGCCGCCTCGAAGCCCTCCACGTGCGGGGCGAGCGTGTGCAGGATCGGCGGCTCCGCATTGGCTTTTGCCGCGTAGAACAGCTCGCAGTCGGCCGGCAGTTGCGCGCGCATCCAGGCCGCATGCGCATCCAGTGCGGCCAGGTCGTAGACGTAGGCGCACAGCGGGCCATCGCTCTGGTCGCGGATGCCGGGCAATGCCTGCATCACTGCGTCACTATCGATGCGCAGGCTCATGCCGCCACCCGCCGTGCCGCTGCGATGCGTGGAATCGGATTGGGCAGCGCGGTGTAATCGGATTGGCGATCGGCGCGTTGCCACAGCCGCGTGCCCAGGTTGTTCTTGCCGGGCAGCGGCGCGCCGTCGAGCAGGCCCTGTAGCGCGGCTTGCGTGCCATGGCGCTGTTGCCAGCGTGCGGCCAGCTCGCCCACGCACTGCCATAGGCGCGCCTCCAGCGCGGCATCGCCTTCGGTGAGATGGAAGATCGCCTCGGCCAGATTGTTGACCAGCGCGCAATACGCCACCCGATTCCAGCCCTGTTCCGGTGTGTAGTACAGCGATTGCCGGGCGCGTTCGCCCACGCCCTGCAAGCGCGTGGCGGGCCAGTGATGTGCGAGCAGCTTGGTGCCTTCCAGGTCGCGGATCCATACCCGCGTCGGCCAGCCATCGGCAAACCCGATCACGGTGTTCTGCAGGTGCGGTTCCAGCGCGATGCCGTGCTGGAACAACGCACTCCATACCCCGTCCAGCAGCAAGCCGGCATAGGCGCGGAACCACAGCAGCGTGGCGGTGTGGCGATCCATCTGCGCGCCGCCCAGTGCCTGCAGCCTGGACGCACACACGCTGTTGCCCTGCGCATCGCAGGTGAACAACGCGGCGGCCACCTGCGGCTGCCAACGCGCGCGTTGCGCGGCGGGCAGGGTCTGCCGGTACAGGATGCCGAAGCTCTCCGACAGGCCACGTGCCGCCAACGGGTCGGCGTCGTGCAGGGCGGGATCGACCTGGGCGACCTCCAGCGAGGTGGCCGCCGGCTCCAGCATCACATCGAAGCCCGGCACCTGCACGGCCAGCGCACGCCAGCTCGGTGCCAGTAGCTCGGTGAGCGCGACCGCACTTTCCAGTTCGTACCAGGCGTTCTTGCGCACGCAGTTGGTCAAGCGCACATGCACCGAGCACTTGAGGAAATAATCCAGTTCCGGGTGATACAGCGTGCGCACCGACGAGGTGGGCCGCAGTGCCTCGCCCAGCATGCCGACCGGCTCGATCAGCCCGCGTGCCTGCAGGGTGCGCAGCAGCGGGTCGTCGAGCAGGCGCTGCGCTTCCCATGGATGACAGGGGTATAGCGCGTCGCTGCCGGAGAGCTGCCGCAGGCTGGCACGCACATCGCGGCCCTGCATGCGCAGCAGCCGTGGGTCGATGCGGAACCAGAACAGCTGGAACGCGGCGCGCGCTTCCGGCGCGCAGGCCAGCACCTGCGCCAGGTCGACGCCTTCGCGGCTCTTGGGCGTGGGATGCAGGGCATGTCCCCACAGCATCGATTGTTCGGCGTCGATCATCGCCTCGCCGGTCGCGGCGCTGCCCTGTGCCTGGCGCAGCAGTGCGGCAGTGATCGCCACGCTGTTGGCGCTTTGCGCGAGCAGTTCCGGGTTGACCGCCTGCGTGCTGCCCAGTGCCTGCAGCAGGCAACGCGCCAAGGCATGTGCGTCCAAGCTCTGCCACGGTTGGCCGGTGCTCTTGAGAAACGGCGTGGAGGCAAAGCGGCAACGGCCCAGGCGATCGGCATAGGCGATTCGCACGCACAGCGCGCCGGTATCGCCCAGCGCGATCCGCAGCCAGCGCTGCTCGGCCACGCGCGGGCCGGGGCGATCCAGCCCGCGGTAATCGAAGTCCACTGCGCGTTGCGGAATCGCGAACTCGCGCAGGTAGCAGTTCAACCAGCAACTGCAGGCCTGCGCGTCGGCCATGCTGTCGTACCAGGGGTCATGCATCGTGTGCGGCGACATCGGCGGATCTCCTCGAAGGGAAGCGCACCAGAACGGTGAGCGCAGCGGCCGCCGCAGCCAGCGCGGCAGCCAGGAAGGGGGTGGCAGGGCCGGCCGCCTGGGCCAGCGCGCCGGCAGCGGCACCGGCGAACACGCCGGCCCATTTGCCGCAGGCATCGAAGCGGCCGAACAGGCGCCCGGCGCCATGCCCGCTGGCGACCAGCGCCAGGCTGCGGTTGAGCCCCCGCAGGCCGAACAACATGCCGAACCCGAACAGCAGCCGTGCCGCTGCCAAAGCGACAGCGTCGTGCAGCAGCGCCTGCCACAGGCAGGCCAGCGCGAACAGCGCCAGGCCGGGCACCAGCCAGGCCTCGCCATCGCCGCGCCGCCACCACGGCAGCACTACCAGATAGACCAGGTGCGGCAGGCTGTAGAGCAGGCCGGCCAGCGCGTCGTGGCCGGCGCCGCGCGCCAGCGCATAGGGGATGAAATAGGGGAAGGTCACCACCATCGCGAAGCAGAACAGGAACTGCGCGATCAGCAACGCAGGCCACCGTGCGCTGGACGGCGCTGACGCCGATGGCGCCGACGCAACCGCGTGCCCGGAGGGCGCGGACTGCGCAGTGGACGCGGTCGGCCGCGGCGCAGGCAGGTCGGCCGGCAGCCGCCAGGTCAGTGCGAATGCCAGCAGCGGCAGCAGCGCAAGCGCGCGATACAGCGACTGCGCCGGGCCAAGCGTCACGGCCAGGCCCAGCAACGCAGGCGCGCTGACCATCGCCAGGCGTGCCGAGTACTGCGTCCAGTCGAGCGCGCGCGCCAGCGGGCCGGC
Source organism: Xanthomonas arboricola pv. guizotiae (assembly GCF_002940205.1). Classification (GTDB taxonomy): domain Bacteria; phylum Pseudomonadota; class Gammaproteobacteria; order Xanthomonadales; family Xanthomonadaceae; genus Xanthomonas; species Xanthomonas arboricola_C. Next base: position 10,947 of record NZ_MDSK01000011.1, read on the forward strand.
CTGCGGCTGGCTGGCCAGGTACGCATTGGCCGCCGCCAGCGAGCCGCCGCAGGTGCCTTGCACGATCAGGCCGATCACCAGCCAGCTCAGCGACGGCGCGAAGCCGGCGATCGCAAAGCCCAGCGCCAGCCCCAGTTGCGCACGCAGCAACGAGCGCTTGCGTCCATAGCGGTCGGCCAGGCGCCCCCAGGTGCCGGCCGTCAACGCGGTGCACAGCGTCGGCAACACGTACAGCACGCCGCTCCAGCCAACCGCCGCAGACGGTGCCAGTTCGGCCAGCACCCGCGGCAGAAACAGCGGCATGCCCAGTGCGGTGAAGGCGGCCAGGTAATGCGCGGCCAGCACCGGGCCCAGGATGCGCTTCATCGCTGGGCACCCGCCTGCCGACGCGGCCGCTGCTGCGCGCCAGCGAAGGCGTCGCCGAAGGGATTGGGCGCGCTATCGCCGTAGAACTTGTTGATGTCGCTCGCACCGGTGAGTTGCTTGCTGAGCAGGCTGCCGGCGCTGAGCAGGTACTTCACCGGCAGCCGCGGTGCGGCCAGCAGGCAGCGCGCAGGACTGGTATCGATGCCGTCGACGTCCAGCTGCGCCAGCGTCAAGGCGAACTGCGTCTGCAACTGCGTGTACAGCGGCGTGCGCAGCGCCGGCTGCCATTCGGCCAGGCCTTCCAGCACCGCCTGCAGATCCAGCTGCAGCACGATGGTGCAGAACATCTGCGCCAGGGCTTGCGGCTGGTCCACCGCGATGCGCGCATCGTGCAGCGGGCCCAACGCGTCCAGATCCGGCAGCTGCGCGCGCAACTGCGGCATCGCGATGCGCGCGGCGTCGTTGTCCTTCATCAGCAGCCGCGTCGCCTGGCCATCGGCGTAGACCAGCACGCTGTTCTGCTGATTGGCTTCCAGCGCGATGCCGTAGCGCAACCACAGGCGCAGATGCACCGCCAGCATCAGCTCGGTGTACGCGCGCCACCAGCCGAGCACATCGCCCTGCGCAAAGCGCTCGGCCAGATGGATCGCCATCGGCCGGCCATCGGGCAAGCGCGCGCACAGCGCGGCCACCGGCACCAGCGTGGTGGCGTCCAGCGGTGGGTAACGCCGCAGCAGATAGGCCAGATGACGGGTCTGTCCCGCGTGGCCGCCATGCGATTCGTCCACGAACACGCAGCGGCCGCGCAGGGCCGGATCCAGCGCATCGATGCGCCGCAGTGCGCGCTCCAGCCAATGGCCGTCGTACAGCGTGGAGGGCTTGATCAGGCGCAGATTGAGCGCGCCCAGCGTGCGCATCGGAATCGGCAGCTTGAGATGCAGCTGCGGATGCTGCAGCGGCACCAGCGTGCGGACCGACAGGGTGGGGCGCACCTCCAGCCAGGCCTGCGGCGCGCGCAGTGTGCCTGGCGGCAGTGCAAACCCGTCCTGCTCCAGCCGCGCCCACACCAGCGGATGCACCGGCCAGGCGACATGCGTGTCGGCCAGCGCGGGCGGCAGGCCCAGCGTGGCGAAATCCGGCCACAGTTCGGTTGGCGGCGCGCTGGTGCAGCTGACCTGCGCACGCGGAACCGCCAGCCAGCGCAGCGCGAAGGTGGGCGCGAATTCCGGTGCGTAATCGCGCAGTTCCGAGGCATCCAGCCCGGCCTTGGCACGTGCGGTGGGATAGAACGGATGATCGCGATAGCTGGCCAGTTGATCGCAGCGGTATGCACGCTCGGCCGCATCTGCATGCTGCAAGGCATTGAGCAGCGCAGGTGCCTGCGCGTCGTAGGCCTGGCGCGCCAGGCCCAGGTGGGCGGCAGCGCACTCGGCTTCTTCGGCGTAGGCGCGATGCAGCTGTTGCGTCTCGCTGTCCAGCTGCGCGCTCATGCGTTGCAGCCAGGCCTGCGCACCGCGTTCGACATGCGCGCCATCGGCGCCCTGCACGATCCAGCTGTCGCCGCAGGCACCGATGTCCTGCAGATAGCCCTGCCGATGGATCGGCAACCACAGCGTGCCGTCTGGCAAATGCGCGATGCGCCACCAGCCCTCCACCGGGCTGGGGTCGGTCCATGCCGCCAGCACGCCTGCCTCGGGTATTGCGGCGCTGCCGCGGGTGGCGATGCCGCGCAGGTCCTCGCGCAGGCAGGCATCGATGATGCGGGTGGCGATATAGCGTTGGTCGGCGGCACTGCTCATGCGCGCAGCTCCGCGCCATCGATCCGCCACTGCAGCCCCGCTTCGGCATGCACCACCGCCTGTTGCAGCGCCTGTGCATCGCTGGCCACTGCGCTCAGCACACCCAGGTAATCCTTGTTGGAATGGCTCAGGCGGATGCGCTCGCCGGGCGCGCGCATGCGCCGGTAGTGCACGTCGCTGTGCGCATCGTGGTGGCGGCGATCTTCGCTGGCGGTCACCAGCTCGCCGTCCTGCGCGGCGACGTAGTAACGCAACAAGGCATGGGCGCGATCGCAGCGCAGTTGCGGCAGCGGCAGGCCCAGATGCGGCGCCAGCGCGGCGGTGAACCATTGCCTGCCGAACATGTCGTCGAGCAGGAACTCGCGGCGGTCGCCGATGCTGCGGTAGTTGATCTCCACCAGCACCGGGCCGTCGCTGGTGAGGATGAATTCGCTATGGCACAGCCCGAAGCCGACCCCGAAGCTGCGCAGCTGTTGCAGCGCCTGCGCAATCACCGGCGTGTCCACGCGGGCATCCCACTGCGCCTCGCATTCCACGAAGTGCGGCGGCGGCGACAAGCGCACCCTGAAGCCGCCCAGCGCCTGCAACGTATGGCCATCGCCCAGCGTTTCCAGCGTAAACAGCGCCCCTTCCAGCATGCCTTCCAGCAGCACGGTGCGCTGCGGATGGCGCTGCCACACATCGTCTAGATAGGCCTGCAACTGCGCGGCATCCGCACAATGGCGCACGTCCAGGCTGGCCACGCCCTCGCGCGGTTTGGCCACCACCGGCCATGGAATGTCTGCAGGTAACGCAGCGCCCGGCGCCAGCGTGCAGAACCACGGCGATGGCAGCCCACGCGCCCGCAGGCGCTGACGCATCGCCGCCTTGTTCTTGGCCGCGTAGCAGACCTGCCAGTCCTTGCCGGGCAGGCCAAGACCCGCTGCGACCAGCGCGGTGCTGGTCTGTAGATGATCGCTGTTGCTGAACACCGCGCGCGGCGATACATCGGCGTCGTGCAGTACATCCAGCACGCCGAGCGGATTGAACACATCGCATTCGATCACCCGTTGCGGCGCATGCGCCGGATGCTCGCGGAAATGGCTGAGGTGATCGAGTCGGTGGTCGGTCAGCAGCCACACCGGCAGGCCGAGCTCGTGCGCGGCCGGAACAAAACCTTCGGTGATGGCCGGATGGCAGACATGGGTGAGGATCACCAACGGTGCAGCGGATGTCGCAGTCATGGCAGCTCTCGTTCAACAGGACGGTGGAAAAACCGGTACTGAAACGGGCTGCCTGGCGCCGCAGGGGCGTTGGGTGGCCTGCGATACGGTGATCGCATGCCGCATGCTGCGGCAGGGAGACGTGCGTCATGCACGCCGTGTTGTCTGCGGCGCCCGCCAGCGCGGGCGCCGTTGCCGTCAGCCGACCGACGCCCCTGTACGTCGGTCGCTACGGCAGGTGCCGGGTCGAAGGCCTAAAACGTGTACTCCAGCCCGGCGGTGACGGTGCGCGACGGCGCGGCCTGGCGGCCCCACGGGCTGGTATCCACACCGCGGAACCAGTACTGCCGATCGAACAGGTTGTTGATCGCCAGCGACGCGCTGAATTTTTGTCCATCGCGTTCGAGCAGCGTATGGCTCACCTGCGTGTTCCACACCCAGTACGACGGCAACTCGCCGACCGAGGCGATCGCGTTTTCCTGCACGGTATTCGCCGCATCGCTGTAGGCCTTGCTGAAGTAGTAGCTCGACAGTGCGACAGTGGTGTGACCGCGCGTGTAGTTGCCGCCCAGGGTGATCTGGTTGCGCGAGGTATAGGGCACGCGCGGCCCGCGGAATGCACCCGATTCCTGGCTGGCATCCAGATACGCATAACCGGCGTTGAGGGTGAGTGCGCGCAGATTTTCCGGACTCCATTGCAGTTCCAGCTCGCCGCCTTGATGGCGGGTCTTGCCGAGGTTGCGGAACACGCGCGTGGTGTTGTCCAGCTGGATCTGCTGATCGAAATCGATCAGGTACGCACCGAGCTGGATGCGGGTGCGGTCGTTGGGCTGGTAGCGCGTGCCGGCTTCGTAGTTCCATGCCAGTTCGGCATCCAGGTTGTTGCCGAAGATGATCTGGGTGACCTGCGGCGCACGCAGCGAGCGCTGCCCGTCCGCATAGAAGAACCAGTGTGCGTTGGCCTGGAAGCCCACCGTCAACCCCGGCAATACATCGCGGGTCTGGTTGCGCGTGCGCAGGCCGGTGGCGCGATTGAAATAGCGCGAATCCAGCCGCTCGTAGCGCAGGCCCGGGGTGATGGTCAGGCGTTCGTCGGGCAGGGTGATCGCATTGCTGACGTAGGCGGCCAGGGCGCGGTCTTTGAACTGCCAGTCACGCACGCTGGTGAACAGGCCATCGCGCAGGCGCAGATTGCCGACCAAGAAATCGATGTCCTCGTGCACCGCGCGCACGCCGGCGGTCCACTGCTGACGCACGCCACCGGCATCGCCCATGCTCCAGCTCAGGCGCGGCTCGCTGCCGACCACGCGGAAGTCGCGCGGTGCGGTCTGGCGCAGTTGCGGCGGCAGGTCCGAACGCCAGGTCTCGGTGGCGGCCTGGCGCATGCCGACGATGAAATTGCGGCTGCTGCGTGCGCTGAAGTTGGTCCAGGACAACCGAACATCTTTCAACGGGCCCCAGTCTCCGAACAATTGCTCATACCCCAACGAAGCGCGCGTGGTACGCCCATTGAAGCTGTCCAGCGGGCGGGTGGACTGGCGCGGGTCGCGCCGGTAATCGTCCGGGCTGAGCGCGCCGGCCAGATCCATGTCGACCAGATAGCGCTGTACGCTGGCCTTGAGCAACTTGGTGTCGTCCAGCCACCACTCGGCACGCACGCGCAGATTGCTGATGTCGGTGTCGCTATGCGCGCGCCAGTACTCGCCATAGGTGCGGTTGGCATCCACCTGCATGCCGAAATTGTCGGTGAGATACCCGCCGCTGCTGAGCGCGCTGTCGTGCAGGAACTGACCCTGGCCGCCGGCGGTGACCTTGTGCGCGAGCGTGGTGCTCCACTGGCTGGGGATTTCCTTGCTGACCAGATTGATCACCCCGCCGACGTTGTTCGGCCCGTACTGCACCGCCGCGCCACCGCGCACGATGTCGATGCGGTCGATCTGGTTCAGCCCCACCGGAAACAACGACAGGCTGGTCTGCCCGTACGGCGCCAGTGCCAGCGGAATGCCGTCTTCCAGCACCTGCACGCGGCCGCTGCGGCTTTCGTACAGGCCGCGCAGCATCAGCTGCGGCAACGCGCCGGTGCCGGTCTCGTCGAAGATCTTGATGCCGGGCACGCGCTGCAGGGCATCGTCCAGCGAGCGGTTGCCGCCATTGCGCAGTTGCTCGCGGTCGATCACCTGGCGGCTGCCGGCATAGCGCTGCACGTCGTCGGGCCTGGAACGCCCGAGCAGGCTGCCTTGCACCTGGATCGTGTCCAGCGCACGGATCGGCGTCTGCGCAGCGGTGGCCGCCGCATCCGGCGACTCGGTGGCGAACGCCAACGGCGGCAGCGCCCAGGTGGCCGCAGCGATGGCGATGGTCAGGGCGTGGAAACGGAACGTCGACATCTACGGCGTGCTCCTGCAGGCGGGTGGTGGAGTGGGTGCGGCGAAGCTGGTCAGGTGGCCACGCAGTGCGCGTTGCATCAGCGCGCGGTCTTCGCCGGCCAGCAGCCAGCGCAGGTCCGGCTGTTGCAGCCAGTGCGCGCGTTGCGCGTCGGTGCGCGGATTGGGGCAGAACGGCACGTCGGCGGCAACGCAGTGCGCATGCAGTTGCAGCAGCAGCTCCCACACCTGTGGATGGGTCGGTTGTGGGCCCAGGCCCAGATCCAGCGCAAGATCCAGCGCGCCTTCCATCACCAGCGCCACGCCGGGCAGCGCCAGCAACTCGGGCACTGCCGCAATGCCGGCGGCACTTTCGATCATCGGCACGATGCGGATATCGCGATTGGCCTGCGCGATGTAGGTGGGCAGGTCGACATTGCCGAAGCCGGTGACGCGCCCACCGGTGATGCCGCGCCGCCCCAGTGGCGGAAACCGTGCCGCGGCGATGGCATCGGCCAGTTGCGCGGCCGCTTCGGCGCGTGGGATCACAATCCCGCGCGCGCCGGCATCCAGCACCCGGCCGATCAGTTTTGCGTCCACCTCCGGCACGCGCACCCAGGCCTCGCAGCCGGACAGCTCGCAGGCACGGATGGCGTGTTCCAGTTCGTCCGGCGCGCGCAGCACATGTTCCAGGTCGAGCACCACGAAGCCGTAGCCGATGCGGCCCAGCAGTTCGCAGAGCTGCACGCTTGGCAATGCATTGAGGATGCCGACTGCAACCGCCATGGAAGAGGCCGCCAGGGGAACGGGCGCTCATCCTGCGCTTGATGGGAATGATTATCAAGTGGATTTGGTGGGCAGTTTTCGGTGCCCTGGTCGCAGTTTGATCAATGCGTGATGGCGAGCCGTTCCGCACTGAACCACCTGCGGGCAACAAAAAACCCCGCAGGCGCTGCCGGCGGGTTTTTCGTTCTTGCAGCGCTGCGTTACTCCGCCTTGGGTTACGACGCCGGTACGCGCAATGCCCGATACGGCGGGGTGGACATCACCATCTCGGCCAGCGAATAGGCCAGCTCGCGTTCGGCCAGCACCGCGCCGTCGGCGCCGTGTTCGAGCAGGTGCTTGACCTCGGTGTCGCTGTGCGCGCGCGCCAGCAGCGTCAGCGAGGGGTTGATCGCGCGCAGCTTGGCCAGCGCCTCGCCGGCTTCCAGCGGCTGCGGGATCGCCAGGATCGCGATCTTGGCATGCTCCGGGCGGGCTTCGGCCAGCACGCGGTCGGCCGCCGCACTGCCGCGGATGCCGGGAATGCCGGCCGCATGCGCCTTGGCCACGTGATCGCTGTTGTCGTCGATCACCAGCACCGGCACGCCGCGGCCACGCAGCAGCTGCGCCAGCGCGCTGCCGACGCGGCCATAGCCGATCACGATGGCATGGCCGTCCAGCGGCAGCGGCGGGCCGGGCGGCAGTTCCGGCTCCACCGCGGCCGGGGCGTCCTGCGCTTGCCTGGCCTGCCAGCGGTCCAGCCACGAGAACAGGAACGGGTTGGCGATGATCGACAGCAGCGCACCGGCCAGGATCAGGTCGCGCCCGGTTTCCGGCAGGATCGCCAGCTGCACGCCCAGCCCGGCCAGGATGAAGGAGAACTCGCCGATCTGCGCCAGGCTGGTGGAAATGGTCAGCGCGGTGCCGGTGGGGTGGCCGAACGCACGCACGATCACGAATGCGGCCAGCGACTTGCCCAGGGTCACGGTCAGGAACGTGGCCAGCACCTGCCACGGATGCTCGACCAGGATCATCGGGTCGAACAGCATGCCCACCGAGACGAAGAACAGCACCGCGAACGCATCGCGCAACGGCAGCGAATCGCTGGCGGCCTTGTGGCTGAGCTCGGATTCCTTCAGCAACATGCCGGCGAAGAACGCGCCCAGCGCGAACGACACCCCGAACAGCGTGGCCGACAGGAACGCCACGCCCAGCGCGATGCCGAGCACGGCCAGGGTGAACAGCTCGCGCGAGCCGGTGGCGGCGACCTTTTCCAGCGACCACGGAATCACCCGCCGCCCGACCACCAGCATCACCGCCACGAACGCCACCATCTTGAACAGCGTCAGGCCCAGCGCGGCCAGCAGCGAGGTGGACTCGCCGGCATGCGCCGCGGCCGGCGCGGCGGTGCCCAGCACCTCGGCCAGGGCCGGCAACATCACCAGCGCGATCACCATCACCAGGTCTTCGACGATCAGCCAGCCCACCGCGATGCGGCCACGCTGGGTTTCCAGCAGGCGGCGTTCTTCCAGTGCGCGCAGCAGCACCACGGTACTGGCCACCGACAGCGCCAGACCGAACACCAGCCCATGCATCAACGGCCAGCCCATGCTCCAGGCCAGCGCCCAGCCGAGCAGCGTGGCGACCACGATCTGCGCCAACGCGCCCGGAATCGCGATCCATTTCACTTCCATCAGGTCGTCGAGCGAGAAGTGCAGGCCCACGCCGAACATCAGCAGCATCACGCCCAGCTCGGACAACTGGTTGGCCATGGTCTGGTCGGCCACGAAGCCGGGCGTGAACGGCCCGACGCAGACGCCGGCCAGCAGATAGCCGACCAGCGGCGAGAGTTTCACTTTCTGTGCGAGCGTGCCCAGCACGAAAGCGACCGCGAGGCCGACGGCGATGATGTCGATGAGGCTGGTGTCGTGATGCATTCCAATCCGTTGTGAGAGTGTCCGAGAGAGCGTCGCGGGCGCGACCAGCCAACGGCACTGCGCCGGGCGTCGCCTGCGGGCATTGCGTGGTCATGGCTGGAGTCCGGCGCGGGGGAACCGGGACCGCGTTGCTGGTCCGGTTGGCCGGACGCCCATAGTACACAGCGCTTGATTAACGCGATGCGACACGCAGCGCATGCACGCAGGCGGACGGATGCGTCGGACGCCGCGCGCAAACCGCGATGGCGCGCTCGTGCGAGCTGCGATGCACCGTGCAAGTCCGGCACGCCGATTCAACATTGACGACACCGCTTCGCGCTTGCGCAAGGCCGCGGCGCGGTGCCGGCCGACAATCCGGTCTCCCAGTGGAGCGCCTGCGTCGTTCGGCAGGCCCACGCATGCATCGCCCCCGTTGCGGGCGATGCCACACGAGCCAGGCCATGCATCTCAGCGATTTGGCAACACCCCAGTTCCGGCACGACCCCTATCCGACCTACGCACGCCTGCGCGAGGAAGGCCCGCTGGTGCAGGTGGCGGAGGGGCGGCTGATGTCCGGCCGCTACGCGGTGGTCGATCGCCTGCTCGGCGACCGCCGGGTCGGCCGCGACTATCTGCACAGCATTCGCCTGCGCTACGGCGAGGCGGCGGTGCACCTGCCGCTGTTTCAGGGCATAAGCCGCATGTTCCTGCTGCTCAACCCGCCGCTGCACACCCAGTTGCGCGGACTGATGACACAGGCCTTCGGTGCGCGGCAGATGGAATCCATGCGTGAGATAGCCAGCGATACCGCCGCGGGGTTGATCGACGCCTTTCAGGCAGACGGCCACTGCGATCTGCTGACCGCGTTCGCGTTCCCGCTGCCGATCGCCATCATCTGCCGCATGCTGGATATCGATGCGGCCGATGTCACCGCGTTGAGTCACGCGACCAGCGCACTGGCAAAAGTCTTCGATCCGATGATGACGGCGGAAGAGCTGCAGGCCACCAGCGTTGCGTACGACCAGCTGGCGAGGTATTTCCACGGCGTGATCGCGCAACGTCGCAGCGCTGGCGGCGAGGATCTGATCGCGCGTTTCATCCAGGCCGAGGACAACGGCCGCCGCCTGAGCGATGAGGAGATCGTCTCCAACGTGATCCTGCTGTTCTTTGCCGGCCACGAAACCACCTCCAACATGATCTGCAATGCGTTGGTCGCGCTGCATCGGCATCCGCAGCAATGGCGCCTGCTGCAGGAAACCCCGAGCCTGCTGCCCAATGCAGTGCTCGAATGCATGCGCTACGACAGCTCGGTGCAGATCGCCACGCGCACCGCGTTGCAGGATGTCGAGATCGAGGGCGTGGCGGTTCCCCAGGGCGCCATGCTGTATCTGATGCTGGGCGCGGCCAATCACGACACGCTGCAGTTCACCGACCCGCAGCTGCTGGATATCCGCCGCCAGCAGGGCCGCGCGCTGTCGTTCGGTGGCGGCATCCACCACTGCCTGGGCAACCGGCTGGCGCTGATCGAAATGGAAGCCGCGCTGGCCTGCCTGCTGGCGCGGCTGCCGGCGCTTCGGCTGGAGCAGCTGGACACGCTGAGCTGGAACGATCGCGCCAACCTGCGCGGTGTGGACGCGCTGCTCGCCTCCTGGTGAGTTGCGGCCAGGCGGCGCAGCGCCGGACCGGCACGCAGTGTTGCAGCAGTCGTAGCGCTGGCAATCACTGCGGCAGATGACGCACGGCCGCTGCACGCGAATCGAAGCCCACAACGACAAACACCGCCGATCACTCGGCGGTGTTTACGTTGACGCAGCCGCGGATCGTCAGGTCCGCTCGAGCCCGCCGGTCAGAACCGGTAGGTGACCCGCCCGTACCAGTAGCGGCCGTTGAAGCCGAACGGCGACAGCGACGAATACTGCAGGCCGCCGGCGCGGTCGTCGTAGCCGGTGGTCAGCTGCGCCTTGGTCGGATACTGATTGGTGAGGTTGTCCGCGCCCACGGTGAAGGTGAACGCGTTCCAGGTCTGGCTGGCAGCCAGGTTCAACAACCAGCGCGCGTCGTAGGTCTGGTCCTGGCTGCCATCGGCCGGGTCGCTGATGCGCTTGATCGACCCATAGCGGGTGGCGTTGAAGTTCAGCGCAAATCCGCCAATCGACCAGTCGGCCGCCGCCATGTACTTGGTGCGCGGGGTGGCGTCGGTGAGCAGGCCCTGGCTGGCGCGCCCGAAGTTGGGGTTGGATAGTTCCAGGATCGTGGTCTTGTTGTAGTTGGCGCTGGCACTGAGATTGAGCTTGCCGTAGCTGCCCAGGTCGGCGAGATAGCTGTTGATCCAGTCCACGCCACGGGTGCGGCTGGTGGCGCCGTTGACGAAGAACTGCACCGCGGCCACCTGGCCGATCGGCTGCGCCAGCTGCAGCTGGTCCGAATACAGGATCTGGTCCCAGATGCGGATCTGGTACACGTCCAGGCTGGAGGTGAAGTCGGCGGTCGGCTGCCACACGGCGCCCAGGCCATAGTTGGTGGATTTCTCCGGGCTCAGCGGGCCGGCGCCCAGCGCCACCGCGACCGGGTCGGAGGTGCGGTAGGTACCGACCTGCACCAGCTCGCCGTTCTGGATCAGCGTCACCACCGAGGCGTAGTTCTGCTGGGCCAGCGACGGTGCGCGGAAGCCGTTGGAGATGGTGCCGCGCAGCGAGAAGGTGTCGCTGAAGGCGTAGCGCGCCGACAGCTTGCCCGAACGCGTGGAGCCGGCGTCGCTGTAGTTTTCATAACGCCCGGCGATACCGCCGGACAGCTTGTCGGTGATGTCCGCTTCCAGGTTGGCGTAGACCGCATTGCTGTGGCGTCCGAACTTGCCGGCCACCGTCGGCTCCAGGCCGGAGAACACCTGTGCACCGCCCGGATACGGCGCGCCGTCGTCGGGATTGATGGTGTTGGGATCGAAGAAGTACGACTCCGGCGAGCCGGCGGTGATCTGGTAGCGGTCCTGGCGATGCTCGGCACCGAAGGCCACATTGACCGGATACGCCAGGCCCCAGTCGAAGGACTTGTTGACGTCCAGGTTGATGGTGCCCTGTTCGGTTTCGAAGCCACCGGAGTTGAAATTGGTCGGCGAGCTGCCGGTGGTCCAGTACAGGTTGGTGTTGATGCTGTTGAGGATGTTGAAGTTCATGTCGTTCTTGCCGTAGGTGGCCGACACGTCCCAGTTCCATTCGCTCTCGGTGCTGCCTTTCAAACCCAGCACGGCCGAGCGGTCGTTGGTGGGGTTGTAGATCTGCGGCAGGAAGCCGTTCGGATAGATCGCCTGCACATTGCGCGCGGTGTTGTCGGCGGCGCGGTAGTAGCCGTTGGAGGTGACCTCGCGACGGCTCATGCTGAGGTGGCCGTACAGTTCCAGGTTCGGTGAGAACGCGTAGCCGAATGCGGCCAGTCCCTGATAGAACCTGGAGGCCGGGTCGCCGTGGCGCTGGTAGGGCACACCGCCCGGATTGGGCGTGCCCGGCACGGTGGTGGCGCGGTTGGTGTTCTCGCCGCGGTTGGTGCTCATGGTGTTCTGGTAGTTCCAGGACAGCCGCACCCAGCCCGGCGGGGTGTCGCCGCCGCTGCCGCCGAACGGCAGGCCGACCGAGCCGTCGATGCCGTTCTGCTCGCCATCGCCCTTGTCCATGATGCCGCCATTGACCGACACGCTGTTGCTGCCGGCATCGGCGCCATGCTTGAGCACGATATTGACCACGCCGGCGATCGCATCGGAGCCGTATTGGGCCGAGGCGCCGTCGCGCAGCACTTCGATGCGCGCGATCGCCGACATCGGCAGCGAGTTCAGGTCGGCCGGCGCCGAGCCGCGGCCGACGTACGGGTTGTAGTTGATCAGCGAGGAGGTGTGATAGCGCTTGCCGTCGACCAGCACCAGCACCGCATCCGGCGACAGGCCGCGCAGCGTGGCCGGGCGCGCGGCATCGTTGCCATCGGAGATCGCCGGGCGCGGGAAGTTCAGCGACGGCAGCAGCTTGCCCAGCGCGGTGGCGATGTCGGTGGCGCCGGTGGCCTGCAGCGACTGCTCGGTGATGATGTCGATCGGCGATTCGGATTCGGCCACCGTGCGGTCGCTGACGCGCGTACCGGTGACGATCAGGGTGTCCAGGGTTTTCTGCGGCTGGGCAGGCTGCGATTGCGCACTGGCAGCGAACGTGCAGACGGTGAGTGCGACCGAGATCGCAAGCGAGAGTGCGTTGGAGGTGTGCATGGGAATGGAGACTCAAAGGGAATGGTGGACGCAGCGCTGCGCTGCGCGTATTGCCGGGGGAAGACAACGGCGGACTGCGTGACCCGTGTTGCCTGCGCGCAGCGTGTGTGCGCTGGCGAGGCGACGTGCACAGCAAGACAGCAGACTGCAACGCAGCGTCTGCTGCGTGGCGCATCCTTGCGAAAGAAGGGGGGAACTCGCCCTTTCGCGACAATCGGAAAGGGCGAGCGATGCTGCGGGGCGTGCTGCCTTGTCTCAGCGAGGCGGGACGAGGCGATCGACGTGCCGGCCGCTGCCGACCGGCATGCGGCGACTTACCACTTGTAGCTCACGTTGGCATACACCAGCGCACCGTTGAAACCGAACGGCGAGGCGCTGCTGTAGGGCAGGTAGGTGCGCGTGCCCAGGCCGGCTTCCTGGCGGTCGGGATACTCGTTGAGCACGTTGTCGCCGCCGATGGTGAAGTTCCAGTCGTTCAACTTGTAGGACGCGGCCAGGTCCAGCGTCCACTTGGCCGCATAGGTCTGGTCGCTGCCGGCGTTGGTGCCGAAGGTGCTGAACTCGCCCCAGCGCGTGGCGGTGCCGGTGAACGACCAGTTGCCCGGCGACCAGGTGCCGCCCAGGAAGAACTTGTCGCGCGGCGTGCCTTCGGTGATGCGACCGAGTTCGGCGCGGCCGATGCGCACTGCGCCCGGATCGATCGCTTCCAGCGCTGCCGGGTTGTCGGCGATCCGTTCCACCTCGGTCTTGTTGTAGTTGTAGCCTGAGGTCAGCTCCGCGCTGCCGCCGTCCAGGTTCCAGCGATAGGTGCCGACCGCATCCACGCCCTGGGTCTTGGTGTCCACCGCGTTGGTGAAGTAGCGCCCGCCACCGATGCCCGGGAAGCCATTGGCCTGCAGATAATTGCGCGCCGCATTGGAGGTGAGGTTTTCCGACAGCACGATGCGGTCGTCGATCTCGATGCGGTACGCATCGACCGTGATGTACAGGTTTTCGATCGGCTGCAGCACCACGCCAAGACCGTAGTTCTTGGATTCCTCGGCCTTCAACGGCTCGGCACCGAGTGCGATCGCGGCCGGGTTGTCGGTACGGAACGTGCCGATCTCGAACGGGACTGCAGTGACCGTGCCGTTGGGCTGGGCCACGTTGAGGAACTGCGTGGCGATCGACTGGAAGTTCTGCTGCTGCAACGACGGCGCACGGAAACCGGTGGAGGCGGTGGCGCGGACGGCCACCTTGTCGGTGAACGCATAGCGCAGCGACAGCTTGCCGGTGGCGGTGTCGCCGAAGTCGCTGTACTTTTCGTAGCGCCCGGCCAGGCCGGCCGAAAGCTTTTCGGTCAGATCCGCTTCCAGGTCGACGTACGCCGAATGGCTGTTGCGGTTGTAGTAACCGGCGTCGGAGAGCTTGAAGCCGGGGAACACCTGCGCGCCCGGGATCAGCGCGCCATTGGCCGAAGGAATGCCGCCATTGGCCGAGGAAGCCGCATCGCCGGGCGACTGGTTGAACTTCTCGCCACGCCATTCCGCGCCGAAGGCCAGCGTGACCGGATACGCCAGGCCCCAGTCGAGGGTCTTGGTGAAGTCGGCATTGAGCACGTTCTGGGTCACTTCCAGCGTGCCGGCATGGAAGTCGGTCGGGCTGGCCAGCCCCAGGCTGTTGTTCAGGCTGTTGCGCACATCGAAGGTGAGATTGTTCTGGCCGTAGTTGTAGCTCAGGTCGATGTTCAGGCCGCCTTCGGTGGAAGTCTTCAGACCACCCACCCAGGACACGTCCTTGCTGACGTTGTAGATCTGCGGCAGGAAGCCGTCCGGATAGATTTCCGGGCGGTTGCGGTTGTCGCCGGCAAAGCGGAAATAGCCGTTGGACAGCACTTCGCGGCGGCTGACCATGCCGAACGAGTAGAAGGTCAGGTAATCGGTGGGGCTGTATTCGCCGTTGAACGAGATCGCGCCCTGGTCGATGTCCGGATCGCCGTAGCGCTGCTCCACGCGGCCGCCGAACGGCAATGCGCGGTTGGTCTGGTCCGAATGCCCGGCCTGCGCGGCCAGATGCACCTTGCCGGTGCCGGCAAAGCTGAAACCGGCATCGCCGGACAGCTGGTACTGCTCACCGTCGCCGGCGCTGTACTTGCCGTAGCGGCCATTGACGCTGCCGCCCTCGCCGCTGCCCTTGAGCACGATGTTGATCACGCCGGCAATCGCATCCGAGCCGTATTGCGCAGACGCACCGTCGCGCAGCACTTCGATGCGCTCCACCGCGGCGATCGGAATGGTGTTGAGATCGGCCGGCGAGGAACCACGGCCCTGGGTGTCGTTGAGATTGATCAACGCGGTGCTGTGATAGCGCTTGCCGTTGACCAGCACCAGCACCTGATCGGGCGACAGGCCGCGCAGCTGTGCCGGGCGCACTGCGTCCGAGCCGTCGGAGATGGCCGGGCGGGGGAAATTCAACGAGGGGATCGCGCGTGACAGCGCGGTCGCCAGCTCGGTGGTGCCGGTCGATTCCAGTGCCTGTGGCGAGATGATGTCGATCGGCGATGCCGATTCGGCCACGGTGCGATCGGCCACGCGCGTGCCGGTCACGATCAAGGTATCGAGGGTTTTCTGGGTGGGAGCCTGTGACTGCGCAGATGCGTTTGAAGCGGAGAACGACAGTGCAAGAACAACGGCAACTGCGAGTGGACTGGTCTTGCAATTCATGCGGTGACAACTCCGAGTGGGGAACGGATGCATCGCAGGGGGGCCCCTCCCGGGCCGCGTCCGTTGCGACAGCTGCGGTGCGGCCCCAACCATTCACCACGTGTAACCACATGTCAAATTTTGGTTACGTTGCGCAAGCAACGGTCATGCGTGGCGTGCTACTGCCATCGTTGTCATCGTGCACCAAAGTGATGCGTGCCTTACACCAGACCTGCGATATCAGCCGCTTGCCTGCACCATCATGGACATCGATACCAGATATGAAGCTTCTGCATCAGAACGTGATCTGCACCGCATCGGCACTGCGTTGCGCAGGACCATGAAACACCGCTTCGATATTGTTGCCTTCCGGGTCGAGCACGAACGCAGCGTAGTAGCTGGGGTGATACGGGCGCACGCCCGGCGCGCCGTTGTCGCGACCGCCGTGGGCGAGGGCGGCCCGGTGGAATGCATGCACCATGGCCACGTCGTGCGCCTGGAAGGCCAGATGGTGGCGGCCGGTGAGTTGGCCTTGCGCCATCGTGTCGCGATCGGACACGAACAGCTCGTCGGCCCAGAAAAATCCCTCGCCTTCGCCGCCGATCGGAATGCCCAGCACATCGAGCACCGCCTGGTAGAAACGCCGGCTCGCCGCCAGGTCGTGGACGACCAGATGCAGGTGATCGATCAGGCGGCCACGTGAGAGCTGCGCTGCGTCCATGATGGGTGCTCCGGCAGGGTGGAAGCGGTGTTGATACCACCGCGGCCGCCGGCAGCTCTTCACGGCGCGTCGATGCCCGCGGCTGGATGGCTGCATGGCAGAACAAACAGCCAGCCGGAACGCACACGCCCCGGGCAGGCCGGGGCGTGTGGTCAGGCGTCAGGATGCGACCGTGCCGCGCGCGTCGGCAACCAACGCGTGGCAACGCCGCAGCAGGGTGGATCGCTGTATTGATTACCAGCGATAGTTGATGCGGCCGTACACGTAGGCACCGTTGAAGCCGAACGGCGACAGATTGCTGTACGGGAACTGCCCGCTGGTGGAATTGGCGAAGTTGTTCTCGTCCGGGTACTCGTCCAGCAGGTTGTCCGCACCCAGGGTCAGCGTCCAGCGATCCACCTTGTAGCTGGCCGAGGCATCCACCACCCACTTGGCGCCGAAGGTCTGGTCGTTGATCGCTGCGGCCGGACGGGTGCTGTACTTGCCGTAGCGCGTGGCACCCAATGCCAGCGTCCAGTGCTCCAGGTTCCAGCTGCCGTTGACCAGGAACTTGTCGCGTGGGAAGCCTTCCTCGATGCGCCCGCGTTCGGTGCGGTCGATACGCTCCAGGCTCAGCCCGTTGGCCGACAACGCGGCGGGATTGGCGGCGACGCTGCGTACTTCGGTTTCCGAATAGTTGTAGCCGGCGGTCAGGTCCACGCTGCTGGCGGCGAGCTGCCAGCGGTAGCTGCCGACCACGTCCACGCCGCGCGTGCGCGTGTCCACCGCATTGGTGAAGTAGCGCCCGCCGTTGATGCCGAAGATGCCCTGCGATTCCAGCAGGTTGCGCACATCGGTGCCGGTGAGGTTGGACGACAGCACGATGCGGTCGTCCACATCGATCTGGTACGCATCCACGGTGAGGTAGAGCGCATCGGTGGGCTGCAGGACCAGGCCCAGGCTGTAGGACAGCGAGGTCTCGGCATCCAGCGGCTCGGCGCCGAGCGCGCGCGCCACGTTGCTGTCGGCGGGGAAGGTGCGGATCTCGAACGGGTTCGGATTGCCGGCAAGGAAGGTGGTGCTGGTGGACTGGAAATACTGCTGCGCCAGCGATGGCGCGCGGAAGCCCGACGCCACCGTGCCGCGCAACGCGATCCTGTCGGTGAACGCATAGCGCCCGGACAACTTGCCCGATGCCTGGCTGCCGAAGTCGTCGAAGTCCTCGTAACGCCCGGCCAGGCCGGCGGAGAACTTGTCGGTGAAGTCGGCTTCCAGGTCCGCATACAGCGCGTAGCTGTCACGCGAATACCGCCCGGATACGCTGGGCGCGAATCCGCCAAAGCCCTGCGCGCCACCGGCCAGCGTGCCGGCCTGGAAATACGAGCCCACTTCGCCCGGCGACTGGTTCCACTTCTCGTTGCGGTATTCCGCGCCGAAGGCCACTGTCACCGGATACGCCAGGCCCCAGTCGAAACCGCGCTTGACGTCCAGGTTGACGATGTTCTGCGTGGTCTCCAGCGCGCCATCGTAGAACGAAGTTGGCGAGGTCGGGCCCAGGCTCACATTGAGCGTGTTGCGGGTGTGGAAATCGATCTTGTTGTAGCCGTAGTTGTAGCTGGCGTCCCAGTCCCAGCCACTGGCGGTGGAACCGCGCACGCCGGCCACCAGCGAGCGGTCCTTGGCGTAGGTCTGGATCTGCGGCAGAAAGCCCTGCGGATAGATCGACACAATATTCTGGGTGGTGCTGCCCGGCGCGCGGAAGAACGCGAACGAGGTGATGTCGCGGTTGCTGGCAGTAGCGAACGCGTAGCCGGTGATGCTGTCGCTGAAGGCGAATTCGGTATTGGCCGAGACCGCCTGCGCATTGACGTCCGGGTCGCCGATCTTGAACGCCTTCTGGCCCACGGCCGGCTGCGAGACGCTGGGCGCGCCGGCATAGCCGCGCGCGCGGTCGGTGGGGTCCTGCTGGTTGAGCTGGGCGGCCACATGCAGCCAGCCGCGCTCGTTGCCGTAGGCCACGCCGGTGTCGCCGGACAGCTCGTAGTTGCTGCCGTCGCCGGCCGAATACCGGCCGAAGCCGGCCTGCAGGCTGCCGCCCTTTTCCGCGCCCTTGAGCACGATGTTGACCACACCGGCGATGGCATCGGAGCCGTATTGCGCCGAGGCGCCGTCGCGCAGCACTTCCACCCGCGCGATCGCCGCGACCGGAATGGTGTTCAGGTCCACTGCCGCGGCGCCACGGCCGATGGTGCCGTTGAGGTTGAGCAGCGAGGAGGTGTGGCGGCGCTTGCCGTTGACCAGCACCAGCACCTGGTCCGGCGACAGGCCGCGCAGCTGCGCGGGACGGATCGCGCTGGTGCCGTCGCTCAGGGCCGGGCGCGGGAAGTTCAGCGACGGCAGCGCGCGGGCCAACGCGGTGGCCAGCTCCGGGGTGCCGGTGGCCTGCAGCGACTCGGCGCTGATGATGTCGATCGGCGACTGCGACTCGGCCACGGTACGGTCGGAGACGCGGGTGCCGGTGACGATGACGGTATCGAGCGTATTGGCGGGCGCGCTGGCCGGGGTGGCGGTCTGGGCGAAGGCGGGGGAGGCGAGCAGCGCCGCAACGACGGCGGTTGCGAGCGTGGACAACGGGTAATTCATGACAACTCCGAACGGGGGTCCAGGCAGGACCAGCAAGGCTGGGCGGGGTCTTGTCGCGGCGATGCGAAGGGAACGACGGCCAGTCCGAAGGCGCTAATTATTCGTTAACGCTAGAATGGCGTCGCAGGAGTGCTGCTCATCTGCTCATTCCTTTTCGTTCTATCGGACTGTCCATCAATGATTTCCCTGCGCAACTTCTCCATGCGACGCGGCGAGCGCCTGCTGTTGTCCAACGTCGACCTGACCATGCATGCCGGCTACCGCGTCGGTGTGGTGGGCCGTAACGGCACCGGCAAGTCGAGCCTGTTCGCCGCGGTCAAGGGCGAACTGGAAGCGGACAAGGGCGATGTCGACCTGCCCGGCAAGGTGCGCACCGCCAGCGTCTCGCAGGAAACCCCGTCGCTGCCCGATCCGGCGCTGTCGTTCGTGCTCGGTGGCGACATCGAGGTCTCCGCGATCCTGCAGGAAGAGGCCGCAGCCACCGCGCGCGAGGACTGGGAAGCGGTCGCCAACGCGCACCAGAAGATGGCCGAGCTGGGCGCCTACGATGCCGAGGCGCGTGCCGGCAAGTTGCTGCACGGCCTGGGCTTCCCGGCCGACACCCATCACCGCGCGGTGTCCTCGTTCTCCGGCGGCTGGCGGGTGCGCCTGAACCTGGCGCGCGCGCTGATGATGCCCAGCGACCTGCTGCTGCTGGACGAACCCACCAACCACCTGGACATGGATGCGGTGCTGTGGCTGGAGCAATGGCTGCTCAAGTACCCGGGCACCTTGCTGCTGATTTCGCATGACCGCGAGTTCCTCGACAACGTGGCCACGCATACGCTGCATCTGCACGGCGGCACCGCCAAGCTGTATGTCGGCGGCTATACCGATTTCGAGCGCCAGCGCATCGAGCACTTGCGTCAGCAGCAGATCGCCCACGACAAGGAACAGGCCGAGCGTGCGCATCTGCAGAGCTTCATCGACCGCTTCAAGGCGCAGGCCAGCAAGGCCACCCAGGCGCAGAGCCGCATGAAGCGCCTGGCCAAGATGGCCGGCACCGAGGCGGTACGCGCCGAGCGCGAATTCCGCATCCAGTTCGCGCAGCCCAATCGGCTGCCGTTTTCGTTGATCCGGCTCAATCATCTGCAAGCCGGTTATCCCGCGCCCGCGACCGTTCCCCCGCTGGCGGGGGAACGGTCGCGGGCGGATGGGGGCAGCACCGCAACCGTCATCCTGCACGACGTCGGTTTCGGCCTGGAGGCGGGTGACCGCATCGGCCTGCTCGGTCCCAACGGGGCGGGCAAGACCACGCTGGTGAAGACGCTGGTGGGCGAGTTGGCGCCGCTGTCGGGCGAGCGCAGCGCGCATCCGGATCTGCGCATCGGCTACTTCGCCCAGCACACGGTGGAATCGCTGCACGAAGGTCAATCGCCGATGGACCACTTCCGCGAGCTGTCGCCGGATGGCGCCAATCAGGCGTTCCGCGATTTCCTGGGTAAATGGAATTTTGCCGGCGACCGCGCCTTCGAAGTGGTGGATGGGTTCTCCGGCGGCGAGCGCGCGCGCCTGGCGCTGGCGCTGATCGCCTGGCAGCAGCCGAACGTGCTGCTGCTGGACGAACCGACCAACCATCTGGACCTGGAAATGCGCGAGGCCCTGGCCGAAGCGCTGAGCGACTTCGAAGGCGCGATCGTGATGGTCTCGCACGACCGCCATCTGATCGGCCTGGTCTGCGACAGTTTCTGGCGCGTGGCCGATGGCGTGGTCGAGCCGTTCGATGGCGATCTGGACGAATACGCCGCGTGGCTGCGCAGCCGCCCGGCCGCCCAGGGCACCAAGCAGAAGATGGCCGAAGTGGCGCCGACCCCGCCACCGCCAACCAAGCCGCTGCCGCCGAAGAAAGCCGTCAACCCGCACAAGCTGGCCAGCGCGGAAAAGCGCGTCGGCGAACTGGAAGCGGCGCTGGCTGCACTGGACCGCGAACTCGCAAACCCCGGCAACTATGCCGACAACGACAAGATGGCGGTGCTGGGCCGCGACCGCGAGGCGACGGCGCAGCAGTTGGCCGCCGCCGAGGCGGCGTGGATGGAGCTGCTGGACGGGGCGGACTGACAGCGCGCTTCCGGCTGCGCCGTGGCGGCGCACCCAGCCGGAAGAACGTCACTGCGCCGGTATCGCGCCGTGCTTGCCTCATCAAGGCGCGCGTGCGTGGCACCGCCCGATGTGGCAGGACCATCGCGGGCTACGCGGTACCGGCGTTGCCGATCCCTGCGACGGTCACGTCGTGTGATCAGCCTGCCCGCAGTCGTGCCAGTAACGACGTGCTGGCATACCCGTCCTGCGGCAACTGCTGGCTGCGCTGGAAGGCACGGATTCCCTGGCGAGTTCGCGGCCCCAGCGCACCGTCGACGCCGCCCACGTCGAATCCCTTGTCGGTCAGCCGCTGCTGCAGCTCGGTGATATCTGCCACGCTATTAAGCGGCGGATCGTCTTTGGGCCAGGGCTGCTCGACCCCGGCTCCGCCTGCATAGCCATCGGCCAGTAGACCGACCGCCAGCGCATAGGCGGTGGAATTGTTGTAGCGCAGAATGCTGCGGAAATTGTCGAACACCAGGAAAGCCGGGCCGCGATACCCGGTGGGCAAAAGCACCGATGCCTGTTCCTGGGCCAGTGCGGGCGCAATCGGCTTGCTGCCACACACCACACCCTGGCGCTGCCATTCGGCAACGGTTTTCTTGATCGTCATGTCGGCCTGCGCGTAGTCGAAGCCGCCTGACAGATGCACTTCCTGGCCCCAGGGAACAGCGCTGCTCCAGTTGCTCTGCTTGAGATAATTCGCGGCAGAGCCCAAGGCATCCGCACTGGAATCCACACATCCCGTTTGTGGTCCCCATCGTCGTCGACGGCGTAGTCGCGATAGGTGCTCGGAATGAATTGCGTCTGTCCCATGGCGCCGGCCCACGAGCCTATGAACTGCGATCGATCGACGCCTTTTTCCGTCTGCAGGATCTGCAACGCCGCAAGCAGTTGCGTATTGCCATAGCGGGTGCGCCGACCCTCATGCGCCAGCGTCGCCAGCGAACGGATCACGTAGCGGTCGCCAATCTGTTTGCCGTACGCGCTCTCGATGCTCCAGATGGCCGTCAGGATGCCCGGATCCACACCGTATTGCTGCTGCAACTTTTGAAAGAGGGCGCGCTGGCTGACCAGCAGTTGCTGTCCTTGCTGGATGGCGGACGGGGTGACACGGTCGTCGAGATAATCCCAGAGATAGCGGGTGAATTCGGGCTGCTGCTGATCCAGTGCCTGCACCGATGGATCGGGTGTGACGCCAGCGAATGCAGTGTCCAGCGTGGTTGTTTCAATGCCGGCAGCGAGCGCACGCTGGCGGAAGTCGACCAGCCATTGTTCGAAGCTGGGCGCGGGTGCGGCATCTTGTTGGGCAGCGGCGTTCGTTGCGGGAGGCGAGGTTGTTGCAGGGGCAGTGGCTTGCGCTGTCGCGTTGGCGGCAGCAACACCTGCGCCGATAAAGAGCGAGAAACGAAGAAGATGCGAAGGCGTGATCATGGGGCTGCCTGATGCGGGATGGGAGCCCAATATAGCCATCACTTTCCGGGAATAAAGCTATTGCAGCTATTCTTTTCATCACTTCTTTCATCTCTAAAACAGGCGGCCAGCAGCGAGTATGTCGGCGTGCCGCTTTCGGCACGGGTCCAGAGGGAACAGGTGCCGCTGGACCGCTCATGCGGAAATAGTTTGCGCTAGCCAGCGGTGAAAGCTGAGCGCGGCGGCGCCGGCCGGCCGCGAGCGCAGCCGGGTCAGCCAATAGCGTCCGGCATCGATCTGGATCGGGAACGGACACACCAGGCGCCCGGCAGCCAGATCCTGGCGAAACATTGGCAACGGCAACAACGCCACGCCGGCACCGGCCGCTGCGGCGCTTGCCAGGGTCAACGACGAATCGAACATCGCCCCGCGCGCGGCGACCTCGGTTACGCCCGCCGCGCGAAACCACTGCGGCCATTCGTCCAGGCGGTACGAGCGCAGTAACGGCAGCTGCGCCAGATCGGCCGGGGTGCGCAAGCCGCGCGCCATGCTGGGTGCGCACACCGGCGCAAACGGCGCCTCCATCAGCGCATGGACGATCTGGCCCTGCCAGTCGCCGTCGCCAAAGCGGATCGCCAGATCCAGGCCTTCGCCGGCCAGATCGACCCTGTTGTTGTGGGTGGACAGGCGTAATTCGATATCCGGATGCGCGGCTTGAAACGCCGGTAGTCGCGGCAGCAGCCAGCCGGTGGCGAAGGTACCGACCACGCCGACGCTGAGCACCTCGCGATAGCGCCCATCGGCAAAGCGCTCCAGGGTGGCGGCGATGCGGTCGAAGGCCTCGCCGAGCACCGGCGCCAGTGCCGCGCCTTCGTCGGTAAGCGCCACGCCGCGCGGCAGGCGGTGGAACAGGCTGGTTCTCAGTTGCTGCTCCAGCGCCTTGATCTGGTGGCTGAGCGCGGCCTGGCTGACGCACAGCTCGCTCGCGGCGCGGGTCAGGTTCTGGTGGTGCGCGGCGGCCTCGAAGGCGCGCAGGGCATTGAGGGGGAGACGAGGCCGGGGCATGCACAGAGATTAGTTCAATTCATGTCAGGGATCGAAACATCGCAATAGTCCGGTGGCCGGCATGCGCCGACACTGCGGGCTCTCTCCGGGAGGCTGCTTTATGTTGAACCGTCGACAATTCTTGTACGCAACCGGCGCGGGCGTGCTGCTTGCGGCCTCCAGACCTGCATGGGCACTCACCCCGGCGATGACGGTGGACGATGTGCTGCGGGCACAGTGGGCCGAGATCGAACGCGGCAGCGGCGGCCGCCTGGGCATCAGCCTGCTCGACAGCGCCACCGGCAAGCGCCTCGGCCGGCGCGAGGACGAACGCTTTCCGATGTGCAGCACCTTCAAATTTGTATTGGCTGCTGCGGTGCTGCAGCGGGTGGACAAGGGCGAGCTGACGTTGGCGCACCGGATCACGATCCGCGCTTCCGACATGCTCGAGCATGCCCCGGTCACCGAGCGCCATGTCGGCGGGTCGCTGAGCGTGGCCGAGCTCTGCCGGGCCACGATGATCTACAGCGACAATCCGGCTGCCAACCTGCTGTTTCCGCTGGTCGGCAACCCGGCCGGCGTGACCGCGTTCCTGCGCGGCATCGGCGATGCGCACACGCGCAGCGACCGCCACGAGCCGGAGATGAACCGGTTCGCCCTGGACGACCCGCGCGACACCACCACGCCGGCGGCAATGGCCGCCACCTTGCGCACCCTGCTGCTCGGCAACGCGCTGCAGCCGGCCTCGCGCAAGCAGCTGACCGACTGGATGATCGACAACCGCACCGGCGCGACCTGCCTGCGCGCCGGCCTGCCGCGCGGCTGGAAGATCGGCGACAAGACCGGCAGCAACGGCAGCGACACCCGCAACGACATCGCCATCGTCTGGCCGCCGGCAGGCAAGGCGCCATTGCTGCTCACCGCATACTTGAATGGCGCCAGCGTCGACAGCGATGCGCGCGATGCGGCGTTGAAGGCAGTGGCTGCCGCGGTGCGCGACAGCATCGTGGGTTGACTGCAACGTCCCGCTGTCTTGCGCGTTATCGCTCGTGTGAGACCGCCAGGCGCTTCCTGTTTCCCCCAGGGTTTCGAGGTCAGACAGTCCTGGCTGCAAGGCTCAGCCGCGTGCGCCGCCCGGCAAGGGCAGGTCTTGCTGCAGCCGCGCCGGCCCGCCCATGGCTGGATCGCTGACGCTGTCAGCGCCGGTTTCGATACGTCCGGCCAGACGCTGGGCTGCGCCGTCGTGGTGTACCCACAGGTCGTACCAGCCGCCAGTTGCCGCCGCCTTCCAGCGACGCTGCTCGGTGGTGCCGGGTGCAACGCTCAGGCGTTCGTGCGGCTGCGCGGTGGAATACGCGGCCGGTTGCAACTCCACCTGCACGGCCGTACTGCCGGCATTGCGCAGCGATAACGACACGGCCGCGGGATCGTTCGCATCCTGGGTGATCTCGGCCACCAGCACCGGTGCGCTCAGATCGCCACGGTAGTGGCGATGGAATCCGTTGGGGCCGAGCAACCACAGATCGTAACGGCCATCGTCGGTGGTCCAGGTGGCGTCCATTGCTGCGCCGCTGCCTACGGTGTAACGGCGCGGAATCGCCGCAAGATCGAAGCGGTCGTAGACATGCAATACCACCGCAGCGCCGGCGTTGGACATGCGCAGCCTCACCTGGCCACGCTCGGGCAACGGGGCCAGTTCCACGCCTGGGCGATACGGCAGCGCGCGCGAGCGGCGTGTACCGAACGGCTGCTGCGGCGGTTGCAACGCGGTGGGCAAGGGCGGCAGTGCGTGTTCGCGCAGGGCTGCCGCGCGCGCTGCGGTCGTGCTGACATCGGGCAGCGCCGCGGCGAACGGGCGCGCATCGGCCGTGCGGAAATCGAACGCATTGACCAGGTCGCCACAGACTGCGCGCCGCCACGGCGTGATCTCCGGTGCGGGCACGCCGAAGCGGCGTTCCAGCAGCCGCAATACCGATGTGTGGTCGTACACCTGCGAATCCACCCAGCCGCCGCGGCTCCACGGCGAGATCACGTACAGCGGCACACGTGGACCCAGGCCATAGGGGCGGCCGCGCAGCTCGGGCAGATCCACCTTCTGTTCGCCCGGTGCCGGGTGGCGGTGGTAATCGCCGTCGGTGGCGATGCTGGATGCGCCGGCAAAGCCGCCGGCCGCGCGTGGGTCCGGCGACGGCGGCGCCGGCGGCGGCATGTGATCGAAAAAGCCGTCGTTCTCGTCGAACATCAACAGCAGTGCGGTGCGGCTCCAGACCTGCGGGTCGGCGGTGAGCGCATCCAGCACGCGTGCGGTGTAGGCCGCGCCTTGCGCAGGACTGGAGGGATCAGGATGTTCGCTGCCGGCCGCATCGGCAATGATGAAACTCACCGATGGCAGTTGCCCGCCCAGCACATCGGCGCGCAGCTGCTCGACACCGCGCGTGCTGACGCCACGCGCGCGCAGTTGCGCATCGTGCCCGGGCGCAGCAGTGAAGGCCTGCCGGAACGGCGCAAAGCCCGCCAGCGGGTTGTCGGTGAAGTTGTCGCGCATGTCCTGATAGATCTGCCAGGACACGCCGGCGTTCTGTAGCTGCTCGACGTAGGTCGTCCAGCGGTAAGGTTCGGGGAAACCGCCCAGCTCCGCAAAGTTGTCGTGCGAGTTGCCGATCACCGGGCCACCGGCACGTGCCTGCGGGTCGTTGCCGCCGCTCCACAGGAACACGCGATTGGAATTGGTGCCGGTCTGGATCGAGGCGTGGTACGCATCGCAGAGGGTGAAGGCGTCGGCGAGCGCGTACTGGAACGGAATATCCGCACGCCGGTAATAGCCCAGCGCATGGTTGTGCTTGGCCGCAGCCCAATGCCCGAGCCGCCCGTGATCCCAGGCGCGCTGCGCATCCACCCAGCTATGCGGCGTGCCTTGCACGCGCATGAAGCCGAATTGCGCGGCCGTATCCAGCGCAAACGGCGTCAGCCATTGGCGGCCGTCTTCGCTGGGCTGCAGCCACACCGTGCGCGCGGGTGCACCCGGCAGTGGCGGTGCGGGAATCGGAAAACGATCGCCGAACCCGCGCACGCCGGGCAGGCTGCCGAAGTAATGATCGAAGGCGCGGTTTTCCTGCATCAGGATCACCACGTGCTGCAGATCCTCCAGCGTGCCGGTGCGGCGGTCCGGCGCGATGGCGGCGGCCCGCGCGATGCTGGGAGGCAGCAGCGCCGCGGCGGCACCGGCAAGCCCGGTCTGCAGAACGCGGCGGCGGGGAAGGTCGATCATCGTGTCACCTGGTTGGCGCTCCCATCCTGTCTGCGTTGGAGCGGGTCGAGCGTACCCAATGCGTCAGCGCGTGTGTTCTGTCGTGTGCTTGCAACGTGCACCTGCGTGGCAGGCGATGCAGGGAGCGGATCGGGTGGCGTGTCTTCAGCCCGATCCGCCCGCGCACGTCGCAATGGCCATCCCGCAGCTCGGCAATGCGCCGCCGACGTCAGAGATCCAGCGTCAAGGTCAGCCCGACCGTGCGCGGCGCGGCGATAAAGGCGCTGTCGCTGCCGTCCACGCCTTCCAGGTAGCGTTTGTCGGTGAGGTTGCTGACGTTGAGCGCCAGCTGCAGGCCTTTGAGCTGCGACGACAGCTGCGACAGTTCCACCCCCAGGTTGGCATCGAAGGTGGTCACGCCATCGAGTGCGGCGCGGTTGGAGGCATCCAGGTAGCGCTTGCCCAGATAGCGCCCGGACACACCGAAGCGCCACGCCTGGCCGCGCCAGTCCGCCGACATCACCAGGGTGTTGCGCGGTTGGCCGATCACCTGCGCGCCGGGGGTGATCTCCAGCGCGGTGTCGCGTGCGACATCGCCGCTGCCCAGGTAATCGGCCTTGTTGTAGGTATAGGCACCGTTGATGCGCCAGCCGTTGTCCCAGCCATAGCCCAGTGCCGCTTCCACGCCGCGCGCATGCACGCCGCCGAAGTTCTCGTAAACGCCGTCGGTTTCGCCCAGATAGTCGATGCCGGTGACGAAGTTGGCCGGCACATAGACGATGCGGTTGTCGAAGCGGATGTCGTACAGGGTCACGCTGCCGGTCAGCGGCCAGCGGCTGAGGCGCAGGCCGAGTTCGACGTTGTCGGCGGTCTCCGGTTGCACGCGGCTCAGTGCGACCGGGTCGGTTTCGCCGAGCACGCCGGAGGGAATCGCAGCGAAGTTCTGCGAGTAACCGGCAAAGGCTTCCAGGCCCTGCAGCGGGGTGGTCCAGGTCAGGCCGGCCGACAGCAGCGGGTCCGAATGCGAATCCGATTGCACATGCTGCGCATCGTCGATGCGGCGGTCGCGGGTCTGGTCGACGAAGAACTGCTTGACACCCACGCGCCAGGCAAAGGCGCCGTAGCGCATCACGTCCTCGACGTAATACATCTGTTCGTCGGTCTGATAGTTGTCCTTGAACTGCACCCAGTACGGCTGATGATCGAAGCCGATGTTGGTGCCGACGTTGAGCAGGCGATGCCAGTCGCGGGTGACACTGCGGTCGTAGCGCTCCAGCCAGGCGCCGGCGCGCACGGTGTTGTCGATGGCGCCGAGATCGGCGCGCCATTCCACATCGGCCATCGCGCCGGCGCGGTGGTTGTCGTAGTGGCTGTGCCGATACGACTGCACCGGCACCGAGCCGGCTGGATAGCAGGCCGGGTTGGACTCGGCCGGCACCGCATCGCTGCCGGCGCACCCGGCCAGCATGGTCGCAGCCGCGCCACCAGGGGTGAGGTAATACAGCTTGCCCAGGTCGCTGCCGCCATACACGGTGTTGCCGCCACGTGCCTCGGATTCGGGTGCGCCAGCGCCATCGTTGGTGACATCCACCAGATACGGCGGAATCCAGTCGCCGCGGCCCTGCATGCGATGCGCATAGCCGGTCAGCGTGGTCTTGAAACCATTGCCGCCATCGAAGGCGCCACGCAGGTAGCCAAAGGTGTTCTTGCGCAGCGCGCGCGAGCCGGAGCGGTAGTTCTGGTCCAGGTACGCAATGCCGGTGAGCGCGCCGGTCAACAGATCGTGCTCGGGGTCGCGCGCGAACTGCTCGGGCGTCACGCTGGTGTATTCGGATTCGTCGGCATCGTCGTAGGACGCATAGCCGCTGAGCGTCCACTTGTCCAACACGCTGACGAACTTGCCGGCCAGATGATCGCGACGGGTGTGGCCGCTGCCGTCGATCCAGTCGTCGTTGCGTGCCGACGAGCCGCTGACCCAGGCGCGTGTGTTGCCGCCGAGCAGGCCGGTGTCGTAGCGCGCGTAATACTTGCGCGCCTGGTTGTCGCCGATGCCGCCGATCACGCGCACGCGCTGCGTTTCCAGCGGGTCGCCGGTGAGATAGTTCAAGGTGCCGCCCAGCGCTTCGTTGGAGCGCGAGGCGATGTCGGCGGTGCCCTGGCTGACTTCCACGGTTTCCAGATCCGGCATGTCGATGAAACGGTTGGCCTTGGAGCCGCCGCCATACGCCGAGCCGCCGTTGGGCACGCCATCGATGGTGGTGCCGATCTGCTGGGTATCGCGATTGCTGACAAAGCCGCGCATGCTGATCTGGGTGCCCCAATCCGACGAGCCGAAGGCATCGGCCTCGGTGACCACCACGCCGGGCAGTTCGTTGAGCGCATCGTTGACGCTGCCGAGCACGAACTGGCGGTCCAGCATTTCCTTGCTGACGTTGGTCTTGGAATACGTCATCGCCTGGCCGACCACCTGCACCTGGTCCAGCGTGGACACCTGTTCGCCAGCGCTGCCCGGTTCGGCCGCAGCCGGGCCAGACGCTGCGCCATCCGGGACTTGTTGTGCGTAAGCGGGCAGGGTGAGCGGAACCAGCAACAAGGCGAGCGTGGCCGGACGGCGCACGCGCGAGGAGGACGTCGAATCCATTGCAATCCAACAGACGGGGAGGGTCTGCAAAGACTGCCGCGCCTGCATTGCGTGATGATGACCGCGCTAAAGGTGTGGCCGGGATCACTGGACGGATTTAGAAAGTCCTAACGTCGGGACGATGGCGATTCAGCGCTGTTTCGATGTTTCTGGGCCGCGCTATTGCAAGACACCCGGAGTTTCGTGTCGCAGCGTTGTCTCCACTTCAAGACAAGCGATTTCGAGTCGTCGCGTTGTTGTAGATGCACTCAAGTGCTTATGCCAGAAGCCTGCTGAGTCGAGTGCGCGGTGCCCTCACCACTTGCGGGACACGCCGTGAATCCGTCCATGGAGGCCCCTTGGCGGCATCCATGCCGCCAAGGGGCCCGCAACCGGTGAGGACACCGTGCCAGGAAGTTGGTTGGTAGTCGCGTGAAAAGTCGGTCGTCGCACGTGTGTCGGGCTTCGAGCGGCACACCAGTATCGAGCAGCGCGCATCACGCACTGCTCTTAACCATGCACACCGACCATCTCGACTGGTCCTTGCCCGCCCACCGTCGCGTAAGCGCCTACATCGACGTACTTGCGGCGTGTCCCGCGATGGTGGGCGGGCAAGGGCCTTGCAGCCAAGCGGCAGATCGACCGCTCCATAGCTGATCCATCCAAAAAGTCCTCCACCATCTGCTCTGCCTTGCGGCGCCCCCGCGATGGTGGGCGAGCAAGGGCCTTGCAGCCAAGCAGCAGATCGACCGCTCCATAGCTGATCCATTCAAAAAGTCGTCAACCAGCTGCTTCGCCTCGCGGCGCCCCTCGCAATGGTGGGCGGGTAAAGGGGCCTCTGCAGCAACGCCGCAGATCGCCTGATCAGCAGCGCAGCGACTGACGACAGCGAAACAGGTGTATCAGCCGCTCTTGGCGTGCGGCGCTGTTTCGGTCTGTTGGGTTTCCGGCATCAACTCCAGCGCCGACGGCGTGGTGCGCAACATCGGGCGGAACGAGATCGGGTGGGTGCGGCGGCGCGTGAAGCGCAGCAGGCGTGCCAGCGTAAATCCGGCCAGTGCCAGCAGCATCACCGCGAAATACACCGGAAGCGCCGCAGGGCCGAATTTTTGCATCGCGCCACCGGCCAGGGCCGGGCCGATCGCCGCGCCCACGCCATGCACCAGCAGCAGGCTGCTGCAGCCGGAGAGCAGATCTTCGCGCGGCAGGTAATCGAGCATGTGTGCCACCGCAAACGGATACAGCGAGAACGCCAGCCCGCCGTACACGAAGAACAGCACGAACAACAGTTGGGTCTGTGCCTGCACCATCGGCAGCGCGGCAGCGATCGCGATGCCGGCCGCCAGCAGGCTGATCGTGACCAGGCCGATGCGCCGGTCATGGCCATCGCTGATGCGCCCGATCGGCCACTGCAACACTGCGCCGCCGATGATGGCGGTGAGCATGAACATCGCCACGCCATCGGCATCCAGCCCGATGCGGTTGGCGTACACCGGCAACAAGCCCCAGAACGCCCCCATCGCCAGGCCCGACAGTCCCGCGCCGATGGTCGCCACCGGCGCCAACGCGTACAGCGTTTTCAGGCGCAGGCGCGAGACGTGCGGGACTTCGGGCGGAATCAGGCGCGTGGTCATCACCGGCATCACTGCCGCGCAGATCAGGATCGCCGTCAGCGTAAACATCGCCGGTGCGCCCGCATCGCCTGCGGTGAGCAGGATCTGGCCCAGCGCCAGTGCCGACAGATTGATCGCCATGTACACCGAGAACACCCGACTGCGCCGACGCGCGTCCGGCTCGGCGTTGAGCCAGCTTTCGATCACCGTGTACAGGCCGACCAGTGCCGCGCCGGTGACCAGGCGCAGCAGGCCCCAGCCCCAGGCGTTCAACCAGATCGGATGCAGCAACACGGCAATCGCCGCCAGTGCCGCGTAAAAGGCGAATGCGCGGATATGCCCGATGCGCCGAATCAGCGGCGGTGCGAAAAAGGTGCCGAGAAAGAAGCCGGCGAAATACCCGGACATGATCAGGCCCAGCGCACGCGCATCGAAACCGGCCTGGCCACCGCGCACGGCAAGCAAGGTGCCGAGCAGCCCGCTGCCGGTCAGCAGCAGGGCAACGCCCAGCAATAAGGCAGTCAGCCGCAACATGGATGCGGTCCTCGTGGGGGGAGAGGCGCGTCGATCACGTTGGCGAGTGTAGCAGCCGGGTGGTGCAGCTTGATCGAAGCGACCTGGCTCTGTAGCTCTCGATACCCGCTGATGTGGTGTCAGGTTGATGCAAGGCGTGAGTCTCTGGCGTGCGGGATGACTGCCTCATCTACCCGCGCAGTTCGGGCAGTCACGCAGACCTGATGACCACTCGATGCGCAGATTGCGTTCTTCCGCATGCGCGTGAACACTCTTAACCGTCTTGCTATCTGCCGATGCGGGCTGCGGTGGTCAGCGAGCGCACCTGGCGCGCAAGCGCGACCCAACCACCATCGATCGATGTCTCTTGTACGCAACACGCTCGCGCGTGTTCAACGTCGCAGACGGACCACTGCACCTGCCCGCCCGCATCCGTCTAGAATCTGCGCCCCGCATCGTCTTCAGCTGATCCTGCCATGCCCATCTACGGTTTCCAGTGCACCACCTGCGGTCACGCCTTCGACCGCCTGCAGAAGATGGCCGACCCCGATCCGCAGACCTGTCCGGCCTGCGCGGCGGCCACGATCAAGCGTCAGGTCACCGCGCCGTCGTTCCGTCTGTCCGGCAGCGGCTGGTACGAGACAGACTTCAAGTCGGCGGGCGAGAAGAAGAAAAATCTCACCGAGAGCAGCGGCGCCGGTGGCGATGCCAAGCCGGCGGCCGCCGCCGAGAGCAGGCCTGCTGCCAAGCCCGCGTCCGACCCCGCCTGAGCCGGACCAGCGCGCCGCAGCCGCTGCCAGGGCGGAAGTCACAATCCTGGACCCAGCCGCGCGCGGCGCGCCCATCCGTGGCCTCAACGCGCCTCGAAGCGCGCCCGGCAACCAGCGTTGACCCACACCGTCGCGCGGCGGTCGTCGTAGCCCCAGCTGCGGCCTCCTTCGCAGCGCGTGTCGGACAGCTGGCGGGTCAGCACCGGGCGGCCATAGCGTCCGTCCCAGCCGCAGGTGCGCAGGCGGCGGTCGTCGCTGGCGCAGGTGATGGCGTAATCGTTGCGCGGGCGGTCGTCGCGGCCACCGTAGCCGCCGTCACCCCGGTCCCAGCCGCCGCGCGCCTGCGCAAACTCGCCCCGGCAGCCGTCGTCCACCCAGATCCGGCCCCCGTCCTGGCGCCAGTTGCGGCCTTCCACGCAGGGCGTGTTGGACAGCTGGCGCACCAGCATCGCGCGGCGCCAGCCGGTGTCGCAGATCTTCTGGCGCTGGTCGTTGCTCTCGCAGCGCACCGTGCCGGCCACCCCGCCGCCGGGGCCACCGTTGCCGCCCCAGCCGCCGCCGTTGCGGCCATCGACAAAGCGCGCGCGGCAGCCGTTATCGACCCAGACCCGGCCACGCTCGCTGCCCCAGTTGCGGCCTTCGATGCAGCGCGTGCCGGAGATGTTCTCGACCAGCACCGCGCGGCCGCGGAACGGCGTATCGCACTCCCGGCGACGGTTGTCCTTGCTGGAGCAGGTGATGCTGGGGCCGTTCCAGCCGCGGTCCTGCGCGGCGGCCGACGCGCTGGTCAGCAGGCCGGTCAGGGTGATCAGGCCGAAGCCGGAGAGCAGCAGGGCGGTGCGCAGCATCGTGGCGTCCTTGGTGCGGAAGGGTCTGGCGCCTATTCAGCCGGGCCCTGACTTAAGCGGCCATGAGCGCCCGCGCATTTGCTCCTGCCGCCCGCCGGCCCCAGAATATCCGGCTCTCCGGCGCTGTCCTGTGTCGGGTTTTTCAGCGGAGCTTTCGATGCGTACCCACTTCTGCGGCCTGGTCGACGAGACCTTGATCGGCCAAACCGTCACTCTCGCCGGCTGGACCGACGTGGCCCGCAACCTGGGCGGGGTGTGCTTCATCGACCTGCGCGACCACGAAGGCATCGTGCAGGTGACGGTGGAACCGGTGGCCGGCGACGACGCCAGCGCCGAGCTGTTCAAGGTGGCCGCCAGCCTCGGCTACGAGGACGTGCTGCAGGTCGAAGGCGTGGTGCGTGCGCGGCACGCGGTCAACGACAAGCTGCGCACCGGCAAGGTGGAAGTGATCGCCACCCGCATCAGCATCCTCAACAAGGCCGCGCCGCTGCCGTTCCACGCGCACGAAAATCCGGGCGAGGAGACCCGCCTGAAGTACCGCTATCTGGACCTGCGTCGCCCGGAAATGCAGCGCATGCAGCGCACCCGCATCAAGCTGGTGCAGGCGCTGCGCCGGCACCTGGACGCACGCGATTTCCAGGACATCGAAACCCCGATCCTGACCAAGGCCACCCCGGAAGGCGCACGCGACTTCCTGGTGCCCGCGCGCATGCATCCGGGCGAGTTCTACGCCTTGCCGCAGAGCCCGCAGCTGTTCAAGCAGATCCTGATGGTGGCCGGCTTCGACCGCTACTACCAGATCGCGCGCTGCTTCCGCGACGAAGCGCTGCGCGCCGACCGCCAGCTGGAATTCACCCAGCTCGACATGGAATTCGCCTTCGTGCGCGAGCGCGACGTGCAGGATTTCGTCGAAGACATGATCCGCGCCATCTTCGCCGAAGTGGTGGACGTCGACCTGGCCGCGCAGTTCCCGCGCATGACCTGGGCCGAGGCGATGCGTCGCTACGGCTCGGACAAGCCGGACCTGCGCATCGCGCTGGAACTGGTCGACGTGGCCGAACTGGTCAAGACCAGCGAGTTCCCGGTGTTTACCGCCGCTGCCAACGATGCCGACGGCCGCGTGGCCGCGCTGCGCATCCCCGGTGGCGCCACGCTGTCGCGCAAGCAGATCGACGAATACGCCGCCCACGCTGCCAAGTACGGCGCCAAGGGCCTGGCCTACGTCAAGCTGTCGGAGAGCGGCGAAGTCAGCTCGCCGATCGCCAAGTTCTTCGGCGAAGACGCCTTCGCTGCGCTGCTCAGGCACGTCGGGGCCGGCAACGGCGACATCGTGTTCTTCGGTGCCGGCGGCTACAACACCGTGTCCGACTTCATGGGCGCGCTGCGCCTGAAGGCCGGCAAGGATTTCAAGCTGATCGCCGATGGCTGGGCGCCGCTGTGGGTCACCGATTTCCCGATGTTCGAGTGGGACGAGGAGGCGCAGCGCTACGTGGCCCTGCATCACCCCTTCACCGCACCGGCGGTGGACGACATCGCCGACCTGCGCGCCAATGCCCGCACCGCGGTGTCGCGCGGCTACGACATGGTGCTCAACGGCAACGAAATCGGCGGCGGTTCGATCCGTATCCACCGCCCGGACATGCAGAGCGCGGTGTTCGAACTGCTCGGCATCGGCGCCGAGGAAGCGCGCGCCAAGTTCGGCTTCCTGCTGGATGCGCTCAACTACGGCGCACCGCCGCACGGCGGCATCGCCTTCGGCATCGACCGCATTGCGGCGCTGATGGCAGGCACCGACTCCATCCGCGACGTCATCCCGTTCCCCAAGACCACCGGCGCGCAGGACCTGATGACCGACGCCCCGTCGCCGATCGCCGCCGATCAGCTGGCCGAAGTGCATGTACAGGTCCGCCCCAAGCAGGTCTGACCTGCCACCCACGGCCACGCCAGCGTGGCCGTGCAGCCGCCACGCTGCATCGCGCAGCGTGTCGCACGCAGGGATGCCGCGGGCGCGTCGCGCCCGGCCCAACGATCGATGTCCGCCGGCGGCCGCGCCCGCCGCGGCCGCGACGCAAGGCCTTGCCCCGCGCTCGCCCTCATCAACGCACTGCGCGCAATCCACACCCGCGCCGGGCGCAAACGCGGATCGGATCGCGGATGCTCTTCCGATTCCCGATTCCCGATTCCCGATTCCCGATTCCCGATTCCCGATTCCCGATTCCCGATTCCCGATTCCCGATTCCCGATTCCCGAATCCCGATTCCCGATTCCCGATTCCCGATTCCCGAATCCCGAATCCCGAATCCCGAATCCCGAATCCCCGCTTGCGACCCCACCACCGCATGCGCGAAGCTGCCACGTCCGCCCGGCACGAGACGCCCGCATGACCCGCATCCGCCGCGCCACACCGGACGATGCCGAAGCCTTGTCGCTGCTGGCTGCGCAGACCTTTACCGAAACCTTCGGGCATCTGTACCCGCAGGAGGATCTGCACGGCTTCCTGCAGGAGACCTATGCGGTCGAGCGCGCGCGCATCGTGCTGGCGCATCCGGACTATGCGATCTGGCTGCTGGAGATGGACAACCTGCTGGTCGGCCACGCTGCCGCCGGCCCCTGCGGGCTGCCGCACCAGGACGTGCGTCCCGGCGACGGTGAGCTCAAGCGGCTGTATCTGTTGAAGGACTACCAGAACAGCGGCTGGGGCAGCCGCCTGTTCGAGACCACGCTGGAATGGCTGGAGCGCGACGGCCCGCGCACGCTGTGGATTGGCGTGTGGTCCGAAAATTTCGGCGCGCAGCGCTTCTACGCCCGCTACGGGTTCGAGAAGGTCGGCGAATACGATTTCCCGGTCGGCAAGATCCTCGACCGCGAATTCATCCTGCGCCGCATCCCGCGCATTGCGGCCGCTTGAACGGCGCGCCGATGCCTGGCTGGCGCGCCGTGCGACCACGATTGCCGGCGCCCGGCCACGCTGAGTGCCACCGGCACCATCCCCACCTCGGTCGCCTGCAGGTCGGCATGCGCATCGGTTATCGGCCTGCCGGCCCGGCGCGGGTGGCGTTGATTGGCCCGCGAGCGCCCCACGTCAGATCCGGCACGTCGTCGCGCTCACCTGAAGCCGGCGCCAAGTCGCGGTCATGACGTCCGTGTCCGGCGCATCCTCGATCGTCCCGGGTCACTCCCAACGCATCCTGCGTGAGCGGGCGAGCGCCGCGACCGCCGACGTGCTGCTGGTGCACGGCATCTGGAACACCGCGCACTGGCTGTTGCCGCTCGCGCGCCGGCTGCGTGCCGAGGGCCTGGCGCCGGCGCTGTTCGGCTACGCCAGTGTGCTCGGCGGACCCGCGCAGGCCGTGCCGCGGCTGATCGAACGTCTGCAGGCGACCGGCGCGCAATTGCTGGTCTGTCACAGCCTGGGCGGGCTGGTCGCGCTGCAGGCGCTGCGCGCCGCGCCCGAATTGCCGGTGCGCCGCGTGGTCTGCCTGGGCTCGCCGCTGTGCGGCAGCGCCGCCGCGCGCGGCCTGGCCCGCCGCGGCGGGCGCTGGGCGCTGGGGCGCAGCGCGGCCTTGCTGCAGCACGGTGTCGGGCAATGGGAGGGCGAGGCGGAGATCGGCCAGATCGCCGGTACCGTCGCGCGCGGGGTGGGGCGATGGCTGGCGCCGCTGGACGGCGGCTCGGACGGCACCGTGGCGCTGGCCGAAACCCGCCTGCCCGGGCTGCGCGACCATTGCGTGGTGCAGGCCAGCCACAGCGGCCTGTTGCGCTCGCCCGAAGCCGCGCAGCAGGTGCTGCGCTTCCTGCGCCAGGGCCGGTTCCGCCACTGAACGCCGCCGCCCCGGTGCGGGCGAGCAATCAGGTAAAATCCGCGCCCTGTCATCCAAGCCAGTCTGGAACCACCCATGGGTAGAGGCCCCTCCATCGAAGGCCGCAAGAACGCCTCCGACGCCAAGCGCGGCAAGATGTTCACCAAGATCATTCGCGAGATCAGCGTCGCCGCGCGCGGCGGCGGTGGCGACCCGTCCAACAACCCGCGCCTGCGCGTGGCGGTGGACAAGGGGCTGTCGGCGAACATGTCCAAGGACGTGATCGAGCGCGCGATCAAGAAAGCCACCGGCGAGCTGGAAGGCGTGGAATACGAGGAAGTGCGCTACGAGGGCTACGCCCCCGGTGGCGTGGCGGTGATCGTGGACTGCCTGACCGACAACCGCGTGCGCGCGGTGGCCGACGTGCGCCATGCCTTCAGCAAGTGCGGCGGCAACATGGGCACCGACGGCTCGGTGGCCTTCATGTTCAAGCGCCTGGGCGTGCTGAGCTTTGCCGCCGGCACCGACGAGGACACCCTCACCGACGCGGCGATCGAAGCCGGCGCCGACGATGTGGTGGTCTACCCGGAAGACGGCGCCATCGACGTGCTGACCGCCCCGGACGCCTTCGCCCAGGTCAAGCAGGCGCTGACTGCCGCCGGCCTGGAGCCGGCGCACGCCGAAATCACCTTCCGCGCCGAAAACGACATCGCCGTCGACGGCGACACCGCCGTGCAGGTCCGCAAGCTGCTCGACATGCTCGAAGACCTGGACGACGTCCAGGACGTCTATTCGAACGTCGATCAAGCGGCGCTTGGCGCCTGAGGCGCCGGGAATCGGGAATGGAGAATCGGGAATCGAAAAAGCTGCAGCCGGCGCCGCCTAGTGTTCCCGGGCGCGCCCTTAGGCGGCTCTACCTATTCCCGATTCCCAACTCCCGATTCCCGGCCGCTCGATGACCCGCATCCTGGGCATCGATCCCGGTTCGCAGCGCACCGGCATCGGCATTATCGATATCGACGAGGGTGGTCGCAGCCGGCATGTGCACCACGCGCCGCTGGTGCTGCTGGGCGAGGGCGACTTTGCGCAGCGGCTCAAGCGCCTGCTGCACGGGCTGGGCGAGTTGATCGAGACCTACCGTCCGGACGAGGTGGCGATCGAGAAGGTGTTCATGGGCAAGAGTGCTGCGTCGGCGCTCAAGCTCGGCCACGCGCGCGGCGCGGCGATCTGCGCGGTGGTGCTGCGCGATCTGCCGGTGCACGAGTACGCTGCCACCGAGATCAAGCTGGCGCTGGTCGGCAAGGGCGGGGCGGACAAGGTGCAGGTGCAGCACATGGTCGGCATCATGCTCAACCTGAAAGGCAAGCTGCAGTCCGACGCCGCCGACGCACTGGCGGTGGCCATCACTCACGCCCACGTGCGCGCCACCGCGCAGCGCCTGGGCGTCAATACCCAACAGGCCTGGAGCCGCAAGAAATGAGAATCGGGATTCGGGAGTCGGGAATCGGGGATTGCAAACGCAGAGTCCACAGCAGCGCGCGCTGTTGCGATTCCCCATTCCCGATTCCCCATTCCCGGCACCGCCAAGGCGGTGCCCAATGATCGGCCGCCTGCGCGGGCTGCTGGCCTACAAGCAGCCGCCGTGGCTGGTGATCGATGTCGGTGGCGTGGGCTACGAGCTGGAGGCGCCGATGAGCACCTTCTACGACCTGCCCGATGTCGGCCGCGACGTGATCCTGTTCACCCACTACGCGCAGAAGGAAGACAGCGTGTCGCTGTACGGATTCCTGCGCGAAGGCGAGCGCAGGCTGTTCCGCGACGTGCAGAAGGTCACCGGCATCGGCGCCAAGATCGCGCTGGCGGTGCTGTCCGGGGTCAGCGTGGACGAGTTCGCCCGCCTGATCACCAGCGGCGACGTCACCGCGCTGACCCGCATCCCCGGCATCGGCAAGAAGACCGCCGAGCGCATGGTGGTGGAGCTGCGCGACCGCGCCGCCGACTTCAGCAGTGGCGCGCCGATCACCGGCCAGCTCGGCCCGGATGCGGTGTCCGAGGCCACGGTGGCGTTGCAACAGCTGGGTTACAAGCCGGCCGAGGCCGCACGCATGGCACGCGAGGCCGGGGCAGAAGGCGACGAAGTCGCCACGGTCATTCGCAAGGCCCTCCAGGCCGCGCTGCGTTAGGTCGCGCCGTCTTCCTCTCCTTCACGCCACTTGGCGATACCCTGCCCACTTCATGTCCCAGACCCCCACTTCCGCAGCTGGCCACGGCCATGCGCCTGCCAATAGCCATATGGCCTTGGTCATCGGCGCCATCGGCGTCGTCTTCGGCGATATCGGCACCAGTCCGCTGTACACCCTCAAGGAGGCGTTCTCGCCGCACTACGGGCTGAGCAGCGACCACGACACCGTGCTGGGCGTGCTGTCGCTGGCGTTCTGGGCGCTGATGGTCACGGTGACGCTCAAGTACGTCACCATCATCATGCGCGCCGACAACGAGGGCGAGGGCGGCATCATGGCCTTGATGGCGCTGACCCAGCGCACCCTGCGCAGCGGGTCGCGCTCGGCGTACGTGGTCGGCATCCTCGGCATCTTCGGCGCCTCGCTGTTCTTCGGCGATGGCGTGATCACCCCGGCCATCTCGGTGATGGGCGCGGTCGAAGGCCTGGAAATCGCCGCGCCCAGCCTGCATCCCTTCATCGTGCCGATCACCGTGATCGTGCTGCTGGTGGTGTTCATGGTGCAGCGCTTCGGCACCGAAACCGTCGGCAAGGTGTTCGGCCCGATCACCTGCCTGTGGTTCCTGTCGCTGGGGGCGATCGGCGCCTGGAACATCGTCGACGCGCCGGAAGTGATGAAGGCCTTCAACCCCTGGTGGGCGATCCGCTTCTTCCTGGAGCATGGCTGGCACGGGGTGTTCATCCTCGGCGCGGTGGTGCTGGCGGTGACCGGCGGCGAGGCGCTGTACGCGGACATGGGCCACTTCGGCGCCAGGCCGATCCGCCATGGCTGGTATTTCTTCGTGTTGCCGATGCTGCTGCTCAACTACCTGGGGCAGGGCGCGCTGGTGCTCAATCACCCCTCCGCACTGAAGAACCCGTTCTTCGAAGCGGTGCCGGGCTGGGCGCTGTATCCGATGATCATCCTGGCCACGCTGGCGGCGGTGATCGCGTCGCAGGCGGTCATCACCGGCGCCTATTCGGTGGCCCGCCAGGCGATGCAGCTGGGCTACATCCCGCGCATGCTGATCAAGCACACCTCGCGCACCACCATCGGCCAGATCTACGTGCCCGGCATCAACTGGCTGCTGATGGTGATGGTGATCGCGCTGGTGCTGATCTTCCGCAGTTCCACCAATCTGGCGGTGGCCTACGGCATCTCGGTGTCGATGACCATGCTGATCGATACCCTGCTGCTGGCGCTGGTGGCGCGCTCGTTGTGGCCGCGCTGGCGCAACTGGGTGCTGCCGCTGTGCGTGGTGTTCTTCTTCATCGAGCTGGCCTTCGTCATCGCCAACGGCGCCAAGCTGCTGCAGGGCGCCTGGTTCCCGCTGGCGCTGGGCATCGTGGTGTTCACCCTGATGCGCACCTGGCGCCGCGGCCGTGCGCTGCTGCGCGAGGAAATCCGCAAGGACGGCATCCGCATCGACGGCTTCCTGCCGGGCCTGATGCTGGCCCCACCGGCGCGCGTGCCGGGCATGGCGGTGTTCCTCACCGCCGACCCGATGGTGGTGCCGCATGCGCTGATGCACAACCTCAAGCACAACAAGGTGCTGCACGAGCGCAACATCTTCCTCAACGTCGACACCTTGCCGATCCCGTACGCGCCGGCGGACAAGCGGCTGCAGATCGAGTCGATCGGCGACGAGTTCTACCGCGTCTACGTGCGCTTCGGCTTCATGGAAACGCCGGACGTGCCGCTGGCGCTGATGCGTTCCTGCGACCAGGGTGGCATCCATTTCGACCCGATGGACACCACCTTCTTCGCCAGCCGCGAGACCATCGTGGCCAGTGCCAACCGCGGCATGCCGATCTGGCGCGACAAGCTGTTCGCGTTGATGCATCGCAACGCCGCCCCGGCCACCGGCTTCTTCCGCATCCCCGGCAACCGCCTGGTCGAGCTGGGCGCCCAGGTCGAGATCTGAGGCCGCGACAGCGTCGCGGCCTTGGGAATCGGGAGACGGGAATGGGGAATAGGAAAAGCAACGGACTGCGCCGGCCTGAGACACTCGGCTGCGGCTGAAAAGGGCACCAGCGGTGCCGGTAACCGCTACTATTGTCCGCTCGATTCCCCATTCTCGATTCCCCATTCCCGGCTTTTCAATGGACCGCATCATCGCCAGCAGTGCCACCCGCGAAGACGATGCCGCCGATGCGAGCATCCGGCCCAAGCGCCTGGCCGATTATCTGGGCCAGCAGCCGGTGCGCGAGCAGATGGAGATCTACATCGAAGCGGCCAAGGCGCGCGGCGAGGCGATGGACCATGTGCTGATCTTCGGCCCGCCGGGTCTGGGCAAGACCACGCTCAGCCACGTCATCGCCAACGAGCTGGGCGTGAACCTGCGCTCGACCTCCGGCCCGGTGATCGAAAAGGCCGGCGATCTGGCCGCGCTGCTGACCAATCTGCAGCCGCACGATGTGCTGTTCATCGACGAGATCCATCGCCTCTCGCCGGTGGTGGAAGAAGTGCTGTATCCGGCGATGGAAGATTTCCAGATCGACATCATGATCGGCGACGGCCCGGCCGCGCGCTCGATCAAGATCGACCTGCCGCCGTTCACCCTGATCGGTGCCACCACCCGTGCCGGCCTGCTGACCGCGCCGCTGCGCGACCGCTTCGGCATCGTGCAGCGGCTGGAGTTCTATTCGCCGCAGGAACTGACCCGCATCGTGATCCGTTCGGCGGCGATCCTGGGCATCGACTGCACGCCCGAGGGTGCGGCCGAGATCGCCCGCCGTGCGCGCGGCACCCCACGTATCGCCAACCGGCTGCTGCGGCGGGTGCGCGACTTTGCCCAGGTCAAGGCGACCGGGCATATCGACCTGCCGGTGGCGCAGGCGGCGATGCAGATGCTCAAGGTCGACCCGGAAGGCTTCGACGAGCTCGACCGCCGCATGCTGCGCACCATCGTCGATCATTTCGACGGCGGCCCGGTGGGCGTTGAGTCGCTGGCCGCCTCGCTGTCGGAAGAGCGCGGCACGCTGGAAGACGTGATCGAGCCCTACCTGATCCAGCAAGGCTTTTTGATCCGCACCGCGCGCGGCCGCATGGTCACCACCAAGGCCTATCTGCATCTGGGCCTGAAGCCGCCACGCGATCGCGCCGCAGGCATCGGCGAACCGGGAGACCTGTTTTGATGGCTGCCTGCCTCGCCACATGGGCCGTCCCGACCGAAACTCCGTGCCCATGACCATCGAATCCCAAATTCCGAATCCCCAATCTCCGTCCATATTCAGTTGGCCGACACGCGTGTACTGGGAAGATACCGACGCCGGGGGCGTGGTCTACCACGCGCGCTACGTCGCCTTCATGGAACGGGCGCGCACGGAGTGGATGCGTGCAGCCGGTTACGGGCAGGATCTGATGCGCCAGGACCACGGTCTGGTGTTTGCGGTCCGCTCGATGCAACTGGATTTCCTCAAGCCGGCCCGGCTCGACGATGCGCTGTCGGTGTCGGCGGTGTTGCTGCGATGCAGACGGGCCAGCCTGCTGTTCGCGCAGTCGGTGCGTCGCGAGGGCGAGGTGCTGCTGACCGCCGAGGTGCGCATTGCCACACTCGGCACCAGCGACTTCCGCCCGTGCGGGATGGACGATGCGCTGTACGACGTGTTGAAAGCTCTAGAAACCCCAGAATCCGATTACTGAGGAACAAACGGATGTCGATTGCATTGCTCCTGGCCCTGCAGGACACGGTAGTGGAAGCACTACCGCAGGACGTTGCCGCCGCTGCGGCACAGACCGCCAGCGTGGCGCACAACAGCAGCATCAATTACGTCGATCTGATCCTGCGGGCGAGTATCCCGGTCAAGATCATCGTGTT
The DNA here is from genome assembly GCF_002940205.1 of Xanthomonas arboricola pv. guizotiae. GTDB lineage: Bacteria > Pseudomonadota > Gammaproteobacteria > Xanthomonadales > Xanthomonadaceae > Xanthomonas > Xanthomonas arboricola_C. The sequence continues at coordinate 53,650 of NZ_MDSK01000011.1, forward strand.
GCTGCTGCTGATCGGCTCGTTCATCAGCTGGGTGATCATTTTCCGCAAGGCGCGCGCCTTCAAGCAGGCCAACCGCGAGGCGGACGAGTTCGAAAACCGCTTCTGGTCCGGTGCGGATCTGGCCAAGCTCTACGCCTCGGCCACCGACCGCAACCGCACCGTCGGCGGCCTGGAGTCGATGTTCGAGAGCGGCTTCCGCGAGTTCTCGCGGCTGCGCGACCGTCGCCGTCTGGATGCACGCGTGCAGCTGGAAGGCGCGCAGCGCGCCATGCGCACCGCCTTCACCCGCGAAGTCGACCAGCTCGAGCGCAATCTCGAATTGCTGGCCAACATCGGTTCCACCGCGCCGTACGTCGGCCTGGTCGGCACCGTGTTCGGCATCATGGTGACCATGCACGACATGGTCAGCAGCGGCGAGCAGGCCGGTATCGCTGCGGTCGCACCGGGTATTTCCGAAGCGTTGTTCGCCACCGCCATCGGCCTGTTCGTGGCGATTCCCGCGGTGTGGGCCTACAACCGCTTCACCACCCGCGTGGAACGGCTGTCGGTGCGCTACGAGACCTTCGCCGACGAGTTCAGTTCGATCCTGCAGCGCCAGGCCGGCGCGGACGAGTGATGCGCGTGCCCTGCGACAGCCGGCAGCCAGGCGAATGCCCCGTCATCGCACGCACATCCCGGCGCGTGGACGTGGCAGGTGCGGCGTTCGCACACGTGCGTCTGGCATGGCGCAGGGATTGGACAGGCAAGCCCCTCGCGACAGCGCGCACACGCATGTGCGAGGGATTGGATGGGCGAGTCCCTCGCAAGAGTCTGCACATCCATGTGCGGGGGATCAATAGGAACGTTTCGCGATGATTTCCGGTATTTCCCGCCGTAAGAAGCGCAAGCTCAAATCCGACATCAACGTCGTGCCGTATATCGACGTGATGCTGGTGCTGCTGATCATCTTCATGGTGACCGCGCCGCTACTGACCCTGAGCACCGACGTCAACCTGCCCAGCTCGCGCGCCAAGGCGCTGGAGAGCAAGCAGGATCCGGTCGTGGTGGTGGTCGCCGCCGACGGCCAGCTCGCATTGCAGCTGCCCAAGGGCAAGCCGCAGGCGATGGACGTGGCGGCGCTGCAGGCGCAACTGGCCGCCATCGTGGCGCAGGACAAGGACGCGCGCGTGGTCGTGGCCGGCGATCGCGCCGCGCCGTATCAAAAGATCATGGACGCCATCGACGTGCTCAAGCAGGCCAAGGTCGAGAAGGTCGGCCTGATCTCCGACTCCGGCGGCACTGCAGGCAGCGATGCACGCTGACGCACTCTCCACCCAGACGGCGCGCGAGGATGGCTGGCTGCGGCCGGTCATGCTGGCCCTGGTCGTGCACGTGCTGGTCGCGCTGGTGTTCATCGCCGGCTGGCTGTGGTCGCCCGAACGCTCGGTCGAGCCGGCCGCGGGCGATCCCAGCATGGAAGCCTCGCTGGACGTGTCCGCCGCCGAAGCGCGGGTTGCGCGCCAGGCGCTGAAGGCCACGCCGGTGGAGGCGCCGCCACCGCCGGCACCGCTGCCCGAACCGGCGCCGGAAGATACCGTGCCGCCGCCGCAGCCGATTCCCGAGCCGCGTCCGCAGGATGCGCCCACGCCGCAACAGGCGCAGGCGCAGGAGCGCGTCGCGCAGCCGGACAAGGTCGACCAGGACCGCGTCGACGCGCTGGCGCTGTCGGCGGAAAAGGCCAGGAAGGAACAGGAGGCCAAGCGCCGTCAGGAGCAGATCGACCTGACCGAGCGCAAACGCCAGGAAGAGGCCGAGCAGAAACTGCGCCTGGCCAAGCAGCAGGAAGAAGCCGACGCCAAGAAGAAGCAGGCCGCAGCGCAGCAGGCTGCCGCCGATGCCGAACGCGAAAAGAAGATCGCAGACATCCGCCGTCAGCGCGAACAGGCCACCAAGGAAGCCGCGCTGGCCGAGCAGAAGCTGCGCCAGGTCGCCGCCGCGCGTGCGCAGCAGGCCTCGTCGGCTGCCGCCGCCACCGCACAACCGACCGCGGGGCAGGGCGGTACCAACACCGATCTGTCGGCCAAGTACGCCGCGGCGATCCAGCAGAAGGTGCTGGCGCAGTGGGTGCGCCCGCCGTCGGTGCCGCCAGGCCAGAAGTGCAGCATCAACATCCGCCAGTTGCCGGGTGGCACCGTGATGGAGGCCAAGGTGGCGCCGGGTTGCCCTTACGACGAGGCCGGCCAGCGCTCGATCGAAGCGGCGGTGCTGAGCGCGCAGCCATTGCCGTACCGTGGGTTCGAGTCGGTGTTCCAGCGCAACCTGACGTTTGTGTTCACCCCGCAGGACTAGCAAGCCCCAGACCGTGGCGCGGCCGCATGACCTGCGCTGCGCCTCGGTCGGGATGTAGATTTGCGGGGTGTGGCCGGCTGCCTGGCGCAGTCCTGCCGGGTGGATAATGCTGCGCCATCGCACGCCTGCTCGCTGGTCTGGCCGCCGGAATGCCCAATGGTTGACCCTTGCTTTATTTTCACACTGTCTCGTTCACGATTGCGAGTATGTTCACTCGCTGATTGGTATCCCTTGCACACTTTTCCTGCCCGATCCGAGCCGTCCATGAAAAAACCGCTGCGTTGGCTAGCTGTCCTGACCGCCCTGTTGTTGCCGCTGAGCGCGCTCGCGCAACAGCAAGGGCTCACCATCGATATCGTCGGCGGTAGCGCTTCGGCGACGCCGATCACCGTCGTGCCCATGCCGTACCAGGGTTCCGGCACTGCGCCGCAGACCGATGTGTCTGCCGTCGTCGGCGCCGACCTGGACCGTTCCGGCCAGTTCCGCACATTGCCGGTTGCGCAGATCGTCGAGAAGCCGACCCGCGGCACCGAGGTGCAGTTCCAGACCTGGCGTACGCTCAAGCAGAACTACATCGTGGTCGGCCGCGTGATGGATGCCGGCGAAGGCGCCTATCGCGTCGAGTACGAACTGTTCGACGTGGCCAAGGGCGAGCGCCTGCTCGGCCTGGCCATGACCGCACGTGCCAATGCGATGCGCGATGTCTCGCACCAGATGGCCGACGCGATCTACGAAAAGATCACCGGCGTGCGTGGCGCATTCTGGACCCGGATCGCCTATGTGACCGCCAGCGGCAAGGGCGGCGCCATGCGTTATGCGCTGATGGTGGCCGACTCGGACGGCTACAACCCGCAGACCATCGTGCGCTCGGCCGAGCCACTGCTGTCGCCGAACTGGAGCCCGGACGGCAAGAAGCTGGCCTATGTGAGCTTCGAGCGCGGCAATTCCTCGATCTACCTGCAGGACATCGCCACCGGCGCGCGTGAGCTGGTGTCCAGCTTCCGCGGCATCAACGGTGCGCCGTCGTTCTCGCCGGACGGCCGCCGCCTGGCGCTGGCACTGTCGCGCAGCGGCAACCCGGAAATCTACGTCATGGATCTGGGCAGCAAGCAGTTGACCCAGCTGACCAATCACTTCGGCATCGACACCGAGCCGACCTGGGCGCCGGACGGCGGCAGCATCTACTTCACCTCCGACCGCGGCGGTCGTCCGCAGATCTACCAGGTGGCCGCAAGCGGCGGCAGCGCCAACCGCGTGACCTTCCAGGGCAACTACAACGCCACCGCCAGCGTCTCGTTCGACGGCAAGAAGATCGCCGTGGCACAGGGCAGCGGCAACAGCTACCGCATCGCCATGATGGATCGCAGCCTGGGTTCGCCGAGCTGGAGCACGCTCTCGCCGGGGTCGCTGGACGAGTCGCCGAGCTTTGCGCCGAACGCCAGCATGGTGCTGTACGCCGCACGTGAAGGTGGTCGTGGCGTGCTCTACGCCGTGTCCGCCGACGCTCGTGTCCGCCAGCGCTTGGTCCTGGCGGATGGAGATGTGAGAGAACCTTCGTGGGGGCCTTACCGAACCGCGCATTAATGTTAATATTTCGCTGCGTTAAACCACTCATTGGCCCAGAGCCTCCATAGGTATCCCATGAACAAGTCCACCCGCGTCTTGCTTGTCTCCCTGTTGTCCGTTGCCGTGCTGGCCGGTTGTTCGAAGAAGGTGAAGGAAACTCCGCCTCCTGCGACTGACACCACCGCTGGTTCCTCCGTTCCCACCGGCCCGTCCACCTCTGGCCTGTACGGCCCGGGCGACCTGGATACCGATGCCTGCCTGCGCCAGCGCGTCGTCTACTTCGATCTGGATCAGGACTCCCTGAAGCCGGAATTCCAGGCCATCATGGCGTGCCACGCCAAGTACCTGCGTGACCGTCCTTCCTCGCGCATCACCCTGCAGGGCAATGCCGACGAGCGCGGTTCGCGTGAGTACAACATGGGTCTGGGCGAGCGTCGCGGCAATGCCGTGTCGTCCTCGCTGCAGGCTGCCGGCGGTTCCGCCAGCCAGCTGACCGTGGTCAGCTACGGCGAAGAGCGTCCGGTCTGCACCGAAACCAGCGAAAGCTGCTGGTCGCAGAACCGTCGCGTCGAAATCGTGTACACGGCTCAGTAAGAAGCGATGCGCTTTCGAGTGACATCCCTGTTCGTCGCGGCGGCCCTTGTGGTCGCCGCGCCGGCGCACGCGCAGCGAGCCAGTCTCGCTGATCGTGTTGCCGTTCTCGAGCAGCAGCAGGCCAACAGCCAGGCCAACAACGATCTTCTCAATCAGCTGCAGCAGGCGCGTTCGGACCTGCAGGGCTTGCGAGCGACGGTGGAGCAGCTGCAGCACGACAACGAACAACTCAAGCAGCAGTCCAAGGATCAGTATCTGGATCTGGACGGACGCCTGAATCGGCTGGAAGGTGCAGGTGGCGCAACCCCGCCATTGCCATCGCCCACCGGCAGCGTCACACCCGCCCCGGCTCCGGCCGCGCGGCCTGCAGCGGCGGCAACTTCCGAGAAGCCGCCCAGCGTGCATGGCGACCCAGGCACCCTGGCCGTCAGCAACGAGGAACGCACTGCCTACAACGTCGCCTTCGATGCATTGAAGAACGGCAAGTACGACGATGCCTCGCAGTTGTTCCTGAGTTTTCTGGAGCTGTATCCAAACGGCGTCTACACCCCCAATGCCTTGTACTGGCTGGGCGAGAGTTACTACGCCACCCGAAATTTCCAGCTGGCCGAGGCGCAGTTCCGCGATCTCGTCAGCCGCTATCCCACGCATGACAAGGCCTCTGGCGGCCTGTTGAAGCTTGGCCTGTCGCAGTATGGCGAAGGCAAGAACGACCAGGCCCAGCAGACCCTGCAGCAGGTCGCATCGCAGTATCCCGGCTCCGACGCAGCGCGCGTGGCCCAGGAGCGTCTGCAGTCCATCCGTCTCGGCCAGCAACTGCGCTGAGCCCGCGCGTGCGCGCCTTCGGGCGTGACGCATACTTTGCCAATGAACGCCGCCGCCGTCCCCAGCGAGATCGTCCAGTCGCCGTTGCCGCGATTGAAGATCACCGAAATCTTTCTGTCCCTGCAGGGCGAAGCCGAGGCCGCCGGCTGGCCGACCGTGTTCGTGCGTCTGACCGGTTGCCCGCTGCGCTGTCATTACTGCGACACCGCCTACGCCTTCCACGGCGGCGAGTGGCACGACATTGATGCGATCCTCGCCGAGGTGGCCAGCCACGGCGTGCGCCATGTCTGCGTGACCGGCGGCGAGCCGTTGGCGCAGAAGCGCTGCCTGCTGCTGCTGCAGAAACTGTGCGATGCCGGCTTCGATGTTTCGCTGGAGACGTCCGGTGCATTGGACGTATCGGCCGTGGATCCGCGTGTTTCGCGGGTGGTCGACATCAAGACGCCCGCCTCCGGCGAGGAACAGCGCAATCGCTGGGAAAATCTGCCGCTGCTGACCGCGCGCGACCAGATCAAGTTCGTGATCTGCAGCCGCGCCGATTACGAATGGTCGCGCGAGCGCGTCGCTGCGCATGCGCTGGACCGCCGCTGCACGGTGTGGTTTTCGCCCAGCAAGAGCGAAGTGACGCCGCGGGAGCTGGCCGACTGGATCGTGGCCGATCGTCTGCCGGTGCGCTTCCAGATGCAGCTGCACAAGCTGCTGTGGAACGATGAGCCTGGGCGCTAAGCCCGAGCGATAGAGCCACTGCGCTCACCCAAAAAAGGCGGGCGCGGCCGGTTGCCCGCAATCGGCATGCCACGCATCCACTGCGGTTGCCGGCATGCCGTCTGTACCGGCCTGACGATCACCCGCAACGCTTCGTTGGCCGCTCCCGGTCCCGGGTGCGAGGCGCTGCCTGCCAGGATGCGGCCGTCTGCGTTTACGTGGCAATCCTGTTCAATTCTTCGACGGCATCGGCCGGCAGTTTCAGTTCCGCCGCGAACAGATTGGCGCGCAGATGCGCCACCGACGAGGTCCCCGGAATCAGCAAGATGTTGGGCGAGCGCTGCAGCAGCCACGCCAGCGCCACCTGCATCGGGGTTGCGGCCAGGCGCTGGGCAACAGCGGCAAGCGTGGACGATTGCAACGGCGAAAAGCCGCCGAGCGGGAAGAACGGCACGTAGGCGATGCCGTCGCGCGCGAGCGTGTCGATGATTTCGTCGTCGTGTCGATGCGCGATGTTGTACATGTTCTGCACGCAGACGATGTCGGTCATGGCGCGTGCCTCGGCCACCTGCGTCGCGGTGACGTTGCTGATGCCGATATGCCGCACCAGGCCATCGCGCTGCAGCTTGATCAAGGCCGCCAGTTGCTCGGCGATCGAGCCTTCTGCCGGTTCCTGCGCGTTGAACATCACGCGTAGGTTGACCACCTCCAGCGTTTCAAGCCCCAGGTTGCGCAGATTGTCGTGCACCGCCTCGACCAGCTGCTGCGGCGAGAAGGCAGGTAGCCAGGAACCATCCGTGCCGCGCGCGGCGCCGATCTTGGTGACGATGGTCAACTCCCGCGGGTAGGGATGCAGTGCCTCGCGGATCAGCTGATTGGTGATGTGCGGCCCGTAGAAATCGCTGGTGTCGATATGGTTGACGCCCAGCGCGATGGCTTCGCGCAGCACCGCCAACGCACCGTCGCGATCCTTGGGCGGGCCGAACACGCCAGGCCCCGCCAGCTGCATTGCGCCGTAGCCGATGCGGGTGAGCTTGCGGTCTCCAAGCAAAAACGTTCCGGCTTTTTCGATGTTGGTCATGGCGTGGCGCTCGCGTGTCGTTGAGCCAACAACGATAGGAAACGTGGCGCGGCATGTGAATTCGCATTTGCTGCCGCGCCAGTCCACTCCCGCCAGGGCTTGTGGCATATGGGCGCAGCCGCAGCGCCCCGGGCTGATCGTCCGGCGGGATGTGCTGGAGTTTCAGGTTTTGCTGGCTGCGCGGGCAGTGCTTTCGCCGCGTTTCTTCGCAGCCGTCGTCGCCGCGTTGCGCGTTTTGCGTTGACAGGCGCCAAGCGGCGGCGCGAGTATGCCAACGTCGCCGCACAATCGGCGACCGGGATTGGTCTCCCGATTACTCAGGCGCACCAGCGCCCATCGATCGATGCAAGGCGCTTTTTTGTTGCCCGGCATCGAGCGGGGTGCGTGCTTGCCATGTTTATGGCGGGCGGTACGCGGGGGGCTTCGGCCCCGCCGGTCCCTGAGTCCGGTAGACCAACCCGTGCCGTCCGCCACCCCGCTTGGTCTCGGGTTGGCGGACTCCAATCTACTCAGGAGTTCTGCATGTACTACGACACCCAAGGAGTATCCGCGTCTGCGGCAGGCCGATTCGGCCGCCATTTCAATTTGACCGCCAGCGCTCTCGAATGGAACCGTGCCGCTTCGCTCAACATGAGGCCGAGCCTCGCAGGCACGAGCAAAGCCATCCACACCCTTGCGTCTGCCTGTCTTCCTCTCGTTGCAGTGATCGTTTGCCCCTCTTTGGAGCCGCAGCAATGAGCATGGGCAAACAGTTCCGCGTCTGCACGGGCGTCGTCCTTAGCTTCGAGATGATGCAGGGCTATGTGCTGGCCATGCTGCATTCCGACGCGCAGCCCGATGCCTCGCCGGTCCTGATCGCCTGCGAAGCCACCGGTTTTGACGACATTTTGCCGGGCGGCGACGCGCAGAGCGTCGTGCTGGGCCGCCTGCATGTCTGCATGCGCGTGGACGCTGCAGTGGACGTCCTCAGCTGGTTGCGCAAGCAGGCACGCGCCGCAGGAGCTGCGCGACGAACGCGGCGCGTGCAATCGCGTATCCAGAAGACGGGAGCCACATGATTGGCGAGAACGCCACGGCCGCCTGCGCCGGGCCCACGACCTGCAAGATGATGCGCGATCTGCAGGGGAGAAGCCGGCGTTGACGGCGGCGCGCCAGTTGCGGCAGATGGTGGATGCCATCCGACTTCGCGGCCGTGACGCAGGGTCCCCGGCAACGCACGTCCCGGCAACTTTCCGGCGGGCACAAAAAAAGCGCCTTTGGCGCTCTTCAAGTTGCTGATTCGATTGGTGGGCCGTGATGGATTCGAACCATCGACCAAAAGATTAAAAGTCTTCTGCTCTACCGACTGAGCTAACGGCCCACTGTCCCGGCAGTGCGCCGGGGTGCGCATTCTACCCTACAGCGGCGTCAAGGCGAAATGGCGTAGTGGGTGGGGTCCGCGACGCCGGCGTCGGCGAAACCGGCGGCACGCAGGCGGCAGGCGTCGCAGTGGCCGCAGGCGCGTCCGCCGGCGTCGGCGCGGTAGCAGGACACGGTCAGGCCGAAGTCCACGCCCAGGCGCACGCCTTCACGCACGATGTCGGCCTTGCTGAGGAACTGCAGCGGTGCGTGCACGCGCAGGCCGGCGCCTTCCACGCCGGCCTTGGTGGCCAGGTTGGCCAGCACTTCGAAGGCGCGCACGAATTCGGGCCGGCAGTCGGGGTAACCCGAATAATCGACCGCGTTGACGCCGCAGAACAGGTCGTTGGCGCCGATCACCTCGGCCCAGCCCAGTGCCAGCGACAGCATGATGGTGTTGCGCGCCGGCACGTAGGTGATCGGGATGCCGTCGCCACCGGAATCGGGCACGTCGATGTCGTCGGTGAGCGCCGAGCCGCCGATGCTGCGCAGGTCCACGTCCACCACCTTGTGCGCGATGACGCCCTGCGCCGCCGCCACGCGCGCGGCGGCGTCCAGCTCGGAGGTATGGCGCTGGCCGTAGCGCACGCTCAAGGCATGCACGGCAAAGCCCTGCTCCTGCGCAAGCGCGATGACGGCAGCGGAATCCATGCCTCCGGACAACAGAACAACGGCTTTTTTCATGACGGATCGGCAATCACAACGGAATAGGCGGAAAGGCTAGCAGGCTCGGCGTGGCACGGCGACCCGGCAGTCGCTGCGGCGGCAGCGGGATGCCGGGCAACGCGGCTGTGCCACGCGTGCACGGGCGGGGCAGTGATGCACCTGCAGGCCGATCCGGTGCGATAGCCTGCCGGCAGTGGCACGCCTCGGGCATCGGTGTTGCGCGCGTCGGGTTGCGGCACGGCCGGTCTCAGCGCAGTCTTGCAGACGCCGCCTTGCGCAGGGCCTGGCCCAGCTGCTGCGAGGCGCTCGAGCGCACCGCAGCGCATTGCCAGTACAGCGGCACATCGAGCCAGCGTGTCGGGTCGATGATGACCACCTGCCTGTCGCGCACGGCAGGCACGGCCATCGATTCCGGCGCCAGACACCAGCCGAGTCCGCGTGCGGCCGCTTCGACGAAGCCGGTCGAGGTCGGCAGGTAATGGATCGGCGGCGCCAGCATGTCGGTCTGGTGGTGGCGATCTGCGCGTTCGGCGATATCGCGCTGATCGTGCCGGGCGTGGCCGGGATCGGCGTGCTGGTGACGCAATGGCCGGAGCTGCTGCAGGGATTTCGCTCTGCGGGAGCTGCATTTCTCGCGGCATATGGCGCGCTGGCTGCACGCAGGGCCTGGCGTGGCACCAGCGGGTTGGCGCCGTCGCAGACCGGTGCGCAGCGTTGGCAGCGCACCATGCTGGCGTGTCTGGCATTTACCTTCCTCAACCCGCATGTCTATCTGGACACGATGCTGCGGCTGGGCGGCCTGTTGCGCGGCCCTGCGTGACGCTGCGCCGGGGCAGACGGTGGCGGCCGCCTCCGCATCGGCCGGTCAGCATGCTTGCGCCGGCGATCTGATCGACGGCGCAGCACGGGCCGTTGGCTCAGGCGTTGCGGACCTTGCTCAGCAGCTGTGCGACCGGTGCCGCTGCGCGCGTGGCGGACTGCCGTGCCTTGCGTGCGTCGATCTTGAAGATCGCCACCGCATCGGTGAGCTGCACCGCCTGCTCTTCCATCGCGCGTGCGGCGGCGGTGGCTTCTTCCACCAGCGCGGCGTTCTGCTGCGTGGTTTCGTCCATATGCGTGATGGTCTGGTTGACCTGCTCGATGCCGGCCGACTGCTCCTGCGAGGCTGCAGAGATCTCGCCCATGATGTCGGTGACGCGTTGCACGCTGGCCACCACGTCGCCCATGGTCTTGCCGGCGCTGTGCACCAGTGCCGACCCCTCGGCCACGCGTTGCACCGAGTCGTCGATAAGGTCCTTGATCTCCCTGGCGGCGCCGGAGGACCGCTGCGCGAGCGTGCGCACCTCGGAGGCCACCACGGCAAAGCCGCGGCCTTGCTCGCCGGCACGGGCGGCTTCCACCGCCGCATTCAAGGCCAGGATATTGGTCTGGAAGGCGATGCCGTCGATGACGCTGATGATGTCGGCGATCTTCCTTGACGAGGCCTCGATACCGGTCATGGTGTCCACCACCTTGCCGACCACCTCGCCACCTTGCGAGGCGACGCGTGCGGCGCCGATCGCCAGCTGGTTGGCCTCGCGCGCGCTTTCGGCATTCTGCTTGACGGTGGAGGTCAGCTCTTCCATCGATGCGGCGGTTTCTTCGAGGTTGGCGGCCTGCTGTTCGGTGCGTTGCGACAGGTCCTGGTTGCCGGCGGCGATTTCGCTGGCCGCGGAGTTGATCGACATGGCCGATTCCTGGATGTTGCCGACGATCTGCGCCAGCTGGCTGGCGGTGGTATTGGCGTCATCGCGCATCTGCGCGAACACGCCGCGGAAGTCGCCGCTCATGCGTGCGGTGAGGTCGCCGGCGGCGATGGACTGCAGCAACGACGACAGCGACTGCAGATTGCCGTCGGCGGTGGACATCAGGTGGTTGAGGCTTTCGACCATGATGCGGAAATCGAACTGGAAGCGCTCGGCATCGCCGCGCGCGCCGAAGTCGCCGTTGGCGGCCGCCTGGGCGAGATGCTTGATCTCGTGGTTCATCGCCGACAGGTTGAGCTTGACCTGTGCCATGGTGTCGCTGAAAACGGCCTTCTCGCCAGGCAGCGGCTGCATGTCCTCGGAGAGTTCGCCAACCGCATAGCGGCCCATGATGCGCGCCAGATCGGTCTGCACGGCCACGTGCGAGGCGACCAGCAGGTTGGTGTCGGTGGCCATGCGCCCATAGTCGCCCGGGAATGCCGCCGCATCGATGCGGAAGCTGATCTGGCCGTTGTCATGATGCCTGGCCATGTCGGTTTGCGCGGCCATCAGGTTGCGCAGCTGCAGCTGCATCTTGTCCATGGCCTTGAGCAGACGGCCGGTTTCGTCGGTGGCGTTGGTGTGCACGTCGTTGTGCAGGTCGCCGGCCGCGATGGCTTCTGCAGTGCGCGTGGCCTGGCTGAGCGGCTGGGTCAGGCTGCGTGTGATCAACCATGCGAGCAGGCCGCTGATGACCAGTGCGGCAATGCCGCCGGTGGCCAGGATGACTTTCCCTCGATGCATGGATGCAACCGCGGCGGCATAGGCCTCCTTGCTGAGGCGGCGCTCCAGTGCAGCGTTCTCGCGGATCGCCGTCTGCTGCGCATCCATGGCCGCTGCGGCATCGCCTTGCAGCAACGCCTGTGCTTCCTGGTTCTGGTCGCGAAGACCGTATTCGAGAACCTGGTCATTGAGCTTGACCGAGATGTCGCGCTGTTCCTGCACCAGGTCGAGCGCCTGTTTCTCATTCGTGCTGCTGGGCAATGCGGCCAAGGCGTCGTGTGCCTGCTTGTAGCGTGCGCGGTTCTTGTCGATGATGTCCATCGCGCGGCGATTGGCTGCGTCGCCAGCGACCATGACGATATCGCGCAGGCCGATCGCCACATTGGTGTTGGCGTCGAGCATTTCCGAGGACAGCTGGATCCTCTCCATGTTGCTGTTGACGATGGTGTCCAGCTCGAAACGGGCGTTGGACATGGTGACCAGGCCGGTGGCCACAAGCAGGCCCGACAATAGGATCAAGATGCCAAAGGCCATGCCCAAGCGACGGCCGACATTGAGGTGTTGCAGATATGTGTTCATTACCGCATCCAGGTAGTGCAGCTGAGGGACTCGATGATTAGGTTATCCACCAGAGCGTCTTGCCCCAGCTAGCGGCCGGATCGTGACGAGCTAAAGGCTCATATTTGAAATTACTTATATTGAATTCATCGGGTGGAATAAATTTCCCGACAGCCGTCTGCGGCGGCCTCACAGGCGCGCAGAAATTGCTTGTTTATTGCGTTACTGGTGGATCGAAGCATGCCAACAGCGGAACGATTTTCCGACGTTCTGCCGACACGTGGCAACGCATCCGCAGCAAGCCGGACGCCGGGGCGGGCCCCGATTCGTCTCGTGTCGCAATGCCGGCAATACGCTTGTCTTCAAGCCGCGTCGGTGTCGGTGCTGCCAAGTGCTCAGGTGCTTGGATCGGCCGTGATGCAGTGCGACAAGGCCACGTTGCCGCGAGCGATTTGCGGGCCCGCACGTGCTGGCGGCTCTGCCGGCAACGCGCATCGCGCGTGAAGCATCACGCGCGTGGTGGCACTGTGGGTCTTGCGCTCAACCTTCCAGTGCAGCAAGCATCTGTGCATGGAGCTGCTCGGCGCCGCTTTCGGTATTGAAGCGCGCAAAGATTTCCTCGCCGGAAAGCAGACCGATCCGGACCGAGTGGCAATACGAGCCGAAGTTTTCGCCTGCGTTGAAGGGATCGCTGATGACGGAGATATGGTTGAGGCGGACCCGGGTGGTACCGAACTGGATGAACATCTGCAATCTCCTGTGTGAGCGTCCAGTTTCCCATGTTGTCGGGCGGTGCAGAAGCCGGCCTCACGCATCCATCGACCCAGCACGTACACTGCCGTCCCCTGAAGCCGAGCTCGCCCGATGTCCGATCCGATCCGTCTCGACAAATGCGTGGCCGCGTTGTTCGGCTGCTCGCGTGGCGAGGCGCAGCAGTACATCGAAGGCGGCTGGGTCAGGGTGGACGGGGTCGTGGTCGAAGAGCCGCAAGCCTTGGCCATTGCGGCGCAGGTGACGCTGGCGGAAGACGCCGTGCTCGCAGCTGCCGAGCCTGCCACGCTGCTGCTGCACAAACCGGCAGGCATGCGCGCCGAGGCGGCGCTGGCACTGGCCACGCCGGCAACGCGCAGCGCACTGGACCAGCTCGAGATGCGTGTGCTGAAGCGGCACTTCCTGCGCTTGAACGCGCCGCTGCCGCTGGAGGACGAAGCGAGCGGCTTGCTGGTGCTGAGTCAGGACGGCCGCGTGCTGCGCAGGCTCAGTGCCGATGCAGCCTCGATCGAACAGGAATTCCTGGTGGAGGTGCGCGGTGAGCTGCGCCCGTACGGCATGGCGCGGCTTGCGCATGGCCTGGTGTATCAGCAGCGCAGCCTGTCGTCGTGCAAGGTGAGCTGGCAGAACGAGGAGCGCCTGCGGTTTGCGATCAAGCACGTGCAACCCGGCCAGCTGCGTTACATGTGTGGTGAGGTGGGGCTGGAGGTGGTCAGCATCCGGCGCCTGCGCGTGGGTCGCGTGTCGCTGGGCAAGCTGGCCATTGGTGAATGGCGCTATCTGCCGACAGGCGAGCGGTTTTGACTGGCGTCGGTGGTTGGCGCGCCTAGTCGCGATGCGGTCGCCTGCAGATGCTGCTGGCGCGCTGTTGCGCGGAAAGTGGCACGTAACGGCTGTGCCTGGCAAGGGCTGGCCCAGACCGACGCCCGGCACCGGCAATGCAGGGCGCTTGCGCATCGTGCGCAGGCTGCGCCGCGCATCCCGACAACCGACCCGCTTCCTTCATCGCTTATTTCTTGTTGCGTTTCTTCTTGGCGCGCGTCACCAGCCAGAACACCACCGCGATCACCCCGATAACCAGAATGACGAAGGCCGGTGACAGAAACGAATTGTCGCCCATGAGAATTTCCTGGAAGTCTTCGCAGCCAAGTGCTGCACCGACAGCAGCCTAGCGAGCGGGCTGCTTGATGACGTGAAATACGCCGCATTGCGAGTTGAGCGGCCCAACAGGCCTCGCGTCCGGTGGCTGCAGTCTAGATGAGCAATACATCACGTACATAGAGGCTGCGCCGACAGCCGGTCGGCTCATCCCCGACGATCGTGATGCCATGGGGCTGCGCTCCTTTCCGAGCGCAGCCTTGTCAGGTCACGGGAAGCTCGCGCTGCAGCGGAACCCGGCGCAATCGATCTGCAGCGTACTCCCGCCGCTGCAGGCTGCAGTGAAGCGGGTGGCGCTGTGCGCCTGCACCGCGCCGCAATTCAGGCCGCTGCTGACGCTTTGGGCGCGTGTCATGGCCGATTCGGTGGACATGGCCGGGCCGGCAGGCGCAACGGTGGCTGCGGCGTGGCCGGCAGGCGCTGCCGCGCTGCCCGGCGCAGGCGGGGCGACAACGCCTGCCAGCGGCAGCGTGACGGCTCCGCTGGGCGCATTGCCGCCGCTGGCGGCGGTGATTGCGACAGCGCGCCCCTGTGCGTTGTCGCCCTGCAACGGCTGGCCGCGGTCCTCGCGGTGGCGGTCGAAGCTCAATGTCTGTCCGAATACCAGCTGGATCCAGCTCGGGTAGGTGTAGCCGGTCCCCTTGCTGTGATCGACGATGGCGCCGATCGCGCCGCCGATCAGGATGTTGCCCCAGATCCCGATGTTGGCGCGCGAGATGGAGCGACCGGCGGCATTGCGCTGACCGGGCAGCACGCAGGTGACCTCCAGGTCGCGCGAGGAGCGACGGACCTGCACGGTCTGCCCGGACTTCAGGGCGAATCGTCCCTTGTCGTTGCTGAGGGCGCAGTCGGCGCCAGCGATGACCTGCCCGTCGGCCGTCTTGGTGTCGACGCGGATGGGTTGGGTCGCGTCGCTCATGACCGTTGCGCAACCGCTCAACGCAGCCGTGGCGATGGCTGCAGTCACTAGGTGTTTCATGCTGTCCCCTGGCGTAAGGCAAGGCAGGGCCAGGTGGGCATGGCGCCGCGTCCCTGGCACAACCGTGTCGTGATCAATCCCCGTCGCCGACGCATCGCGCGCCGGCCGCCACTTCATACCGGGATTGCGGGCCGCCGTCCAGTTGCGGCCGCCTGCATCATGCAACCGGCGTGGAAAATACCCGGTGCCTGGCCATCACGCTGCGGATCGCACTCAACAGCTGCTCGGGGGTATAGGGCTTCTCGAGGAAGGCCACACCGTCCGGCAGGATCTCTTCCACATATTCGACCGCCAGGCCGGAGGTCAGCAGCACCGGCAGGTTGTAGGGTGCGTGGGTCGTCTTGAGCGCCAGATCCACACCGGTCAGGCCGCCAGGGAAATGGATGTCGGAAAACAGCACATCGACGCGCGGGTCGCTTTCGATCAGGGCCAGCGCTTCTTCGACCGAGCCTGCGCTGCGGCAGGTAAAACCATAGCTTTCCAGCACAAGGCAGCTGAGTTGTCGGGTGCCATCGCCATCTTCGACGACGAATACAACTGGCCGTTCCTTGTTCTGTGACATGAGCACATCTCGTAAGGCAGGCCACATTCTCGGCGATGCGGCAGTGAACCCTCTGTCAATGCAGACGGAGCCGTACGGTTACCAGCCGAACGGGCCGGGGCCATAGCCACCGGGGCCGTAGCGCGGCCCGAACAGCGCGCCTTCGCCGCGTCCGACGCTGATGCTGACGCCGATCTGGTGTGCCTTGCCGTCGTCGTCGTAATAGGTCTTGCAGGAATTCAGGTTGACGGCCTGCCAGTTGCTGTTGCCGCCGCGGCTGGAATAGCCCATGCCGGTTTCGACCGCGCCATGCAGCTTGCCCTGGCACTGCTCGGCGCGTTCGGCGGCAAGCGAGGCCGCGCTGGGGCGGCTCAACGCAGGCTTGGGGCCGCTCTTGTCGCCGTAGAAGGTGCCCGGCGGGTCGGTGCTGTATTCGGGATCGGAGCGGTACTGCACCGGGGCTTGCGGAACGCTCAGGTCCAGCGACCGTGCCGACCCCGGCTCGGCGCTGTTCTCGCCGGCCTGGGCGAGCGCGCTGCCGGCGGCAAACAGGGTGGCCAGGAGGAGCAGGCTGCGTTTCATCGGTGGATTCTACTCAAGGGGGACTGGCAGCGCGTGCCAGATCGCCTGGTGAAACTAGCAACGATTGATTGAATGCGCGCTGTCGATTCTGCGGATTTTTGTGCCGGCGCCGCCATCGCGATGACACACGCGGTTGCATCAGCCCTGCTCGCGCACGATCTCGATCAGTTGCACGCCATAGCGGGCCAGTTTGCCGCCACCGATACCGCCGACACGCGACAGCGCGTCGATGCTGGTCGGCCGCTGTTCGGCGATATTGCGCAGCGTGCTGTCGTGGAAGATCACGAAGGCCGGCACGTTCTGCTCCTTGGCCAGCTCCGCGCGCAGGCCGCGCAAGGCATTGAACAGCACCAGATCCTGTGGCTGCACCGGCAGGCCGGTCCGTTGCGCGCTGCGCTCGCGCCCGGCAGCCGGGTTCTCGCGCCGCATCATCACCTGGCGCTCGCCCTTGAGCACCTGGCGGCTGGCATCGGTCAGGCGCAGCCCGCCGTGGCCTTCGCTATCCACTTCCAGCAGGCTGGCCGCCACCAGTTGGCGAAACACCCCGCGCCAGGTGCGTTCGTCCAGATCGCGGCCGATGCCGTAGGTGCTCAGCTGGTCGTGGCCGAGCTGCCTGATGCGCTCGTTCCCGCTGCCGCGCAGGATGTCGATCAGATGGCCCACGCCGAAGCGCTGGCCGCTGCGGTACACGCAACTGAGCGCCTTCTGCGAGGCCACGGTGGCGTCCCAGGCGGCGGCAGGTGTCAGGCAGTTGTCGCAGTTGCCGCAGGGCTTGGGATAGGTCTCGCCGAAGCCGGCCAGCAGCACCTGGCGGCGGCATTGCATCGATTCGCAGTAGCCGAGCAGGTGATCGAGCTTGGCGCGCTCCAGCCGCTTGCGCTCCTCGGCGGCTTCGCCCTGTTCGATCATCTGCTTGAGCAGCACCACATCGCCCAGGCCGTAGCACAGCCAGGCCTCGGCGGGGTCGCCATCGCGGCCGGCGCGGCCGGTTTCCTGGTAGTAGCCTTCCAGCGATTTGGGCAGATCCACATGCGCCACGAAGCGCACGTCCGGCTTGTCGATACCCATGCCGAAGGCGATCGTGGCGGCCATGATGATGCCGTCCTCGCGCAGGAAGCGGCGCTGGTTTTCCGCGCGCACCTCGGCCGGCAGGCCGGCGTGGTAGGGCAGGGCGTTGAAGCCCTGCGAGCACAGATACTGCGCGGTCTCTTCGACCTTGCGCCGCGACATCGCATAGACGATGCCGGCAGAGCCGCGATAACGGCCCAGGAATTCCTGCAGCTGCTTGCGCGCGTTGTCCTTCTGCACCACGGTGTAGCGGATGTTGGGGCGGTCGAAGGAGCTGACGAAGTGGCGCGCGTCGACCAGGTCCAGGCGTTCGGCGATCTCGCGCTGGGTGGGCGGGTCGGCGGTGGCGGTCAGCGCCATGCGCGGGATGTGCGGCCAGCGTTCGTGCAGCACGGTGAGCTGGCGGTATTCGGGGCGGAAATCGTGGCCCCATTGCGAGACGCAATGCGCCTCGTCGATGGCGAACAGCGCGATGCGGCTGCGTTCCAGCAAGGACAGGAAGCGCTGGGTCAGCAGGCGCTCCGGGGCGACGTAGAGCAGGTCCAGATCGCCCGACAGCAGGGCGCGTTCGACCCGCTGGGCGTTCTCCGCGTCCAGCGTGGAGTTGAGGAATTCGGCGCGCACGCCGAGCTGGCGCAAGGCCTCGACCTGGTCCTGCATCAGCGCGATCAGCGGCGAGACCACGATGCCGATGCCGTCGCGCAACAGCGCCGGCACTTGATAGCACAGCGACTTGCCGCCACCGGTGGGCATCAGCACCAGGGCATCGTTACCCGCAGCGACGTGTTCGACAATGGCTTGCTGTGGGCCGCGGAAGTCGTCGTAACCGAAGACGCGGCTGAGCAGTTCGTGGGCGGGGGAGGACATCGGCCTAGGATACCGCGCGGGTCAAGATCTGGTCGGATGGCATGGGAGCAGCTGCGCGCAATGGCAGATCGGAGATTGCCGCGATGTGCTGTATGTCGGCGCCCAGGGTCCGCACTGAAGCCTTATACGGTTGGGATGACGTGGGCTTCGCACCGTACCCTCACCCCAACCCCTGCTTCGCGCCCCGGCCCGCGCCAGCGGCGCGGGCGCTCCAAGGCACGCGCGGCAGTGCCGCGCAAGCTGTGCCTTCTCGCCCCGGCGGGAGAGGGGCTCAAACCCGAAGGGGCGAAGCCCGAGGGGTTACTGCAGCAGCGAACGCAGCATCCAGGCGTACTTCTCGTGGGTCTGCAGGCGCTGGGTCAGCAGGTCCACGGTCGGGTCGTCGCCGGCGTCGTCGGCGGTACCCAGCACCTTGCGTGCGGTACGGCAGACCGCCTCGTTGCCGCTGACCAGCTGGCGCACCATTTCACGCCAGTCGGCGCTGTCGCTCAACCCCTGTTCTTCCGGGATCGAGGTCAGGGCGACGAACTCGCTGTAGGAGCCCGGTGCGTTGTAGCCCAGGGCGCGGATGCGCTCGGCCACTTCGTCCAGCGCCGCCCACTGCTCGGTGTACTGGGTCTCGAACATGGTGTGCAGCGAGTTGAACATCGACCCGGTGACATTCCAGTGGAAGTTGTGGGTCTTCAGATACAAGGTGAAGGCGTCGGCCATGTAGCGGGCCAGACCGTCGGAGATCTGCTTGCGATCGCTGTCCTTGATCCCGATATCGATGTGTGGGGCCGATGCTGCGGCGACCGGCAGTGCGTCCAATGCTTCATTGATCACGACGGGCTTGTTGGCGTTCTTTTTCTTGGACATGGGAATGGTCCTCCTGAGGAAACTGATATCGGGTCACAATAGACAGGCTAAAGGATCTGTTGTCATTCAATCTTTCACATTTTTCCATCAATGAACGCTATCGACACCGACCTTGCCAACACCTTGCGTGAGCGCCGCCGCGCCGTCGATGGCGCGATGAGCCGCGACCGTGGCCGGCTGCTCGGTCTATGGTCGCGCTGGCAGGGCAAGCCCGGCAACCCGCAGATGCGCGCGGCGTTCGAGCAGGCGCTGGCGGCGTCGCAGGCGCAACGCCAGGCGCGCGCCGAGCAGCAGCCGGCCATCACACTCGATGAGCAACTGCCGATCGCGCGCGAGGCCGAGCGCATCATCGCGCTGATCCGTGACCATCAAGTGGTCGTCATCGCCGGCGAAACCGGCTCGGGCAAGACCACCCAGCTGCCCAAGCTGTGCCTGGCGGCCGGGCGTGGTGCGGCCGGCATGATCGGCTGCACCCAGCCACGCCGGATTGCCGCGCGCGCGGTGGCGGCACGCGTGGCCGAGGAGCTGAAGACGCCGTTGGGCACCACGGTGGGCTTCCAGGTGCGCTTCACCGACCGGGTCGGCGAGCAGTCGCGGATCAAGTTCATGACCGACGGCATCCTGCTGGCCGAGATCGCCAGCGACCGCTGGTTGTCGGCCTACGACACCATTATCGTGGACGAGGCACACGAACGCAGCCTCAACATCGATTTTTTGCTGGGCTATCTCAAGCAGTTGCTGCACAAGCGCTCCGATCTCAAGTTGATCGTCACCTCGGCCACCATCGATACCGAGCGCTTCGCCCAGCATTTCGACAATGCGCCGGTGATCGATGTGGAAGGCCGCACCTTCCCGGTCGAAGTGCGCTACCGGCCGCTCGAAGGCGAGGCCGGCGACATTGACGACGGCGAGCGTGGCAATGGCCGCGATGGCGAACGCACCGTCAACGATGCGATCGTGGCGGCGATCGACGAGATCACCCGCATCGATCCGCGTGGCGACGTGCTGATGTTCCTGCCCGGCGAGCGCGAGATCCGCGACGCGCACCAGTCGCTGGAACGGCGCAAGTACCGCGAAACCGAAGTGGTGCCGCTGTACGCGCGGCTGTCGGCGGCCGACCAGGACCGCGTGTTCAACCCGGGGCCGCGTCGGCGCCTGGTGCTGGCCACCAATGTGGCCGAAACCTCGCTGACGGTGCCGCGCATCCGTTACGTGGTGGACCCGGGTTTTGCGCGGATCAAGCGCTACAGCCCGCGCCAGAAGCTGGACCGCCTGCATATCGAGCCGATCTCGCAGGCCAGCGCCAACCAGCGCATGGGCCGCTGCGGGCGCATTGCCGAGGGCATCTGCTACCGCCTGTATGCCGAAGCGGACTTTGCCGCGCGGCCGGCATTCACCGATCCGGAAATCCGCCGCTCGTCGCTGTCGGGCGTGATCCTGCGCATGCTGCAACTGGGGCTGGGGCGGATCGAGGATTTCCCGTTCCTGGAAGCACCGGACGAGCGTGCGGTCGCCGATGGCTGGCAGCAGTTGCTGGAGCTGGGCGCGATCGACGGCAACCGCCGCCTGACCGCGACCGGCCGCCAGATGGCGCGCCTGCCGGTGGACGTCAAGCTGGCGCGCATGCTGGTGGCTGCGCAACAGCATGGTTGCCTGCGCGAGATGATCGTCATCGCCGCCTTCCTGGGCATCCAGGATCCGCGCGAGCGCCCGCCCGAGGCACGCGAAGCGGCCGACAACGCGCATGCGCTGTTTGCCGACGCACGCTCGGAATTCGTCGGCATCCTGCGGTTGTGGGAGGCGTACCGACAGGTGCACGAAGATCTCACCCAGTCCAAGCTGCGCGACTGGTGCAACCGGCATTTTCTCGGCTTCCTGCGCATGCGCGAATGGCGTGAGCTGCATCGGCAGCTGCGCCTGTTGTGCGAAGAACTGGGTTGGAGCGAAGAGCCGGCTACCGCGATGCTGGCGCCATTGCTGGCCGGTGCCAGCGCGCCTGCGCGCGAGGATGGGCACAACGCCAACCGGCCTATGCGCGGGCAGCTGCATCGCGCTGCGCGGCTGGCGCGCGAAGGCAAACCGGATCCAGGCGCGCCACCTGCACAACACAGCGCTGCCGCTGGCGGCAAGCAGGCCGAAGCGGCCGAAGCCACGGCACGCACCAGCGAGCGCGAACGCGCTGCGGCGTATCAGGCCTTGCATCGCGCGCTGCTGGCCGGCCTGCCCACGCAGATCGGCCATCGCACCGAAAAAGGCGACTTTCTCGCCGCGCGGCAACGCCGGTTCGTGCCGTTCCCCGGCTCGGCACTGGCACGCAAGCCGCCGCCGTGGATGTTGGCGGCCACGCTGCTGGACACGCAAAAAGTCTGGGGGATGACCAACGCCGCGATCGAGCCGGACTGGGCGATCGCCGAGCTGGGGCACCTGCTGGCACGCAAGCACTTCGACCCGCATTGGTCGCGTGCGCAGGGGCAGGTGGTGGCGTCCGAACAGATCAGCCTGTTCGGTCTGGTGCTGGCACCGAAGAAGCCGGTCCATTTCGGCAAGATCGACCCGGCCGGCGCGCATGACCTGTTCGTACGCCAGGGCCTGGTCACGGGCGAGATCAACACACGTGCGGCGTTCATCGCCGACAACCTCAAGGTGCTGGAACAGGCGCGCGAAGAAGAAGCCAAGC
Organism: Xanthomonas arboricola pv. guizotiae; assembly: GCF_002940205.1. GTDB lineage: Bacteria > Pseudomonadota > Gammaproteobacteria > Xanthomonadales > Xanthomonadaceae > Xanthomonas > Xanthomonas arboricola_C. The sequence continues at coordinate 75,379 of NZ_MDSK01000011.1, forward strand.
TGCGCCGCGCCGGCATCGTGGCCGACGAGGACTGGCAGGCGCGCTGGTACCTGGACCGCATCCCGGCCGACCTGCATTCGGCCAGCGGGCTGGATGCGTGGTGGAAAACCCTGCCGCCGGACAAGCGCCGCAGCCTGCACTGGACATTGAACGACCTGTTGCCGGGCGAAGGCAGCGAGGCCGATCGTTTCCCGAAGTATTTCCCGCTGGGCGATGCGCGGTTGCCGCTGCATTACCGCTTCGAGCCGGGCGCCATCGATGACGGCGTGACGCTGGACGTGCCGCTGCACCTGCTCAACGCGCTGGATCCGGCGCGGCTGTCGTGGCTGGCGCCGGGCTTCGTTGCCGACAAGGCATCGGCCTTGATTCGCAGCCTGCCCAAGGCGCAGCGGCGCAACTATGTGCCGGCCCCGGATTTCGGGCGCGCGTTCTACGAGGCCTACAGTGTCGCCTCGGCCGACGACATCCGCGGCGAGCTGGCGCGCTTTCTGACCAAGGCCACCGGCACGCAGGTGGCGGCGCTGGATTTCGACGAAGAGTCGCTGGACACGCATCTGCTGATGAACCTGCGCCTGCGCGATGACGACGGCAAGGTGCTGGCCGAGTCGCGCGATCTGGATGGATTGCGCGCACGCTTTGGCGAGCGTGCCGGCCAGGCGTTCGCCGCGCGTGCAGGGCGTGCGCTGGCTGCCGAGGGCTTGCGCGATTTTCCGTCCACGCCGATTCCCGAACAGGTTGCCGGCGAAGCCGGCGTGCCGGCGTATCCGGCGCTGGTGGATCAGGGCGACGACGCGGCGCTGCGCATCTTCGCCGACCGCAACGAGGCGGCGCAGGCGCACCCGCGCGGGGTGCGCCGGCTGCTGGAAATCGCGCTGGCCGACAAGATCAAGCAGGCGCGCAAGCAGTTGCCGGTGTCGCCCAAGACCGGCCTGCTGTACGCGGCGATCGAGTCGCAGGAGCGCCTGCGCGGCGATCTGGTCGATGCCGCACTCAACGCGGTGCTGGCCGATGGTCTGGGCGCGATCCGCGACCCCGGTGCCTTTGCCCAGCGCCGCGACGAGGCGATCAAGCGGCTGTTCGGCGAGGCGATGGAACGGCTGAATCTGGCCGAAAGCATTCTCGCTGCGGTGGCCGAGCTCAAGCCCCTGCTGGAAGCGCCGTTGATGGGCTGGGCGCGCGGCAACCTGGACGATATGGAGCAGCAGCTGCGCGCGCTGGTGCACGCCGGCTTCCTGCGCGAAACACCGGCCGAGGCGCTGGCCAATTACCCGCGCTATCTCAAGGCGATGATCCTGCGGACCGAGCGCGCCAAACGCGATCCGGCCCGCGACCAGGCGCGCATGCTCGAACTCAAGCCATTCGTGGATGCATTGGACCAGGCGGCTGCGCGCGGTCTGCAGCAACGTGATGAATGGCAGTCGCTGCGCTGGGACCTGGAGGAGTTGCGCGTGTCGGTGTTCGCGCAGGAGCTGGGTGCCAAAGCGGGCGTGTCGGCGAAGAAGCTGTCGCAGCGGGTGGCCGCGTTGCGCAACTGACGGGTGCCGGAGGCGCTGGTGACGACGGCTTGCCGCCATCGCCAGCGCGTTGTGTCGGCGGAGGTTTTGCCACCGGCTGGCCGCTCAGGCCGAGCGCTGTGCTTTGAGCGGTGAACGCAACCCAGCGCACAGTGGTCAGCGCGGCGTGGACGATGCCCGGAACCGGCGTGTACGCCCGGTACATGCCGGTTCCGGATATTGGCCGCACCGCCTGGCGGTGCGCGCCGTCCGGTTGCCAGCCGCTGTCAGAATTTCATGTGCAGGGTTGCCATGTATCGGCGCCCGCTCTTGTAGCGGCCGGCCAAATGGTCGGTGTCGCCAAGATACTGCAGGTATTGCTCGTCCAGCAGGTTCTGCGCGTCGATCTGCAGCGACCAGTTCGGGCTGAACGCATAGCCGATGCTCGCGCCGAGTTCGGCGTAGTCATCCACGCTTGCCGGCGCGGCGCCAGCCACGTAACCGCCGGCCAGATAGCTGTCGCGCCAGTTGTAGGTCAGCCGTGCGTTGAGCGGGCCTTTTTCGTAGTACGGGCTGACTGCCACGCTGTTGCGCGACTGGTAGGGCAGGGCATCGCCGGTGTTGTTTTCGCCATTGGCGTAGGTGTAGTTGGCGGTCAAACCGAAGCCGCTGTCGCCGAACGGCTGCTGGAACGCGATGTTGAAGCCCTTGACCTTGCCATCGCCGGCATTGCGTGGCCGCTGGATGCTGTAATCGCAATAGCCATCGGCGCTGCAGCCGTTGCTGCCGAGCAACTGCGCCCAGCTCTGCGGCGCGGTATCGCGCAGCGCGTTGTACTGGCGCTCCACGCTGGCGCTGGTGTCGATGTAGTTGTCGATCTTCTTGTAGAACAGCGACCACGCCACCACCGACTGCTGCGCGAAGTAATACTCGGCCGACAGGTTGAAGTTCCAGGATTGGTACGGCGACAGCTCGGCATTGCCGCCGCTGCCGGTCAGCGTGGTGTCGTTGAGGAAGGTGTTGTTGACCATCTGGTTGTACGGTGCCCAGGCGATCACCTTGGCCGCGGCAAAGCGGAACACCCAATCGTCAGCGGCCTCGTAGGAGAGCGTGAGCGAGGGCAGCAGGAAATCCTCCTTGCGCGTGCGGGTCTGCCACAGGCTGTCGGCGTTCTGCAGTGTGGGCGTGCCGCTGTAGACGAAGCCGCTGCCCTCGGTTTTCGAATCGACATAACGCAGCCCGAGATTGCCGCGCAGGTCGCCGCCGGAGAAGTTCAATTGCGCATAGGCGGCGTTATTGGTCTGCTGCAGCGCCCAGGTGTTGTTGAGGTAGCTGGCCGGATCCGGTGCGCCGTAGTCGACCGGGCTGTTGCGGATCCAGTTCAGCACGTTGTTGCGGCCTGCCTGCACATGCCGGCCGTGGTCCGGATAGAAATCCTGCAGATCGGTCAGTCCGATCGTGCCCACGTCGGCCAGCGTGCCCGGCGTCACGCCGCCATAGACGTTGAGCTCGAAGCGCTCCTCATGCCTGCCATGGCGCACGCCCAGCAGCAGTTGGTTGACCACGCTGTCGAACCGCAGATTCAGATCGAGTTGCCCGTAGGTGTCCTTGCTTTCTGTGGAAAAGATGCCGTTATTGCCGAACCAGCCGCCGGCCGAGCCCCAGTTGGCCGGATCGCGCGCGCGCGCCGGATCGTCGAAACGGATGCCGCGCCGCGTGTCCCAGCTGAAGCCGCCGTTGTAGAACGGCTCGATGAAATACTGCGACAGGTCCTCGTTCTCGGATCTGCTTTGGCCCACCTGCCCATTCAATCCCCAGCCATCGCCGCGGAATGCGCCGCGCAGGTCCAGGCCCTTGGTGGTGACTTCCGATTCGCGCACGTTGTTGTCGTAGATCACGGTGCCGCCGAGCGGGTCGGCATTGGCGCCGGAATGCCCGCTGGTCACCACGCCATTGCGCAGGCCGCCGAGTTGGTCCACCGCCGCCACCGTGCCGGCATTCCAGGTCAGAAAGCTGTACATCGACTGGTTGTAGTTGTCGAAGTTCTCGTTGATGTACAGGCCGCTGAGGTTGAATTCCAGCGCCTGGCTGGGCTTGAGTTGCAGGTTGACCACGGCGCTGTCACGCTCGCGATCCTGCTGGAACCAGGCCGCGTTGATCGAGTTGGGCACGTCCGCATCGGCGGGCACGCCGCCTGCGGCATTGGCGAAGGTGCGGGCCGGCGCGTAGCCGAACACTTCCATGCCGCGACGATCGACGCGTTCTTCGTAATGCTGCGCCGACACCGCGATGCCGAAGGTGTCGGCCGCGTTCTTCCAGCTGTACAGCAGCGCCGCGTTCGGTTTGCCTTCGCTGGCCTGCGCGCTGTAGCTGTAGCCGATGGAGGCGGCCACCTCGTTGACGTCCAGGTCCAGCGGTTGCCGGGTGTGCATCAACACGGTGCCGCCCAGGCTGCCTTCGGTCAGGCGCGCTTCGGAGGATTTGAGGATTTCCGCGCGGCCCAGGATCTGCGGCGCCAGCAAGGTGTAGTCGAATCCGCGGCTGGGTTGCTCGCCGTAGAGCCAGATCGCCTGCGCCACCGGGTGGCCGTCCAGGAAGGACAGATTGAGGCTGGGGTCGGTGCCGTCGATGCTGACGCGCTCGCCCTGGCCGAAGCGCCGGTCCAGAGTGACGCCGGGAATCTGCGACAGCGCCTCGGCCACGTTGGTGCTTGGAAACTTGCCGATGTCTTCGGCGGTGATGGCTTCGGAAATGCCGGCGTTGTTGCGTTTGGTGTCTAGCGATTGTTCCAGGCTGGCACGGATGCCGACCACCTGCACGGCATCCAGATCGGTGGCCTGGTCGACCGCGTCCTGGGCTTGCGCAGCGAATGCCAGCGACAACGCGATCGCGCTGGACAGCAGGGTGGTGCTGTATTTCATGATGTCTCTCCTCATCACGCACGGGGATGGACGGCGGGCTGCTGCTCGCCGGATGCGGGGTCTTGCAGACGCGCGCCCGGGGCCGAGCGGGTGGTGGATCGCTTACGACAGGTCAGCGTGGTGCTGCAGATACCAGTTGGCCGCGCCAAGCACGCCCAGCTGCCCGTGCTCGACCAACTTGACCGGAATGCGTTCGAGTACCGCGCGCATGCGTCCCTTGGCCAGAAAACGCTCGCGAAAACGGCTGGTCTGCAGGAATGGCCCGATCGTCGGCAAGATGCCGCCGGCCAGATAGATGCCGCCGCCGGCGCCGTAGGCCAGCGCCATGTCGCCGACCGCGCTGCCCAGGATGGCGCAGAAGACCTGCAGGCAATCGCGTGCCAGCGCATCGTCTTCGTGCAGCGCGGCATGCGTGATCGCGGCCGGCAGCCGATGGCGGGGCGTGGCGCCCTGCAGTTCGCACAGGGCGTCGTACAGATGCAGCAGGCCAGGCCCGGACAGCACATGTTCGAGCGGCAGATAGCGCTCGCCACGCAGCAGGATCCGCAGCATCTGCAGTTCCATCTCGTCGTTGCTGGCCAGGGCGACCTGGCCGGCCTCGGTGGCGAGCACGATCGCGCGTGGCCTGGCATCGATCCAGACCGCCGCACCCAGCCCGGTGCCGGGGCCGACCACCAGGATCGGGCCGCTGGCGCGCGCATGCCGCGGCGTCGGCCCGCTCAGTTGCAGCGCGGCGCGTTGTTCCATCAGCGGTGCGGCGTAGGCCACCGCTTCGAAATCGTTGACCAGGTGCACGCTGGGCACGGCGAGCGCGGCGCGAATGCGGCCAGGCGAAATCGTCCACGGCAGGTTGTTGCTGATGAAGCTGCCATCGTCCAGCGCGACCCCGGCACTGGCGATCACCACCGCCTCGACGTCGCGCCGTTGCTGCAGGAAGTCGGCAAGGATGGCGTCCAGACTGGCGTGTTCGGCGCAGCGGTAGGTGCGGTAATGCGACAGCTCGGTCGCAGCATCGCCTGCCCGCGCGATGTGGCCGACCCGCACATGCGTGCCACCCACGTCGGCCGCGATGAAGCCGGTGGCAACCGCTGCGGTAGGCAAGCCAGAAGCGAGAGCAGAACGCGAAGTCGCAGCCACGTGCAGTCCTTTGGAGTCGTCCGAGCGGCCAATGCGATCGGCGAGTAGCGGCCTGTGTAGGAGTTGGTGACAACGATGTCAATGGTTCAGTCGGGTTGGATCGATCTTGCTGGCGGGCTCGAGTGCGAAATCGCTCACTCCAGGGCTGTCTGCGTGGGTGTGATTGCGCAGTGCGGGAGAGCGCGCACGCGCTACTGCGCCGTCGCAAACACCACGTCTGTTGTCGCCATCTGGACGCTGAGCGGCGCTGGCATCGCCCCGTGACAGCAATATTGGCCTCGGCGGTGGCTACCGACAGCCTGGTTGCGTCAGCGCTCGCGCAGTCGCCAGTTCAGCGCGCAGCCGCCGCAGAGGCGTTGCCCGGCAAGGTGCTGCAGGCCGCGCCGTCGGTGGGTGGCGCCTGCGTCGGGTAGTGCTGCTTGCCGAGCACGTAGGCCTGGCTGGTGGCGACCAAGCCGTCCGCGTAGGTGGCCTCGACGAAGTACGCGCTCCAGCCGGCATCGGGAATCTGCACCGGGACCGACACCGTGTTGCCGCGTGCAGGTGCGATCGGCGTGGCGCTGTAACGAATGCCGCAGGCATAGCGGAAGTCGCGCGCCGCCGGGTTGCGCGCCTGCCACAGACGCAATTGCGCAGGGCGCTCGGACGACCGGAAGCGGATCTGCGGGTGTTCGCCTGCGTGCAGGGAATCACGCACCCTTGGCAATGCACGCTGCTGCTGCAGTCGGGTCACGAAGGGCACCAGGCTGTCGACGATGGCGGCGCGGATGCCGTTGTGCGTGCTGTTGGGCACCATGCGCAGCGCCTTGCTGCCGGGCAGCGCGTCGTAGAAGAACTGCGTGTTGTCCGGCAGGAAGAAATCGTCGCCGCTGGCATTGACGATGTACTTGGGCACGGCCAAGCGTTTGCGCTGCGGCGTGTGCAGATAACTCAGCGGGTCCTGCAGTCGCACCAGCTGCGCAAATGCCGGTGTGTGCAGTTGCGCGGTGATTCCCTGCCTGGCGTAGGCGCCGAACGCGATCGGCCAGTTGCCGCCATAGGCCCGGGACATGTGCTCGAGCACCGCCGGCATATCGAGGATGTCGATCACGAACGGCACCACGGCCTCCACGCGCGCATCGGCGATGGTGGCATGCCAGCTCGCCCAACCACGCTTGGAGGCGCCGGCGAGGATGAAGCGACGGACCTGCAACGGCGCCAATTCGCGTTCGGCCAGGCTCATGGTGCGCGCGATCGCCGCGGCCATCGGCACATGCAGCGGCATGGTCTTGCGTCGTTGCGGCGATGCAAGGAACAGCGACCAGCTGTAGGCGACGCTGTCGTCCTCGCGGCGCGGCCTGCCATCGTTGCGGTAGGTCAGTGCCTGGCTGGGCAGATCGCCGAGCGCGATCACCACGGTGCGGCTGCGCCGCGCCAATGCGGCCAGGGCCTCGGGCGGCAATTCGCTGGGCGGTTGTGGCGCGCCGCCATCGGCCGGTTGGCGGGTGCCATTGGTGGAGATCAGCAGCGCACGCGTCGGCAACGCATCGGCCGGGACGTAGATCGCCACATCGTGCTGCCAGCTGGCCGGCTGCACCAGGTCCTCCGGCGACCACTGCTGCGAGGTCAGCAGGTAATCGCGCCTTTCGACACCGTCCACCGTGCGGGTGGCCACGCGCCGGTACACCAGCGGTTGGCGCTCGATGGCATCGTGATAGCACACCAGCGCCTGGTCGATGCCGACCTCGGGCGCGTCGGCGCACTGCTGCGCTGACAGGGTGGGCGCAGTGGCCGCATCTGCAGGCGCAACGCCCGCAAACCAGGCCAGTAACGCCAGCAACGCCAGGCTGCAACATGGCATCGAACGCATGCGTGTTCTCCGGGTGAGCTGCCGCAGTCTGCGGTGGCGGGCCGGCAGTGTCCCGGGCGCGCTTACTTGACCCGGCGCACCTTGGCCTGCGTGTTGTAGCCCTCGATCTGCAGATACCACACGCCGACCAGACCCGGCTTGATCTTGACCTTGGGTGCCTGCTTGCGCACGCCCGACAACGTCGCAGCGTCGGTCTGCTCCCAGTCCTGGCCATTGGCCAGCGTGTACACGCGTCCCTTCGAAAAGCCCTTGAACTCGCCGACGATGGTGCTCTCGATCGGCTCGTTGCTGCCGAAGTCGAAGAAGCCGCGGTTCCTGACGATCACTTCCTGGCGGCCGGCTTCCTTGGCCTGTTCGACCACGACCGCCGCTTCCTTGGCGACCTTGCCCTGCAGCCAGTCGTTGAGCGCGGCCAGTTCGCCGGCATCGAGCTTGTCCAGGCCGGCGGCCTTGAACTGCTCGGCGCTCATCTGCGACTGCAGGTCGCCCTGCACCGCGCGCTGCGCGAGGGCCGGAGCGGCGTTCAGGGCGAGGGTCAGGCAGACCAGCAAGGGAATGCGGCGCGCGAGCGACATGGAGGCCATCCGATCAGGAGAGGCGGCTAGTGTAGACGCTAGCCCGCGCCTGCCGCAGCCGGCTATGGTGCGTCGGCGGCTCGTGCCTCTGTGCTGGCCGATGCCGCGCGTCCGGGGCGGCGGTAGACGAACTCCGGCGGCGGGGCGGCGGCCTCGCGTTCGGCGGTGGCGCGTACCTCGGTGTGTCGCGGCGAACGTTCGCAGACCGGGTCCAGCGTGGCGGCATCGCCACTGAGCGCCAGCGCCTGGCAGCGGCAGCCGCCCCAGTCGATCTCGCGTTTGGGGCAGCCCTGGCAGACCTCCGGCATCCAGGCGGTGCCGCGGAAGCGCACGAAGGCCTCGCCGTTGTTCCAGATGTCGGCCAGCGACCGCTCGCGCAGGTTGTCAAAGCGCATGCCGTCGATGGTCTCGGCCGCATGGCAGGGCAGCACATCGCCACGCGGGGAGATATTGACGAAGCGCTGGCCCCAGCCACCCATGCACGGCTTGGGCTGGCGGGCGTAGTAATCGGGGGTGACGAAGTCGATCGCCAGGCGGTCGCCGAGCTCGCGGCGGGCGGTTTCCACCGCGTCAATCGTGGCCATCAGCTGCTCGCGGCTGGGCATCAGCGCGGCGCGATTGCGCAGGCCCCAGCCGTAGTACTGGGTGTGCGCCACTTCGATGCGTTCGGCCTGCCATTCCAGCGCCAGCGCGATCATGCCGGGCACGCGCTCGGCGTTATGGCGATGCAGTACCGCGTTGAGCGTCAGCGGCAGGCCGCGCGCGCGCACGGCGGCGGCGAACTCGCGCTTCTTCGCCAGGCTGTTGCGGTAGCCGGCGATACGGTCGGCACCGGCCGGGTCGACGTCCTGCACGCTCAGCTGCACATGCTCCAGTCCGGCGGCCTGCAGCTGGTCCAGCATCGGCTCGCCGCCGGCCACGCCGGAGGTGATCAGGTTGCTGTACAGTCCGAGCGCACGCGCATGCGCCACCAGTTCGGGCAGGTCCTTGCGCAGCATCGGCTCGCCGCCGGAAAAGTGCGCCTGCAGCACGCCCATGTCGGCGGCCTGCAGCAGCAGCGAGCGCCAGCCGGCGGTGTCCATTTCCTCGCGCAGCGCCGCCAACGCGATCGGGTTGGAGCAATACGGGCAGGCCAGCGGGCAGCGATGGGTCAGCTCCAGCAGCACCGACAGTGGCGGCGGGGCGATGCTCATGGCCGCAGCAGACGCTTCTGATGCAGCGTGGCGGTGAGCTCGATCACATCGAGCTCGATATCGGCCGCGTCGGCATCGAATTCGCCCGCCAGTTCCTGCGCGATCTGCGCCAGCGAGCGCGTGCCGTCGTAGCGCTGCGCCACCACCAGGGCGATCTCGTCCAGCTCGACCACGCGTTCCGGCGCCAGCAGCACCCATTGGTCACGCGCGCGGTCGTGCTGCAGGCGCACGCCTGCGCGCAGGGCCGGCTGGCTGTCGCGGGTGATGCTGCTCACGCCGCGGCCCGGCTGGCGTCGCGGTCGGGCACGAACGCATCCGGCCACACGATGCCCGGGGCGACGTAGGCCACGTGCAATGCATCCAGCTGCGCCCACAGCACCGAGCACTTGAAGTGCAGCGCGGCCTTGACCAGGGACTGTTTTTCGACGGTATCGGCGTGCTGCTTGACGTAGTCCAGCGCAAAATCCGAATCGCGTGGCGCCTCGGTCAGGCGATGCTCGAAATAGGCCAGCGCGTCGGGCGAGACGAAGTCGTAATGCTTGAGCATGCCGGCCACGCGCCGGCCGATGATGTTGGGGGCGAACAGCTCGGTCAGCGAGGAGGCGATCGCCTCGAGCAGGCTTTTTTCGCGCACGAACTGCAGGTAGGCCTGCACCGCAAAACGGGTGCCGGGCAGCAGCGCACGGCCGGATTCCACCAGCGCGCGCTCCAGGCCGAGCGCGTCGGTCAGGTGCAGCCAACGCGCGATGCCGCCATCGCCGGGGCTGTTGCCGTCATGATCGAGAATGCGTTGCCGCCAGACCCGCCGCAACGCCGGGTCTTCCATGCGCGCCAGGATTGCGGCGTCCTTCAATGGAATGCAACGCTGGTATTCGAAGCGGTTCAGCGCCCAGGCCTGGACCTGGCCGCGATCGAGCTTGCCCTCGTGCAGGAGCGCATGGAAGGGATGCTGGTCGTGGTACAGGCGGGCGCCGATGGCGCGCAGGTCCGCCTCCAGCTGGTCCGGGGTGAGCAGGGTGGTCACAGGATGATCTCCAGGCCGTCGTGCGCGACGTCCCAGCCGCTGGCACGCGCGCTGGCGTACTCCGGCGAGTGGGTGTCGAGCACGGGATTGGTGGTGTTGAGATGGATGAAGATCTTGCGCGCCACCTCCAGCGGGGCGAACGCGGCAATCGTGCCGTCGGGGCCGTCGATGCTCATGTGGCCCATGCGCTGGCCGGTCTTCTGGCTGATGCCCAGTTGCACCATCTCGTCGTCGCGCCACAGCGTGCCGTCGAAGAACACCAGTTCGGCGCCTTGCAGGCGCGCGCGCAAGGCATCGGTCATCGCCGCGCAGCCGGGAATGTAATGCACGCGGTGCCGACCATCGTCGATGGTCAGCCCGAGGGTTTCTTCGTTGGAGCCGGCCAGGTCGCCGCCGCTGCGCGATTCCATGAACAGCGGCACCTTGCCGGGCACCGAGAACGGTGTGAGCTGCAGGCCCAGCAGCGACACCGGTGTGTCCAGCGCAAACGGATGGCGCTGCACGTAGGCGGGATTGACCGCATCGAAGATGGGGTTCTGCGACAGCAGGTCCAGCACGCGGTGGCTGGCATGCAGCGAGAACGCCTGGCTCTCGCGCATCGACAGCAATCCGGCGATATGGTCGATCTCGCCGCTGGTCAGCAGCACCGCTTCGATCGGCGAATGCCGCAGACCGTGCTGCGGCCAGAGCGCGGGCGTCGCAAGCACTTGTTGACGGAAATCGGGTGAGGCGTTGATCAGGACCCAGCGCTGGCCATCGGCACTGACGGCGATGCTGGCCTGGGTACGACGTTGGGCACCGTCGGCTTGCTGCCATGCCCGCCGGCTGGCGGGTGTGTGGCAATTCCACTGCGGGTGCCCACCGCCGGCCGCCGATCCCAGAACGATGATGCGCATGAAGAACTATGACCTATCTGCCGGCGATTGCCGGTCATGCATCGGGAGGAGGGGCGGCAGGTGAGCTCAGAATTCGCCGGAGACGTAGCAGTTGATCTCGGCGCCACAGTTGACTTCACGAACGACAGGCTTCTTCCAGGTCTTCATCGGCTACCTCGCAGTTGATGGGATGACGTCGCCGCGGCAGGACGCAGCGACAACGCCACTGGAGGATAGGCAGGCGGTTTGGGCGAGTTGTAAAAAGCATGTAAAAAGCCGATCGAGCGTGCCGATTGGCCTGCAGCGTTGCCGCACAAGCGGCGCACAGCGGTTGCGAATCAAGGCGTTGGCGGGTGAACCGACCATAAGCGCGAGCGTGCGGCATTGCGCCGACCACAATGCACTGCGCGTTGTGGAGAAGGTGACGCGCACGTTACCGTAGCTGTCAGCCCCTTGTTGCCCATCGCCGTGTCCACCGCTGTGACCAGTTCCTCAATCGAGCGCCTGCATGCCTTGCTGCAGCGCCCCGCCATCGCGTCGATCGCGCCAGATCTGCGCGACGCCCTGGCGCAGGCCTGGCAGCAGCTGCCGGCGCCGAGCGAGAACGTGGCCTGGGCGCTGCTCGCCGACACGCTGGACGCGCTGGCGTCGCTGGCCGCCGACGAAGCCACCCTGATTGCGGCACTGCTGTTCGACCTGCCCGCGCTGCGCGGCGCAATCGCCGGCCTGCCGTGGCAACCGGCAGAGCGCCGGGTGGCAGTGGAAGGCCTGCTGGATGGCCTGGATGCGGCCGACCAGGTCTGGGCGCTGCATGCCGGGCGCGAGGCCGGGCGCAACAGCGAAGGGTTGCGGCGGCTGTTGCTGTCCATCATCCACGACCTGCGGGTGGTGCCGATCCTGCTGGCGCGCCAGTTGGCGCGCATGCGCGTGGCCGACCGCCTCAGCGAAGAACAACGCCGCGCGCTGGCACAGCTCACCCGCGACATCCACGCGCCGCTGGCGAACCGGCTGGGCATCTGGCAGGTGAAGTGGGAGCTGGAAGACCTGGCGTTCCGGCATCTGGAGCCGGAGACCTACCGCCGCATCGCCCGCGAGGTGGACGAAACCCGGGTGGCGCGCGAGCGCTACCTGGACGCGGTCAAGCGCACCCTGTCGACGACGCTGGCCCAGCAGGGCCTGCGCGCGGAGGTGAGCGGGCGGCCGAAGCACATCTACAGCATCTGGCGGAAGATGCAGAAAAAGCGCCTGTCCTTCGACCAGCTGTACGACATCCGCGCGGTGCGGGTGATGGTCGACGACGTGGCCGCCTGCTATGCCGCGCTGGGGGCGGTGCACTCGCTGTGGGCGCCGGTGCCGAGCGAGTTCGACGACTACATCGCCCGGCCCAAGGCCAACGACTACCGCTCGCTGCATACCGCGGTGGTCGGCCCGGAAGGGCGCACGATCGAAATCCAGATCCGTACCCACGAGATGCATGCGCAGGCCGAGCTCGGCGTGGCCGCGCACTGGAAATACAAGGAAGGCGGCAAGGGCGCCGAAAAAGCCTTCGACCGCAAGATCCTGTGGATGCGCCAGTTGCTGGAGCAGGTGCAGGAAGGCGACCGCGGCGAACTGGCCGGCGCGCTGGATGCCGAGCTGATCGAAGACCGCGTGTATGCGCTGACGCCCAAGGGCGAGGTGATCGATCTGCCGCAGGGCGCCACGCCGCTGGATTTCGCCTATCACGTGCACACCATGGTGGGGCATCGCTGCCGCGGCGCGCGCGTCAACGACCGCATCGTGCCATTGACCTACCGGCTGCGCAGCGGCGACCGGGTGGAGATCATGACCGCCAAGGAGGCCGACCCACGCCGCGACTGGCTGCTGACGTCCAACGGGTTCCTGGCCAGCGGGCGTTCGCGCGACAAGGTGCGCGCCTGGTTCCACAAGCTCGACCGCGCGCGCAACGTACAGGCCGGCAAGGACCTGCTCGATCGCGAGCTCAAGCGGCTGGGCCTGCAGCACGCCGATTTGAGCGTGGCCACGCGCAAGTTCCACGCCGAGAATGTCGACGATCTGTACATCCAGGTGGCGTTGGGCGATACCGGGCCCAACCAGGTCAGCCGTGCGCTGCTGGAAGCCGAGCGGGCCGCCTCGCAGCCGGCGGTGCCGGCGCCGCCACGGCCCACCGCGCGCCGCGACGGCCTGGGCAAGTCCAAGTTCACCGTGCAGGGCGTGGGCAATCTGCTGGTGCAGCTGGCGCGCTGCTGCCAGCCGGTGGCAGGCGAGCCGATCGCCGGCTATCTGACCCGCGGCCGCGGCATCACCGTGCACCGCACCGATTGCGCGGCGTTGTCGCGCCTGGCCGCGGCGCATCCGCAGCGGGTGTTGCCGGTGGAGTGGGGCCAGGCCGGCAGCGGCTACGAGGTGGATGTGCAGGTGCGCGCGGTCGACCGCCGCTGGCTGCTCAAGGACATCACCAACCTGATCGCGCAGGAGGATGCGCACGTGCTGGAAATCAACAGCGACAACGTGCGCGACACCGGCAGGGCGCAACTGCGCCTGCGCCTGAAGGTCAGCGACTACGACCAGCTGTCCAGCCTGCTCGGCAAGCTGGATGCCTTGCCCGGCGTCAACGAGGTGCGGCGACTCGGTTGAGTGCGCCGCAGCCCGCCGGCGCCCATCGCCTGGAAACAGACCGCACCCACAGCAAGCAAGGTGTGCCCGCCTGCCGCTTCCCGAATCCCGAATCCCGATTCCCGATTCCCGATTCCCAAGCCCACATCGTCTTCGCAGCAGACAGCTACCATGACCGGGTGAACGCGTCCCCGTCAGGTCGCGCCAAGGACGGACGCTACCGCATGCTCCCGCTTCCGCGCTGGGCAAGATCGCCTCGCCTCTGGGCACCATTGCGCAGCCGCGCGCTATGGCGCGTGGTGCTGGCCTTGTGCGCCTGTCTCTTGCTGGCCACGATCGTGCTACGCAAGCCGCTGGCCGATTGGCTGTGGCCGGACACGCGCATCCAGCAACTGCTGCAGCGGGGCGATGCGGCACTGTCGCGCGGCCACCTCAGTGCGGCCGATGGCAATGGCGCGCGCGAACTGTTCGCTGCTGCGCTTGCGCTGGACAGCGATCGTGGCGAAGCCCGCGCCGGGCTGGCGCGCACCGGTGCCGCCGCAGTGGTGCAGGCGCGCGCGGCGATTGCGGCCGGGGACGCCGCTGCTGCGCAGCGCGCTTTGACGCTGGCGAACGCGCTGGAGGTGCCGCAGGCGCAGATCGCACCGGTGGCACTGCGCCTGCGCCAGTTGCAGGCGCGTCGGGCCGGGTTGGACGCCTTGTTCGCACAGGCGGTGTCCGCGCAACGGCAAGGGCGCCTGGATGGCGGCCCGGACAGCGCGCTGCCGTTGTATCAGCGCATCCTGACCCTGGCACCGGACCGCACCGATGCGCTGGAAGGGCGCGAGGACGCCCTGACCGACCTGCTGGCGCAGGCGCGCCAGGCCCTGGCGCGCGATGCGCTGGCCGATGCGGCGATGCTGCTGGCCGCGGCCAAGCGCTATGACGCCGGGCATGCCGATGTGCCGCTGACCGAAGGTCACTATCACCGTGCGCTGGAGCAGCGCCGTCAGCGCGCGCAGGGCCTGTTGCGGCGTGGCCGGCTGGCACCGGCCGCGCGCGATTTCACCGCAGTGCTGGCAGCCGAGCCGGCGGATGCGGCCGCCCAGCGTGGGCTGGAGCAGGTGGCCGGCGAATATGCCGCGCAAGCCGGCCGGCAGGCGGCAGATTTCCAGTTCGATGCCGCGCTGCAGTCGCTGCAGGACGCCAAGACCTTGCTGCCCGGCGCCGCCGCGATCGCGCAGGCCGAGCAGGCGATCGCGCGTGCACGCGATGCCCAGCGCAGCCCCGAGACCGGGCTGTCGCGCGGTACCCGCGAGCGCCGCCTGCGCGCGCTGCTGCAACGGGTGGCAGCTGCCGAAGCGCAGCAGCAGTGGATGACGCCGCCCGGCGCCAGTGCCTACGACGCGGTGCGTGCCGCGCAGGCGCTGGCGCCGCGCGATCCACGCGTGCTGCAGGCCGCCGCACGGGTGGTGCCGGCCAGTCAGCGCTGCTTCGAGGACGAGCTGCGCAACAACCGCCTGCGTGCCGCGCGCGGCTGTCTGGATGCCTGGCAGGCGCTAACGCCCAATGGTGATGCACTGGCCGGCGCGCGTCGACGGCTTGCGCAACGCTGGGTTGCGGTGGGCAGCGAGCGCCTGGGACAGGAAGACGCCGCCTTTGCACGACGCGCGCAGGACGAGGCGCACCAGCTGGATCCGGGGCTGCCGGAATTGGCCGAGTTCACGCGCCGGGTCAAGGCCGTGACCGAGCACCGGTGACGCAGCGGCTGTCCTCGGCGGCGCCACTCACAGCGCCATCCCCGAGCGCCCGGCGCACACTCACTCCGCGATAAACAGCGCGCGCACCGTGCCACGCGCCGCATCCAGCGAAAAATGCCGGGCCACGTTATGCAACCCGTTGTCGGCCAGGCGTTGCCACAGCGCCGCATCGCGATACAGGCGCACGATCGCTGCGGCGAAGGCCTCGGCATCGTCGGCCACGCAGACGTCCTCGCCGTCGCGTAGATGCATGCCTTCCACCGCACAGGTGGTGCCGACCACCGGTTGCCCGTGCGCCATGCTCAGATTGATCTTGCCCTTGACGCCGGCGCCGAAGCGCAGCGGCGCCACCGCGATGCGTGCATTCTCCATGAACGGCAGCAGATCCGGCACATGCCCGTGCAATTGCACGCCGGGGCATTCGTCCGCCAGCAGTGTCAGCGCCGCCGGCATGTCCGCGCCGATGCAGTGGAAGACCACCTCCGGCAATTGCGCGCGCACCTGCGGAAAGATCGCGCTGATGAACCACTGCACCGCATCCACATTGGGCGGATGCCGGAAGCCGCCGACGAACACCAGGTCGCGGCGTTGCGCGAAGCGGCGGCCGCTGCCGGCCACCTCATGCAGGTTGGAGAGCAGGGCGGTGCGGATCTGCGGTGCATCCGCCTGCAGCTGCGCCTGTTCGGCTGCCGAGACCAGCAGCGTGACATCGGTGGCGGCCATGATCTCCAGCTCGCGCAGGCGGGTGCGTTCGGCCGCGCGCAACAGGTTGGCATCGCCGGCCAGCGCGGCGCCGCGGCGCTCGCGCAG
The DNA here is from genome assembly GCF_002940205.1 of Xanthomonas arboricola pv. guizotiae. Lineage (GTDB taxonomy): Bacteria > Pseudomonadota > Gammaproteobacteria > Xanthomonadales > Xanthomonadaceae > Xanthomonas > Xanthomonas arboricola_C. The sequence goes on from NZ_MDSK01000011.1 coordinate 91,611, forward strand.
GTAATGCAGGTCGACGGTGTCGAACAGGGTGCGCGCCTGCGGGGCGTATTGTCTGAGCAGCGGCAGGCAGGCATGCGCAACGTGGTGACGCACCAGCAACACCACCGCAAACCGTGGGCCGTGCGTGCGCAGCCAGTTGCCGATGCCGTCCAGGAACGGCGCGTACCAGACTTCCACGCCCAGTTGCTGCAGTGCCTGCGTGTGCCGTCCGGCGTGTTCGCGGCGGGTCGGCACGAACACCACGTGCGCGCCCTCTTCGCATAGCAGGCGGATCAGATTGAACTGCCGCAACGAGCCCGAGTCGCGGTCCGGTTGCGGCACGCATTCGTCCAGGATCAGCACCTGGCGTTGGCCACGATGCAGCAGCGCAGGGCCGGGGACCGTGCCGACCGGCAGCTGCGTTGCCAGCGCCTGCTGCCACTTGTCGGCGAACACGCCTTGGTTGCGCACCTGGTACGCCTTCACCCCGGTGCGGGTGTCGGTGCCATTGCTGGTGCCCTCGTCGTGCACCACCACGCTGGCCGGCTGCACCAGCACCCGGTAGCCGGCGGCACGCACCGCAAACGCCAGGTCGGTGTCTTCGTAATACGCCGGCATGTAGCGGCGATCCAGCCCGCCCAGCGTCTGCAACAGCGCGCGTGGCAGCGCGATGGCCGCACCGGAGCAGTAGTCCATCGCACGCACATAGGCATGGCGCGGATCGTCGGCCGATTCGAAGCGGCCGTAGCTCCAGGCGCTGCCGTCGGCGAACACCACGCCGCCGGATTCCTGCAGGCGTCCGTCCGGGTACACCAGCTGCGCGCCGACCAGCCCGGCGCCGGGGTGCTGGGCAAACGTGTCGATCAGCCGATCCAGCCAGCCGGGTTGCGGGATGGTGTCGTTGTTGAGCAGCACCACGTAGTCGCCGCGCGCCAGGGCGATGCCGTCGTTGCAGGCGGCGATGAAGCCGCCATTGCTGGCGCGCCGGTGGTAGTGCAGCCCTTGCACCAGCGGCAGCTGCGCCTGCGTGGCGTCGCTGCTGCCGTCGTCCACGACGATGATCTCCACCTCCAGCAGCGGCGGATGTGCTGCCAGTGCGCGCAGGCACGCCAGGGTGTGCGCGATGTGGTTGTAGACCGGAATCACCAGCGTCACCCGCGGGGCGTCGCTGTGCGGGACCGCAAACGCGGCAAACGGTACAGCCTCCGGCAACCACAGCGGCGTGCCCAGCGCCACCGGCGGTGCCTGCGTATGCACGCGAATGCGCTGCCAGGTGGCGCGCCAGCCGCGTGTGCGCATGCTCGCCACGCTGCGGTGAATCAGCCCAAGCACGCGATTTAACAGATAGCGTGCATCGGCCAGGGACATCGACATTCCGTTGGAACTCCAGACGTGGCGTGGCGAAGAAAACCCGGCGAGCAGTCGTCAGGCGGCGAGGACGGCGCAAGGCAAGCGCAGGGGACGCAGGGTACCTGCAGATACCGAAGACGGTCCGTGCCCGCTGACGGTGCGCGTGGCCGTTTTGTTAGCCGCGCTTAAGTCAGAGGGGCCGGCCGGCCACAACCACGACAGCGCTGCGCTAGACTCGCCGGACTCTACATTCTCGCATTCCTGTGCCCCGACGCCACGACAACGACGCTCCCGACGATTTCGAGGACGACTCCACCGAGCAAGGTTCCCGCTGGCAACGCAGGCTGATTGTCTGGGCTTTTGCGGCATTCGCGCTGGCGTTCGGTTTTCTGATTCCCTACACGGTGTATCTGAACAAGCAGGTCACCCAGCGGTTCGGCGAGCTGCGCTGGCAGATCCCGACCCGCGTGTACGGGCGGCCGTTGGTGCTGGCACCCGGCAATGCGCTGGATGCGGCCACCTTGAAGACCGAGCTGGACGCCGCCTCGTACCGTGACGACGGGCAAGCCAGGCTGGCCGGCACCTACCAGCAGGACGGCAGCCGCTTCACCATCGCCAGCCGCGGTTATATCGATGTGGATGGGCGCGTGCCTGCGCGGCGGGTGGAAGTCAGCCTCTCCGGCGGGCGCGTGGCCAGCCTGCGCGACGCCGGCGACCGCAAGGCGCTCAAGAGTGCGCGGCTGGACCCGGCGCGCATCGCCACGCTGTACGGGCAGAAGCAGGAAGAGCGCCGCCTGGTGCGCATGGAAGAAGTGCCTGAGCTGCTGGTCACCGGCCTGCAGGCGGTCGAGGACCGCGACTTCAACAGCCACCACGGCATCGATCTCAGCGGCATGGTGCGTGCGGCCTGGATCATGGCGCGCTCCGGCGGCCAGGTCCGCCAGGGCGCCAGCACCCTGACCCAGCAGCTGGCGCGCAGCGGCCTGCTCGGCATCGGCAAGGAACAGACCCTCACCCGCAAGTTCAACGAAATTCTCTACGCAGTGATCATGGAGGCGCGTTACGACAAGCGCACCATCCTGGAGGCCTATCTCAACCAGGTCTATCTGGGCCAGCGCGGCGGGCAGGCGATCCATGGCGTGTCCTCGGGCGCGGAGCTGTGGTTCGGCCGCGAGCTCAATTCGATGACCACCGAGCAGATCGCCTTGCTGATCGGGCTGGTCAAGGGGCCGTCCTACTACGACCCGCGGCGCAACCCGGAGCGCGCGCTGGATCGGCGCAATTTCGTGCTGGGCAAGCTGCACGAAAACAACCTGATCGACGCGGCCGAATACAAGCGCGCGCTGGCCGCACCGCTGGGCGTGCCCACCGAGCCGGGCCTGGTCGCGGCCAACCGCTTCCCGGCCTATGTGGATCTGGTGCGGCGCCAGCTCGCGCACGATTACCCGGAAGGCGTGCTGCAGGGCGCCGGCATGAGCGTGCTCACCGGCATGTCGCCGTCCGCGCAGGCCTATGCCGAAGGCGCTGTCACCGGCACCATCAAGCGGCTGGACAACAAGAAGCGCCCACCGTTGCAGGCCGGCCTGGTGCTGACCGACGTGCATAACGGCGACGTGCTGGCGGTGGTCGGCAGCCGCGACGTGGCCAAGCCGGGCTTCAACCGCGCGGTCGAAGCGCAGCGGCAGGTCGGCTCCCTGCTCAAGCCGTTCGTCTACCTGCTGGCGCTGGCCTCGCCGGACCGCTGGGCGCTGTCCAGCTGGGTCGACGATGCACCGGTGACGGTGCAGCTCAGCCGCGGCAAGACCTGGTCGCCGGGCAATTCCGACAACCGCAGTCACGGCACGGTGCGGCTGATCGATGCGCTGGCGCATTCCTACAACCAGGCCACGGTGCGCGTGGGCATGCAGGTCGGCCCGGAGCGCATCGCACAACTGATCCAGGTACTGGCCGGCATCAAGGCCGACAGCAATCCCTCGCTGATCCTCGGTGCCACCGACCAGAGCCCGTACGGCATGGCGCAGCTGTACCAGTTCCTGGCTGCCGGTGGCGAGATCCAGCCGCTGCACGCGGTGCGCGGCGTGCTCGATCCGCAGGGCAAGCTGCTCAAGCGCTACGACAAGACCCCGGCGCCGGCGCAGGAGGGCGATTCGGTGGCGGCCAACCTGATCAGCATCGCCCTGCAGCAGGTGGTCAGCGGCGGCACTGCGCGGCAGTTGCTGGGCGATGGCCTGGGCCGGTTGTCGCCGGCCGGCAAGACCGGTACCTCCAACGACGGCCGCGACAGCTGGTACGCCGGCTACACCGGCGACCACCTGGCGGTGATCTGGATGGGCAACGACCAGAACGAGCAGACCGGCCTGTACGGCGCCACCGGCGCGATGCGGGTATGGTCGAGCATCTTCGCGCGGCTGCCGAGTGCGCCGTTGAAGGTCAGCGGCAAGGGCCTGGACTGGCAGTGGGTGGACGCGGCCGGTACCGGCGTGACCGATGCCGGCTGCCCGGGCGCGCGCCAGTTCCCGTTCGTGGTCGGCTTCACGCCGGCCTACGCCCCCTGTGCCGGCAATGCGCCGTCGATCGAAGGCGTGCCGGGCGATGCATCCGCGCCGGCCGAGCAATCCGGCGGTGGTGGCTGGCGTCGCTTCTTCGGCCTGGAAAAGAAGCCGGAAGACCCCGCGCCGGCACCCGCCGCGGCTGCACCTGCACGTTGACTGGAGTGACCCGATGAACCGACTGCACCGTTTGCTTGCCCTCGCTGGCGTGTCTGCCGCGCTCACCGCCTGCGTCAGCGCGCCCCCCTTGCCGCCGCCGGCCCCGGTGGACCCGACCACGCCGACCCAGCGGCTGCTGCTGATCGAACGCGAGGCCGGCGTCGACGATACCGAGCTGTCGGTGCAGCCATTGCGCGACCCGCAGGTGGACGATCTGCGCGAGACCGCCAAGAGCAGGCGCCAGGCCGGCGACCTGGCCGGCGCGGCGGCGTCGCTGGATCAGGCCGTGGGCCTGGTCTCCGGCGATCCTGCCATCCTGCAGGAGCGTGCCGAAGTGGCGGTGCTGCAGGCCGACTGGCCCGCCGCCGAGCGTTTCGCCAAGCAGGCCATCGAACTGGGCTCCAAGACCGGGCCGCTGTGCCGTCGGCACTGGGCCACCATCGAACAGTCGCGGCTGGCACGCGGCGAGAAGGAGAACGCCGCCTCGGCCAAGTCGCAGATCGCCGGGTGCACGGTGCCGGGCGTGAAACGCTACTGAGCGCGGCCAGGACGCCGGCTGCGCCTGCTGCACGACGGGCGCGGCGAGCGTGATGCGGCCTGTCAGTTTCGCGCACCTGCTCGACGCGAGCCGTCCGTTCCCGCGCGCGACCGTCAGCGGCGCCACGCGGCCATCTTGGCGCGTAAACGCCGGCTGCGCGGCCAGTGCCGCCGCCGGCCCACCGGCGCAACCCAGGCAGCGGCAGCGCGCACGCGCTAGGCTGTCGCGCTTCCTGCCCCAGCTTCCGGTCCCATGTCCCAACTTGCCACTGCCAGCATCGAGGCGCTCAGCGAGGGCGGGGCGCTTGCGCGTCAGCTCGATGCGTTCGCGCCACGTGCCGCGCAGTTGCGCCTGACCGGCGCCATTGCCGAGGCGTTGGAGGCGCGCGAGGTGCTGCTGGCCGAAGCCGGCACCGGCACCGGCAAGACCTACGCCTACCTGGTGCCGGCATTGCTGTCGGGGCTGAAGACCATCGTCTCCACCGGCACACGCGCATTGCAGGACCAGTTGTTCCATCGCGACCTGCCGCGCGTGCGCGCCGCGCTCGGCATCGGCCTGCGCAGCGCGCTGCTGAAGGGCCGCGCGAACTATCTGTGCAAGTACCGCACTCAGCAGGCGCGCGGTGAGCCGCGCTTTGCCACGCCCGAGCAGGTCTCGCAGTTCCAGCGCATCGTGGCCTGGAGCGGGCGCACCCAATTCGGCGACATGGCGGAGCTGGAAGCCTTGCCGGACGACTCGCCGCTGCTGCCGCTGGTGACCTCCACCGTCGACAACTGCCTGGGCACCGAATGCCCGTTCTACAGCGAGTGTTTTGTGGTGCAGGCGCGCCAGCGCGCGCAGGCGGCCGATCTGGTGGTGGTCAACCACCATCTGCTGCTGGCCGACCTGGCGCTCAAGCAGGAAGGCTTCGGCGAGATCCTGCCCGGCGCGCAGGCCTTCGTCATCGACGAAGCGCATCAGCTGCCGGAGCTGGCGGCGAACTTCTTCGGCGAGAGTTTCGGCATGCGGCCGTGGCAGGAACTGGCGCGCGACTGCATGGTCGAAGCGCGCCTGGTTGCCGGTGCGCAGGCCAGCCTGCAGGAGCCGATCCTCGCCCTGGACGAGGCTCTGCGCGGCCTGCGTGCGGGCATGGAGGGCCTGCCGTCACGCGGCACCCAATGGCGTGCGCTGGCCAAGCCGCAGGTGCGCGAGGGTTTCGATGCGGTGCTGTCGTCGCTGGCGCGGCTGGGCGAGGCCCTGCTGCCGTTGCGCGAGGCCTCGCCCGGGTTCGATGGCTGTAGTGCACGTGCGCAGGAAGCGCTGGCGCGGCTGTCGCGGTGGCTGGGCGAGGATGCGCCGGTGGCGGATTTCGACCAGGAGCTGCCGGACACCGTCGACAACGATGTGCTGTGGTACGAACTCAGCCCGCGTGGATTCCGTTGCCAGCGCACGCCGCTGGATGTGTCCGGCCCGCTGCGCGAGCACCGCGAAAAATCGCATGCGGCCTGGGTGTTCACTTCGGCCACATTGGCGGTGGGCGGCGAGTTCGACCACATCGCGCAGCGCCTGGGCCTGAGCGATCCGGTGACCTTGCTGCAACCCAGCCCGTTCGACTGGGCGCGCCAGGCACTGTGCTACCTGCCGCCGCATCTGCCCGATCCTGCCGCACGCGGATTCGGCACCGCGCTGATCGCGGCGCTGATGCCGGTGCTGGACGCCTCCAATGGCCGCGCGTTCCTGTTGTTCGCCTCGCACCGCGCGCTGCGCGAGGCGGCCGACGCATTGCGCGGCGCGCCGTGGCCGCTGTTCGTGCAGGGCGAGGCGCCGCGTGCCACCTTGCTGCAGCGTTTCCGCACTTCCGGCAACGGCGTGCTGCTGGGCTCGGCCAGCTTCCGCGAGGGCGTGGACGTGGTCGGCGATGCCTTGAGCGTGGTGGTGATCGACAAGCTGCCGTTCGCCGCACCCGACGACCCGGTGTTCGAAGCGCGCCTGGATGCGATCCGCCGCGACGGCGGCAACCCGTTCCGCGACGAGCAGTTGCCGCAGGCGGTGATCGCGCTCAAGCAGGGCGTGGGCCGGCTGATCCGCAGCGAGACCGATCGTGGCGTGCTGGTGCTGTGCGACCCGCGCCTGGTGAACAAGGGCTACGGCCGCACCTTCATGCAGTCGCTGCCGCCGTTTGCGCGCACCCGCGAGATCGGCGACGTGCGCGCGTTCTTTGGCGTCGCCGAGCCGGTGGGCGACAATGGCGTGCTCGCGTTGCCGTTCGGCGACGCCTGAGCTTTCTCCTTCCTGCCTGCGGTCCTGCCATGAAAGTCCTCGCGTTCGAGACCTCCACCGAAGCCTGTTCCGTCGCGCTGCACGTGGATGGCCGCGTGCTGGAGCGCTTCGAACTGGCGCCGCGTCGCCATGCCGAACTGGCGCTGCCGTGGGCCGGGCAACTGCTGGCCGACGCCGGCATTGCGCGCCGCCAGCTCGACGCGATTGCGGTCGGTCGTGGCCCGGGCGCCTTCACCGGCGTGCGGCTGGCGATCGGCATTGCGCAGGGCATCGCGCTGGGCCTGGACGTGCCGGTGCTGGCGGTGTCCACGCTGCAGGTGCTGGCCCTGCGCGCGCCCGCCGAGGCGACGCAGGTGCTGGCCTGCATCGATGCGCGCATGGGCGAGGTGTATGCCGGCGTCTTCGCGCGCGCTGGCGACGTGCTGCGCGAGCTGGTGCCGGAAGTGGTCTGCGCACCGCAGGAATGCCTCGTGCCGGACGCGCTGCAGCGCTTTGCCGGTGTCGGCAGCGGATTCGCCGCTGCCGAGGCAGTGCTGCAACAACGCTTTGCGACCCGGCTGAGCAGCATCGATGCCGCCGCATTGCCGCATGCCGCCGACCTGCTGACGCTGGCCGTGCCCGCGCTGCTGCGCGGCGAAGGCGTGGCGCCGGAGCGGGTGGAACCGGCCTATCTGCGCGACAACGTGGCGCTGACCCTGCTCGAGCAGCAGGCCGCGCGCGCAGCCAAGGCCGCCGGCACCGCGCCATGACCGATGAATTGCAGCGCGCGCGTTTCCGCGGCTGTCTGCTGGGCCTGGCGGTGGGCGATGCGCTCGGCACCACCGACAGTTCGCGCACCATGCATGCCGCTGACGAAGCGCTGGATGCCTGCCGGCTGTTCGCTTTCCAGTTGCGTGCCGCGTTGCTCGGCGGACAGCGCCAGCAGGTGTTGCAGACCCGCTGCGAAGGGCTGTCGACACCGGCGCTGCGTGCGTTGTCGGTGCGCGACCATGACGCGTCCCTGTCGGGACGCGCGACGGCTCAACGATCGTCGTGCAGCTCGCCGCCGGGCAGGAACAGCCAGGTGCGTGTGACCTGCAGGATGTCCACGTCGTCCTTGGTCCGGGGCAGTGGCGGGAACGGCTGCGCCAGCTGCACCACCCGCAGCGCTGCCGCATCCAGCGCCGGGGTGCCGCTGGAGACCAGCACGCGGCTGCTTTCCACGCTGCCGTCGCGGCGCACGCCCACGCTGATCACCACCTTGCCGCCGAGTCGGCGCCGGCGCGCCTCGTCCGGGTAATTGAGATTGCCGACGCGCTCGGCACGGTCCACCCACGCACGCAGGTAGTTGGCGTAGGCGTATTCGCGGGTACTGGCCGAGACGAACTTGCGATTGGGGCGCTTGGCATATTGCTCCGAGCGCAGATGCACCTCGGCGGCGAGCCGGGCCATTTCCGCGTCGCGCTGCACGCGTTGCGCATCGGTGGGCGAGGGCAGGTCGGTCTGCGGATTCGGCTGCGGCGTTGGCACGGCCTGCTCGCCGCGGCGGCTGGCCACCACGCGGGTCTGGGTCGGCTCCGGCGCCTGCAGCGTGGTCGCACGCTGCGCCTGCGGTGCCAGCCCGCTGCGGTCCTGCGGCACCACCCCGGGCTGGCTGTCGCGCGGGCGTTGCGCGGTGGCGTGATTGCCGCCGCCCTGCTGGTTGGCCTGGGCCAGGAAATCGGCCTGCCTGGGCGTCAGCGGGGTGCTGGTCTGGCTGAAGATCACATCCAGCGTCGGCACCAGCGGTGCGTCCTCGCTGACCGCAAACCCTACGCCCAGGATCAGCACGCCGTGCAGCAGCAGCGAGATCACCAGCGTCGCGGTCAGCCGGCGGCGCTCGTCCATGGGAGCCGGCAGTGCCGCGGCCGCGCTCATTGCGCCGCGCCGGCCTCGATCGCGTCGAACAGCAGCCCGGCGATGTTCAGGCCGAACTGCGCATCCAGCTCGCGCACGCAGGTGGGGCTGGTGACGTTGACCTCGGTCAGGTAATCGCCGATCACGTCCAGGCCGACGAAACGCATGCCGCGGCGACGCATCTCCGGGCCCACCTGCGCGGCGATCCAGCGGTCGCGCTCGGACAGCGGCCGGCCTTCGCCACGTCCGCCGGCGGCCAGGTTGCCGCGGAATTCGTCGCCCTGCGGAATCCGTGCCAGGCAGTAGTCCACCGGCTCGCCATCGACCAGCAGGATGCGCTTGTCGCCGGCGCTGATGTCGGGGATGAAGCGCTGCGCCAGGGTCAGCTTGCGATTGCCGTCGGTCAGCGTCTCCAGGATCACGTTGAGGTTGGGGTCGCCGCTGCCGCTGCGGAAGATCGAACGCCCGCCCATGCCGTCCAGCGGCTTCAGCACGGCCTGGCCGTGGTCGAGCACGAACGCCTTGAGCGCGGCGGAGTCGCGGCTGACCAGGGTCGGCGGGCAGCACTGCGGAAACAGCAATGCGGCCAGTTTCTCGTTGTAGTCGCGCAGGCCCTGCGGGTCGTTGACCACCTGCGCGCCGGCGCGCTGGGCCACGGTCAGGACCTGGGTGTCGTAGACGAACTCCGCATCCACCGGCGGGTCCTTGCGCATCAGCACCACCTGGCCGGGGCCGAATTCCAGTTCGGCGAACTCGCCCAGGGTGAACCAGCCGGCCTTGTCCTCGCGCACGCGCAAGGGCGCGACCTGTGCCACCGCGCGTCCCTCGCGCAGGCTGAGGCCGCCCGGACGCACATACTGCAGGCGGTGACCACGCCGCTGCGCTTCCAGCAACATGGCGAAGGTAGTGTCTTTGGCGATCTTGATGGAGGCGATGGGATCCATCACCACGACGACGTCGAGCGACATGGGGAGCTAAACCTTTGGAACAGGCTGCCGATGGTAACTTCAAGCGGTGGCGATGGCGCGCCCGGCCGGTCGTGAATGCGCGACTTGCCGCTCGGCCCGCAGCTGCACACGGTCGGAACGTCCGCCTGGCGGGCCCCCGGCAAGGTACCCTTGACAGTCAATGCGGGTCTTGGGATATACATGCAGTTTCGTAGCGACGCCGGCAGGGAAGAAGCGTCGCGCGTCCGGGGATATTTGCATGACTGAAAACATGGCTGCGGGTGGGGAACTCGCAGGACTGAAGGTGATGGTGATCGATGATTCGAAGACCATTCGCCGCACCGCCGAAACGCTGCTGAAGCGGGAAGGCTGTGAAGTGGTGACAGCAACCGATGGTTTCGAGGCACTGGCCAAGATTGCCGACCAGCAACCTCAGATCATTTTTGTCGACATCATGATGCCGCGCCTGGATGGGTACCAGACGTGCGCGTTGATCAAGGGCAACCAGCTCTTCAAGTCGACGCCGGTGATCATGCTGTCGTCCAAGGACGGCCTGTTCGACAAGGCACGCGGCCGCATCGTCGGCTCCGAGCAATATCTGACCAAGCCGTTCACACGTGAAGAACTACTGAGCGCGATTCGCACGTACGTCCACGCCTGACCAGGGGGAAAGGCAACATGGCTCGAATTATATTGATCGAGGACTCGCCCACCGACAGGGCAGTCTTCAGTCAATGGCTGGAAAAAGCAGGCCATACGGTCGTCGCCACCGACAATGCCGAAGAGGGACTGGCGCTGATTCGCAGCCAGGCGCCCGATCTGGTGCTGATGGACGTGGTGCTGCCCGGCATGAGCGGTTTCCAGGCAACGCGTGCATTGGCGCGCGACCAGGCCACCAAGGACATCCCGGTGCTGCTGGTCAGCACCAAGGGCATGGAAACCGACAAGGCCTGGGGTTTGCGGCAAGGTGCCAGCGACTACATCGTCAAGCCGCCGCGCGAAGACGATCTGATCGCGCGCATCAAACAACTGGTGCGTTGATGCGCTCTCCATTCGACATTCTCGAAGACTACGAGCGGCGTAGTCTTGCGCACGCCACGCCGCTGCCGGAACGCCAGTTCTCGGCCGACATCTGGCGCGGCGTCGGCTATCGCGTCGGCACCCGGCGGCTGGTCTCGGATTTCCGCGAAGTTGCGGAAATCGTGCCGATGCCGCCGGTCACGCCGGTGCCGGGCGCGCAGCCCTGGCTGCTGGGCGTGGGCAACCTGCGCGGCAACCTGTTCCCGGTGATCGACCTGAAGCAGTTCCTGGAGGGCCGTCGCACGGTGCTGCAGGAAGGCCAGCGCGTGCTGATCATGCGCCAGAGCGGCGGCGACGTCGCGCTGACCATCGACGAGCTGTACGGCCAGCGCAGCTTCGAGCAGGTCCAGGCGGTGGAACCCGGCGAGTTGGCGCAAGGCCGCTATGCCCATTTCATCGACCGTGCCTTCCGCAACGAGACGCAGGACTGGGGCGTGTTCTCCCTGGCGTTGCTGTCGCGCACTCCTGAATTCCGGCAGGCCGCGGCCTAAGCCGCGACCCCGCCACGTCATACAGATCGAGGTCGAACCATGAGTACCGCCCCGGACGCCCGCAAGACCAACAAGCTCGGCAGCGTCAGCACCAGCTTCTGGCTTGGTTTGCTGGTGTTGTCGATGATCGTGTTCGGCGCCAATACCGGCGTCGCCACCTGGCAGGGCAGTCGCCTGGCCGGTGCCGGCACCGGCGCGGCCGATCTGCAGGTGCTGTCGCAGCAGCTGGCCAACCAGGGCCGCGAAGCGGTCTCCGGCGACCCCAAGGCGTTCGCCGCGTTCAAGGACACCAAGGGCCGTATCGACAGCACGGTCAGCGAACTGGATGGCCGCTACGGCCAGGAAGGCTCGGTCGCCGGTGCGATGGCCCAGCTCAAGGCGACCTGGGTGCCGCTGAGCAAGAACGCCGATCAGGTCATCGCCAGCGAACCGGCGGTGCTCGGTCTGGCCGGCAACGCCGAACGCTTCTCCGGCAGCGTGCCGCAGCTGCAAGCGCAGTTGAACGAAGTGGTGCGCGCGATGACGGTCAGCGGCGCGCCCGCGGCGCAGATCTACAACACGCTGCAGCAGGTCGTGGTCGCCGGCACCATGGCGCGCCGGGTGACCGAAATGCGCGCCGGTGGCGCCAATGCCGCCGCCTCCGGCGATGCGCTGGCACGCGACTCGGTGGTGTTCACGCAGATGCTCGAAGGCCTGCGCTCAGGCAACGACGAACTGGGCATCGCCGCGGTGCGCAACCCGGCCGCGTTGTCGGCGCTGGAGCAGTCGCAGGCGCAGTGGGCGACGATGAAGAAGGACGTCGACGCCATCCTGGCCAGCTCGCGCAACCTGTTCGCCGCGCAGTCCTCGGCCGCCGCGCTGACCGCCGGCTCGAACAGGATGCTGGACGACAGCAAGAAGCTGTTCGATGCGTTTTCGGCATTCGGCTCGGTGCGCGACACGCGCCTGTTTCCGAACTTCTGGCTGGGCGTGGTGTCCGGCCTGCTGGCGCTGCTGGCGATCATCGGCTTTGTCTGGAGCTCGGTGCGGGTGCGCTCGCGCGAGCAGGACGTGCGCTACCAGGCGCAGGTGGAATTCAACAGCCGCAACCAGCAGGCGATCATGCGCCTGCTGGACGAAATCAGCTCGCTCGGCGAGGGCGACCTGACCGTCAAGGCCTCGGTGACCGAGGACATGACCGGCGCGATCGCAGACGCCATCAACTACGCCGTGGACGAGTTGCGCCACCTGGTGACCACGATCAACGACACCTCGGCCAAGGTCGCCGTGTCGACCCAGGAGACCCAGGCCACTGCGATGCAGCTGGCCGACGCGGCCGGCCAGCAGGCCAACCAGATCACTACCGCCTCCGAGCGCATCAGCGAAATCGCCGCCAGCATCGAACAGGTGTCGCGCAACTCCACCGAGTCGGCCGAAGTGGCGCAGCGCTCGGTGGTGATCGCCGCCGAAGGTGCCGGCGTGGTGCGCGAGACGATCCAGGGCATGGACCAGATCCGCGACCAGATCCAGGAAACCTCCAAGCGCATCAAGCGCCTGGGCGAATCCTCGCAGGAGATCGGCTCGATCGTGGAACTGATCAACGACATTTCCGAGCAGACCAACATCCTGGCGCTCAACGCCGCGGTGCAGGCAGCATCGGCCGGCGAGGCCGGTCGCGGTTTCGCGGTGGTGGCCGACGAAGTGCAGCGCCTGGCAGAACGCACCTCCGGTGCGACCCGGCGCATCGAAGGCCTGGTGCAGACCATTCAGGCCGATACCAACGAGGCGGTCAGCTCGATGGAGCAGACCACCTCCGAAGTGGTGTCCGGTGCGCGCCTGGCCGAAGACGCGGGCACCGCGCTGACCGAAATCGAGCGTGTGTCCAACGCCTTGAACAACCTGATCAAGAACATCTCCATCGCCGCGCACCAGCAGTCGGCCGCGGCGACGGATATCACACAGACCATGGGCGTGATCCGTCAGATCACCAGCCAGACATCGCAGGGTGCGGAGCAGACGGCCGAGTCGATCGGCAACCTGGCCCAGCTCGCTGCCGATCTGCGCCGTTCGGTCGCCGACTTCAAGCTGCCGGCGTGAGCACGACGCGGAACGGGAAAGGATCAGCAGATGGCGCGTAGTAGCGTTACGTCGATGCAGGAACAGACCGGTGGCCGCCTCGGCGGTAGCCCGGCCGTAGGCAGGGGGCTGCAATGAGTGCGCTTCGCGATGCGATGAGTCACGCCGCGCTGGGCTGGGTCAAGCCGGAGCTGGACGAGACGTTGCGCCAGGCGCGCAACGAGATCGAGTACTTTGCCGAAGAACCGTCCGACACCAGTCGGATGCGCTTCTGCGCCGGCTACCTGCACCAGGTGCAGGGCACCTTGCGCATGGTCGAGTTGTATGCCCCGGCGATGGTGGCCGAAGAGCTGGAACTGCTGGCCCAGGCCGTGCAGGCCGGCGAGGTCGCCGACCGCGACGAAGCCTGCGCCATGCTGATGCGCGGCACCGTGCTGCTGCCCGATTACCTGGAGCGCCTGCAGAACGGTCACCGCGACATTCCGATCGTGCTGCTGCCGCTGCTCAATGAGATCCGCGCCACGCGCGGTCAGCCGGGCCTGAACGAAAGCGTGCTGTTCGCGTTCGATCCGCAGGCCGGCGTCGCCACCGAGGCCGAGCTGGATCACGCGCGCGGCAGCCTGAGCGGGCGCAATCGCGAATTGCTCGACACCGTCGGCAATGCGGTCAAGGAAGAGCTGCTGCGCGTCAAGGACGCGCTGGACCTGCACCTGCGCACCGGCGGCGAGATCGCCGAGCTGCAGACCCAGGTCAAGGATCTCGGCAGCGTTGCCGACACCCTGGGCATGATGGGCCTGGGCGTGGCGCGCAATGTGGTCGTGCAGCAGCGCGATGCGCTGGCACGGGTGGTCGAGGGCCAGGTGCAGATGGACGAAGGCGTGTTGCTGGATATCGCCGGCGCGCTGCTGTATGTCGATGCCTCGCTGGATGACCAGGTCGCCAGCCTGGGCGCCGATGTCGGCGACGGCAACGAAGCCGGCAACAGCGCCACCTCCTCGGAAGTGCGGCGCACGGTGGACGTGCTGGCGCAGGAGGCGATCGCCAATTTCGGTGCGGCGCGCGAGCATTTCGTCGCCTTCATCGAGACCAACTGGGACCACGCCCGCCTGGCCGAGGTGCCGCATCTGCTCGGCGAAGTCGGCGGGGCGCTGCGCATCCTCGAGCTGCCGCAGGCGGCCGATTATCTGGAGGGCGTGCGCCGTTATGTCGATCTGGAACTGATCGGCAAGCAGCGCGTGCCCAGCGGGCGCCAGCTGGACACCCTGGCCGATGCGATGGCCAGCCTGGAGTACTACCTGGAAGCCCTGCGCGAGCGCCGTCCCGGCCGCGAGGAGATCCTGGACATCACCCGCAACAGCCTGGAGACGCTGCGCTACTGGCCGCTGCCCTCGGGCCAGCCGTCCGATTTGCCGGTCGGTGCCGATCAGCCGGGCAGCCTGGCAGAACCGCAGCCGGTGGTCGCCCCGCCGTTGCAGCGTGCCGACACGCCGCAGGCCGACAACGATGCCGCGCCTGTGCCGTCGCTGGAATGGGCCAACGAAACCGTGGTCGAGGCGCCATTTGCCGCCAGCGTGGTGCACGACACCGGTGCTGCCGCCACCGATACGGTGTTCTCGTTCGACCCGGTCGCCGCCGAAGAAAGCGTCTCCGGCCAGGCCCACGTGCCGTTGACGGTTGCGCCGCTGGACCTGTCCGACGATGGCGCGCAGGCGCCCGGCGACTGGCAGCTGGAAACCACCGAGCACGCCGCACCGATCGCCACCTCCGTGTTCGACCCGGTGTCGGCCGAGCAGGACGGCAGCGTGTCGGCCGATGCCGCGCAGGTCAGCTATACCGTGGATCTGAGCGCGCTGGAGCAGGACGACAACGCCACGCCGGCGCTTGCCGAACCGGCGCCATTGCAGATCGAGCAGATCGAGTTGCCGGGCGATGCCGAGCAGACCGAGGCACCGCTGGACTTCATCGCGCAGGCCCAGACCAGGCGCGCGCAGACCAGCCTCGAGGATGCGTTCTCGCCACCGCCGCTGCCGCCCGTGGCGCCGCAGCAGCGGGACGACCCGTTCGTCGACTCCGCGCCCGAACCGCCTCCAGCCCCGGCCGACGCCGCCGCCGAGCAGAGCGCGCCGCGCGTGCAGCAGGCGGTGGTCAGCGAGTTCGAACTGGACGCCGCATCGACGGCGTTTTTGGCCGAGCTCGACGCGGCCGCCGCGCAGTTCGATGTGCAGCGTCCGCAGGCAGCGCAGACTGGCGATACCGAGGCTCAGGTTGCAAAGGCAGCGCCCGAGCCGACAGTGAGCGAGCCGGCCCAGGCCGGTGCCGATGCCGGCATCTTCGGCGGCTTTGGCGACAGCGATATCGACGACGACATCCGCGACGTGTTCCTGGAGGAATTCGACGAGGAACTGGTCAATCTGGGCCAGCTGCTGCCGGTCTGGCGCGCCGCGCCGCACAGCCAGGACAACCTGCGCCCGATCCGCCGCGTCTTCCACACCTTGAAGGGCAGCGGTCGTCTGGTCGGTGCGCAGGCGCTCGGCGAGTTCAGCTGGAAGATCGAGAGCATGCTCAACCGCGTGCTCGACAATTCGCGGCCGGCCAGCCCCGCAGTGGTGGCAATGGTCGAGCTGGCCTACGAGGTGCTGCCGCAATTCAACGCCGCATTGCGCGACCAGGGCCGCATCAGCGCCGATCTGCCGGACATCCAGGCAGTTGCCGAGCGCGTGGCCGCGGGCGAAGAAGTCTATTACGTGGCCGTGCCGGCGACGCCGGTGGCTGCGGATGTCGCCTTCGTTCCGGCAACGGCAGGCGTGTTCGCGGCGACCGGTGGCACACCGGCGTCGGTGGACAGCGTGCTGCGCGAGATCCTGGAAGCCGAAGTCGCCACCCACCTGGAAACCGTCAACGCCTGGCTGCAGGCCAGCCAGGCCGGGCCGCAGTTGGCGAGCGAAGCATTGCTGCGCGCGGTGCACACCATGAGTGGCGCGTTTGCGATGACCGACGTGCCGGAAATCACGCTGGTGACCACGCCGGCCGAGAGCTACGTCAAGCGTCTGCTTGCCGCATCGCTGCTCCCCTCGCAGGAGGGCATCGACGCCATTGCCGCAACGGCGGCGGCAATCGCCACCACCGTGACCGCCTTGCGTGCCGATGCGCCGTTGATCCCGTCGTTTGCGCCGTTGAGCGAGCACCTGCGCGCGCTGGTGGAGACGCTGCCGGAAGCGCAGTGGCCACCGCAGGCATTCCTGGACGAGCTGGAGGATCTGGATGCGCCGGGCGAGATGGCGGTCAGCAGCGAGTCGGCGGTCGAGCTGACCGGCGCGCAGGATCTGTCGCGGTACCTGGACGCCAGCATCCTGCCGGCGGATGCGAGCGATCACAGCGCGCCCGCGCATGTCGCCGATGACGCAGGGGATGCCGATGCGCACGCCGATGCCGACGCCGATGCAGCGATCGCGGTGGACGAGCTGGCCGAGGCCGAGGCCGAAGACACCTCGGCGCTAGCGTTGGACGCACCGGCGCCGCACGAACAGACGCAGACGGCTGACGTTGCTGCGCTGGAGCAGGAGCAGGTTGCTGATTCGGTCGAGGCTGCGCAGGCCCCGGCCGGTGATGCAGTCGCCTCCGATGCGGGAGCGGAGCAGCTCGCCGAGGCGTCGCATGGCGATGCTGCCCAGCACCAGCACGAAGCCGAGGCCGAGTCGCCTGGCGTCGATGGGCACGACACGCCGGCCGATGAGCCGGTGGTCGACGCCGATGCCTGGGATGCGACCGGATTGCAGCAGGCCGGCAGTCACGATGCGGCGGCGCATGAGCAATCAAGCGACCTGCCGCAAGCTGGCGGGCACCTGGCAGTGGACGAGTTGTCCGATGCGGAAGCCGCATTGGGCGACGCGCAGACGCTCGCCGCGCCGGAAGCCGGGGAGATTGCTGCCGAGCGTGCAGACGCCGAGCAGGCGTCGCCGGGCGAGCCCGCTGCCGTGCACGACCGGCACGACCAGCGCGGGGGCGACGCAAGCGCGCAGGATGCCGACGCGGCGTCCACGGACGAAGCACCTGTCGAGACCATCGAGGCATTGGAAGCGGTACATGCGCAGGCGCAGCACGCGCAGCTGCCTGCCGACGAGGCAGCGCAGCACGGCGATGTGGCGTTGTCGCACGATGCCGACGCGCAGTTTGGCGACCAGTTGCAAGACACGGCGCCGGTGGGCGAGCAGTCGCCTTCCGAAGAACACGCGCTGTCGGGCGAGCAGGTGCACCTGCAGGAACCTGCGCATGCGGACGAGGCTGCGCAATCGGAAGCGCATGTCGATTCGGGCGAGCAGGAGCACCTGAACGCGCACGCGCATGCCGACGAAGTCGAGCACGTTGCGGAAGCCGAGCGCGCTGCAGAAGCAGAGCAGACTCCAGCAGCAGAGTACGCTGAAGCAGAGCAGGCGACAGAGGCGGAACAGACTGCGGACGTGGAACAGGCCGCAGACGCAGAGCACGCGGCGGACCTACAGCAGGCTGCGGAAGCGCTACCCGAACACACCATCGAATCGGTGCAGGCCTTCGAGATGGCGCAGGTGGCCGATCGGGTCGAAGAGACCGGCGATCCGCAGTCGGAAATTGCGCCGGAGCTGCAATCGGACGTTGTTGCCGACGCCGAGGCGGATTCCCGTGCCGATGCAGAGGTCCATGCGCAGCATCCAGACGCGGACGCAACGCTCGATGCCATCGACGCAACGAGCGTCGAGCATCCCGAGCAAGTCGAATACACCGAACAAGTCGAGTATCCCGAGCACGCCGAACTAGTCGGACACACCGAACACGCCGAACTAGTCGGACACACCGAACACGCCGACCAAGTCGGGCAAGCCGACTCCGCAAGCGAACACGAAGACGTCGCAGCCGTGGCCTTCAGCGCGCCGGTGGAAGACGCCGCAGCGGCCGATAGCGCCGCCAGCGACGTGGGCGCAGCCTTCGATACCGGCCCGCTCAACTTCGACCAGCTCGATGGCGAACTGGTTGACATCTTCGTCGAGGAAGGCCGCGACCTGCTCGACCATTGCGATGGTCTGATCGCCCGCATGCGCGAGGTGCCGGAAGACCGCGAGGTCCTCAACGGACTGCAGCGCGACCTGCACACGCTCAAGGGCGGCGCGCGCATGGCCGGCATCAACGCCATCGGCGACCTCGGCCATGCGATCGAATCGCTGCTGGAAGCCGTGGCGGCCAACCGCACCGACATCGACCGCGACGACGTGCGCCTGTTCGAGCGCGGCTTCGACCGCCTGCACCAGTTGTTGACCCGCACCGGCATGCACCGCGCCGTGGCGATGCCGTCCGACCTGGTGGAAGCCTTCGAGACCCGCACCCGTGGCCGCAATGCCGCAGAGCCCAGCGACGCCGATGTGCGTGCGATCGCCAAGGCGTCGGTGGAACCGGCACCGCTGTCGGCGCCCATCCCGGTCGACGGCCAGGTCGAGGAAGAACTGCTGCCGCGCGCGCAGCAGGAACAGGTGCGCGTGCGTGCCGACCTGCTCGACCGCCTGGTCAATCACGCCGGCGAAGTGGCGATCTACCGCTCGCGCCTGGAACAGCAGATGGGTGCCTTCCGCGGCGCCATGGGCGAACTGGATCGCACCAACGCCCGTCTGCGCGACCAGTTGCGTCGTCTGGATCTGGAAACCGAAGCGCAGATCGTGGCGCGTTATCAGCGCGAGCAGGACCAGGGCGATCGCACCTTCGATCCGCTGGAACTGGACCGCTTCTCCACCCTGCAGCAGCTCAGCCGCGCGCTGAACGAATCGGCCGCCGACTTGGGCGGTCTGCAAGGCGTGCTGGAAGATCTCTCGCGTCAATACGACGGCCTGCTGCAACAGCAGTCGCGGGTCAGCTCCGAGCTGCAGGACGGCCTGATGCGTGCGCGCATGGTGCCGTTCGACGGCCTGGTGCCGCGTCTGCGCCGCGTGGTCCGCCAGGCCGCCAGCGACACCGGCAAGCAGGTGCATCTGCTGCTGGAAGGCACCCAGGGCGAACTCGATCGCAACGTGCTCGACCGCATGGTCGCGCCGTTGGAACACATGCTGCGCAACTCGGTGGCGCACGGGCTGGAAGCGCCCGAGCAACGGCGCGACGCGGGCAAGCCCGAAGAGGGCAGCATCGCGATCCGTCTGCGCCGCGAAGGCTCGGAAATCGTGCTGGAAGTGGCCGACGACGGCGCCGGGCTGGACCGCGAGGCGATCCGTCGCCGCGGCGAGCAGCGCGGCCTGATCGAACCCGGCCAGGAGCTCAGCGAGGCCGAACTGGATGGGCTGATCTTCGCCTCCGGTTTCAGCACCTCCGAGCAGGTCAGCCAGCTGGCCGGCCGTGGCGTGGGCATGGACGTGGTGCGCAACGAAGTGCGTCAGCTCGGCGGCTCGGTGGACATCCACTCGGTGCGCGGCCAGGGCGTCACCTTCACCCTGCGCCTGCCGCAGACGCTGGCGGTCACCCAGGCGGTATTCGTGCGCATTGGCGACACCACCTTCGCGGTGCCGGTGGCGTCGGTCAGCGGTATCGGCCGCATCTCGCGCAGCCGCTACGAGTCGGGCGAGGGCGGTTACCACTACGCCGGCGAAGAGTACGTGCTGCACGATCTCGGCTCGCTGGTCGGCCAGGCCGCCGCGCGCGCCGATGGTCAGGCGCAGGTGCCGTTGCTGCTGGTGCGTGCGGGCGACCTGCGCGCAGCAGTGGCGATCGATCAGGTGCTGGGCAACCGCGAAATCGTGGTCAAGCCGGTGGGCCTGCAGATCGCCTCGGTGCCGGGCATCTACGGCGCCACCATCACCGGCGATGGCCGCGTGGTGGTGATCCTGGACGTGGCCCCGCTGGTGCGCCGCTATCTCAGCCAACCGGCGCGTCCGGCGCTGGAAACGCAGACCGAAGCGCAGCGTCAGGTGCCGTTGGTGATGGTGGTGGACGACTCGCTGACCATGCGCAAGGTCACCAGCCGCGTGCTGGAACGTCACAACCTGGACGTCACCACCGCACGCGACGGTGTCGAGGCGCTGGAACTGCTCGAAGAGCGCGTGCCCGACCTGATGCTGCTGGATATCGAAATGCCGCGTATGGACGGCTACGAACTGGCGACCGCGATGCGCGCCGACCCGCGCTTCAAGGCGGTGCCGATCGTGATGATCACCTCGCGCAGCGGCGAGAAGCATCGCCAGCGCGCCTTCGAGATCGGCGTGCAGCGGTACCTGGGCAAGCCTTACCAAGAGTTGGATCTGATGCGAAACGTGTATGACCTGCTGGGGATCGCCCGTGTCCGAGACTAATGGCGCAATGGGAACTCCGGTCGCCCTGCTGGGCCGTCCCGGACAGGCGCGCGAGCGCCTGCGCGAAGCGCTCGGCCTGGCCGGCGCCCACGTCGTGCTGGAAGACGAGCCCTGCGCAGTCGATGTGCAGATGTTGCGCGATGCCGAGCCGGTGGCGGTGCTGGTCGCGCTGGAGCCGTCGATCGAAGACGCGCTCGAAGCGCTGGAGCCGGCCTTCAACATGCCCGGCGTCACGGTGATCTTCGACGAAGCCGAGCTGACCGTGCGCCGCGAGGGCTGGGAAGCGCAGCGCTGGGTGCGCCATCTGGCCGCCAAGCTGCATGGCCATGCCGACGTGTTGCCGCCCGGCACCGAAAGCGAGCCGTCGCTGCAGCCCGAGCCGGGCCTGGCGCTGGCGCCGCCGCAGCATTCGGACCTGCAACTGGACCAGCATCTGGAAGCGGCCGCGCATGCCTTCGAAAGCGTGCCCGGTGATGGCTTGTTCACTCACGCCCCCGAGCACGCCGAGACATCGGCCGGTGCCGACACAGCCGGCCAGACGCTGGGCGATTCCAGCACCTGGGGCCTGGTGGATGAGGTCACCGTGGTGGTGCGTCCGCGCACCGAATTGAACATGGACGCGTTGTCGACCGGCGGCTTGTCGCTGGTGGATCTGGAGCACAGCGGCGAGGTCACAGGTGCTGTGCTGGTGATGGCCGGGATCGGCGGGCCGGATGCGATCCGTCGCCTGCTGGCCGCATTGCCGCCGGAATTTCCGCGTGCCGTCCTGGTGCGCATGACGCTCGATGGTGGCCAGTACGGCAACCTGGTGCGGCAGATGGGGCGTGTGTCCGCGCTGCCGGTGGAGCTGGGTGAAGCCGGGCAGACCGTCGCGCCGGGCAAGGTCTATGTGTTGTCCGACGAGATCGGCCTGCAGCAGCACGCCGGCGCACTGGCCTTCGTGGCGCAGAGCGATCCGGCCGGGTTGATCGCTGCCTTGCCGCCGGCCGACAGCGCCGTGCTGATGCTCAGCGGTGCCAACGAAGCATTGGTGGAGGCCTCGCTGGCGCTGGCCGAGCAGGGCGCCTGGCTGGCGGGTCAGTCCGCCGACGGCTGCTACGACCCGGCTGCGGCAGCGCGGCTGGCGCGACAAGGTATTTTGACCGGCGACCCCGCGCAGTTGGCGCAGGCGTTGGCACAGCGTTGGCCGGCGTAAGTCGGGCGCTCCCTCTCAGATCGGAACAGTGCGATGAGCTACGCCAATAACGACGAAATCCGCGGCGTCCTGATTCAGGCGGGCAACGAGCGCGTGCTGCTGCCCAACGCGACGGTGGCCGAGGTGATGTCGCGCGTGGCGGTCGAAGCGCTGCCGGACATGCCGCGCTGGGTGGTCGGGCGCATCGACTGGTACGGCTGGAAGGTGCCGCTGTTGTCGTTCGCACGCCTCAGCGGCCTGGGCGACGAGCCTACCGCGCTCAACAACAAGGTCATCGTGCTGAAGGCGCTGGGCGGCAATCCCGCACTGCCGTACTTCGCCCTGCTGACGGCCTCGTTCCCGCAGCTGATCTCGGTGCCGCGCGACGGACTGCTGGCCGACGCGTCGGAAGACGCGTTGCCGGAAGGCGTGCACATGCGCGTGCTGCTCGGCGAGCAGAGCGCGCTGCTGCCGAACCTGGATGCCATCGAGTGGCAGGTGGCGCAGGCGCTTGCAGCGGCCGACGCCGCCTGAGGGCGGCTGACCCGGTTTCTGCTTTAGCCGTGTCTCACGCAGGCGGCTATGTACAACAACGCAGTGATGGAGGCAGGCAATGAGCTTGCCGGCATTTTTGCCGCGGCGGCATGCCGACGGTGTGCTGCTCTGCGACCTTGCCAGCGTCGACCCTGCGGCTGTCGCCGACTATCACGCGCGCAACCGCACGCATCTGGCCAATGCGATGCCGCTGCGACCGGAGGCGTTCTACACCGCAGACGGCTGGCGGCGGCTCTGCATCGCCTATCGCACTTCGGTTCCTGGCGAGCGCGAACTGCAGCTGGTGTTGGTCGCGGCGCAGCAGGTGATTGGTACGGTAGGGTTTACCCAGATCCAGCGCGGTGCGTTTCAAGCCTGCCATCTTGGCTATGGTCTGGATGCCGCGGCACAAGGGCGTGGCCTGATGCATTGGGCTGCCACGCAGGGCATCGCGTTCGTGTTCGGTCCGTTGGGTCTGCACCGGGTGATGGCGCAGTACGTGCCGGAGAATGTGCGCAGCGCACAGGTCCTGGCGCGGCTGGGCTTCCAGATCGAAGGCCGCGCACGGCGTTACCTGCAGTTGAATGGCGTGTGGCGCGACCACGTGCTGAGCAGCCTGTTGCGCGAGGACGGCGAGACTGGCGAGAACGGTGAGGTGGCCGAAGGCTGATTGGTGCAGTGAAGGCCGGCGGTTGTTGACGTCTGTGCTGTTATTGGTCATTGCACACTGCTGGCGAGCATTGATGCCTGGAGTCGCGTTGCACCAAGCGTCGATGCCGGGATGGCGCGGGGAGGGCGCACTTCGTGAATCTGCCTTGGCCGGGACTTTGGTGGACTGCGCGCGATGATCCGCCCATTCAACGGCCAAGCGCGCCGATGAGCTGCTGTACTCGATGGAGTGAGTTGGCACCGACACCAACGCCGGAGGCGCACGCGCACCGATGCGCTGTGAGCCTGAAGGTGGAACGCTTGTACGCGGATGCGCTGGGCTTAGGCTACTGCCGCCTGCCGCCTGCCGCCTGCCGCCTGCCGCCCGCATGCCCGCAGCAAGTCGCTGCAATCTCGGCTGTCGTGACCGAACCTCTGCGCAACAGCGAACGGCTCGGGTCGAATACATCGGTGCGGGCGGTGCCCCCACGCTTTGCTCTTGCGGTGGCACGGGTAAACAGTTGCTGCCCAACGGCTGCGGTTGGCCTTCAACTCCAGGCAGCATCCACAGCCATTTCGCGATTGGTCCATGCCAATTCCGGGCAGAGGGTTGTGCCTGCCTGCCTGGCTGGCGGCTGAAACCCAGCTGCAGGCGCCGGGCTCAATCGGTGCTCACGGTGACCTGCACCTCGATGCGCAGGCGATCAGCCGGTAGCTGCGTGTTGGGCGCGATCTCGATCTGCGTGGACCAGCCGCGATCGCGGCAGATGGTACGCAGCTGGTCCACCCAACGCCTGACGTCAGGTGCATCCGGTGTGGCGGCTTCGAGATGCAGCCTGGTCGGCGCGCGATGGCCCGCGCGCAGATGGCGACCGATCCAGTCGCCTGGAGCGCTCGACAGCGGCAGCAACTGCGCTGCCGCAGCAGACGCAGCGCGCTGCTGTGCGGTGTCGGATGTCGCAAGCCTGCTGGCCGAGATCGGTTGTGACGCCGGTGCCGCTGCTGCTTCGCCCGACATTGCTGCAGCGTCGTCTGCCTGCCGTCGCTGCGCCGCGGGGGCTTTTAGTGGCGCCGTTTTCGGCGGAGTGCGCGATAGCAGCCCGGAAGGCTGAGTGGCTGGGGTGGCGCTGTCAGCCGGGATGAAGGGTGTCGGCTTGCCGGCTTCGGCGAGTGATCGCTGCTGGGTGTCGATTGCTAACAGGGGGGCGCCGGGCACGTGTGCCGAGGGAGCGGGCGCTACCTTCGGCCGCTCTTGCGTGGTCTGCTGCGCGCTGCCGTTGGCAATCGCGACGGATTCCCGTTCGGCAGAGAGGGTCTGCGTGGCGTCGACGTCTGCGTTGGCAATCGCTGCCATCGGGGCTGCAGGCATCGGTGGTGCCGGTGCAGCAACCATTGGTTCCGGCAAGGCTGCAGCCGGCGCGGGCGGTGCCGGTGGAGCGGGCGAGGCAGACGGCGCTGGACTCGGGGGAGCTGCGAATGCGGCTGAGGGCTTTGCCGATACGGGTGGTGGCATGGATGCCAATGGTGTCGGCACCGGCGAGCGTTTTGCGACCAAGTCGCCTTCGAATGCAGATCCAGAGTCAGATTTGGCCGGGCTTGCTGGCATCGGCGCAGCCTGCGATTCATTGGGCTGGTCTGCAGGCTCCTGGACGGCGACGCGTGCCGCCTCCATGGGTGGCGCGGGCAGCGGTGCGGTGGCCTGCCAGTGCAGCCCGACACCCACGGCCAGGGTGACCGAGGCGGCCAGCGCCAGCGCCGGCATCCAGCGTTGCCGGCGCGCGCGCCGCGCCGCCGGTGTTGCCGCATGCAGCGCATCGGCTGCTGCCGCAGCGTCGGGCGTTGTTGCGTTGGTCGTCACTTCGGCCGTTGCCATGGCCTGTGCCACGCTCTGCGTGGAATCGCCCGCTGCAGGACCGGACACCTCAGCATTCGCAGCCTGCGCAGCTGGCTGACTGTCATCGGCCGACGCAGCCGCTTCAGCGCCGTCGTGCCGATACCGTGCATCGCCATCGGTGAAGTCGCTGCCGGTGGCCGGCGGTAGCTGTTGCAGCCATGCACGCGTCGCGTCCTGCACGGGTGCGCCCAGTGCCTGCGCCGCATCCTCGCCGGCACCGAGGCGCCCCTGGATGGCGGCGCGCCGTGCGGCCTGGGACAGGTCGGCCTGCGCGGCTGCAGCAGCAAACACCGCAGCCATCGATGATGGTGGTTCGAACTGCTGCGCCGTTGTGTTGCGCGAGCCGTCAGCCGGCGTTGCGGTGGAGGGGCTGTCAGCCTGCGCAGCCGATGCGAAAAACGGGGCATCCATCGATGCGGGCGGCTCGAATTGCGCGGTCTCTTGCATGGCCGCATCGCGCGCGCCTTCTGCCGGCGGCGCGGCCTGCGTCTGCTCGGATTGCGCAGCCAACGCGAAAGCTGCCGCGTCCATCGACGCGAGTGGTTCGCGTTGTTCCGCGTCTTGCGCAGCGGTGTTGCGTGCGCGCTCGGCCTGCTGCGCGGCCTGTGCAAACCAGGCATCCATGCGCGCAGGCGGCAGATAGCCTGGCTGGGCCTGCAACAGTGCAGCCAGGCCGTCGTCGCCAGCGAGGAAGCGTTCGAAGGCCGCGTTCATTGCACCGCGTCCAGGCTCAGGCGCAGTTTGGCGAAGGCGTAGCGCAGCCGGCTCTTGACCGTCTCGAAGCCGTCGCCCACCACCTGTGCGATGTCTTCCACCGCCAGCCCGACGAAGAAGCGCAATACCACCACTTCGCGTTGCGCATCGGGCAGGGCCATGACGGCTGCGCGCACGCGCTGTTGCTGCTGTCCCAGCATGGCCAGTTGCTCGGTGGACAGGTCATCGTCGGGCAGCTGCAGATGAGGGTCTTCCAGCGGCACCGAGGTGGCGACGTAGGCGCTGCGCCGCGTGTCGAGCCAGGCATTGCGCGCGATCTGGAACAGGAAACTGGTGAAGGCGGCCTGCCCGGGGCGATAGTCGCTGCAGCGGGTCATCAGCTTGACCCAGGTTTTCTGCGCAAGGTCTTCGGCCTCGCTCAGATTGCCTTCGCACTGCCAGGCCAGGAAGTTGAACAGGGCGCGGTTATGGCGCTTGAACAACTCGGTGGCCGGTTGTTCGACAAACCCATTGGCGACGAGGAGCATGAGCTCCTCGTCGGGCAGCGGCGCAAGATCGGCTGGATGCATGCGCGCAGTATAAGCAACCGCCGTGTGCATCAGTCCGTGGTTGCGACCGGCCGGCTGCCGAGTGCTTCGGCCTGCTGCACCATGCGCAGGAAGTCGGCGCGATACCCATACCGATCCTTGCCGATACTGCCTGCGGCCAGGGCGCGCACCTGCGGGAAATCCCAGCCGTGCAGTTGGCTGCCACCGCGCAGGCGCTGGCCGAAACCGGCCACGGCCGCAGAGAAGCGGAAGGCCTCGCTGGAGGCATCCAATGCCACCTGCTGGTCGCGGCGGATGACGGTATCGATCAGGCTGCTACGGTGCGCGCTGGGCAATTTGTAGCGCAGCTTGAGGTGGGCAAGTTCGTTATCTGCATTGCTCGCCGGGCGCAGCAGGTCGGCGGCGTAGCGCAGCGGATCGACCGACGCGGTGCTGTTGAGCGGGGTGATTTCATACAGCGCGGTCACGCTGTGGCCGGCACCGATGTCGCCGGCATCGACCTGATCGTTGTTGAAGTCTTCGCGGCGCAGGGCACGATTCTCGTAGCCGATCAGCCGGTACTCCTGCACCGTTGCCGGGTTGAACTCGACCTGGATCTTGACGTCGCGCGCGATGGTCTCCAGCGTGGCGCCCAGTTCGTGGGTCAGTACCTTGCGTGCTTCCAGCGGCGAGTCGATGTAGGCGTAGGCACCGTCGCCGGCATCGGCCAGTTGCTCCATCAGCGTGTCGTTGTAGTTGCCCGTGCCAAAGCCCAGCGTGGACAGCGCCACGCCGGAACGCCGCTTTTCGGCGACCATGCCTTTGAGCGTATCGAAGTCGGTGACGCCGACATTGAAGTCGCCATCGGTGGCCAGCAGGATGCGGTTGATGCCGCCGCGCAGGTAGCTCTGCTGTGCGGCGCGGTAGGCCAGCTCGATGCCGCTGGCACCGGCGGTGCCACCACCGGATTGCAGGCTGTCGATGGCTTCGACGATGCGTGCCTGCTGGTTGCCGGGCGTGGGCGACAGCACGACTGCGGTGTTGCCGGCATAGGTCACCAGGGTGATGCGATCTTTCGCGCGCAGCTGGCGCGTCAACAGCTTGAGCGAGGATTGCAGCAACGGCAGCTTGTCGGGCGCGTCCATCGACCCGGAGACATCGACCAGGAACACCAGGTTGACCGCCGGCAGCGCAGTGGTCGGGACATCGCGTCCATTGATGCCGATGCGCAGCAGCAGGTGCTTGCCGTTCCAGGGCGCGGGAGCCAGTTCGGTGCGCACCGCAAAGGGCTGGCCATCGCGGGGCGCGGGGTCGTCATAGCGGAAGTAGTTGATCATCTCTTCCACGCGCACCGCATCCACCGGCGGCAGGCTGCCACTGGTGAGATAGCGCCGCACGTTGCTGTAGCTGCCGGTATCGACATCGATGCTGAAGGTGGACACCGGGTTTTCCGCGGCCTGCACGATCGGGTTGTCGCTGAGGGTCTGGTAGGTTTCGCGGTCCTCGACCGGGGCGGCCGGTGGCGCCGGCATGATCATGCTGCGGCTTTCGGGGAGTGCCATCAGCGCCGCAGCAGGCGCTTGCCGCGCAAGCGCGCTGCTGGGCATCGGTGCGGGCCGCGCGTGCACGGGTGGAGCTGGGGGGGCGGGCGTGTACGCGACCGGCGGAGGCGGCATGTTCTGGACAATAGGTGTGTACTCGATCTCGGCGGTGGAAGGTGGCGGCGCCACTGCGTCGGGCGGCGCGGGCGGGTCGCCAACGACGGGTGAGGTGGGTTCGTGCGAGCAGGCGCTCAGCAGCAAGGCGAGCGCGAGAAGGCTGTGACGTGGCATGGGAATCCTTTGCGTGGCGAGAACGAATGGGTGAACAACCGGGCAGCCCGAGGTCGCCGTGCACTGCGCCTCTGCAGGTGAAACGGGCCAGGGCGGCAAACGGGGTTAAACGGATGTTTTTTTTTGAAGCGCTGCCGTGGCGCTCAATGGCCGTCAGCGGCAGTGGCTTGGCCGTGTCCGATGCGATTGCGGATCCGGTTCGGCGACGCGCGGCGGGCGCAGCCCCGCTGGTGGGTTGACGGGCGGGGAGAGCCCGCGACGGGGCGTCGGACTGGTGCAGAACCCTTCGTCCGTGCAAGTAATGTCCTGGGAGCCGAGCGTGGGCGTGTCATCGACGGATCAGGTCGCTTGTTCATTGGCAGCTGGCGATTGCACACGGTGAACCTGGTGTGCCGCCGCTTGCCCACCCGACGCCTTGGCTCTGTAGTGGCGGGTAGCTCTTCGCACATGCCATCGACGCAGCAGCGAGTGCGCGGCTCAGCCATCGCCGACATTCGCGTGCGCGAGTCCACGGGCCTGCATCGCGTCGACGTCCGTGCAGGCTGTCTGCAGCAACGGCCACTGGCCGAAGCTGCGACACCTGAGAAAGGAGGCGCGGCGACGCGCATCATGCTTGCGGGCGTTATGCCTCAATCCGCATCACGGCGCGGGGTAATGCGGTTTATCCGCGGGCGTTGCTGCCGCATGATGGGAGGCTGCGGCGCAGTGCGCGGCATCTGTTTCCGTTACGGAGTTCGCCTGGATGATTCAACGTCGTCATTTCCTCAAGAGCGCCACCCTGGGCGCCATCGCTTCCGGCCTGGCCGGATGGGGCGCACGTGCGCAGGCCGCGGCCGCTGGCACCGCGGCAGTACGCCCTGCGGCGTTGCCCAAAGGTCAGGCACGGGTGATTTCCACCTGGGATTTCGGCGTGGCCGCCAATCAGGCCGCGTGGAAGCTGCTGAGTACCGGTGGCATGGCGCTGGATGCGGTAGAGGCCGGCGTGCGCGTGCCCGAAGCGGACCCGAACAATCCGACGGTGGGCCTGGGCGGGTATCCGGATCGCGATGGGCGGGTGACGCTGGACGCCTGCATCATGGACCACCTGGGCAATTGCGGCGCGGTGGCGTCGCTGGAAGATGTGGTGCATGCCATTTCGGTGGCGCGCGCGGTGATGGAAAAGACCCCGCATGTGATGCTGGTCGGCGATGGTGCGCGGCAGTTCGCACTTGCGCAGGGCTTTGAGCAAACCAGGTTGCTGACGCCGAGTTCGGAAGCGGCGTGGAAGCAGTGGTTGAAGACGTCGAAGTATTCGCCCGAAGCCAATGTCGAAAACCGCGCCTGGCGTGACGCCAAGCTGCCCGGTGGCAAGGACAACCACGACACCATCGGCATGATTGCGCTGGATGCGCACGGCAATCTGTCCGGCGCGTGCACCACCAGCGGCATGGCATGGAAGATGCACGGGCGGGTCGGCGACAGCCCGATCATCGGCGCTGGTCTGTATGTGGACAACGAAGTGGGCGGCGCCACCTCCACCGGCGTGGGCGAAGAAGTGATCCGCAATGTCGGTAGCTTTGCAGTGGTGGAAATGATGCGCCAGGGCAAGTCGCCGGCCGATGCCTGCCGCGAGGTGGTGATGCGGTTGATCCGCCGCAAGCCGGAGCTGACGCGCACGCTGCAGGTGGGATTCCTGGCGATGAACAAGCGTGGCGAGGTGGGTGCGTTCGCGATCCAGAAGGGCTTTAGCTACGCGGTGTGCGATGCGCAGCGGCAGGATCTGCTGGTGCCCGGCGAGAGCCATTACACCAGCGAGCCGGCGGCATGAGTGCATTGGGTCTTGAAGTTGCGGCCGATTCGGTGGCCTCGGCGTTGGCCGCGCAAGCAGGCGGTGCGATGCGCGTTGAGCTGTGCGGCGGGCTGGATGGCGGTGGACTGACCCCGTCGTTCGGCACGTTGGCGGTAGTGCGCGCGCGTTTGCGGATTCCGCTGTATGTGCTGATCCGCCCGCGCGTGGGCGATTTCGTGTTCAGTGTCGATGAGGTGGAGGCGATGCGCCGCGATGTGCAGCAGTGCGTTGCGCTGGGCTGCGATGGCGTGGTGCTGGGCGCGCTGGACCGTCATGGCCAGGTCGATATGGACACGATGCGCGTGTTGATCGAGGCGGCTGGATCGCTCGGTGTGACTTTTCACCGTGCGATCGACGTCAGTGCCGAGCCTGCGCGCGCGCTGGAAGATGCGATCGCGCTGGGCTGCGTGCGGGTGCTGACATCGGGTGCGCGTGCCAGCGCCGTCGAGGGCGTGGACGTCATCGCCGCGCTGGTGCAGCAGGCGGCCGGTCGCATCGGCATCATGCCGGGCGCGGGCGTCTCCGAGCACAACGTCGCCAGCTTGCGCGCACGGACCGGTGCCTGCGAATTCCATGCGTCTGCTCGGGGGACGGTGGCTGCGCAGGTGCCGGCGCCGCATGCCTACATCAGCGACCTGGGCGGAGATTACCAGCGCACCGATGCCGCGCGGGTACAACGGATGGTGGACGCGTTGCAGCAAACGTGAAACGCGCACAACGGTGCCTTCGGCCCGCATAGGCGTTGCCTGAGTTGCGCAAGCAAGCCGACCGCGACGCTTGATGGGCTGCTGTGCCTGTCGCGTTCGCCATCTACTGATGGCCTGAAGGTTCCGGGGTTGTTTGCCGTTCGTCCTCAGAGTCGTCGCTGACCTGCTCGGGAATGTGCAGCGTGAAAGCCGGAAAGCACGCGCGGTCTTGCGTGTGTGCGTTGACGATCAGCTCCCGGGTCTTCCACATCTGGATCGCCTTGGCCAAGGTCGCTGCGTCGAGCTGGCTTCCTGCGTGATAAACGAACTGCCCAAGATGATCGACGATGCCCAGGTGCGCGCTCTTCTGCGCCTTCCAGTTGCTGACGTTCGCGTAGTGGCGCCTGAGGCCTTCCTCGCTCGGGTCTTCGACTCTGGGGGGGGGGCCTGCCATCTCGATCACCCGCCTCAGGAAATGGGGATCCTTGCTTTCTTTCAGCATTTTCTGCAAGGCCGGAATCTGGCCGAAGGTGGTGGGAGCGTCGGGTGGGCGCTTTTCTGGAAGGTAGGATGGAGCACCTTCCAGAAAGGGATTTCTTTCCTCATCAATGACCGTGCTCAGCATGGTCTGCGCGGTGTCTTCGATGCGTTCGAGCGCAGCCGTGCGAAGCGGTTCAGTGGTTGTCGCCGACGAGGATGCGCTGGCTCGATTGCCGGCACCAGGTGGCGAGAGATCCGGGGCGGCTGGGCCGGTCTGCTCTGGTTCGGCGGGGCGCGCAGTCAGACGAAGACGGTCGAGTTCCGCCTGTAGATGCGGCGGCACCCGGATAGTGCAGCTGGCAGGTAATCTGGCAATCGACGAGGGCAGTCTGGAGAGATTGTCGCAGCCTCGCAGGTCGAGTTCTTCGAGTTGCGTCAAAAGGTGAATGTCCAGCGGCAGGATGCGCAGGTTGCTGCAGTCTTTTAAGCTCAGTCGTTTCAATGGCGCACTGCCGTCAAAAATCGGTGGATAGTTGCTCAGCGCTGTGCAGCCTTCCAAATCAAGTTCTTCCAGCCTTGGCATTCGATGGATGGCCGGTGCAAGAGTGGACAGCGGCGAATCGCTTATCTGTAGCGTTTTCAGGTTTTGCAGGCCGGTAATGGAAGTCGGAAGCGATGTGATCCCGGTCCCCACCAGCTGCAGCTTCTGCAGGTTGACAAACCCCTCGTGCTCGCCGGATGCATTGGTGTTCGCCAGGCGTTTGGGAAGTTCCTTCAATTCCGGGCAGGAAAGGATGGAGAGCTCACGCAATCGGCTGAGGCTTGCGATGGATGCAGGTAGCGAATCAAGCGGATTGTGCGCAAGCCTCAGTGTTTCCAGGCTCGAAAATTGCTGCATGGTGGCCGGAAGCTCCATCAGCCCCGCCGCGTTGATCGTCATGTGCTGCAGATGAGAAAGACGGTATGCCTGATCGGGAAATTGCGGAAGGGGAACTGAGTTCAGCTCCAGCGCTACCCGCTCCGGTAGGGTTGCGTCCTCCAGTATGTCGGCTGTTGCCTTGAGCGCCCGGGCCGTGCTTGTTTCGACTTGCGGATCGTTGCTGTTGGCCTGCCGCCATGCGCTGTGCCAGCGACTGCGGTCTGCGCTGTAGTGTCGTTGCCATTGCGCCAGAACGTCGCGGTACGGGCGAAGTGCTGTGGAGCGCTGTAATGGCGAAGCGTCAACGGTCGATGGCACACGCGGGCGGCCGGACCGGTGGCCAGACACATGTCTGATCAGGCCGCCGAGTATGCCGGTAGGGCGCTCGGGCGCGGGGTGTGCGGGTGGGACATTGCGCGCGGGTGCATTCGCATTGGATCCATCCTGCTCCGGCAGTCCGATAGGCGTGCCCGGCGGGCGTGGTTGATCGACGCGTCGCATCGCGTTGCTCGTCTTGGCTGTAGCTCACCGACGATGATCGGCATGCAACGCTACTGGCGAATCCGTGGAGGCGAAGCCACCGTCATCATGACGAAGGATCGGCCGCGTGGTCGCATGCCGTTGTGCAGCGCTCAGACTGCGTTGCGGGGGCGGGCGCCTGGCAGGGGCCGCACGCGTCGATTCGCGTGGGATCGAGCACTACATGCTTGATCCGTCGGCGCTTCCAGGTGTAGCTGATGTGCACCAACCCGTCACGGGTCTGGATCGCGGCCGGATACGAAAATTCGTCCTTGGCGCTGTCTTCCAGCGTGAGCACCCGCTGCCAGTGCAAACCATCGTCCGACAGTGCCACCGCCAGCGTGCCGCGTCCCTCCCACCAGTCCTTGCCGGCGATGGCGGGGTTGTAGACCAGCAAGGCGCGGCCGTCGCGCAGCATCGCCGCGTCGGTGCCGGAATTGGGGTTCTGCACATCCAGCAGTTGCATCGGCTGCCAGTGCAGGCCGCCATCGTCGGAGAAGGTGCTGAAGAGTGTGTCCTGCTGGCTGCGGCCCAGCGCCTGCAGACGACCATCCGGATACAGCAGCAGGCTGGGTTGGATCGCGCCGATCACGCTCGGATCGTTGAGCGGCATGCCGCGCTGCCAGTGCGCGCCGTCATCGTCGCTCCATTCCAGATGCGCGCGCCAGCCGCGATCTTCGCTGCTGCTGGGTGCCAGGATGCGGCCGCCCGGCAACTGCAGCGGCTTGTTCTTGATTGGGCCAAGGATGCCGTCCGGCAAGCGCTGCGGCGTCGACCACGTCGCGCCGTTGTCCATGGAGGTGAGCCGCAGCCCCCACCACTGCCGCGGGTTGGGGCCGAGTTTGTAGTACAGCTGTACCGGCCCGGTGGACGATTGAAACAGCACCGGATTCCAGGCCGGCACATCGGTCCCTTGCTCGCCGGCGTGCGCGCCGTCGGCAATGCGTTGCGGAGTCTGCCACTGCTGCGGGCCACGCCGTGCGAGCCAGATGCCGACGTCGGGCGCGCCTTCGCGCGCACCGCCAAACCACGCCGCCAGCAGCTGCCCATCGCGGGTTTCCAGCAGGGTGGAGGCGTGCGCCTGTGGCGTGGGGGCAGGGTCGGCGATGAATTCGCTACGCACGATCGGCGACGCCGGAAACACGGCAGAGCGCGCCTGCGCGCTGCAGGCAGCAAGACTGGCAACAAGGCAGGTCAGCAAGCGCGTGGAAAACATCGGGGTCCCGTGCGGTGTGGATTCAATAGAGACCTATTTATCATCTATTGAATACCTGTGCCTTGGTCATCCCAGGCGCAGGCGGCCGTGGTTGCCGACCATGTGCAGCGAGGGCAGCCGGTCGAGCGCATCAGCAAGGCGGTAGGCAGGAACGTCATGGGCGTTGGCATGTCTGCGCCGTCCTGGGATCGCCACGTGTGCCGATGCCAAGGCCTGGGACACGTTCATGTCGCGCAACCGGTAGTGCTGGCCTCGCCCTGTGGCTTGATCGCCATGGGTGGCTCGACGGCACATCGGGAGTGCGACGTGCATTGCGAAGCTGCATGGCGCGGATTCAGCGGTACGCGTGTGCGCCGCTATCGGAAAGGCACTGCAGTGCGCTGCAGCCTGGCCTGTGTATCGCGACGCCGCGTGCAGGTCGTTGGTGGTCAACGCGCATCACATCGTGCATTCCGTCCACTCAGGAGTCGAGCATGGCCTTTCCAACTGCAGTCAATCAACAGGTGACCGATGCCGTCACCCAGTCCGACGTCAAGGTTGTAGGCGAAGCGCCGGCGATGGCGATGGGCTCGATCTACCAGACAATGGCACAGTCGAGCGGTGTCCTGTTCCAGAACGCCGTCGCGGCACAGCAACAGCAGAACACCCTGGCGCAGGCTACGACCAATCAGGGCGTGATGCAGGTCTACAACGTGGATACCACGGTGGCGGCCGGTGCCGGCGAAAAGAGTGCGCAGACCGGCGTGGCCGACAACCTGACCAGCCTGCTTACAGTGCTCCAGGCGTTCAAGTGAGCAAGCGGCCGGCTACTGGCGATCGCAGATCGCGCTCGCCAGTGGTTCGCGTGTTCGGTGTGCTCAGGCCGCGTTGTCGTCGCGGACCTGCGGCGGCAACAGCGTCTGCGGCTTCTTTGCCGATTCGGTCTGGCACAGGAAGGCCATCCGGTGCGCCGCCTCGGTGCTGTCCATGGGCTTGCCGTGGACCTGCTCGGCGAACGCGTGCTGGGTGTGTTCCGCATCGGCGGGAATGGGGTCTTGCGTAACGGTGGACGACGACATGCAACGCTCCTGGAACCTGCAATCAAGCCGTCTACGTCGCAAGCAAGCGCATCCGTAACGGGGTCAGCCGGTGATCTTGCCTGGAATCTGGTCCGCCCGATACATCCACGGTAGCGGGCGGTGCGGCGGCACCGGACGTTCTGATAACGGCGGCACGCGTCGCGGCTGAAGGGTAGCGACGGAAATCTGCCTTGGTCGGCGACAGGCCCCAGCTTTCTATCGGCAGGCGCTGGGGGCACTCCCAACTGGTGCATCGCCACACTCCGGTGAACCCTCGGCTTGCGGTGGAACCGCCTTCACTGACGGAGTGCAAGCTCCGCCAGGCCATCCAGGCGACGCTTTACATTCCGCCAGTCGGGCATATGGGCGTCGAGCAGTCGATAGAAGCCCTTGCCGTGATTGTGAAGCTTCAGGTGACACAGTTCGTGGAGGATGACGTAATCGATACAAACCGTGGGGACACGGATCAGTGCCAGATTCAGGCTGATCCTGCCCAGAGGCGAGCAACTGCCCCATTGCCGCTGCATCGTTCGCAATGCGAGTGGCGGTGGCTGCTTGAGCCAGCGTAGATGCGCGGCCAGGTCGGCGACGCGCTGAGGCAACACCTGTCTGGCACGCTCCCGCTGCCAACGGTCCAGCGCGGCGCGTACCGCTTCGGGTGCCCGACTGTTGACGCGTATTTCGATATAGCCGCCACGCAGGCGCACGCCGTTCTGCTCCGTGTCAGGGATCACCTTCAGCCGATAGCGCCTGCCCAGATGCAGCACGGTTTCGCCACTGACGTAGGCGTAGGGCGTGATGTGCCGCAGGCGGCTTTCGATCGCGGTCAGGTGCAGGTGAATCCAGCGCGCACGTCGGGTGAGGGCCTTTCGTATCTGTGCGTCGGTTGCCTGCAGCGGCGCATCCAGCCGGACGCGACCATCCGGCTCCACATGGATCGCCACGCGCGCGATGGGGCGGGTGGGGGATCGGTGGATCTGGCAGCGAATCAGGCGCTCGCCATAGGTCACCACCATGTGGGCTTGTGGGGCGGCATCTTTCACGCGCGGTTGCGCCCGATGCGCACGATGTGGATCACTTGGTCCACGATGGCCTTGGCGTGATCCAGGCCAAGCAGATCGAACATCGCCGGAAGCAGTGTCTGACGAATCTGGGACTCGATGCTGTGCGGGTTTAACGAATGTTCTGCTACCGCGTTGCGCACCACCTCGTCGATGGTGATGGCCAGCGTCACCAGCGCCGTCATCCGTTCAGCGCTATTGGCATCCATGGCTTGTTCGCCCAGGGTGAGACGGATGGCGCCGAAATACGCACTGGCCTGCGGCTTGTCGGCCAACGCCGCAGGAATTCCAGGGGGCCGTTCGCGTTGCAGGCGCTGCTCGAATGCGCGCAGCACCGCATACTGTTTCAACGGATGGTCGAACATAGCCTCTGCCTCTGCGATGGCCTGCCGCAGGAGCTCGCCGAAGACCTTTTGCGCGTATGGATCGCCGGCGAGGTCCTGTTCGATGGTCTTGCGCAGCCGGGTCTGGATCAGATCGGCTTCGTTGCGGGTTTTTTCCTCCGACCAGGTGTACGGGTCTTGCGTCTGTCCCAATTCGTGCACCACATAGGCGCCTTCCGGTTCACGGACCTCGCGCCCGATCACCTGTTTGTCCACCAGCTTGCGGATCTGTTCTTCGTAGACGCCGTAGTCCACCGTTTCCATCGCATCCTGGCGGGCCGTTAGCCGCAGGCCAGAGAAAAAGCGCAGATCCTGTTTGTAGCGATCGATCAGTGTGTCGGGAAATGCGGTGTCTTCGAAGAAGCTGCGCGATGACAAGGCGGTTTGCAGGCACAGCCCGAACGCGGTCAGTGCCGCGTAGAAGTCCTCGCGCACGGCCTGGCGTTCGTCGTAGTCCTCGCCATCGGCGCCGCGTACAAAGTGGGGGATCAAGCGTTGTCGGAACTGCTCAAGATCGCGGCGGTTGGTGACGCCGTCGAAAAACGCCCATAGCCGCGCATGCAGGGAGGGCAGGCGTTTGTACTCGCTGCTGACCGCGTGATACAGCCCCTCCAGATCGGCCACATCGAAGCCGGCCTGGGTGCGTGTCTCAAGATCGCGATAGGCGCGCACGGCGGTATCCAGCTCCGGCAGGATGCCGCGGTAATCCACCAGCAGGCCGTGGCGCTTGGCATCGTGCAGGCGGTTCACCCGCGCCACCGCCTGAATCAGGTTATGGCCCTTTAGCGGCTTGTCGATGTACAGCACACCGTTGCGCGGTTCATCGAAGCCAGTGAGCAGCTTGTCCACCACGATCAGCAGATCCGGGTCGCCCTCGCCACCGAAGGCATGCACTGTTTCGCGCTCGTAGTCGTCCGGGCTGATGCGGGCATCGGTCATGGTCTGCTTCCACCACTTATGGATGTCGGGCGCATTGTCTTCGTCCACCGTGCTGTTGCCCTCGCGCGTGTCGGGTGGGGAAATCACCACTGCGCTGCTGGCAAGGCCGGTCTGGTCCAGCGCG
The DNA here is from genome assembly GCF_002940205.1 of Xanthomonas arboricola pv. guizotiae. Lineage (GTDB taxonomy): Bacteria > Pseudomonadota > Gammaproteobacteria > Xanthomonadales > Xanthomonadaceae > Xanthomonas > Xanthomonas arboricola_C. The sequence goes on from NZ_MDSK01000011.1 coordinate 128,727, forward strand.
CGCTTGTAACGGATCGCATCGCGCTTGCTGTCGGTGGCCACCTGGCCCTTCAATCCCAACGGTTTGACGTGCTCGTTGTAGTGGGCGGCGATGTCCCAGGCGATCAATTCGATGCGGTTTTCCGCGCCATACACGGCACGCTTGCTGGCGAACTTCTTTTTCAGGTCGCTGCTCTGCGCTTCGGACAGCCCGGCGGTGATCTTGTCGAACCAGCGGTTCACCGCCGCTTCGTTGATATCCAGTTCCGGCACGCGCTCTTCGTAGAGCAGTGGCGCCACGGTCTGGTCTTCCACCGCGCGCTGCATCGAGTAGGCGTGCAGGATCGGGCCGAACTTGTTGGCCGTCTTTTCGTCCTTGAGCAGCGGGGTGCCGGTGAAGGCCAGGTAGGCGGCGTTGGGCAGCGCCTTGCGCATGCGCTCGTGGGTTTCGCCGCCGTGGCTGCGGTGGCCCTCGTCCACCAGCACGATCAGGTTGGGCGAGGGGTTGCGGCACTCGGGCAGCTTGGCGGCGGTGGTGAACTTCTGCACCAGCGAGAAGGTGATGCGCTCGTTGCCCTGGCCGATGCGCCGGGCCAGGTCGCGGCCGGTGGTGGCCTTGCTGCGCTCGCCGTCCTTGCGGGTGGCCACCGCCGAGCCGAACGCGCCGCCACTGAGGAAGTTGCGCGCCAGCTGGGTTTCCAGGTCGGTGCGGTCGGTGACCACCAGCACCCGGCATTCCTGCAGGGCCGGGTCCAGCAGCAGCGCCTTGGTCAGGAACACCATGGTGAAGCTCTTGCCCGAGCCGGTGGTGTGCCAGAGTACGCCGCCCTCGCGGCCACCGTCTGGCCGCAGCTTGCGCAGTTGCGCCAGCAATGCACGGATGCCGAAGAACTGCTGGTAGCGCGCCACCAGCTTGCCGGCCTTGCGGTCGAACAGCACGAAGTTCCGCAGGAACTCCAGCAGCCGGGCAGGCGTGAGCAATCCGGCCAGCAGCCGGTCCTGTTCGGTGGGCAGCATGGGGTGCGCCCATAACGCCTGGCAGTAGGCGCGCAGCGGTGCCGGCTTGCCGGCCAGCAGTGCATCGCGCGTGGCCGCGGGCAAGACAGCGTTCTTGAGGCGATGCACAGATGCCTCGTCGAATTGCTCATCGCGCCAGCGCGCCCAGAATTTGGCCGGGGTCTGGGTAGTGCCGTAGCGCGCCTCGGTCAGGCTGAGTGCCAGCAGCAGCTGCGCATAGGCAAACAGCTGCGGAACCTCTTCGGCACGCTGGTTGCGCAGTTGCTGGTTGATGGCCTCGTCCACCATCGATTTGCCGGCCTGCCCGCCAGTGGGGCGCTTGGTTTCGATCACCACCAGCGGCAGGCCGTTGACGTAGCCCACGATGTCCGGCGTGCGCGTGTGTGTGCCCTGCGCGGACAGCACCTCGCATTCTTCGGTGATGTCCCAGCGGTTGGCGGCTGGGTCAGTCCAGTCGATCACGGCGATGGTGGGCTGGTGCTTCTTGCCGTCGGGCATGAACTCGGTGACGGTGATGCCCAGCGCCAGCCGCTTGTACAGCGCTTCGTTGGCGGCCAGCAGCCCTTCGCCCAGCGGCAGCGCCGACAGTTCGCGCACGATCTGGTCGATGGCGCCGGGCGAGAGCGGGTAAGCCTGGCCCTTGTACACATAGCGCCGGGTCTGCAGTACCTCCAGCAGCCGCGGCAGCAGCAGCACCTCGCGGGTGCCGCCGCGCAGCGCCAGGCAGTCGGCAGCGCTCAGGTACTGCCAGCCCAGGTTGCACAGCAGGTGCAGGGCGGGCAGCTGCGCGCTGGCCTGTTCGCGGGTGTCGGGGGCGCTGTGGTTCATGCGGCGCTCGCCTCGCCGGTGGGCAGGCGCACGCGGCGCTTGCCGGTCAGCAACTGAGCCATCAACGCGGACTTTTCGCGTTTGAGTGCCTTCAACTGCTCTGAAATCAGGGCAATCTCGCGACTTGCTGCATCCAGGATTTCGACGATGTGCTTTTGCTGTGCCAGCGGCGGAATGTTGAATGGCCAGTTGAGCCAGTGGTCGGTCTTGAAGATCATCTTTTCAACATGCACGCCGATGCTCGAGTGGAAGCACGTCTGCTGGAAGTATCGCGATTCCGACAGATAGCGCAAAAAACGCAGATCGATCTCGCCATCTGTGTTGAGAGCGGCGTATTCGTTGGACACCACTGCGCCATCCAGCGCTGGCGGCACGATGCCGCAAGCACCATGGACGATTTGACGCTTTGAAATCAGGAAGTCATTCGCATGGACATAAAACTGCGTGGGCGTTTTGACTTCTTTGCCTTGCAGGACATCGCGCAGTTCCACGCCGCCGCGGGACCGTTTGACCGTCACAAGCGTGTAGGTCTTATCGTGCACCAAGGCCACCTGTCGACGCACTTCCTTGAGATGGTCGCGCAATTGAATGCGACGCCAGCCTGCAGGTGCGGGCGGCAATGTGGGTATCCCAGGTTGCACCGAGGCAGGAAGGCCGCTGTTTTCTGCTGGCGCTGAAGCATCTGGGTTGGCGGAAGGCAGGTGCAGGGTAAGGCCGATTAGTGCGTTCCATTGCATTCGGTCGTTTGCCAGCAAATGCTCTGTGGTGGCGATGGCTTGATCCCAGGTGGAGAGGATTTGGGCGATGCGGTCTTGTTCCGAAATGGGAGGCAGCAGGACGGGAAAAGCCTTCAGCTGCGAAGAGTTGATGCTTGCAAGATTGGTGCTGCGCTTGGCGCAACTCAGGAAATAGGTACGTCCGTATTCGCTAGCGGATAGCGCGGATAAGAACAAAGGATTGACCAGCTCTCGCTTGGCACGGACTGCGAAGACGTGGTTTTGATGCAGGCAGGGATCGAGCGTGCCGTTCCAAACAGCGCCTCTGCCCAATTTGTCGAAATCGCCGCCCTCGGTCATCAAGATGTCACCCGCCTTGAGTGAATAACGATCGATTTGATGCCGTTCCACTTCGATCGTCTTTACCTCGCTGAGGTTGATGAAGCTGTCCTGCACGTTTGCCACACGCAGATAGGGAAGTTCCACCGGATCGATCAGCCCAGCTTTTCCCTTCGCCACGCCGGTACGCACGTCCGCGACTTCATGGAGCGGTCGGCGACTCCAACCTTTAGGTAGCATCAGGGCTTTCCTTGTAGCTTTTCTTAGTAGCGACGGTGAATGCGATGTGGGACTCCGGCAAGAAGCCACATACAACTTTGGCGGTTGAGCAGGTAATAGATATTTTTTGCATCACGTGACTCTTCTCATTCGGAAGCACGACTGCCTCCCTTGCGTGCCAGTTTCTCTACCGACTCTAGTGCCCTGATGTCCTCCACATCCGCCGCCAACGCCTCCGCCTTGCGCCGCTTGGCATCGAACACGGCATAGCGCTCATGCGCGATCTGCTGCATGCGCTCGTGGCTGACGGTGCCGGCATCCTTCAGCAGCGGCCGTTCGTTGAACGCGACAAAGCGGTCCACGTACTGGCGCCAGTCGTCCATGCGCAGGTCCTGGCGCTGGCTGGCGCGGTCCTCGGCGTCATCCAGGAACATCGCGGCGATGCGGTTCGACTGGGTGATCTCCTCGGCGTGAAGATAGTGCTTGACCACGATGACATCGCTCTTGCGCACGCGGCCGGCCTTGCCGCCGGTCAGTGCCATGTCGGGCTTGCCGGGCTCGGCGGGTTCGACCGCCGGTTGCGCAACGGTGTTCGTGTTGTCGGCGTCGGTTGTCAATGATTGCTCGACGACTGACACCCGGGTCCGAAACTGTGATGAGGATGCCCATCGCTGCAAGCTAGGTAGGGCACTTGTCCGGATCGCCCTGGCAAGGGGGGGGTCAAATTGACCCCCCCCTTGTGGCAAGTGCTTGATTTGCCGGGCGCGCAAGTGCCTGTTCATTGTTCGTCCTTGTCCTGGCCCAGTGCCGGCCTGGTGTCCTTCTGCAACTGCTTGATGCTGGTGTCGGCTGCCGGCAGGTTCTCCGGCAAGGTTCCGCCCAGTTCCTGAATGGTCTTGCGCACCGTCTGGCCCACCTCAAAATGGGTCCGGTTGGCGGCGGTCTTGCCCTGCACGTTGTCGCGGCGCAGCTTTTCTTCCGCCTGCGTGGCACGGAACAGGTTGGCTGCCAGTTCGGTACTGCCCATGTGGTCGAGGATCTTCTGGCTTTTCTTCAGGGCCTTGCGCGCGTGAATGTCCTTTGCGCCCAGGCCGCCATACAGACCCTTGTAGCCGTGATCCTGGAAGACGGCATACTCCAGTGGCGTCTCTACGCCGGCCTGCTTGGCCGCTGCGGCCAGATCCTTGTTGTGCTGGCTGATCTGGTCGCGCAGGAAGAGGCGACGCTGATTTTCGCTCAGCGCGTCGAAGTCAACGGCCTCCTCACCCTGGATGCGTTCGTTACCGATGCGCGCCAGCCAGCGCTTGAAGGGTTCGGCCTTGGGCGAGGGGATCGATTGAATGATGCGCAGCGCGCCTTCCAGCGTGGTGCAGTTCAATAGCTGCGGCCCGCCCGCCGTTGCCACTCTCAGGGGGGTTACCAGGGTGTCCCAATTGCGGGAGAGTTCTTCATCGCGACGGCGCAGGTTGCGCAGATAGCTTTCCGGGTTCTCCGAGTCGGTCAGTGCGCTGACCACATCAATGACGGCGAACCACCATTGATCGGCATGCCAGGTGCGTCGCACCGCTGCGCCTTCGTGAGCTGCCAAGCCTTCGATTGCATCGCTGGCGATATCGGTTTTCTTGTCACTCATAGCCCAGCTCCTTGAGATACGCCGCCATTTGCACCTCCAGCTTGGCCAGTTCGCTCTTGAGCTGCTCGCGCTCGCGGCGCACGGCCATCAGGTCGATTTCGGCTTCTTCCTCGAAGGTATCCACGTAGCGGGGGATATTGAGGTTGTAGTCGTTGCCGGCGATCTCGGCCGGGCTGGCCAGGTAGGCGTACTTGTCCACATTCTGGCGCGCCTGCACGGTGTCCAGGATGCGCTGCAGGTCGCTTTCGCGCAGCAGGTTCTGGTTCTTGCCGTCCTGGTACTGGCGGCTGGCGTCGATGAACAGTACGTTCTTGTCTTTCTTCTTGGTGCGGAACACCAGTACCGCGGCGGGGATGCCGGTGCCGTAGAACAGCTTTTCCGGCAGGCCGATCACCACGTCCAGCAGGTTTTCGTCGATCAGCTTCTGGCGGATGCGGCCCTCGGCGGCGCCACGGAACAGCACGCCGTGCGGCACCACCACCGCCATGCGGCCGGTGCGCGGCCGCATGGTGGCGATCATGTGCAGGATGAAGGCGTAGTCGCCCTTGGTGCGTGGCGGCAGGCCGCGACGGAAGCGGTCGTGCGGATCGTTGCCGGCGCTGTCGTGGCCCCATTTTTCCAGCGAGAACGGCGGGTTGGCCACGACGATGTCGAAGTCCCTGAGGTGGTTGCCAGCCAGCAGCTTGGGGTTGCGGATGGTGTCGCCCCACTCGATGCGGTGGTTGTCCTCGCCATGCAGGAACATGTTCATCTTGGCCAGCGCCCAGGTGCTGCCGATGGCCTCCTGGCCGTAGAGCGCGTACTTGCCGCTGCCGGTGCGCTCGCGGATCAGGCGGCCGCACTTGAGCAGCAGCGAGCCGGAGCCGCAGGTGGGGTCGCAGATGTCATCGCCCTGCTGCGGGTCCATCAGGCGCGCCATCAGCGCGGAGACTTCCGGCGGGGTGTAGAACTCGCCGGCCTTCTTGCCGCTGCTGGAGGCGAAATTCTTGATCAGGTACTCGTAGGCGTTGCCGATGATGTCCAGCTGGCCGATGCGCGAGGGGCGCAGGTTGAGCGCAGGCTTGGCGAAGTCTTCCAGCAGGTGGCGCAGCAGATCGTTCTTCTGCTGTTCCTCGCCCAGTTTGTTGGCATTGAAGCTGATGTCCTGGAATACCTCGCGCAGCTTGCCCAGGTTGGCGTCTTCGATGGCGTGCAGGGCGGTGTCGATGCGCTCGCCATTGCCTGGACGGTGGCGCTGGTCGTACAGGGTATAGAAGTTGGCGCTATGCGGCAGCACGAAGCGCTCACTCTTGAGGAGTTCTTCGATCAGGCCGGGCTTGTCGCCGTGTTTGGTCTTGTAGTCGTCGTAGTGGTCCTGCCAGACGTCGGAGACGTATTTCAGGAACAGCATGGTCAGCACATAGTCCTTGTAGACGCTGGGGTCCACGGTGCCGCGGAAGGTGTCGCAGGCGCCCCAGACGGCGGCATTGATGGTGTCCTGGGCGATATCGGTCTTGCTCATGGAGTGTCCAAGGTCTTAGGCGAGGAGGCGCTCGGCGAGGATCGCCAGCTCGGTGGTGCGGTTGTCGATCAGGGCGTACATGGCAGCGCGTTCGGCCTGTGCGGCCTGCTCCAGCGCAATGGCCGCGTGTTGCAGTTGCAGTGGGGGTAGGCGGATTGGGACCATGTCCAACACTGTGCGGCGGATGCTCAGCTGGCTGCTGCCCTCCGCCGACTGACGCAGATAGCGTTGTGCCGGCGGCTGATTGAGTTGCCATGCGAGGAAGGCGGGTAACAGCCGCTGCGGTGCCTTCACCCGGATGACATAGATGTGCGGGGAACACAGCGTGCGTGGCGGCGGTGCCTGTGCCAGCGCTGCAAAGGTGCTGGCCCCTCTGGCGATGAACACGATGTCCTGATCCAGCAGCCAGTCGGGTTGTTTGCGGCCTTCCACCTCCGTTGCGACAAGCGTGTCGTAGGTGCGGAGCCCGGCACGTGCGACGTCCCTGATCTGGACAACGCGCACGCTGCCCCCGGCAACCTCAGGAATCGACCCGCGAAACGGGTGGCCCATGCGGACGTCCGCATGCCTGGCAAGCGTGGACGTGAGTGCATGATTGACCATGAAGCGAACGATGAAGTGCCTTCAGTCGTTTGTCAATAAAATTATGCTTCATTGAATTTGATGCAGTAAAAATGGATGTGCGACGGTCCATTGCCTGCTAACCTCATGCTCAAGCAGCGGTGTCTGCTGATGTGAGAGGCCATGCGGTGCAACGTGAGAACGGTATGAAGCAATCTTTTGACGTTGATGGCTCCGTACTGGGTTATTACCTGCCCGAGAACGCGCAGGACCGCCTGCGGAAGCTTGGCGAGCACATGCGTTTTCTCGCGCGGATTGCGCAGCCGCGCACGCGTGAAGAAGAGCAGGCTCCGCAACCGGCGATTCGGATGGACGAACTGGCGCTGTGTATGGAGTTGCTGGCAGAACAGGTGCGTCTGATTCTGGAGGAGACGCGCTGGCCGGCGACGTTGCACGCACCTGTTTGAGAGAGGCGGCGGGTGAATTTGTCAGCGCTGATGCGTGTCGATCCGTATGCACCTTGTACAGTGCGTGATGCATTCGCAGCTAGCCCTTGGCCGGCAGCAATTGCCGGCGCGCCATCCATAGATTGGGGAGCGCAAACAGTGTCAGTACCTGCGTGGTGCTCTTCACCAGATCACGATTGTAATGACCCACTGACACTCTGCTCAGGTCTTAGCTTTCAGAGAAGATATCGATAGCGGACCTTGACGTCACCAACCCGGCGATCGATCACCTGAAACGGATGTTCCACTTTCGCCCGCAGGTTGGCCTTGGTGTGCTCCCAGGGCTTGGCCCACTGCGATTGGCGCCGAGACATGCGGCAACCCGGGCACTGCGTGACTGGGTCGGCGCGATAAAGTGGCGTTCTTGCGCTCAGTGCGTCGTTCGCTGCCGACGATTGGGTTTCAACGGATTTTCAGGAGCAAGTTATCGAGTCAATTTTTCAAAGGTTGCATGGACACCTTCCTGGAGCCGCAGCGCGGCATCCTTGATGAATGGGTCCGCCAGCAAATCCTCTGCCGTGGCACGATCTTGGCCAATCATGCGGTTAAAAAAAGCGACGATCTCTTGCTTGCGTTCAGAGGGCAGCTGTTGCAGCTCATCCATGAATGGAAAGTCTTCCTTTGACTTTGCCAGGGAAATGCCCACATAGCCCATGTGGTAATCCGGGCGTTTGATGAAATGCACTAGGAGTTGGGCAGCGCTGTAAACGTCCCGTCGATGACTTGCTTGCAAATTCATCTCGATATAGCCGGGTGTGCCTATGCTGGCGGACTCACCCTCTTCTCCACCCAGCCCCATATCGATCAGCCGGAACATTTTATTGGACCGGTCGTACATGACGTTGTTGTGTGAAACGTCCTGGTGCACGATTCCTATTTCTTCACAGCGGGACAAGGCAATCAAGACATCGGCCATCAGCTGCTTTGTCATGTCAAGGTACTCCGGCACAGTGATCGTCCGCTGCTGCAATGCCGGGCGCGCGAGCTCGACCAGCTTGCCGACAGTGGTGCCGTGGATTTTTTCCAGCAATACGCCTAATACGTTGTCGATCTGCGCCAGACCGTAGGCGCGCATGACGCGAGTCCCCTCATCCAGTGACACGGTCATGTGATATTCCCTGTATATCTTGGCTTTGTGCAACGAGACGGAAGTTTTTGGATCGGACGCATTTTCCTGGAAGCCCTTGTCATACAGAGTGGTCGGGATCGGATCTTGGAGATCTGGGTTCAACATTGCCTTGAAGACAAAGTCCCGCCCAAAATTTTCCCCGGATCGCCAGAAATCCTCGGCCAGACGGACAGCGTAGGCTCTCCCGGAAGCGCCTTTGCCGATCGGCTGCATGTTCTTGAGGCTTTGGTCATTGCCGGCGTGCGTTGACTCAAGCCGTACAGGGAGAAAACCGTTCTCGATTTCCGGCGCACCAGGCTTCAACGATGACAATCGCTCGATCAGTTCTGAACGCCGAGAATTGGTGATGAGGTCCCTTATTGTGCGCGGACTGAGTGAGACATCCTGTTGACGATAACGCCTGTCACGTGCCTGTATTCTTTCGTTTCGCAGGATGCCGGAGGCACTCGAAGGAGACGGTGACAGGGCGGCAGAGCCGGGTGTAGGCGGGTCGAGTAGCGATCCCAGTAGCGGCAAATTGGCGTGCTTCGTCGGTGTGCGGCTGGAATTGGAGCCTGGCGTTGTCGGTGTGCTGCTGTCCATGGACAGCGAGCGTGAAACCGGGCGTGGCACTATGACTCTAGCAGGTCTGTGATCTACGTTCAGACTCGACTTTGGGATAGAGGACTCCTTGCTTCCGCTTACCCTTCTTTTCAGCAGCGTGAGCGGGTGATCCTGGCCGGGGGCGGCTGGCTCATGGTGTTCGGATGCTGGATGCGTTGATGTCTCGGATTGATCGCCATCCGCTTGCATGCCATGTGGTACAGCCGGGGGAATGTCCGAGATCTTCATTGTGAGAGACACGTGCCGTAATCGTTGGAATGAGTGGCTGGTGAATCGTAAGCCGTTGTCAGGGCAGGCATGACGACATAGCTGCAATCTCGACCGGACCATCGCGAGGACTCTTGCGCAACTTAATACCCAGGCATGCAGTGCACGCGGCACCTTGATACGAGGTCGTGTGAGGCAATGCGAAGTGATGTGCAATTGTGGTAATGCGTTTACTAGGGCCTGTTAACACATCCGAAGCCCATCAACGACCAGGACGAAGTTGAGGAATCCAAGGAACATGACGTCCAACTTCTCGAAGCGCGTG
>NZ_MDSK01000012.1 GCF_002940205.1 Xanthomonas arboricola pv. guizotiae
GGTAAGCAATGTTCGATGAGGGCAAATTGTGCTGGCGTGATCTCCATGTCCAATAGTTTAACCTCCCCAGCCACTAGCGTTAACAGGACCTAGTTTGCCTGACCCGCCGGGGTCAATTTACGGCAGCTGAGGATGAGGCCGCCGTGAGCCGGTTGCCGGCGGCCGCAAAACTGCCATGATCGGGGCCATCTGCCGCCACGGAAGCGCGCCATCGCCACCGGCACCACATCGCCAGCCGACAGCGTCGCCGTCACCCCGCGGGTGCATTGGCGGCACAGCCTGCGCATGCGCGTGTTGCTGGCCGCCACCGCAGTGCTGGTGGTATTGCTGGCGGTGCTGGGGACGGTGTTCTACCTGGGCGCACGCGCCGAGCTGGTGGAGGCGGCGCGGATCGAGGTGGATGGCCTGACCGAGCAGACCGCGCTCAGCCTGGCGGCGATGCTGGACTCGGTGCAGGTGAGCGGCCGCACGCTGGCGGCCAGCAGCAGCGCGGTGGGGCTGCAGCCGTTCAATCTGCGCGCCTTGCTGCTGGCCACGCTCAGCGGCGACCCGGATATCGGTGCGGCGCGCCTGATCATCGAGCCGCGCACGCAGAAAGCCCGCGACAGCGGATTTGTCTGGTACGTGCATCGCGACGGCACGCGCGTGCTGGAGAAATCGGTGCAGGACCTGGGCGACGACTACCGCGCGATGCCGTGGTATCTGCGCACCCTGCGCGACGGGCGCGCGTGGTGGTCCGAGCCGTCCCTCAGCACCAATGGCGGCAACGCGCTGTACACCAGCTACAACCTGCCGTTGCGCCGTCCGGGCGATGCGGTGGATGCCGCGCCGGTGGGCATGGTCAGCGTGGACCTGCCGCTGCAGCACCTGCGCGAGATCATCGACCAGCTGCCGCGCGACATCAGCATCCAGCCGATGCTGCTGTCGCCCGAAGGCATGCTGGTGTTCAGCCCCGACCCGGCGCTCAACCTGCATCGGACGCTGGACAGTTACGTGGCGCATTCGCGGCCCGACCTGCTGCCGCTGCAGCGCGCGGTGGCGGCGGGCCAGCCGATCTCGTTCGCGCACACCGCGCCGGATGGCGAGCGCTTTTTGACCCATAGCGCGGCGGTGGGGCGCAGCGGCTGGACCTTCGTGCTGTCCGCCTCCGAAGGCTACGTGCTGTCGGGCCTGAACCGGTTGGCGGTCTGGGTGGCGGTGGCGGGCTTGCTGGGCGCGGTGGCGTGGTGGTGGTTGATGGGACGCATCACCCGCTCGCTGACGCGGCCGATCGAGGAATTGACCGACACCGCCGAGCACTTTCGCCGCGGCGAATTCGACTACCCGCTGCAGCACATCGGGCGCCGCGACGAGGTGGGCGTGATGGCGCGTGCGTTCGACAGCGCACGCGATGCGATCCGCGACCACATCGCGCAGATCGGCGAGATGACCGCCGCGCGCGAGCGCATGCACAGCGAGCTGCAGATCGCGCGCGAGATCCAGCAGGCGATGCTGCCCTCCGGGCGCACCTTCGACCGCGCCAGTTCGCATCTGGAAACCTGCGCCTGGCTGGAGCCGGCCAAGGCGGTGGGCGGCGACTTCTACCACTTCGTCGAGACCGAGCCGGGGCTGCTGTGGTTCGTGGTGGGCGATGTATCCGACAAGGGCGTCCCGGCCGCCTTGTTCATGGCGCGCGCGGTGAGCGTGCTGGAAATCGCCGCGCGCCGGCATACGCGCCCGGACAGCATCCTGATCGCCGCCTCCACGCGGCTGGCCGAAAACAACGACACCTGCATGTTCGCCACGGTGCTGTGCGGGGTGATCAACGTGGTGAGCGGCGACTACTGGCTGGCCAGTGCCGGCCATGAGCCGCCGGTGCTGATCGACATCGACGGTAGCGCGCGGCCGTTGCCGCTGGACACCGGCGCGCCGCTGGGGATCGAGCCGCAGGTGGCCTACCCGGTGCTGCAAGGCCGCATGAGCGCCGGGCAGACGCTGCTGGGCTATACCGACGGGGTGACCGAGGCGATGGACGAGCGAGGCACCAGCTACGGGCTGGAGCGCCTGCTCGGCGCCTTGCGGCCACGCCGCAGTGCGGCGGCGCAGTGCAAGGCGGTGATCGCCAACATCGCCCACTTCACCGGCCAGGCCGACCCGTACGACGACATCACCCTGCTGGCGATCCGGCTGCGCCAGGAGCATGCTGGGCGGGTCGCAGACGCTGGCCGGGACACCCCCGGAAAGGCAACGACCCGATGAAGCTCGATCTGGCCATCGCGCCCTCGCTGGCCCAGCTGGCCGGCGCCAACGACGCGCTGGAACACTCGCTCACGCTGGAAGGGCTGCACGCCGAGCGCATCGGCCAGGTACGGCTGATCGTGGAAGAGCTCGGCTGCAATGCGCTCACCCACGGCCAGTGCGCCGAGCAGCCGCTGCGCCTGCAACTGCAGCTGGACCCGCAGGCCCTGGTGCTGGAGATGCACGACCCCGGCAGTGCGTTCGACCCCAGCACCGCCGTGATGCCAGACCTGAGTGCCGAGCTCGACGAGCGCGCGATCGGCGGGCTGGGGCTGTTCCTGGTGCATCAGTTCGCCGATCACATCGACTACCGCCGCGATGGTGCATACAACGTGGTGCGCGTCACCCTGCTCCACCCGTACGCCCCCGTCCCCGAGGCACTGTCATGACCACGCTCGCCATCCAGATCGACCCGCCGCAGGACACCCGTCAACGCGTCATCCTGACCGGGCGCCTGGACACCCACACCTACCAGGACCTGGACGCGGCGCTGTCGCCGCTGCTGGGCACCCTGATCACCACGCTGGTGCTGGACCTGACCGCGCTGGAATACATCTCCAGCGCCGGCATCCGCTGCATCTTCAAGGCGCGCAAGGCGCTGGCCACGCGCCAGGGCAAGGTGCTGGTGAACAACCCGCAGCCGCAGATCCGCAAGGTCTTCGACATGGTCAAGGCGGTGCCGCTGAGCGATGTCTTCGCCTCCACCGAAGAACTCGACGCCTACCTGGCGGCGATGCAGCGCAAGGTCATCGAACAGCATGCGCAAGGCGATACGCCGATCGTGCCGCACTTCGCCGAGGCCTGAGCGCGGCCAGCGCCGCACAGCGAACAGGCGCTGGCTGGATGCGGACGGCGCGCATGGCAGAAGGACACGCGTGGTACATGCCGATGCCCGGCATCGGAAGCGCGCCCGCCTGGCGATGATTGCAGTGGTTGTGCCGATCGCTTTGCGGTGTCGCCTCGCCTGCGCGCACATCGGTGGGCATGCCTGCGTGCGGCGCGTGCGCGGCAGTGGTTAGGCTATGACGCCCCGATCGCTGCGTTGCAATGCCCAAGCTGATCATCTTCGATTTCGACGGCACCCTGGCCGACTCGTTCGGTTTCTTTCTGAGCACGCAGCGCGTCCTGGCCGAGCGGCACGGTTTCCGCGCCGCGCAAGCGCATGAAGTGGAGGCCGCACGCCGCCTGAGCACCCGCCAGCTGCTCAGGCAATCGGGGCTGAGCAGCTGGCGCATTCCGCTGGTGGCCGCCGACTTCATCCGCCTGATGCGCGCCGCCCCGCCGATGGCCCTGTTCGACGGCATTGCCGAAGTGCTGCAGGCCGTGCACGCCCGCGGCACCCGCCTGGCCCTGGTGTCGTCCAACTCGGTGGAGAATGTGCAGCGCGCGCTGGGCGAGGAGCTGAGCGCAAAATTCGCAGTGATCGACGGCGGTGCGCATCTGCTGGGCAAGCAGCGCGCCTTGCGTCGCGTGTTGCGCAGCACCGGGCACACCACAGCGCAGGCAGTTTACGTGGGCGACCAGGTCGCCGACTGGGAGGCGGCGCAAGCGGTGGGACTGCGGTTTGCTGCGGTGGCCTGGGGCTATACGCATCCGGAGGCGTTTGCGGGATTGGCGGGGGCGCGGTTGATCGAACGCGTGGACGACTTGCTTGCGTTGGGCGGGGAGTAGGCGGCGGGGATTGGGGATTCGCCAGAGGGAGACGCTTCCGGCTGCTGCGTGCGCACCTACCCTCATCCGCCCTTCGGGCACCTTCTCCCGGAGGGAGTAGGGAAACCCGGATGCCGTGCACTGAATGGTCGCTGGCAGCCACGGACCGACTGCTACACCCCACCTACCCTTGGCAAGGGCGCCGGCACGTTCAACATGCCGCCCGCTGCCACGTACGCCGCCAAGGCCTGGCCCTGGCTCAGCAGATGCCCGTGCATCGTGCGCTCTGCGCCTTCGGCGTCGCCGCGGCGTACGCAGGCCATCAGCTCGCGATGCTCGGCCAGCGACTGCGCCATGCGCCCGGGCGTCAACAGCTGCCGGCCGCGGTGCATCTTGAGGATGCGGTGCAGATCGTGGGTGACGCGGATCAACCACGGATTGCCGGCGTACTGCTGCACGGTCTCGTGGATCAGGTAATTGTTGCGGTAGTACTCGGCCAGGTCGCCAGCGGTGGCGGCGGCTTCCATTGCCGCGTGCAGCTCTTCCAGGCGTTGCACGCCGGCCGCGTCGATGCGCTTGACCGCATCGTGCGCGCAGCGGCCTTCCAGCATCGCCATCACCGGGAACAACTGGTTGAGGTCTTCCAGGGTCAGCCGCGTGACCCGGCTGCCGCGGCCGGCGTCCAGCTGCACCAGGCCTTCGGCGGCGAGCAGCTTGAGGCTCTCGCGCAGCGGGGTGCGGCTGATGCCGAGTTCCTCGGCCAGCGCCGGCTCGTCGATCCATTCGCCCGGCGGCAGCGCGTAGTCGTAGATCTTCTGGCGCAGGCGCTCGGCCACTTCCTCGTACAGCGGTACGCGCTTCTTGGCGTTGCGCGAATCAGGGGCGAGGGTCATGGCAGGCGGGTCGTCGATGCTGGCGTGGGGGCGCCCATTCTACCGGGGCGCCCCGACACCCTGCCGGACGCGGGCCGGATCACAGCCAGCCCGGCACCACGAAGAGCAGCCAGGCCACCAGCGGCCCCAGCAACACCACCAGCCCGCTGTAGACCAGGAAGCGGCGGAACAGCGCGTCGCGCTCCTCTTTCGCGGCAGAAGCCACCACCAACGCACCGTTGGTGGAGAATGGGCTGACATCGACGATGGTGGACGACACCGCCAGCGCGCAAATCACCCCGGCCGCGCCAAGCTGGCCCTGCATCAGGAACGGTACCGCCAGCGGAATGGTGGCGCCCAGCACCGCCGCCGACGAGGCGAATGCGGAGACGATGCCGCCGACGTAGCAGACCAGCAGCGCCCCCAGCAGCGGCATGCCGATATGCGACACGCCGGTGCCGATGTAGTCCACCGCGCCGGCTTTTTCCAGCACCGCCACGTAGGTGACCACGCCGCTGATCAACAGCACCGTGGACCAGCTGATGCCGTCCACCGCGCCCTTCTGCGCGCTGGGCGAGATCAGCGCCAGCGCCACCGCCACGGTGATCGAGACCAGGCCGACGTTGAGGTTGTAGACCAGCGCGGCGACGCCCAGGCCAAGCAGGCCGACCAGCGTGATCACCCGATCGCGCGTGATGGCGACCGCCTCCAGCGCCAGCGGATTGGTCGACAGGGTGCCGCCACCGGCGGCCACCAGCGAGCCATGCCCTTCGATCGCGAACGGGCGCTTGGAGGCCTGGTCGTCGGCCACCGCCACATACTGCGCATCGGCCAGCGAGACCTCCTGCCGGCGCATCAGCTTGAGCCCGCCGAAGGCGCAGAAGCAGATGATCGCCATCATCAGGTTGAAGCCCAGGCTGGTGAGGAACACCGCCATCTCGGTGACGTCCAGCCCGGCCTTTTCCACCACCTTGTTGGTGATGCCGCCATACACGCTGATCGGCGAAAAGCCGCCGCCCTGCGCGCCATGGATCACCAGCAGGCCCATCATCAAGGGATTGATGCGGTACTGCTTGGCAAAGCGCAGCGCCACCGGGCCGATGATGGCCACCGCCGCCGGCCCGAGCGCACCGAAGGCGGTGAGCAGGCCGGTGATGACGAACATCACCCAGGGAATGGCGACGATGCGCCCGCGCACCGCGCGCACCGCCCAGTGCACCAGCGGATCGATGGTGCCGTTCTTCTGCGCGATGGCGAACAGATAGGTGATGCCGACCAGGGTCAGGAACAGGTCGCCCGGAAAGCCGGCCAGCACCTCCTTGCCGTCCAGACCCACCCACACGCCGCCGATGATGAAGGCCAGCGCGAAGGCCACCGCGCCCATGTTGATGGGCAATGCGGTGGCGACGATGAACATGATCACCAAGCCAAGAATCGTTGCAATTTGCGGGGTCATGCGCCCTCCCAGACACCTGATACGCGTACAGCACGGATGGCCACCCGCCACCCAAGGGTTACGCCGTGTGCAGCACCTGCTCAATCGTCATGCCGCGCATGCGGCGTTGACCCACTCGACCACCCCGTGGATGCTCTGAAATTCGTCGACCGATCGCGCTTCGCAGCCCGGCACGCGCTCGCGCGCCATGCGCGCCAATGCGCTACCGGGCCCCAGTTCGAGAAACACCCGCGCGCCGCGTTCGGCGGCCTGCACCAGCACCTCGTACCAGCGCACGGTCTGCGCGATCTGTGCGGCCAGCGTGTCCACCACCAGGGCCTGCGTGGTGACGGCACGCGCATCGATGCCGGCCAGCACGCGCAGCCTGGGCGCCTGCATGGCCGCATCGTTCAATTCGACGGCGAAGGCGTCGGCCGCCGCCCGCAACCACGGCGTATGCGCCGGCACGCTCACCGGCAACGGCGTGACGCGTGCGCCCTGCGCCTGCGCTGCATCGCCCAGTGCCTGCAGCGCCGCCTGCGGCCCACCGAGCACGGCGTGGTCGTCGCCGTTGACGATGGCGATGGCCGCGCCATGCGTCCGGCACAGCGCCTCCAGCGTACGCAGCGGCAGGCCGAGTACCGCCATCAAGCCGGCATGTTGCGGGCTGGCCGCATCCATCAGGCGCGCGCGGGTGGCAGCCAGCTGCAAGCAGGTGGCGATCTCCATGCTGCCGGCAACCGCATGCGCGGCCAGCTCGCCGACGCTGTAGCCCAGCACCAGCACCGGCGTGGGCAGCTGCGCACGCAGCACCTGCCAGTGCGCCAGGGTGCCGGCGCAGACCAGCGGCTGTGCGATGGCATTGGTGTAGCGGGAGTTGTCGGCGGCCAGCGTTTGCGCCGAGGCGCCAAGCAGCTTGCTCGCAGCAGCGATTACCTCGGCCGCGGCAGGCACATCGGCAACCCGCGCGAACATCGCGGCGTGCTGCCCACCCTGGCCGGGACAGAGCACGGCCAGGCTCATGCGGTGGCCTGCTTGCAGGCGGCGGCGCGCGCTGTGCATGTGCCGCCCTGATTCGCGCTGCGGGCATTTTGTTCCGTGACCAAGCGAAGCAGGCCGTTCACTGAGACGGTGCGAAGGGCAGCGACGCCACACGCCTGCATGGACGTTGCCTTCGCAGGTGCCAGTGCTCGACACAGGCTCATGCCGTCTCCTGACAGTGCAGGAACCAGGCACAGGCGAGCAGATCGGCGCTGCCGCCCGGGCTCAGGCGACGCGCGACGAATTGCCTGCCGATGGCGTGCAGGCATGCGCGCCACTGCGGGTGTGCGATGCCGCCATCGTCCAGAAACGCATGCGCCTGCGCCTTTGCGTAAGCCAGCCCGTCTTGCCCGCCGCGATGCAGCAGGTTGAGATCGTCGACCTCGGCAACCAGGCGCATCAAGGTCTGCGCCAGTGCGGCCTCGCGCGTGGCGCCGCTGCGCAATGCACTGCGTAGTGACGGCAATGCGATCTCGCGCAGCAATGGATACCCGGCCGCGGCCTGTTCGCGCACGCCACTGATCCGGAACGCCGCGCGCACGCGCTGGCCATTGCTGCATGGATCCAGCGGCGCGGCCCGTAATGCATCGCGCCAGACCTGCACCGCGCTGCAGACTGCTTCGCCGGCAGGGGCATGCCCATGCACGGCACGCAAGCGCGCCGCCTGCGCAGTGAGCAAGCCCAGGCTGAAGATCGCACCGCGATGGGTGTTGATGCCGCCAGTGCTGCGCAGCATCGCCGCTTCGGCCGCAATGCCGAGCTGGCGCAATCGCTCGAACGGCGCGTTGTCGATACCGGCCTGTGCAATCGCGACGAAGTAGCCGCGCAGGGCGAACAGGCTGCGCAGGAATGTCGACGCGTCCATATCGGCATGGCTGCCGCTGTCGAACGGCGTGACCAGGCCGGGCTTGGGCGCGCAGCCGAGTTCCGCATGCAGGGCGGCGACCGCCAGCCACCCCAGCCGATGCGCCAGTGCGCTGGCGGTGCCGGCTTCGGGATGCGATGCGTGTTGCCGGGCTGCACTGTCTTGCAGCTCGCCATGCGTGCGTGCAGCGCGCGATGACGCATGCACGCGGTTCGAACCAGCGCCTTCGAGCGCGAGGCGCAGTAGTGGCTGCGGCGGTACGTCGTGCGTCGCTGCCGGTGTCGGTGCGAGCGTCGATTCGTGATCGGCACGAATCAGGTGCGTCGATTGGCTGGCCGCATCAACCAGGGATGGTGCGATGCCCGTTTGTTTGGCTCCTGTCACTGGCCGCTGCCGCTCCACCGCGTTGCAAGGCGTCACGGAGCGCCTGGCATCGGTAGTGCGATCGACCAGTGTGCTCATGCCGCGCTCCATACCGCAAACAGCGCGCTGCGCGGCAGCAAGCGGCAGCCGTTGGGGGACTTCACCAAGACCTGTTGCGCGCTGACGGCGTATTCGCGCCAGTTCACCGCAGTGTCGTCGGGCAGCAGCAGTTCGCCGTCTGCGCGCAGCCCGTGACGCCGTTCCCAACGCTGCAGCACTGTCACCACGGCCTGCGCCTGCTCGGGTGTGGCGATGGACCACAGCAGGTCCAGATCCGATTGCGCATGCACATACGCAAGCCCGGTCAGGGCCTGCCATGCAAAGCTGCCGAAGACGCGCGGCTGCAGGGCGTTGGCATTGCACTGGGTCAGCAAGGCCTGCAGTGCTGGCTGCGTCGCGGCGGGTGCGGCTGCGATCACCGCGTCCAGCGCCAATGGCGCGGTGCTGCGCGCAACCTCGTGCAGGCTGGTGCTCAATGCCAGGCGTTGCTTGCCTTCGTCTGGCGGCAATGGCACGCCCAGCCGCAGGCTGCCGGGTGCCTCGCTGCCATCGCTACGCGCCACCACTGCCGGCAGACCCGCGGCAAACCACTGCTGCAGCCGTGGCTGCGCACCCGGCGTCAGCGCCTGCCAGCGCGCGCCGGGATGCAGCCACACCAGTGCGTGGCGGCCGGGCATGCTCAGCCCTCGCCCGCAGCCACGGCCGCAGCGACATCGCGCGCCAGGGTGCGCCCGCCACGCTGCGCGCCAAGTGCCCGGCGTTGATCGCCATCGCTGGGCGCGGCCAGGGCAGCGAGCAGCGCCTGCGCCAGATCGCCGTCCCAGAGCGACTCCACCGCGCCCATGCGCACGTAGTTCTCCACGCCGGGCGCGAACACCGGCGAGCTCTTGCTCAGCGCCTGCAGGGTGTCCACGCTCTGCTTGGTGACGCGCGCCATCGCGCGCAGATCCATCACCCGGATCTGCGCATCCGGCAATGCGTGGATATGGTCGGCCATCAGACCGAACGACAGAAAGCCGCCGCTGACCGATTCGCCATACACCAGCGTGACCAGCCGCGCGCCGCGCTTGCGCGCCAGATCCAGCGTGCGTGCCAGATGCGCGAAATAGCCGTTGATGCCGAGCAGTTCGTCGCGGCGCGCCAGCCGTTGCCCGGCGGTATCGGCCAGCATCACGATCGGCCGCTGCGGGTGCGCGCGCGTGCTCGCCAACACGGTCGCCGCCAGTGCCAGCGCGTGGTCCACACCGACTTCCAGCTTGTTGGCGGTGCCGATCACGGTGACCTCGCCCGCGGCCGTGGTGGCACTGCCGGTGAGCACATCGTCGTTGCGGGCGATGGCGTGGCCGAGCGGAAACAGCTGGTCCAGCAGTTGGCTCAGTTCCATGGCGTGCTCCGGTCAGCGGTGGCGGCGAGGAAGGCGTCGGTGTCCAGCAGCGGCAGGCGCTGCGCCTCGACGATGCCCTGCCGCTGCCAGATCTCCAGGCCGTCGCGGCAATCGCCGTAGGCGGCGATGCGCGCGGACAACTGCTGCTGTGCAGCTTCCAGCGCCTGCAATGCGGCCTCGCCTTCCGGCTCGGCCAGCGTGTCCAGCGCCTGCACGGCGGCATCGGCGAATGCGGCGATGCGGTCGGCCACCAGCGTCTGCGCCTCGCCCAGCAGATAGCGGTGCTTGCCGCCGGTGACGCGCCACACCAGGGCACGGTCGCGCGCGTCGAACTCCTCCACACCGCGCACGGTTTCGATCACGTCCGGGCCGGACAGCGACAGGCGGCCTTCTTCGGACATGATCACCGCGCTGCAGCAGCGCGCCACGATGCCCATGCCGCCGAAGGCGCCGTTGCCGCTGCCGATCAAGGCCAGCACCGGCACGCCGGCGGCGCGCGTGTTCAAGGTGGCGCGCATGATTTCGGAGATGGCGATCAGGCCGGCGTTGGCTTCGTGCAGGCGCACGCCGCCGGTGTCGAGCAGCAACAGCACCGCCGCCGGCTGCGTGGCGGCGGCGCGTTCGAGCAGGCCGGTGAGCTTGGCGCCGTGCACCTCGCCGACGCCGCCACCCATGAAGGCACCTTGCTGCGCGGCGATCAGCACCCTGCGCCCACGCAGCCTGCCTTCACCGACGACGATGCCGTCATCGAAGGCGCCGGGCGTGTCCAGCTGGGCCAGATGCGGGCTGATCAGGCGACGGCGCGGACCGACGAATTCGCGGAAGCTGCCGGCATCCAGCACACCATCGATGCGCTCGCGCGCGTCGGCCTCGTAGTAGCTGCGCTCGGCCATGGGAATGGTGGTGCTCATACGTATCTCCCAACGACAAGCGTAGGAGCGCACCCGGGCGCGACTGAAGCGTTACCAGGAACGCCCGTCGCGCCCTGGTGCGCTCCTACGAGATTGCTGCGCTCGGCACTATCGACAGTGGTGCTCCCCACGACGCGCGTAGGAGCGCACCCGGGCGCGACTGCGGCGTTACCAGGAAAGCCCGTCGCGCCCTGGTGCGCTCCTACGGGGTGAGAGGGGTGGCTCATGCGGCGGCTCCCTGCAGGACGTCCAGCGCCTGCTCCAGGCGCAGGCTCACCACCGCTGGCGTGGCGCCGACATCGTTGATGCTGATGCGCACATCGCGCAATGGATGACGCGCGGCGAAATCGTCCAGCACCGCCTGCCAGATGGTGCCGAACCCGCGCGCGGCGGTGAGGATCTCGATCTCCATCGCGCCGTCCAGCGGCACGCGCTCGACCAGCACTTCCAGGTTGCCGGAGGCGACCACGCCGACCAGCGCATGGTCCAGCCCGGCGCGTGCGCCATGCTGACCATCGAAGCGATACCGCAGGGTTTCCATGCTGTGCCCCTACCAATTGCGAAAACGTTTCGGCGGGTCGTACAACCCGCCGGACCAGCGCACCAGGTCCTTGACCGTGCGCGCGGCGAGCAGGTCGCGCGTGGCATCGCGTGGCCGGATGCCCAGGTCTTCCGGCCGCTTGATGACGCCGCGATCGCGCAGGTTTTCCACCGCGCGTTTGTCGCGGCCCAGGCCCACGGCGGTGTAACCGGACACGCCACGGATGGCCTGTTCGCGCTCTTCGGCGCTGCGGCACAGCAACAGGTTGGCGATGCCTTCTTCGGTCAGCACGTGGCTGACGTCGTCGCCATAGATCATCACCGGCGGCAGCGGCATATTGGCGCGCTCGGCCAGCTCCCAGGCATCGAGCCTGTCGACGAAGGCCGGCGCCATGTGTTCGCGGAAGGTTTCCACCATCTGCACCACCAGCTTGCGTCCGCGCGGCATCTCGCCGGGGCGCGCCGCCTCGCGCCCGGCCTTGAGCCAGGCGTCGCTGGCGTGCCGGCGGCCGCGTGCGTCCGAGCCCATGTTGGGCGCACCGCCGAAACCGGCGATGCGGTCGCGCGTGGCGGTGGAGCTGTTGCCCTGCAGATCGATCTGCAGGGTGGAGCCGATGAACATGTCGCAGGCATACAAGCCGGCGGTCTGCGACAACGCCCGATTGGAGCGCATGCTGCCGTCGGCGCCGGTAAAGAAGATGTCCGGGCGCGCGGCGATGTAGGCCTCCATGCCCAGTTCCGAACCGAACGAATGCACCGAGTGCACGAAACCCGATTCGATCGCCGGGATCAGCGCCGGATGCGGATTGAGCGCCCAGTGCCGGCAGATCTTGCCCTTCAGCCCCAGCGATTCGGCATAGGTGGGCAGCAACAATTCGATCGCGGCGGTGTCGAAGCCGATGCCGTGGTTGAGCCGGTCCACGCCGTATTCGGCGTAGATGCCCTTGATCGCCATCATCGCCATCAGCACCTGGATCTCGGAGATCTGCGCCGGGTCGCGGGTGAACAGCGGTTCGATGTAGTTGGGCCTGGGCGCCTGGGTGACGAAGTCCACCCAGTCGGCCGGGATGTCCACGCGCGGCAGCGTGTCGACGATCTCGTTGACCTGCGCAATCACGATGCCGCCCTTGAACGCGGTGGCCTCCACGATCACCGGGGTGTCTTCGGTGTTCGGGCCGGTGTAGAGATTGCCGTGGCGGTCGGCGGCCTGTGCGGTGACCAGCGCGATGCGCGGGGTCAGGTCGATGAAGTAGCGGCCGAACAATTCCAGGTAGGTGTGGATGGCGCCGATCTCGATGCGGCCCTCGCCGACCAGCCCGGCCAGGCGCGCGGCCTGCGGGCCGGAGAACGAAAAATCCAGCCGCCTGGCGATGCCGCGCTCGAACACGTCCAGATGCGCGGGCAGCGACAACACCGATTGCACCATGTGCAGGTCGTGCACGCGCGCCGGTTCCACCTCGGTGAGGCAGCGCGCCAGGAAGTCGGCCTGCTTCTGGTTGTTGCCTTCCAGGCAGACGCGGTCGCCGGGTTCGATCACCGCCTCCAGCAGCGCCACCACGTCGTCGGCGGCCACCACGCGCCCCTGCGGCGCCAGGGCTGCGGCGCGCTGCAGGCGCTGGCGCCGGCTGTCGGCCTGGGTGTCCCACTGTCGACTCATGCCTCTGCCTCGCCGGGCCAGGCCCGTAATGTCAAAGTAATTACATCGTAATTATTAGGTTCGTGGATGTCCAGCCGCGTTGCAGCATCTGCGTCTGTCGCTGAGTCGTTGGTCAGCTACACGACAGGCAGCTGCTTGCCGGCCAGCCAACTTCGATATATCGTTTCGCCATGCTTCGATATATCGAATGAAACCGCACTCACTCCACCCGGCCTTGCCTCCCGATCTCGACGCGGCTCCCGGTCCCACGCCCGGTCGCGGTGGTCGCACGCGGGTGCGGCCGCTGGAGCACGGCGATCTGCGCCTGCTGCTGCTCGCGCTGATCGCCGAGCGCCCGCGCCATGGCTACGAATTGATGCGGCAGATCACTGCGCTGTTCAAAGGGCTGTACACGCCCAGTGCCGGCGCGATTTATCCGGCGCTGGCGCAGCTGGACGCCGACGGCTGGGTGCATACCGATCTGGACGCAGGCCGCAAGCGCTACCAGGTCACCGACGCCGGCCGCGAGCACGTCGCGCAGCACCGCGATACGCTCGACGCCGCGCTGGCCCGCACCCATCGGCGTGCGCGTGAGCTGATCAAGGCACAGACACCGGCACCGATCCGCGATGCGATTCACCGCATCAAACAGGGCTTGTTTGCGCGGCACGGGCATTGGACAGAGGAAGAAACCAGACGTATTGCTGCATTACTCAACGCCGCCGCTGACGGCATGGAGCGCGATGACGGCTGAGTGCGCGTAGCGCTGTACTCCTACGCCAACCGCTGCTGGCTTGACGGCGATTTGCGACTGGTGCATGTCATCGCAGTGTTTGCGTTGCGGATGGACGTGATGTGCATGTGCCGCAGCACATGCGCTTCAGCTGCATGAGGCTTCGCCCGTCCCCTCATCCGCCCCTGCGGGGCACCTTCTCCCGCAGGGAGAAGGAACTGTCACTGCGCTGGATGCAATCGCGCATCCATGGGTCAGGTCACCTACTCACTGCTTCATTTACTCGCCACGTCATCGACTTCGTAACCGCCTCATCTTTCCCCATCGCCGCGCACCTTTGCGCGCACTCCAGGACTCGCACACCATGGCTGCTCACACCAATACCCAAGTCCGTCGCGACACGCGCCTGCGCTCCGTGCAGGTGGTGCGTTGCGAAGCGCTCACCCCACAGATGCGTCGCATCGTGTTTGGCGGCAGCGAGCTTGCCGGCTTTCAGAGCGAGGCACCGGACGATCACGTCAAGCTGTTCTTCCCCAATGCCGATGGCGCCTTCGTGCTGCCGACGATGACGCCGGACGGCCCGCGCTATGCCGAAGGCGCACTGCCCTCGCCCGGCCGCGATTACACCCCGCGCGTATTCGATCCGCAAAGCGGCGAGTTGAGCATCGACTTCGTGCTGCACGGCGACGGCGTGGCCTCCAGCTGGGCCGCGCACGCGCAACCCGGCGACCCGCTGAAGATCGGCGGCCCGCGCGGCTCGTTCCTGGTTGCCGACGACTACGACCACTACGTGCTGATCGGCGATGAAACCGCGCTGCCCGCGATCGGCCGCTGGCTGGAAGCGATGCCCGCCGACATGCATGCAGAGGTCTTTATCGAAATCGCCGATGCGGCCGAGCGCCAGGAACTGCTCAGCGCCGCCGAGGTGGACGTGTACTGGCTGGAACGCAACGGCTTCGATGCCGCCAGCAGCACGTTGCTGGAAGACAGCCTGCGCGATTACGAGCCGCACGACGGCGACACGTTCTACTGGATCGGTACTGAATCCATGCGCGCGCGTGCGATGCGCAAGTTTCTCGAAGAGCACATGGGCGTGGACAAGGAGTGGGTGCGCGCGAAGGGATATTGGAAAGCGAATCCGGGAACGGAGTAAGCGCAGCGCAGCTCGCCGCATCACTGCACAGCTAGGTTGTACCAGCCGCGCTAGAGCAAGCAGTCCGCGCCATATACGCAGCGGCGCGCTTGCGCGCGAGAGGCCTTACCGCCCGGCAAGCGCATCGTCATTGCGTCTATCGGTCATGCGTCGCGGCCAAGGCCGCTCCTACACAATGGCATGCGCACCCTGCGGCTCTTCGCTCATCTCTTCGCCGGGCTGATGCCCCTCAGGCACCCAACGCAAAAGCCCGCCGATCGGCGGGCTTTTGCGTTCCGCACATCGGTGCGATCGCTCGCACCGATGCATCGACTGCGCTGCGCCTTACTTGGCGGCGGCAGCGTCACCGGCCTTGGCCTGCAGGGCTTCGGTGGTGATGCGGATCTTCACTTCGTCGCTGACGTTCGGGGCGTACTGGCCCACGCCGAAGTCGGTGCGCTTGATGGTGGTGGTGGCGTCGAAGCCGGCTGCCGGCACCTTCTTCATCGGGTGCTCGCCGGCACCGTTGAGGGTGACGTCCAGCACGACCGGCTTGGTCTGATCCTTGATGGTCAGATCGCCGGTGACGGTCAGCTTGTTGGGGCCGGCCGCTTCGACCTTGGTGCTCTTGAAGGTGGCGGTCGGGAACTTGGCAGCGTCGAAGAAGTCACCGCTCTTCAGGTGCTCGTCGAACTTGGCGGTGAAGCTGTTCAGGCCCGACAGCGGCAGGGTGACCTGCACGGTGGACTTGGTCACGTCGGCCGCGTCGTACACCAGGGTGCCGTCGACATTGCCGAAATGCGCGCTCGGATTGGAGAAGCCGAAGTGGCTCCACTGCGCGATCACGTCGGTGTGGCTCGGATCCAGCGTGTAGGTGCCGGAGGCCACTTCCACGGCCGGCGCGGTCGAGGCGGCCGGCGCAGCAGCCGGGGCCGGGGTGGTGGCAGCGGCATCGGCCGGTGCGGTGGCGGCCGGGGTGTCGGCGGCCGGCGCGGCGGCGTTGTCGGCCGGCTTGGAGCAGGCGGCGATGGCCAGGGTCAGGGCGAGCGGCAGCAACAGTTGGCGGGTGGTCTTCATTGAAACTCCTTGAGATGAGGGACCGCATTGGATCAACGCGGATGGAACAGACGCAGACGGACGAGGACTGCAGGAAAATCGAAACGGGCGCCCGGGGCGGATTGCACAAGGCGCGGTCGTCAGGTGGTGCGGGTGGCGTGCCCCGAAGCCGGAGTGTACGTGGCTCCTGCGTGCCGGAGCGCCGGCTGCGCCCGCCCGACGGTGCGCGCAGCTGCGGTGCCAGCCGCTGTTACTCGATGCGCGCGGCTTCGTCGAAGCTCAGCCGCGGCAGCCGCGGGAACAGCCCGGCCGGATCGCCGTAGCCCAGATTGACCAGGAAGTTGGACTTGATCGGCGTGCCGGCGAAGAACGCCGCATCCACCTTGTCATTGTCGAAGCCGGACATCGGGCCGGCATCCAGACCCAGCGCACGTGCGGCCAGGATCAGGTAGGCGCCCTGCAGCGAGCTGTTACGGAATGCGCCGGACACGCGCATCTCGCGCGAGCCTTCGAACCAGCTCTTGGCGTCGGCATGCGGGAACAGGTACGGCAGCTTTTCGTGGAACTCCTCATCGGAGCCGATGATCACCGTGACCGGCGCGGCCAGCGTCTTGGTGGCATTGGCCTCGGACAGTGCCGGCTTGAGCTTCTGCTTGCCCTCCGGCGTGGTCACGAACACGAAACGCGCCGGCGACCCGTTGGCGGCGGTCGGGCCCCACTTCAGCAGATCGTAGAGCTCGCGCAGCTGCGCTTCGCTGACCGGCTTGTCGAGAAAGGCGTTTTGCGTGCGGGCGGTGCGAAACAGCTGATCCAGCGCGGCAGCGTCGAGCAAGTCGGACATGGAGACTCCGGGAAGCAAGGGAATGGGCGACAGTAGGGTGCAGCACCGGCGCCAGCGTGAAGACCCGCAGTGTAGAGTGACGCGATTGCGGCAACACACGCTCAATCTGAAACAAATCTATGTCGGATCTGAAACGATGGCGCTGACCTGGGCGGTCAGCGACGGCCGCGCCGGCAATGCACGTCAGGCCGAGGCCTTGGCGCAGGCGCTGCACGCCACGCCGGTCACGGCGCTGCATCTGCAGGCCCGCGCGCCGTGGCGTTGGGCCGCACCGCGCCGGTTGCCGGGCGCGCAGGCGGCCTTTGGATCCGGCTTTGCCCGGCAATTGCAGCAGCCGCCGGCGCTGGCGATCGGCTGCGGGCGCCAGGCCGCGCTGGCCACCCGGCTGCTGCGCACGCGCGGCAGCCAGGTGGTGCAACTGCTGGATCCGCGCCTGGACCCGCGTCACTGGGATCTGCTGGTCGTGCCCGAGCACGATGCGCTGCGTGGCGCCAACGTGCTCACCCTGCTCGGCAGCCTGCATCCGGTGGACGATGCCTGGCTGGCCGCCGGGCGCGCCGCCTTCGCCGCGTTCGGCGCGCTGCCCGGCCCGCGCGTGGCGCTGTTGATCGGTGGCCCCACCGCGCAGCTGCCCTGGACCACCGAAGCGCTTGCGGCACTGTGCACGCACCTGCGCGCGCAGGTGCTCGCCGCCGGCGGCAGCCTGTTGGTCACCACCTCCCGGCGCACCCCGCCCGAGGCGATCGCGACGCTGCGCAAGATGCATGCAGGCCTGCCAGGCCTGCTGTGGTGCGACGAGCGCGACGGGCCCAACCCGTACGCCGGCCTGCTGGGCTGGGCCGACGCGATCGTGGCCAGTGCCGACTCGGTCAACCTGCTCTCCGAAGCCTGCGCCACGCGGGTGCCGGTGGCAGCGGCGTTTGCCGGACAGGCGCAAGGCCGGGTGGCGACGTATGTGCGGGCACTGCAGGCGCGTGGCCGTCTGTGCGATGCCGGCGATGTTTTCGCAACGCCGCAGCAGCTTCACCCACTGCGCGAAACCCAGCGCATCGCCGCACTGGTGCGTGCGCGCCTGCACGTATGACGGTGCCGCCGCCGATGCCACGGGGCAGACACAAGGACGATGCACTCCCCATGCGATTCGCGCATAGGCGCCGACCATGCTGGCGGCCATGCGTTGACCGGCAGGCTGGTTGAACCAACAGCACGCCGTCGTATCGCGCATGCGCGTCGGCGCACTGGCCCGCCTGCGCCAACGCACGGATAATCCGCGCTGTTCCACCGCTACCGTACCGTCATGTCCAGCACCGCGCCGACGCCGTTCACCCCACTCACTGCGCGCGCATTGGCGTGGGCGGTCCTGGTCATGGGCGCGGTGGTGCTGTTGTCCAACATCCTGGTGCAGTACCCGATCAACGATTGGCTGACCTGGGGCGCGTTCTCGTATCCGCTGGCGTTTCTGGTGAGCAACCTGATCAATCGCCGTTTCGGCCCGCGCGCGGCGCGCAAGGTCGCCTGGTGCGGCTTTGCGCTGGCGGTGGTGTTGTCGCTCTGGCTGGCCACCCCGCGCATCGCGGCGGCCTCGTGCACCGCCTTCATCGCTGCGCAGCTGCTGGATATCAGCGTGTTCGACCGGCTGCGCAGTGGCAATTGGTGGCGTGCGCCGATCGTGGCCACCACCTGCAGCGCCACGCTGGATACGGCGATCTTCTGGAGCATCGCCTTTGCTGGCGCTGGCCTGCCATGGATCAGCTGGGCGGCCGGCGACCTGGCGGTGAAGCTGGGCATGGGCGTGTTCCTGCTCGGCCCGTTCCGCGCACTGCTGTGGCGCAGTGCGCCGCGCCCGCAGGGCTGACCGGCTCGCCTGCGCACCGGCCATCGGGCCAACACCAGGCGCGGCGCAGGGACGCCACTGCAACGCACCCGCGTTTCTGCCGACCCGGCCTGCGCGCCGCACTCGTCTCACCTTGCAACGCCAGCCACCGGCCACTCAAGGCGCTAGCATCGCCACATCCTTGCCGAGCGGAAACTCCAGCCCTTGCGCGTGCGCGGTAGTGAAGATGCTGTGCCGTGCCTGCTCGATCGCGGGCGTTGGCGGGATCAGCCGCGGCCGGCGATCCAGGGTGCAACTCAGGCCCGCTTCCACCAAGGTGGCATGCGCCTGGTGCAGCGGTGCGGCACGCTCGGCCGGCAGCCATTGCACCTGCACCAACGCATCGATCAAGGCGGGCGTGGCGCAGGCCAGCAGCAGCGCCGGATGCTGTGCGGCCTGGCCGAGCACGCCGGCCTGCAGCACGAATTCCAGATCGACCAGGCCGCCGGCGCCCTGCTTGAGATCCAGCCGTCCCGCATCGCTGCGATCCAGTTCGCTGCGCATGCGCGCGCGCATCTTGCGCACGTCCTCGTGCAGCACGGCGGTGTCGCGCACGCGTGTCAGCGTGTCGGCACGCACCTGCGCGAAGGCCGCGCACAGCGCCGCATCGCCGGCCACCGCACGTGCACGCACCAGCGCCTGATGCTCCCAGGTCCAGGCGCGCTCGCGCTGGTAGTCGCGGTAGCTGGCCAGCGATGACACCAACGCGCCCTTGCCACCATCCGGGCGCAGCCGCACGTCGATCTCGTAGAGACGGCCGGCGCCGGTTTCGGCGGCCAGCAGTGTCATCACCTTCTGCGCCAGCCGCGCAAACCAGCGCCCGGCGTCCAACGCTCGCTTGCCATCGGAGGCTTCCACCTCGCGTGGATGGTCGTAGAGGAACACCAGATCCAGGTCCGAGCCGAAGCCCAGCTCCAGGCCGCCCAGGCTGCCGTAGCCGATGATGGCGAATGCCCCGCCCGGCACCTGCCCATGCGCGGCGATCAGTTCGCGGCGCGCCAGCTGCAGCACCGTCTGCACCACCGTTTCGGCCAGCCAGGCCAGTTGCTGGGTGCTGTCCACGGCCTGCTGGCGGCCATCGAGCGTGGCCAGTGCGATGCGGAAGCTCAAGGCGAGCCGGCGCTCGTTGAGTTCGCGCAGCGCCGCTTCGGTGTCCTCGATCTGCAAGGTGTCCAGGCACGCGGCGTGCAACGCGTCGCGGTCGGGCAACGGGCCGCTGATGCGGGTGTCGAGCAGTTCGTCCAGCAACAGCGGATGCGCAGCCAGGCGCTCGGCCAGCAAGGCGCTGCGCGAGAGCACATCGACCAGGCGTGCGAGTGCGCTGGGTTGTTCGTCCAGCAAGGCCAGGTAACTGGTGCGGCGCAAGGTGGATTGCAGCAGGCCGAGCACGCGGCGCACGGCGGCATCCGGCTGGCTGGCGCGGGTGGCCGCATGCAGCAGCGCCGGCATGACGCGGTCCAGCCGCGCGCTTGCGGTATCGGAGAGCGCACGCACGCCGGAGGACTGCGCAAACTCGGCCAGCACCTGATGCGCGCCGGCTGGATCGTGCAATCCGATGCCGGCCAGCGGCGCGGCATCGCCTTCCGGCAGTGCGCGCCAGTAGTCGGCAAGCGCGTCGGGGGCGGTGGCGCGCACGCGCGGTGCCAGCAGCTCGGCGAATTCGGCGGCAACGCGCGCGCGGTGCGGGGCGAGTGCCTGCAGCAGTGCCGGCCAATCCGCATAACCCAGGCCCAGCGCGATGCGTTCGCGATCCAGCGGCGCCTGCGGCAAGGCATGGGTCTGTGCATCGCGCAACATCTGCAGACGATTTTCGAGCCGGCGCAAGAAACGATACGCCTCGGTCAATGCATGCCCGTTGTCCGCATCGATCTGGCCGGCCTCCACCAGCGCCTGCAGGGCAGGCAGCAGGCGACGCTCGCGCAGGCTCGGTTCGCGTCCGCCGCGAATCAGCTGCAGCGATTGCGCCAGGAACTCGATCTCGCGGATGCCGCCCGGCCCGCGCTTGATGTCGTCCAGACGATCGTGGCGGGCGACTTCGGCAGTGATCGCCGCCTTCATCTCGCGCAGGCCGTCCAGTGCGGTGAAGTCCAGATAGCGCCGGTAGACGAAGGGACGCAGCGTCTCCAGCCAGGCTTCGCCGGCGTCGATATCGCCGGCCACCGCGCGGGCCTTGAGCCAGGCATAGCGCTCCCAGTCGCGTCCTTCGCGCTGGAAGTACTGGTCCATGCCGGTGAACGACACGGCCACCCGGCCGGCCGTGCCGAACGGGCGCAGACGCAGATCCACGCGATGGCTGAATCCATCGGCGGTGGTCTCGTCGAGCAGCTTGGCCAGCTGCTGGCCAAGCCGCGCAAAATACTCCTCCGCTGCCAACGGGCGGGCACCATCGGACTGGCCGCCCTGCGGATACGCATAGACCAGATCCACATCCGAGGAAAAATTCAGCTCGCCACCACCGAGCTTGCCCAGCCCGAACACCACCAGCCGCTGCACGCTGCCGTCTTCGGCAATCACCTGGCCATGGCGGTCGCAAAATTGCTGCTCCAACGCCTGCAGCCCACATTGCAGGCAGGTTTCGGCCAGGCGGGTGGCACCGGCCAGGGTGGCATCGACGCTGTCCAGATCGAGCACGTCGCGCCAGACCAGGCGCGTGGATTCGGCGCTGCGGTAGCGCCGCAACTGCGCCGGCCAGGCCTGGGGCTGTGCGGGGTCGAATACCGGCAGTGGCAACGGCGGTGGATCCGGCTGCGCCAGGTGCTGCAGCAAGGCCGGCTGACGCGCCAGGGTATCGAGCGCAAACTCGCTGGCGAGCGCAACCTGTTCGAGTCGCCGAGCGAAGTCATCGCCGGGCCAGGGCTGGTCGGCCGGCACGGCATGGCGGACACGCGCCACGGCCCGCTCGATCAGGGCGGTGAGCGCAGGAGACACGGATGAGGTAGGCAGCGACATGCGCCGATTCTGGCATCCCTGCGCGATGGCGGCACGTGCGTGCGGGCGATCCAGCACTGTCTAGAGGCAGCAATACGACTACTGGGTTCATCGCCGCGCTGCGTGTGGTCCCATCAGCACGCGGTCATGTCGGCGGGCGTGATGTCCTCGCTGGTTGCGGGCTCCTTGGCGGCTTGTTCGACGTCTCGATTTTTTTGGGCGTTGTGTCTGAAGGGGACTCAGCAGTGTGGATAGATCAGTTGCGGAGCGGTTGATCTGTGACTTGCTGCAGGGCCCTTGCCCGCCCACCATCGCAGGACACGCCGCAAGTACGTCCATGTAGGCTCTTACGCGACGGTGGGCGGGCAAGGACCTGTCGAGATGGTCGGTGTGCATGGTTGCAAGCGGTGCACGACGTGCGCTGGTTGGATCACTCGGCATTCGCCCAACTTTCATCATTTCTCCATCGCAGGCCGAGCGTCAGGCAAGCCTCCAACACGCAACCTGAAAATGCCAGGTCTGCGACGCAGTCCGAGTCACACGCTTTCAGGAAAGCAGCCGACCAACTGTCTGGTGCGGTGGCCTCGCCGGTTGCGGGACCGTGTGGCGGCATGGATGCCGCCACCGAGCCCCCAGGGACGGGTTCACGGCGTGTCCCGCAAGCGGTGAGGCCACCGCGCACTCGACTCACCGAGCTTTTGATTCAAGCATCCGATCGCGGCTGAACAAGCCCACCGTTCTCGGTCTCGACTGCCTTGTGCCTTGTGTACTGGGGCTTGGGAAGTGCAGATGGATCAGTTGTAGAGCGGCGGCTCTGCAGACTGGTTGCAGAGCCCTTGCCCGCCCACCATCGCAGGACACGCCGCAAGTACGTCCGTGTAGGCCCTTACGCGGCATCCATGCCGCGTAAGGGCCCGCGACGGTAGGCGGGCAAGGACCAGTCAAGCTGGTCGGGTGTGTGTGGCCTTCAAACAACAGCAAACTACAGCACACGCCAACCCACCACCCCGCATGCGATGCAACCCACCAGCACTGCCAGCCACGCACTCCAGCGCGGCGCATACGCCAGGCCCAGCGCCACCCATAGCGCGGCCACGCTGACAAACCCCAGCCACACCAAGGTGCCCACCGTTGCGCCCCAAGCAAGCACGCACAGCACCAGCGCGGCGATCAACAGGCAGACAGCCATCGCACGCAGCAACCATCGCTGCATCACCGGCGCAGTGCGGCGGCCGGTGAGCTGCTCGTAATGGCGATGCATCGCCACCGCCAGGGCCATCATTGCGGCGTGGCAGAGCGCGGTGCCCAGCAGCGCAGCGATCAGCCCATCCATGGCGGATGTCCCAGCAACCAGCGCGCGCCGCCCAGCGCAGCGATGCCCACGCCCAGCCAGCCCCACATGCGCAATGCACTGCGCGCACGAAACATCCACAGCACGACGACCGTATAGATGGCGAAACTCAGCAAGGTCGTGCTCAGCACCGAGACCGCAGGCGACACGCCGGCAAACCGCGACAGCAGCTGCGCCAGCACGCTGCAGCCGGTGGAGGTCAGCGCATAGCCGCCGACACTGGCAGCGAGCACGCGACCGGCAACCGACCAACGGTAGCGCGTCACCGATGCGGTGCTCGAAGCAGGATTCACAACACATCCATCGCGGCAGTGGCGCCGCGCCTGGCACGTGTCGGCGCCGCTCGCACGTCGCTGCGATGCGCCCGATATGCCGCGTAAGCAAATGCAACGCCGAAGACGAGCGAGACCAGCTCGACCCCGGCGCGCTACAGGTCGCCGGCAGCCAGGTACACGCCCAGATGCTGCCCGGTGGTGACCGCATTGAGCAGCGGCAAGCCGACACACAGCAGCGCGGTCATCGCCAGTTGCTCCACCCATGCACGCGCGGGCGGGCGCAGCAGCGCATGCAGCAGCGTGGCCGCCCAGACCCACAGGAATGCGTGGATCTCGATCTGGCTGCGCCCGGCCTGCGCAGCCGGCACCAGGCGGTTGGCATGGAAATACGCAATGCTCGCCAAGGCGGTTCCCGCAAGCGCGGCGACATTGAACGCTTCCACTACACGATAGACGCCGGCGGTGGCCGCGCCAAACGCCTGCTCGCTACGCCGACGCCGCTTGATCGAAAACAGCAAGGTGCCGGTGGCCATCATCAACGTGCCGGCCAGGCCGCAGATGAAATACAGCCATTTGCTGGTCCAGCCGCCGAACCCGGCCACGTGCAGGGCCTTGACGACTTCTTCCACATCCTGCGCGTGCAGGTCCGTGCGTGCGGCATCCGCGTGCCGCTCCAGCAGCGCGCCACTGTTCGCGTCGAATACCACGCTGTTGGCTGGGTTGAGCAGGCGCCGCGAGCTGCCGGTCGCGGCCACGCGCGCGATCACGCGCAGCTTGCTGCCGGGTTGATCGGGCCGCTCGATCACCAGCGTTTGCGCGGGCGCAGCGTTGAGCGAACCTGCTCGCTGCACCAGCTCCGGCAGATAGGCGGGCACGCGGTTGACCGCGGCGGCGTCTGCGCTGGTCGCAGGCACTGCCGGCGACAGGTCATCGGCGTAACGCGTGTAGGCGCCCTCGTCGCTGCCATACAGTGCGTGCAATGGCGCGGGCATGTAGCTGGTGTGGAAATACGCCAGGCCGGTGTAGACGATCATCAGCAAAAACGGCAGCGTCAGCACCGCCGTGGCGTTGTGCGCGTCCAGCCACGAGCGCTGGCCCTTGCCAGGGCGGAAGGTGAAGAAATCCAGAAAGATCCGCTTGTGCACGATCACCCCGGATACCAGCGCGATCAGCCCGCACAGCGACACCCAGCCCACCAGCCAATAGCCGGGGATGCCGCCGTGCAAGGTGTAGTGGAAGCTCATGAAATGCCGGCCGCCTTCGGTCTGCCGGCCCCACGGAGACGGCAGCAGCTCGCCGCTCCCGGGGTCCAGCGCCGCCTGATCCTGGCCCACTGATGTCCGCCAGAACAGCGTGAGCGCCTCACCCGGATGCGCGGGCAGGGTGATCCGCCACAGGCGCGCCTGTGGCGCAAGCTGATGCAGCTGCGCCAGTGCACGCGGCACCAGCGCTGCTTCCGACAGGACCGCCTGCGTGCTCGCACCCGGCAAAGCCGGTGTGCCCTGCATCCAGCTGGTGATCGGATCGCGGAACACGCTGAGCGTGCCGGTCAGGAAGATCGCGCACAGCAACCAGCCACAGCTCAGGCCGCACCAGGTGTGCAGCCAGGCCATGCTTTGGCGAAAGTCTTCCTTCATCCGCCACGCGCCATGTGCCACCGCAGCGCTGGTGCCCGCATCACAGCGCGCCGCGCAGGGTCACCATCACATTGCGCGGTTCGCCGTAATAGCGCCCGTTAACGAAGCTCGACAAGGTGGTGTAGTAGTGCTTGTCGAACACGTTGTTGAGATTGACCGCCACCGATCATTGCCGGTTGACCTGGTACCGCGCCAATGCATTCCAGACCGCACGCCCCTGGATCGGCGCGGTGGCAGTGCCGATCTGCCGATACGCCGCGCTCTGCGCGCTGACACCGCCACCGACGGTGACGTCCTGCAGCACGCCCGGCAGACGGTAGGTGGTCCATACCCGCAGCAAATGCTGGGGCGTGTAGCTGTTGAAGGTCTGGCCCTGGCTGCTGACATCCTGCAGGTAGGTGGTGCGGTTGAAGGTGCAACCGGCAAACACGTTCCAGTCGCGCAGCACCGCTGCCGCTGACTTCGGCATCGAACCCGCGGCTGCGCACCTTGCCGCTGTCGATGTAGCAGGAATCGTTGTTGCGGCAGGTGGGGCTGGTGGTCAGGTCGGCCTGGGCGCGGTTCTTCTGCTCGATCTGGAACAGCGCAAACGCGCTATTGATGCGCCCGTCCAGCCACTCACCCTTGATGCCAAGCTCGTAGTTGGCACCGGTCATCGGCTTGAGCATCTCGCCGGCTTCGGTCTGCGCGTTCTGCGGCTGGAAGATGTCCGCGTAACTGGCATAGGCCGACCAGGTCGGGCTCAAGGCGTACAACAGGCCGGCATACGGCGTGACCTGCCCGGTCTCGCGGGTGTGCTCGATCGATTGCGACGGCGACAGTCCGGTGGTGGTGGTGTTCCACAGGGTGTCGGGCCAGCTCACGCGGGTGCCGACGATGGCCCTCAACGGATCGGTCAGCTGCCAGCGCAGTGCGCCGTACAGGCCGAATTCGCGCGAGGTGCCATGCCGGGCCTCGCGTGCATTGGCGAAGATTTCCGCATCGCTGATCGCCCGCACATTGCGCCGCAGATCGAACACATTGAAGGTCTGGACGTTGTTCTTGTTGCCGTAGACCGTATCCACGGTGGTCTCGGCGAGGTTGCTGCCGATCACCAACTCGTGCCTGTGCCCCAGTGCATTGAACTGCCCGATCACATTGGCATCGAAGCCGAAGACGTCCGCATCGGAAATGGTGCGCGCGGCCAGCAGCGCGCCGGTGCCGTTGGCCGGATTGATCGCGCGGCTGGAGCTGGCATATTTCAGATCGTGCAGCTCGCGCATCTGCACCGCGCTGAGCTTGAACACCCAATCGGCATTGAAGCGATGGTCCAGGTCCAGATACAGCCCGCGATTGGACGAGGACTGCCGGTTCCATGCCGCACCCAGATTGGTCTGGCGTGGCAGGCCGATATCGCGGCCATCGCTGAAACTGGGCAGACCGCCGAAGAACGGCCGGCCTTCCACCTGTTCGTAGCTCACGCCCAGGCTGAGCTGGGTCTGCGGCGAGAACGTGTAGTCGAGCGTGCCGTAATAGGTGGGCGTGCGGCGCGTGACCCCATCGACGAACGAGCGCTGATCCTGGTAATCGATCACCCCGCGCGCGCGCAATGCGCCATCGGCGCCGAGGTTGGCGCTGCCATCGATCAGCGCGCCGTAACGATCCCAGCTGCCCCCCTGCACCATCACGCTGACGCCCGGCACATCCAGCGCACGCTTGCGCACCAGGTTCACCGCACCGCCGGGGTTGCCCGCACCCTGCAGCAGGCCGGCCGCACCGCGCAGCACTTCGGCGCGATCGTAGATGCCCATATTGGCGCTGTAGTTGCTAGCACGGCCATACATGCCGCGGTTGAGCGGCACGCCGTCGTACTGCACGGTGG
Organism: Xanthomonas arboricola pv. guizotiae; assembly: GCF_002940205.1. Lineage (GTDB taxonomy): Bacteria > Pseudomonadota > Gammaproteobacteria > Xanthomonadales > Xanthomonadaceae > Xanthomonas > Xanthomonas arboricola_C. Next base: position 26,722 of record NZ_MDSK01000012.1, read on the forward strand.
TGATGTCGAACCCGCGCGAATAGATGTACTTGCCGCCCTGCGGGCTCTGCACGATGGTGATGCCGGTGGTGCTGGCCAGCGCGTCGTAGACCGAGGTGATGTTCTGCTCGTCCATCAACTGACGGGTGACCACGCTGATCGATTGCGGGATGTCCTTGAGCGACTGCTCGCCGCGGCCGATGCTGACCGCGCGCGCGGTATAGCTGCCGGTGCCGCTGGTGGTCGCACTGCGGTTGGCCTGCGCGGTCACCTTGACGGTGGGCAGCAGCCACGCGTCCACCTCGCTGTTGCTCGCGCCCAGCTGCGGCGCGGCGCGCAACACGTAGCCGCCGGTCTGCAACGGCACGGCCTGCAAGCCGCTGCCCGCCAGCAGCGCAGCCAGGGCGGCCGGTGCGGTGTAGCTGCCATCCAGCCCGGCGGTGGTCTTGCCGTCGGTCTGCGCGGCGGTGAAGCTCAGCAACAGATTGGCCGAACCGGCCAGTTCACGCAGCGCCGGCGCCAACGGGCCGGCGGGGATGCGATAGGCCTGGCGTGCCTCCTGCGTGGCAGGCGCGGCCTGGGCGATGGTGTCGGGCATGCCCGCACACACGCCCAGGCTGCAGAGCGCAACCGCCACGGCGGTGCCGAGCGGCCGCTGCACGGCCTGCACCAGGGCGTTGCGCTGCAACGACGAAGAAGAAAGTTGGCCGCGGCGGCGGGCGGTGATCGACATGCTGTTCCCACAAAGGTTTGGTGTCGCACTGACACCGTCATTGGGGAGGTGCCACAACTGCGGCGATCGGGCAGCCCGGATGCAAACTTTTTTCGGCGAGGTGCCGGCTGGCGGCGCCTCAGCCCTGCCCGGCCGCCTGCACCGTCACCCAGTAACGGCTGCGCCGGCTCACCCGCACCGGCAGCACGCTGGGCAGCATTGCCAGGATGCGGTCGGTGTCGTCCAGCGGGAACACGCCGGAGACGCGCAGGCCGCCCACCTGCGGGTCGCAGCGCAGCAGCCCGGCGCGATAACGGTCGAGTTCGGCGATGAAGGCATCCAGGCGCCACTCGTCGGCGATCAGCTGCCCGCGTACCCAGGCCGCGGCCTGTGCATCGACCGGCGCGATGGCGCCAAGCGCGTCGGCGGTAAACCGACACTGCTCCCCTGCCTGCACGCGCCCGACGGCCTGCGCGGCCGCACGTGGCCGCACCTCCACCGCGCTTTCCAGCACGCTCAGCCGGGTGTCGTGTTCGTCCTGGCGCACGCAAAAGCGCGTGCCCACTGCATGGATATCGCCCTGCGCGGTGCGCACCAGCAACGGCCGCCCGTCGTGACCCGCGCCCAGCGCATGCGCGGTGGTCACCATGATCTCGCCGGCCAGCAACTGCAGCAGCCGCTGCTGCGCGTCGAACCGCACGTCGATGGCGCTGCGCGTGTTGAGGGTGATGCGGCTGCCGCCCTGCAACTGCACCTCGCGGCGCTGGCCGGTCGCGGTGGCGTAATCGGCGGTGGCGCGCTGCCAGCGTTCGGTGCGCGAGGCCAGCACGCCGGTGGCCCCGGCCACCCCGCCCCACAGCAGCAGATTCAGCGCCTTGCGCCGGCCAGGCGATGCCTGGCCGTTGCTGCCCGCATACGGCGACAGGCTGCGATAGGCCGCCTGCGGGGTCAGCGTCTTCAGCCGCCCGGTCACCGCCTCGATATGCGCCCACGCCCGCGCGTGGTCCGGATGCGCATCGCGCCACTGTTGCCAGCGCTGCAGCTGCGCCTGGCTCGCGGTGCCGGACATCAGCACCGTCAGCCACTGCGCGGCCTGGTCGGCGACCTCGGCGCTGATCGGTTGCCCGCCGGCCAGCGGCGCGCGCTGGCCGGCAGCGGTGCGCGCACGAGGTGAGGCGGCATCAGCCATCCGTGCAGTTCACGCCGACAGGGCGAACAGGCAATGCCGGTTGGCACGCGTGAGGTATTGCTTGACCGAGCTGCTGGACACGCCCAGCCGCTGCGCGATCTGCGCGTAGCTCAGCTCCTGCAGATGCGCCAGCAAAAAGGCTTCCTTCACCTTGGGCGGCAGGCCATCCAGCGCCTGGTCCACCTGCTGCACCGCTTCCAGCGCCAGCAGTTGCAGCTCCGGCGACGGCGCCAATTCCTCAGGCAGCGCAGCCAGCAGTTCCAGGTAGCTGGTTTCCAGCGACTTGCGCCGCTGCCGGTGCGCCATCAGCCGGCGCGCGATGGTGGCCAGGAATGGGCGTGGCTCGCGGATCTCGTCGGTGGCGCCCGCGCTGATCACGCTGATGAAGGTGTCCTGCGCCAGGTCGGCAGCCACGAACGCATCGCCCAGCTTGCGCCGCAGCCAGCCCTGCAGCCAGCCATGGTGGTCGGTGTACAGGCGCTCCACCTGTTGATGAAGCGCGCCTTGCGTGACCGACACGATGACCTCCTGGACGGCTAGACCCAGGCGGCAAGGCGCCCGGCGATAAATGAGAATTGATCTCATTCTAGCGGAAGCCGGCGACGTATGCAGGCGCGGCCGCTGGCCACCCACATCACGCGGATCGAGGATTTGCGGGCGGTTGACGCCCCCGGCGACCCGGCAGTGGCCTGGGCAAGCCTTCAACAACTGGGGTTTTCGTGCGGTGAGCGGAGGCGAAGTGGCTTGACTGGCCAAGCTTCAGGCAATAAAAAAGCCCGCTTGCAGCGAACTGCCAGCGGGCTTTGCTCCCTCCCCCACGTCGGGATGCAGGATCATAGTGCGCGCCCCGAACGCCACTTGCACGCTGCACTGCAAAACAACACCAGGCAGTACAGAACTGGAGCTTTTTCCTTCACACCGCACTGGCGCGCGGCGACCTCAGCGCAGCAGATCGGGCTGGGCCTGGTACCACTCCGGTGCATGCAGCAGGTGCCATTCCGGGGTCTGGCCGCGCAACCCCACCGCCGCGCTCAACATGCCCCAGCGCGCGAGCAGACTGCCGCTGCGTTGGCTGCCCTGCAGACGCAGGCGCGCATCCACCTGGAAGCGTTGGTTGCGTGCCTGCAGGCGATCGACGATGACGGTGTCGCCCTGCCAATGCACGCGCCCGGTCACCTGCGCCTGGCCCGCATCCACCAGCCGCAGCATCCAGTTCGGGATCGAACGATCACGCGCGTACAGCGCCATCAGGAACGCCAGATCGCGCACCTGGATGCGCACGCGTCCATCCACACCGACCGGCTGGTGCCATTGCATGCGGGTGTCTTCCAGCACGATGCGCGCCCACCAGCCATCGCGGCGCTGACCATCCGGCCCGGTGAATCCGATATTGCGCAGCTGGATGGTGCTGGCGTCGAGGCGAAAGTTCTCCGCACGCAGATCGCCTCGCTGCAAGCGCAGATCCGCATCCACATCGCCACGCAGTGCCAGGCCGGCAAACTGCAGCCGCGCCGCACGCGCACCGATGCGCAGGCCACCCTTGCCGATGCGGCCACCGGGCTCGATCTGCAGATCGCCACTGAGCACACCGCTGCCGCCATCGAAACGCAGTTGCTGCTGCGGCAGATAGCGGTTGTAGGCACGCAGATCCGGCACGCGCGCATTGGCGAACACCAGATGCGCGCGCGTGGCGTCGCGCAGCGTGGCCAGGTTGCGCGCATCGGCGCGCGTCTGCAGCTCCAGACGCAGGTCGCGGCCCTGCACGAAGGGGCGCGTGGGCGCATCGCTGTGCGCAATGGAGAACTGCTGCATCTGCAAGGCAAGTGCCGGCAGCAGCTGTCCGTTCGCATGGGCGCTCACCCGCAGGTCGGCACTGGCCTGCCCATCGATCGCATGCCCCATCACGCCGACATGCGCACGCACGTGCGGCACCTGCAGGCGACTGCCGGCACCGAGCTGGCCGCGATCGATGCGCAGATCCGCATCCACCAGCCCGTCGCCGTCCAGCGTCAGCCAGTCCACGTCCGGAAACAGCGCCGGAATCCAGCTCAGCGAAGACAGCTGCCAGTGCAGGCGCGCATGCCCGGAGGTGCGCGGCAGCAGGCTGCGCATCGATTGCAGCGGCAGCTGCCGGCCCTGCACGCGCAGATCCGCATCCAGGGTCAGCCCGGCATCGGCCGGCTCAGGCATGCTCACCTGCAGGCGCATGTCCTGATCCACCTGCAGTTGCGCTGCAAGCTCGCCCAGCAGGGCGGCCGGCATGCGCGTGCTGTCGTGCAAGGGTGCGCGCCATTGCAGCTGGCTGCCGGGCTGCAAGGCGCCACGTATCCAGCGCAACTGCCCATCCGCACGCCCCGTGCCGGCGCGTGTGGCGAGCGTGTGGCGCCCCTGCGCATTGCGTATGACATCCAGTGCCGCGGTGTCGCCATGCACGCTCACCTGTGCATCGGCAAGCTGCAGCATGGCCAGCCCACGCGCCTGCTCCGGCGCATGCCGCGCGATGCTGGCTTCGATGCGCAGCTGCCCGTTGCGCAGCACTTCGCTGTCACCCCAGCGCATGCGTGCGTTGTCGAAGCTCGCCCGCGAGGGAAACACTTCCATCGGCCCGCCGCGCAACTGCTTGAACAGGCCGAGCTGCAGCTGACCATCGCCTTCGATCTGCAGCTGACGCAGCGTCACTGCCTGCACCTGATCGGCGACGATGCGCTCGAACTGCAGGCTCCAGGCCGGAGCGGTCGATGCGGGACTCGTGGGTGTGCCAGCGATATCGGCGCCCTCTGCGGATTGCGGCACGCGGCTGGCCGCGCCGGTCGTCCGTGTGGGCGGCTGCGTGCTCGCCGCGACGTCCGGGGTGCGTGTGGGTGGCTTGTCCTGCGCGGTCGTTGGCGGCGGCGTACCGGCTGCGTCAGCCGGCGCTGCGGCAGCGACTTGCGTGTTCGGCGCTGTCGCCGGTGCTGGCGTCGCCACGGTACCGGCTGTGGGTACAGCCGCCTGCATGCCGCCGCGCACCCCGTGCGCATGCAGCTCCGGCACCAGCAACTGCCGATGCAGCAACGGCAATAGCCGCACCTGCCCGCTCATGCGCTGCGCGCTGACGTTCCAGCGGGTGCGTGTCGAGCGCCCTTGCAACTCCACCTTCCATAGCGTCAGCCGGCCCGGCCACCAGGTCACTGCCGGGCCCCAGTGCATGGTGAACCTGTCCGGCTTGCGATTGAGCGCGGCCGGCCCGAGTGGCGTGTTGAGCAACAGGTTGCCGAGCAGCAGATAGCTTGCGTACACCACCAGTAACGCCAGCAACGGCCAACGCACCAGGCGGGGCAAGGTCTGCCAGCGGGCGCGAACAGGCATCGTCATGACGGCAGGCTCCTGAAGACCGCGCACGCGGCGTGGCGCAGTGTGCCAAGGAAACCGTGAGCGCGGTGCGCAGCGGCGATTGCGGCTGGGCACCGGCAGGCTGCCCGGTGTGCATGGATGTCCTACACGCCCGGCAGTGTGCGCACGCCTCGTCGAAGACCGCAAAGCTGGCCGCAATACGCAAGCTCAAACCACGAGCCGCTTACTTCGCCTTCGACACCGCCGGCAACAGCCCCGGCTGCGCGTCGTACCACTCGCGCGCGCCGGCCAGATGCCACTGGCGTTGCTTGCCATCGAGTTCGATCCCGGCGCCCAGCACGCCCCAGCGCAGATACAGATCGCCGCGCCGCTGCTCGTCGTTCAAGGCCAGCCGCGCACGCACCGACAGCCGCGCATTCTCCGCATGCAGGTCGTCGATCAGCAACTGCTGCTTGCGCCAACGTACCCTGCCGGTGGCATCGAGCTCTCCCGAATCCAGCAAGCCCAGTACCCAGCGCGGATAGTCGGCACGTTGCGCAAACACCGACAGCAGCGGCGCGACATCGCGCATGCGGATCGCCGCATCGGCATCCACCTGGAACGGTGCGCTGGCCTGGATGGTGCCGGCACCGACCTGCATCTGCCCCCACCAGTTGGCATCGCTGCTGTCGTCGCCCACACGCATATTGCGCAGGCGTACGCGCGTGCCGCTGAGGTCGAAGAACTTATTCTTGAAATCGGCACGCTGCAGCTGCGCCTGCAATTCGGCATCGCCACGCATCTGCACGCCGGCCAGCGCCAGATGCGCGCCCTGCCCGCGCAGGTTGGCGTGGCCGCTGCCCACATCGCCGGCGGCATTGAGCGCCACATCGCCGGTCAGGCTGCCGCTGCCGCCGAGCAGGCGCACGTTCTTGCCGGGCAGGTAACGGTTGTAAACGGTGAGATCGGGAACGCGCGCATCGCTGAAACGCAGCTGCGCCTTGAGCGTGTCGCGCAGGCGCGCCAGTTCGGCATCGCCATGCATGGCCAGCTGCAGATCGCGGCCGTCCAACAGGACCTGCCTGGGCGCATCGCGCGGTGCGGCCTTGAAGGTGGGGATGCTCACCTCCAGGTGCGCCTGCGGCGTGGCGGCATCGTCGATGCGCCCATGCGCCTTGGCGATACCGGCCAGCCGCGTATCGAACACCTGCGCCACCGCCTCCACACGCGGAATCTCCAGGCTGCTGCCGCTGGCGAGCCGCCCTTGCGCCAAGCGCAGATCGGCCTCGACCAGGCCGCCGCCTGCGAGCTGGAACCAGGGCTTGCGCACGAACAGCTCGGCAATCCAGTTCAGCGATTCGAACTGCCAGCGCCCACGCACCTGCCCGGACAGGCGCGGCAGCACCTGCGCAGGATCCTGCAAGGGAATGCTGCGTCCGGCGATGCGCAGATCGGCCTGCAGCTCGCTGCCCGTCTTCTCGTCGCGCGGCAGGCGTGCCTGCACACGGATGTCGCGCGCCACGTCCAGCTGCAGCGCCAGCATGCCGCGGTCGGTCGCGCCGACGCCGGCCATCAATGGCAGACGCCAGACCGCATGGCTGCCTTCCTGCAGGGTGCCGCGATCCAGCGTGATGTCGGCCTCCACCCGCGCCGCGGACGGCCCACTGCGGATGTCCACGTGCGGCGCGCCGGTGTCGATCTTCAACGCCACGGTCGCCGCCTTCAGCTGCAGGCGCGCGTGGGTGATGCCGAGCTTGCGCAGGCCCGGCGCCTGGTCGCGGTAATGGCGCGGAAACTGGAATTGCGCATCCAGCTGCGCGCCATTGAACACCTGCACCCCGTCATAGCTGACCACCGCATCGCGAAAGCCCGCTTCGGAGGGAAACAGCTCCGACGGGCCGCCCTTGAGCTGCTTGAGGAAGCCGACGCTGCCGTGGCCCTGCCCGGCGATCAGCAGCTTGCCCAGGCGCGCACTGCGGATGCTGTTGCTGGTGATCGCATCGAAGTGCAGCGTCCAGCCCTGATCGCCGCGCGGCGGTGGCGGAATGGGGGTGTCGGAGGTTTCCACTTCCGCTTCCAGGCCGGTGGCATGCAGCCACGGCAGCCGCACCTCGCGCCGCAACAGTGCAAGCAAGGCCACACGCGCATTGGCGCGATCGGCGTGAAACACGTACACGGTGCGGTTGGCCTGCCCGCGCATGCGCACGTTCCAGGCCATCACCTGCCCCGGAAACACGGTCAGTGCCGGGCCGGTCTGCATGGTGAATTTATGCGGCTGCCGGTTGGTGACGGCATCGAACAGCGGCGTGTTGAGAAACAGGTTGCCGGCCAGCAGATACAGCGCATACAGCGCCACCAGCACGACCACTGCGATGCGCCCTGGCCGGGGCCAGCGCTGGAAGCGGTCGCGAAGAGAGGACATGGGCGCAGGCAGAAGTCGAGTCTGCCGCCACTATCGCGGTTGCGCTGGCGGCGAGGCGTGAACATGGCCGGTAGCGCATCACCGCATCCGCTGCACGGCAGCTGGGGACGCGTTGACGATTAGTGCCACAGCGCAGCAGTGCACAGGGCTTGCCGGCCTGCGCTCACCAGGCGACCGTAGGCCTGCCAGCGGCGACGCCAACGCCAGGCTGCAGATGCGGCAACGAAAGCGGACGCAGCGTCGATGTGTTGCCCCAACCGACCTGCCACGCAACAGCCCGCTTTGCACGCAGTTGAGGCCATCCGCACCATTGCATTGCACCATGGTCGCAGCGCGGCCGACGCATGCAGCGGCGATAATGGCAGTCCCCTGTCCCGCTGTGCCGCCCATGTCCGACGATCGCATCCTGTACGCGCCGCTGCGCGAGCGCCTGGTTTCTGCCGAGGCCGCTGCCGCATTGATCCAGCCCGGCGAGACCGTGGCGATGAGCGGCTTCACCGGCTCCGGTTACCCCAAGGCGGTGCCGATGGCGTTGGCGCAGCGCATCGAAGCGGCGCATCTGCAGGGCCAGCCATTCCAGATCAAGCTGATGACCGGCGCGTCCACCGCGCCGGAACTGGACGGCGCGCTGGCCAAGGCCGACGGCATCGCCATGCGCATGCCGTTCCAGTCCGACCCGGACGCGCGCCAACGCATCAACGCCGGCACGCTGGACTATATCGACATCCATCTCAGCCACGTCGCCCAGCACGTGTGGTTCGGCTTTTACGGCCAGATCGACACCGCCGTGGTGGAAGTCTCGGCGATCCGCGCCGACGGCAGCCTGGTGCCGTCCACCTCGATCGGCAACAACAAGACCTGGCTGGACCTGGCCAGCAAGGTGATCATCGAGGTCAACGACTGGCAGCCGGCCGGCCTGGATGGCATGCACGACGTGTACTACGGCACTGCACTGCCGCCGCAGCGCAAGCCGATCCCGTTGGTGCATGGCGACGACCGCATCGGCGAGTCCAGCCTGCGCTGCGATCCGGACAAGATCGTGGCAGTGGTGCGCACGCATGGCCCGGACCGCAACAGCCCGTTCGCTGCCGCCGACGACAGCAGCGAACGCATCGCCGAGCACCTGATCGCGTTCCTGCGCCATGAAGTGGGCAAGGGCCGGCTGCCCGCCAGCCTGCTGCCGCTGCAGTCGGGCGTGGGCAATATTCCCAATGCGGTGCTGGCGGGGCTTGCACGCAGCGGCTTCCGCGACCTGGAAGCATTCACCGAAGTGATCCAGGACGGCATGCTCGCGCTGCTGCGCGATGGCGTGCTGCGCTACGCCTCGTGCACCGGGTTTGCGCTCAGCCCGGAGGGCAACGAGGAGTTCAAGCGCAATATCGATTTCTACCGGCAGCGCATCATCATGCGCACGCAGGAGATTTCCAATCATCCGGAGCTGGTGCGCCGGCTCGGCTGCATCGGCATGAACGGCATGATCGAGGCCGACCTGTACGGCAACGTCAATTCCACCCACGTGATGGGCAGCCGCATCATGAACGGCATCGGCGGTTCCGGCGACTTTGCCCGCAACGGCTTCCTGTCGATCTTCCTGAGCCCCAGCATCGCCAAGGCCGGCAGCATCTCCTCGATCGTGCCGATGGTCAGCCATGTCGATCACACCGAACACGATGTCTCGGTGATCGTCACCGAACAAGGCCTGGCCGATCTGCGCGGTCTCACGCCCAAGCAACGCGCACGCCAGTTGCTCGATCACTGCGTACACCCGCGCTACCGCGATGCGCTGGAAGAGTATGTGGCGCGCGCCAATCGCGACAGCTATGGCAAGCACACCCCGCATCTGCTGACCGAGGCGTTGTCGTGGCATCAGCGCTGGTTGGAGACGGGGGATATGTTGGGGTGAGCGGGGAATCGGGAATTGGGATTCGGCGGTTGTAGCGCAGCGTGACGGTGTTGCTAGAGAGATCGGAGCACGGCGTCACGCCTGGTGTTTAACGCTTCGCGAACTTCATTGCTGGCATCGACATGCTGCGACATCGCGATGTCACGCAGGTGGCGGATAACGTTCCTGCCCGCTCGCATTCGGCGGCAGGACGGCTCTCTCCCCCTCCTGCCGCTGGGCGCGACGGGTCATCACCGGGTGGTGTCCAATCCGTCGGGCCGGCTCCCTGCGCCGGCCCGGCGTTCTCGTTTTGGAGCGGCCATCAGCACGCGCACGCTTGTGTTCATTGCCAGGCTGCTCGACGGGCTTGTTGGCCGCTGGTCGCAAGCAAGCGAGCGCTGTTCCGGATGTGCCGCGTTTTGGTCGCTTTGCACCTTGAAGATGCCGAACATTGAATGGAATGTGCGCCGCGTTGAATGTGCGCCGCGTTGAATGCGCTGCGCGTTGAGGTACTACAGTCACGATGCAATGCGCGTTGAATCTGTCGCCATTGCACGGTTGCGAGTGCGCCGCGCCGTTATGAACATGCAGCCTTGGATGGCTGTCTTCCGCCGTACCCTCACCCCAACCCCCGCTCCGCTCCCCGGCCCGCGTTTGCGGCGCGGGCGCGCCAAGGCACGCGCGCCAGTGACGCGCAAACCGTGCCTTGGCGCCCCGAGGGGAGAGGCTTATCCCTTCTCCCTGCGGGAGAAGGTGGCGCGCAGCGCCGGATGAGGGCGCGGGACAAGCCTCGTGCTCTCACCCCACCGCCTCGCCGATCACGCAGCTTCGGCAACCCGCCTTGCGCGGCGCGCACGTACGGCCGTCGCCAGGCGCTCGAGCACCTGCACCGAGGCATCCCACCCCAGGCAGCCGTCGGTGATGCTCTGGCCGTAGGTCAGTGCGCAGCCTGGCACCAGCTCCTGACGCCCACCGACCAGGTGGCTCTCCACCATGACGCCGACGATGCGGGTCTCGCCGCCTTCCAGCTGCCTGGCGATGTCGTCGATGACCTTGGGCTGGTTCTCGGGATTCTTGCCGCTGTTGGCGTGGCTGGCGTCGATCATCAGGCGTGCCGGCAAGCCGGACGTGTTGAGCACCTGGCTGGCCGCTTCCACATGGACCGCGTCGAAGTTGGGCTGCTTGCCGCCGCGCAGGATCACGTGGCAATCCGGGTTGCCTGCGGTCGCAGCCACCGCGGTGTGGCCGTCCTTGGTCACCGCCAGGAAATGATGCGGGTGCGAGGCCGCACCCACCGCGTCCACCGCAATCTTGACGTCGCCGCCGGTGCCGTTCTTGAAGCCCACCGGGCACGACAGGCCCGAGGCCATTTCGCGATGCACCTGGCTTTCGGTGGTGCGCGCGCCGATCGCGCCCCAGGCCACCAGGTCGGCGATGTACTGCGGCGAGATGATGTCGAGGAATTCCACACCGGCCGGCAGGCCGAGGTTGTTGATGTCGCGCAGCAGCCCGCGCGCCACCCGCAGGCCCTTGTTAATCTGGAAGCTGCCATCCAGATCCGGATCGTTGATCAGCCCCTTCCAGCCGATGGTGGTGCGCGGCTTTTCGAAGTACACCCGCATCACGATCTCCAGCGCGTCGCCAAACTGCTCGCGCAGCGGGCGCAGGCGGTGCGCGTAGTCCATCGCCGCGACCGGATCGTGGATCGAGCAGGGCCCGATCACCACCGCCAGGCGGTCGTCACGGCCATGCAGGATGGCGTGCAGTGCGGCACGCGCATTGGTCACGGTTTCGGAGGCACGCTCGTCGCAGGGCAGCAGCGACAGCAGCTGCGAGGGCGGGGCAAGGGCTTCGATCTTGCGGATACGCAGGTCATCGGTCACAGGCGGCATAACAGTGTCTCGGTGGGCGGTGTTGCATCAGGGAGCCAGGCGCGGCGGCAACAAAAAAGCCGCCAGTGTGCGCTGGCGGCTTTTCGGGAATGCTGCTGAAGATTTCTTCAGGGTGAGCGCAATCCGTCCTCCGCCAGCGGCATCGGAAAACCGTAGTACCAAAAGTAAAACTGGCTGCGGGGTGCGTTCATTGGGTGCATTGATACCACGCACGTTTGGCCGTTGCCACTGTTTCATCGGCAACGGAACGTTGCAGCGGTGCGCTCGCGAGGTGCCTGCAGGCCGCATGTGTCGCGCCGACCACCGCGGCGCACGACAAGCTGGGCGAACCGATGCACGGCATCGCCACGCGCGCCTTGGCAAGCCGGGATCGCGTACGGCTTGCCTGCGAGTTGCCATCGACGATGCATCGCACGCCACGACGCTATGCCGTGACGTGCGATGCGGCCGCCACGTTCAATCAGAACGTAAACACATACTCGGCCGCCACTTCGCGGCCGATCGGGTTGAACAAGGTGGTGTTGTAGAAGCCGTAACCGTAGAAGCGCTCCTTGTTCTCGTAGCCCACTTCGTTGAACACGTTGTTGACGTAGAAGTTGACCTTGGCGTGGTCGGTGATCCTGTAGCCGGTGCTGAGGTTCCAGTAGACCGCAGGTCCCACGCGGCCGAAGTAGCGCTTGCTGCTCTCGCCCAGATGCACGTTGGCGGTGTCGGTGACCACGCATGCGTCCGAGGCACTGGGTTGGTAGCCGTCGTCGAAGCGCTCGCAGGTGCCCCAGTTGACCGCACGCATGGAGCCGAGCCGGCGGAAGTACACCGTCCAGTCCCAGGCGCCGCCGTTGTCCCAATGCAGGCTGCCGCGCACACGGCTGCGCACGCGTTCGTCGCGACGGTTTTCATCGCTGTCGGTGCGGTAGATCTGCTCGCGATAGGCGAGCAGGTTGTTGTAGTCCAGCGACAACTGGAAGTTGCCCCAACCGGCGGTGGCAAGGCGATATTTCAGCGCGGCGTCGATGCCGGAGGTTTCCATCTGCGCCAGGTTGATCGGGCCGCGCTCGATGCTGGCGATGGTGCCGTCGGCATTGCGCACCACCCGCGAGCTGATGGTGTCGCAGTAGCCGGCGCCGCCGGGATTGTTCCAGGCGCCGCCGCTGATGGTGGTGCCGGTGCGGCAGCCGGCTTCGGCCGAGAGGATCTCGTCGCGGTCCAGATCCTTGATCATTTCCTCCAGCTCGATGCGGTAGTAATCCACGCTCAACGACAGGCCTTGCGCGATGTCCCACACTACCCCGCCGGTGAACGAGCGGCCGGTTTCCGAGCGCAGATCCGGCGTGCCGCGACGGTTCACGTCCACGGTGTAGTAGATGTTGCTGTTCTCGTCGTTGCAGCCGCCAGTGAGATACGCACCGGTGGCGATGCAGCGGTACTGGTCGATCACGGTCTGGTTGGTGGAGCTGGGTTCGCCGAGCACGTAATGCATGTCCGGCGCGCGGAAGCTGGTGGCCAGCGTGCTGCGCACCAACAGGCTCTCGACCGGGCGCCATTCCAGACCCGCGCTCCAGGTGGTGTCGCTTTGGGTGCCGACATCGGTCGGAATCGCCGCCGAAGAACGGTAACTGCCGTAGCGATCGTAGCGGCCGGCGACATTGGCGCTCAACGTCGACAGCAGCGGAATCTGGAATTCCAGCCCGGCCGAACTGCGCATGCGCTCACCGCCGCCACTGTCCACCACATCGACCGGATAGCACTCGTTGGCGCAGGGGTCGGGCGACAGCTGGTAGCCCTGCTTGGCGACTTCGGCCACGGTGGCGAAGCGGATCGGCCCGGCCCAGCCCTGCACCAGATCGCCGCTCAGGCTGAAGCTGGCCTGGTTCACCCACGAATACGCCGAGTTATGCGATTTGGCGACCAGCTCGTCGTACTCGCTCGAGGACAGCGGCGCATACAGGCGCGCCTGGTTGATTGCATAGATCGGCGTGCCGTCGGGAGCGGTGCCGGTGGGGCTGCCGAGGAAATAATCGGTGGCGCGGGCGGTGTCCACGGTGCGTACGTATTCGTCCACCGTGTAGCGCGAGCGGCCCACGCTCAGCTCCCAGTCGAAGCGGTCGGCCCACACGCCACGCAGGCCGGCGCTCAGGTCCCAGGACTGCTCCTTGTTGTAGTTGACCAGCCGGTCCCAACCACCGGCCTCGCGCCGGGTGAGCTGCCGGATCGCATACAGCGAGCGGCCGGTGTCGGCGTCCTGGAACGGGCCCAGGTACACGTACGGCGGGTCGTAGGTCCAACGGCCGATGCTGCGGTTGGCCGACAGCGTGGCCCAGGCTTCGGTGTGCTCGCCGAACTTCCAGGTGCCGTAGAGATAGGCCGAGTAGTCCTCGCTGCCGGTGACCAGCCCCCAGTCGCCGTAATCGCGCGCGACGCCGCAGTAATCGCCGGCATTGGTGACCACCCCGGTGTTCTGGTTGTAACTCAGCCGCTGCCCATCGATGAACTCGCCGCCGAAGCGCGCGCAGGTGCCGGCAGGCGGTGCGAGGCGTTCGTTGGTGTTGGCATCGACCAGGCTCAGGCCGGTGAACGGGTTGAAGCCGTAGCGGCGGTTCTGCCCGGTCCAGTTGGAATAAGACATGTCGTCCGAGTCGTCCATTTCGGGGCGATCGCGCCCGCTCAACGGATCGCGCTTGGTGGCCTGCAGTGCGTAGGTCAGGCTCCAGTTTTCGCCGGTGCGTCCGCCGGCCCAGGACACGTCGAAGCTGTCGCGGCCGCCTTCGGTGGCAGTGCCGCCGCGCAGCCGCACCTGGTCGCCCTGGTAGTCGCGCCTGAGGATCACGTTGATCACGCCGGCCACCGCGTCCGAGCCGTAGATCGCCGAGGCGCCGCCGGTCAGGATGTCGATGCGCTCCACCGCCGCGGACGGGATGTTGCTGTAGTTGGAAAAATTGCTTTCTCCGCCGTAGGGCAGCGGGTAATCGGCCACGCGGTGCCCGTTGACCAGCAGCAGGGTGCGGCCCGGCCCCAGGTCGCGCAGGTTGATCGGCGAGGCGTTGGGCGTATGCGAGCCCCATTGCGTATCGGCTTCCACCGAGCCCTGCTGGTTCATGCTGTTGAGCACGTCGTAGACGGTGGCGAAACCCTCCTGCTGGATCTGCTGCGCGGAAATGGTGACCACCGGCTGCGCGCCTTCGACCTGCGCGCGCTTGATGCGCGAGCCGGTGACGCTGACCGCGTCCAGGGTGGAGGTGGCGCGCGGTTGCTCCGGCTCGGCCTGCTGGGCAACCACCGGCGGTGCGATGGCGGCGGTCAGGGCGAGGGACAAGGAAATCGACAAGGCAAGGCGATGACTGCGGCAGTTCATAAGATCCCCCGGGAGAGGCCGGCATGGCCGGCGTGGCGTTCCACTGCAACGACGCCTGCGAGCGATGCACCGCATCGCCGCCCCCTGTCCGATGGCCCCCCGACCGTTCGGCGCAAGCGCCTGCCCAGCGACGCTAGAGCTGTGATGACATCGGTGTCAACACACTGACATGAATATGTGATAGCCAGCCCAAAACAGCCCATTCGATACTGCGCTGCAGGCGTGTGATCGGATCACAGCGTGCCCATCCATGCGCAGCCGGCGGCACAGGAATCACTACGTTGACGCGTCGCTACCGTTGTCATCGCCTGGTCGGGCACTTCCGGTGGAAGCGCGCCAGTTCGCATATCCGGTTGAACCGGGTGCCCGCGCGCGGATCATGAAAGAACACCAAACACCGATTTGGCGTTCCCCACCGAACGGAGATATCCGATGGACATAAAGAAAGCGCAGTCGGCAGGCCCGTCCTCTCCAGCAGAGTTTCAGAACGCACGCGAGCGCGATGAAGGTATCGTGAAACCGCAACCTGCCGCGTCACCGACACAGTCCCCGGTCAACCCGGTGCTATCGGAACTTACCCCGCGCAACCGGTCGGGCAGCTCATCTGCCACATCGGCTACGACGACTATCACCGCGCACGTGAAGTCCGCGCTGGCAAACGGCGTCCGTCACGCATCCACCGCTGTATCGCGAGCCGCGTCCGATCTGTGGTCACTCTCCGACCTGCGCACGATGCTGCAGATGCACGCAAACGATCCCGCATTTCTGGCGATCCTACGCGGCAGCGATCCGGAACACGCTACGCAACACACCTTGGCGTCTTGTAGACAGCAAATGGAGGAGCTCGGCGAGCTCATCAAAAATACAGAAGGGCTGGAAACACATCAGGTTAAGCAGTTGCTGGGCGACATCAATGCGGTAATGAACGCCCTGCAGCCGCTCGACCACGCCACACCGGCCACCTCACGTGTATTGAAGTCGATCGGCAATCTCATCAATTTCTGGCCGGTCGTGGTTCCCAGCCCGCTGATGGGCAAGCAGGCAAAAACCTTCGCCTTCACGATGTCCACGGCCACTAAGGGCGTGCTTGCGATGTCGGCCTCGGCGTTGCGCCCCAGCGCCGACGGCTTGCCGTTTCCATTCGCCGGAGGCCAGCTAGGGCGCGACGCGAACGAAATGCATCTCTACAACGTGCTGATCAACACGCTGTTCCTTACCACCGAACTTCCAAAGAAATTCGGCGATCAGGCGTTGCGCAGAAACGCCGAGGCGGTCAGCCAAAGTGTGGGATATGCCGCAGGCATTTCAGTGAGCTTCACGGCGATTATGTTGACCCCATTTCTGTGGAGCAGCATCAGCAAACTCGGCAAGACGATGCTGGACAACACGGCGCGCCTGGGCGCGGCCGCAGCACAGGCAGCGGGACTGAACAACCAGGCGCAGCAACTTCGTGCCCGCCTGACGCCTGCCCGGATCAATCAAGAGGTGCGCTTGCAGCTGCAGGAAATCCGCGAACAACTGGACGCCGCCTGCGACGCCTTTCAGCAGACGCGCAGCAGCTTCGTCCATCAGGATGGAGGGCGGGAACTCACCAGGACGGTGAATGCGCAATGCACGCACCTGCTGGAAACTTTGGACATGTGCAGCAGACGGCTCGCCAGCGTACTGCATCTGGATGGCAACCCGACGCCGAGTCTGCCCCGCGAACCACGCAACCAGGATGTCTCCTCCAAGGTGGCACTGATGATACTGGCCACTGCGGTGACCGGCTCGACGATCTACCTTATCCAACCGGATCGGTTGGGCACGATCAATCTGCTAAGCGACACCTGCATCGTCACGGCCGTGATGGCCCAGTCGGCATGGAACAAACAGGCCACGCGGCAGGACGCAATGGAACGTTTCAAGGGCATGTGCGGCGGCAGCATGGTCATCGCGCTTGCGCTGGGCGCAGAGAAATTGTCCAAGACGTTCACCGACAAGAGCCTGATCGAGTCCTCGCCCAACGCGCAGTTCTATGCCGGCGCCGTCATGTCGCTGATGGCGGTAACGATGCCGGGTCCGATCGCACGCGGCGCGGAGTTGGCGATGAATTTCGCAGGAAGCAGACTTAAGCGCCTGTTCACCGGACCGGATGGCACCCCGCTGGCAACCAGCGTTCCCTCCTCTGTCGAAGAACTGCAGGAGAGGACGCGCACCACGATGGCGTATCTGATGCGCCTTTCACCGGAAGAGTTGGATCAGTACGAGCAGATCGCGGGGGAATCCATGCTGCAAGCGATCCAGGAAGCCGGCGACGCGGCGCAGGCCGGGCCCAGCAGCAGCGTCACCATCACCGAGATCGATGACAGCCAACCCGCCCCGCGAACAGAGGCCGGGAGCGCGGACCGGCCGCGCTCCGGCTGAGGGCCCCGCGCGGAAAGTCCCGTCCCGGCAATCGCGGCCAAGCCTATAGCACAGCCGCGCGGCATGCATGTCGGTCGCCATGATGGCAACACGCTGACATAAATATGGGATAACCGCTTAAGAACGGCCCATTCGATGCTGTGCTGCACGCCTCTGATCGGATCACAGCGTGCCCATCCATGCGCAGCTGGCGGCACCGGAATCACTACGTTGGAGCGTCGCTACCGTTGTCACCGCCTGGTTGGGCACTTCCGGTGGCAGCGCGCCAGTTCGCATATCCGGTTGAGCCTGGTGCTCGCGCGCAGATCATGAAAGAACACCAAACACCTCGATTTGGTGTCCCCACCGAACGGAGATATCCGATGGAGATCAAGAAAGCGCAGTTGGCAGGCCCGTCCTCGCCAGCCGAGTTGCAGAACGCACGCAAGCACGATGAAGGTATCGTGGAACTACAACCTGCCGCATCGCCGACAGAGTCCCCGGTCAACCCCACGCTATCGGCACTTGTCCCGCGCAGCCGCTCACGCACTTCGTCTGCCAGTTCCGCGCCAACGTCGCCCGTGGAGCCATCCTCGCCCGCACCGCAGGCGTCACACTCGGCACGGGCGACTGCTCTATGCACTGCCAAAACGCTTACCGCGCGCGCGAACTCCGCGTTGGCAAGCGGCGTCCAGCATGCATCCGCTGCAGTGTCCAAGGCCGCTTCTGATCTCTGGTCGCTGGCGGATCTGCGCACCATGCTGCAGATGCATGCAGACGATCCCGCATTTCTGCAGATGGTGCGCCACACCGATCCGGAACAGGTCGCGCCGCACAGCCTGGCCGCGTGCCGCCAGCAGATCACGCAGCTACGCGGCGCCATCGAATCTGCAACCGGTCTGGAAACACGCTTTTGTCAGCAATTGCTCAGCGACGTCAAAGCCGTGGAAGATGCGCTGCAGCCGCTGGAGCATGGGACACCTGCAGCAGGGAGGGCGCTGAAGTCGCTGGCCAATCTGGTCAATCTCTGGCCCCTGGTGGTACCCAGTCCGCTGCTTGCCAACCAAGCCAAGACTTTCGCCTATTCCATTGCCGCAGCAACCAAGGGCGTGATGAGTCTATCGGCATCGGCGCTGCGCCCCACCGCCGATGGGCTTCCGTTCCCGCTGATGGGCGGGCAGCTGGGGCGCGAAGCCAACGAAATGCATTTCTACGCCATCCTGCTCAACGGATTGTTTCTCACCACCGAACTGCCAAAGAAATTCGGCAACCCGTCCATGCGACAGCAGGCCGAAGCGGTGGAAAACAACCTGGGATTTGCCGCGGCCGCATCCACGGCCTGCACAGCGATGATGCTGACGCCCTTTCTCTGGAACAGCCTCAACGCGCTCGGCAATCGAATGCAGCATGGTGTCTCCCACCTGGGCGCGGGTATCGCGGACCGTGCCGGCCTTCAGACGCAGGCTCAGCGGTTGCGTGCGCGCCTGACGCCCGGACAGATCAGCCAGCAACTGCGCACGCAACTCAACGAGATCTGCGCCGCTCTGGAGCAAGGCCGCGACGCTTTTCAACAAGCGCGCCGAAACTTTACCGAACCCGGCACAGGGCACGAACTCACCCGCACGCTCAATGCTCAATGCACGCATCTGCTGGAGACGCTCGATCAGTGCAGCAAGCGCCTGAGCACTGCGCTGCAAGTCGACCAGGACCAGCCAGTCACCATCCCGCGCCAACTGGCCAACCAGGATTTCTCTTCCAAATTGGCATTGGCATTGTTGGGTGCCGGCGTGACCGGGCTGACCGTCTACCTGATCCAGCCGGATCGGATCGGCACGGTGGACCTGCTGGCCGACACGGCCGTGGTGACGACCGTGATGATGCAGTCGGCGTTGAACAAGCACGCGACCCGCCAGGACACGATGGAGCGCTTCAAGGCCATGTGCTCCGGCAGCATGGTCATGGCACTGGCGCTGGGTGTGGAAAAACTGTCCAAGACGTTCGCAGACAAGAGTCTGATCGAAGCATCGTCGGCATCGCCCTACTACGCTGGCGCGATCATGTCGCTGATGTCGATGACGATGCCTGGCCCAATGGCGCGTGGCGCGGAACTGGCGATGAACTGGGGCGCGCGTCAGGTCATGCGGGTGTTCAAGGGGCCCGATGGCACCCCGCTCGCAACCCGCATGCCGTCCTCGCCCGAAGAGCTGATCCAGACCGTACAAGACACGGCGAATTATGTGGCAAGTCTGTCGCCGGAACAGGCGCAGCATTACGCGCAGATGGTTGGAGATAGCGCCCTGCAAGTGATCGAGGGCGCGGGTGCGGAAACCAGGCCCGGCAACAGCGTCACGATCACCGAAATCTCCGAAATCACCGAGATGGACGAGGCTGCCGAGGTCGCGGTACAGACCGCCTCCCCGGAACCGGAAGCGATTGCGCAACCGCACCCACTCAGCCATGACGCAACACTGCGCACAGCGGGCTCGCCCTGACATTGCAACCGACCGCAATGGGCTGCCAGCACGCACCTGCGCTGTAGTGGAGCGCACACACAAGACCCCCGCCTTTCGGCGGGGCCTTGTGTGTGATGCAACAGCCAACACCAGGGCTTCGCCACGCGCGATCACCCCCCGACCCGCTCCGAACCCCGGCCAGCGCTAGCGTCAGGGCGCACTGAGGCGCGCTCGCCAACGGCGCGTAATCGGCGACACTACAACGACCGCACCGACCCACTCACACCAGGTATCGCCGGAACCACGCGATGGTGCGATCCCAGGCCAGGGTTGCGGCCGCCTTGTCGTAACGCGGCGTGGAATCGTTATGGAAACCGTGGTTGGTCCCCGCATACACGTAGGCCTGATAGACCTTGCGCTGCGCCTTGAGCGCGGCCTCGTACGCCGGCCAGCCGGCATTGACGCGCTCGTCCTCTGCGGCGTAATGCAGCAGCAGTGGCGCGCGGATGCGGGCGACCTCGGCATCGGTGGGCTGACGGCCATAGAACGGCACCGCCGCCGCCAGCTCGGGATACGCCACCGCCGCCGCATTGGCCACACCGCCGCCGTAGCAGAAGCCGGTAACGCCCACCTTGCCGGTGGTACGTTCGCGGCTCATCAAAAACTCCACTGCGGCGAAGAAATCGTTCATCAGCTTGGTCGGGTCGACCTGCGCCTGCAGCGCGCGGCCCTTTTCGTCGTTGCCGGGATACCCACCCACCGAACTCAGGCCATCCGGTGCCAGCGCGACAAAGCCGGCCTTGGCCACGCGCCGCGCGACATCTTCGATATACGGATTGAGACCACGGTTTTCGTGCGCCACCACCACGCCCGCCACCGCGCCGGTGACCTTGGCCGGCCGCACCAGATAGCCGCGCACCTGGCCATGGCCGTTGGGCGAGGGATAGGTGATGTACTCGGCCACGATGTCCGGATCGGTGAACTCCACTTGCGTGGCGAGCGCGTAGTCGGGCTCAGCGATTCCAGGATCGCCGCCGCACTCAACCCGGCCACCGCGAACGCAGCGGCGCGGTCGAGAAAATCGCGCCGACTGAGTTTGCCGTGCACATAGCCGTCGTACAGCGCGAGCAGATCGGGGTGGAAATCCTGGGCGGTCAGACGACGCATCGGCGTTCTCCTTGGGGATGGCTGGACTGCGCGCGCAAGTGCGCGCATGTACGCAGCGCGGAAAGCGGCATCAGTTTTACGACACAACACCGCATCCAGCCGAGCATGCCGATGCGTCTGCAGCGGCGCAAGCAAGCCTCGTTCGTAATGCGGCAACAACCCGGAAGATCACCACGGCATGCCCAACGCGATCGGCTAGGCCTCGCCGGCGCAAACGGACTTCTACAACAGCGCGTGCAGCCCATGTCGTGATTTCAGCGACGCATCGACCTCCCCACCTGTCGACGCCCACAAAAAAACCCCGCCTTTCGGCGGGGTCCTTTTTTGATGCAACAACCGGTGCAGCTGGATCAGAAATCCATGCCGCCCATGCCGCCCATGCCACCGCCGGCCGGCAGCGCCGGCTCGTCCTTCTTCGGTGCATCGGCCACCATCGCTTCGGTGGTGATCATCAGGCCGGCGATCGAGGCTGCGTTCTGCAGCGCCGAACGGGTGACCTTGGTCGGGTCCAGGATGCCGAACTCGACCATGTCGCCGAACTCGCCGTTGGCAGCGTTGTAACCGTAGTTGCCGGTGCCTTCCTTGACCTTGTTCAGGATCACGGACGGCTCTTCGCCGGCGTTGGCGACGATTTCGCGCAGCGGGGCTTCCATCGCGCGCAGGGCGATCTGGATGCCGTGGGTCTGGTCTTCGTTGGCACCGGTCAGGTTACCGACGGCCACCAGCGCACGCACCAGGGCCACGCCGCCGCCCGGGACCACGCCTTCCTCGACGGCTGCACGGGTGGCGTGCAGGGCGTCTTCGACGCGGGCCTTCTTTTCCTTCATTTCGATTTCGGTCGACGCGCCGACCTTGATCACTGCAACGCCACCGGCCAGCTTGGCCACGCGCTCCTGCAGCTTCTCACGGTCGTAATCGGACGAGGTGTCTTCGATCTGGGTCTTGATCTGGCCGACACGCGACTCGATCGCGGCCGAATCGCCGGCGCCGTCGATGATGGTGGTGTTTTCCTTGGAAACCTGCACCTTCTTGGCGCGGCCCAGGTCCTTGATGGTCGCCTTCTCCAGCGCCAGGCCCACTTCCTCGGAGATCACGGTGCCGCCGGTCAGCACGGCCATGTCTTCCAGCATCGCCTTGCGGCGGTCGCCGAAGCCCGGTGCCTTGACCGCCACGACCTTGACGATGCCGCGGATGGTGTTGACCACCAGGGTCGCCAGCGCTTCGCCTTCGACTTCTTCAGCCACGATCAGCAGCGGCTTGCCGGCCTTGGCCACGCCTTCCAGCACGGGCAGCAGGTCACGCACGTTGGAGATCTTCTTGTCGTGCAGCAGGATGAACGGGTCGTCCAGGTCGGCCGACTGGCTCTGCTGGTTGTTGATGAAGTACGGGGAGAGGTAGCCGCGATCGAACTGCATGCCCTCGACCACGTCCAGCTCGTTTTCCAGGCCCGAGCCTTCTTCAACGGTGATCACGCCTTCCTTGCCGACCTTCTTCATCGCTTCGGCAATGATGTTGCCGATCGACTCGTCCGAGTTGGCCGAGATGGTGCCGACCTGGGCGATCGCCTTGTCGTCGGTGGTGGGCTTGGAGATGTTCTTCAACTCGACCACCGCAGCCTTGACGGCCTGGTCGATACCGCGCTTGAGGTCCATCGGGTTCATGCCGGCGGCCACAGCCTTGGCGCCTTCGCGGATCAGGGCCTGGGCCAGCACGGTGGCGGTGGTGGTGCCGTCGCCGGCGTTGTCGTTGGTCTTGGAAGCGACTTCCTTGACCATCTGCGCGCCCATGTTCTCGAACTTGTCGGCCAGTTCGATTTCCTTGGCGACGGAGACGCCGTCCTTGGTGATGGTCGGCGCGCCGAAGCTCTTCTCGAGCACGACGTTGCGGCCCTTCGGGCCCAGGGTGGCCTTGACGGCATTGGCAAGCACGTTGACGCCACGAACCATGCGGGTACGTGCGTCTTCACCGAAACGAATGTCTTTAGCAGCCATTGTTTATTACTCCGGAAATTGGGAATGGGGAATGGGGAATCGGTAGATCAACAGCGTGAATCGGGGTGGGGGGGGATGGCGAAGGACGCTAGCCGCTTTGCCCATTCCCCATTCCCAACTCCCGATTCCCGGCGCATAGCGCCTGATCAGCCGATGACGGCCAGAATGTCGTCTTCGCGCAGCACCTTGTACTCGACGCCTTCGGACTTGTAGCTGCTGCCGGCGTACTGGCCGTAGATGACCTTGTCGCCGACCTTGACCACCGGCGCGCGCAGGCTGCCGTTGTCCAGGGGCTTGCCGGCGCCGATGGCGACGACTTCACCCTTGGTGGACTTTTCCTTGGCGGAGTCCGGGATCACGATGCCGCCGGCGGAAACTTCGTCGGCTTCGATCGGCTTGACTACAACGCGGTCGTGAAGCGGCTTGATGCTCATAGAGAAAGACCCTCTTAAGTGATTGATTGGTCTGGAAATTATCGGCGATGTTAGCACTCGCACATGACGACTGCCAGCACAGCGCGCGGAAAAAACCCGACAGAGCGGGTGCGGGCCAGAGATTGTGCTGTGTGAGCGGCTTTCAAGGGCCGGGAGCAAAAAATTTTCGCCGGGCACCTCCATCCCGGGGCCACGAAGCGGCCGACACGGCCCGGCGAGCAGTGCGCCCGCTGGCGACGGACAGCCGGGAACCGCGGACTGCGCAACGGCCGGCTGCGCCCGAGGCCGGCCGCAGGGCCGTTGGCACGCGCGACAGTGGCACCGAGCGGTCGCCGGCGCAGCCGCACTAAAAATGGAACCAGGTTCCACCGATTGTCATGCACACGTTTTACAGTCGGCCACGCATTCCCCGATCACAAGGAGCTGTCGATGAGGTTGCCGTCCCCTGCCCGTGTTTTCCCCTTGCGCTGGTCCCCCAGCTGCACGCTTGCCCTGGCCTGTGCGCTCGCGCTGGCCGTCCCTGCCGCCCACGCAGCGGTGTTCATCAACGAACTGCATTACGACGACGCAGGCGCCTCCGGCGACAGCGGCGAAGCGGTGGAAGTGGTGGCCACCGCCGGCGAATCGCTGAGCGGCTACCGCATCTATCTGTACAACGGCAGCACGCCGGGCGCGGCGACGGTCTACGCCAATACGGCGGTGCCGGCCGGCACTCTGGTGAGCTGCGGCAGCCAGGTCCGCGTCGCGACCGTGAGCTACGCCAGCAACGACGTGCAGAACGGGCCCAACGACGGCGTGGCGCTGGTCGACCCCAACGGCCAGCTGGTGCAGTTCCTCAGTTACGAAGGCGCCATCACCGCCAGCGGCGGCCCGGCCGCCGGCGTCACCAGCCAGAACCTGCCGGTCAGCGAAAGCAACAGCAGCGCGGTCGGCAGTTCGCTGCAGCTGACCGGCACCGGCAGCAGCGCAGCCAACTTCAGCTGGGCCGGCTCGGCGGCGCAGACCTTTGGCGCCTGCAACCGCGGCCAGAGCTTCAACGGCAGCGGCGGTGGCGGCGAAACCGGCGACGCGCCGTCGATCACCAGCACCACCCCGACCCAGGGCGCGACCGGCTTCCCGGCGGCGGGCGACCTGAGCGTGGGCTTCAGCGAGGCGGTGACGCTGAGCAGCGGCGCCTTCGCACTGAGCTGCGCCAGCTCCGGCACGGTGGCGCTGAGCTACCCGACCAGCGGCACCCGCTTCAGCCTGTCCACCAACACCGCCCTGGTCGGCGGCGAACGCTGCACCCTGGCGATCACCGCCAGCGCCATCCGCGATGCCAGCGGCCTGAGCCCGGCGGCCAACCAGTCCATCGCCTTCACCGTGGCCACGGCCAGCGGCGGCGGCAGCGGTTACTACGCGCGGGTCAACACCGCCAACGCCGGCCAGCTGCGCTGCTCGCTGCACGAAACCATCAAGGGCCATACCGTGTACCCGTACAGCGGCTCGGGCACCAGCACCTGGACCATCCTGGAAATGGCCGACGAGGATCCCAACAACAGCGGCCGGATCCTGGACGCCTACCGCAACCGCAGCTACGCCAAGGGCAGCGACCGCGCCGGCACCGGCAGCGGGCTGACCTACAACCGCGAGCACACCTGGCCCAACTCGCTGGGCTTCGGCAGCGCCAGCGGCGACAAGGGGCTGCCGTATGCGCCCTACACCGACACCCACATGCTCTATCTGACCGACACCGCCTTCAACGCCGACCGTGGCAACAAGCCCTATGCCACCTGCACCAGCAGCTGCGGCGAACGCGTGACCGAGGTCAACGACGGCAGTGGCAGTGGCAGCGGGCGCTACCCGGGCAATTCCAACTGGGTGCGCACCCCCGACGGCAACGGCGGCACCTTCGAGGTGTGGGGCCGGCGCAAGGGCGACATGGCGCGTGCGGTGATGTACATGGCGATCCGCTACGAAGGCGGCCTTGATGCGGCCACCGGGCGGTCCGAGCCGGACCTGGAGCTCACCGACGACCGCAGCAAGATCGTGCAGACCTCGGCCTCGCCGGCCTATATGGGCCTGTTGTCCACGCTGCTGGCCTGGCACCAGGCCGACCCGCCGGACGATGCCGAGCGGGCGCGCAACCAGGTGATCTTCAGCTTCCAGGGCAACCGCAACCCGTTCGTGGATCACCCCGAATGGGCGACCTCGAGCCTGTTCACCTCGGCCAAGCCGGCCAGCTGCCAGCTGGCCAATTGATCCGGCCCGGCCCGGCCCGGCGCCCCACGCCGGGCCGGGAGAGTCGGCCGGCAGCGGCAATCCACCTGCCCGCGCACGCCTGCTGCGCGCTGCCGTCGGCCCCGCGCCATGCAACGTCAGTGGGCAGGCGCAGGACCGGTGTAACGCAGGTCGGCGTGCGTGCGGCGCCTAGAAGACGCCAATCGCCGCATTGGCCTGCCCTGCCGGCCGCCGGCATGCAAGATCCGGAAGAGTCCCGGCCCGCTGTCTCGGCCCAGCCCCGCCAGCGCGCGGCCGTCGGGCATGCGCCGGCACCACGCGACGTCGCCCGCTACAGCGCCATCGCGTCCCCGCAGGGTCGGCCCGCCGAATCGCGGTATCGCCGGCCAGCCGCCAGGCCCAGCGAACTTGACGCCGTGTTCCGGAATCTGCGGTCGATCCCCCGCGGACAGGGGATACACTGCGCGGTCACATGAGCGCCTCCTCCCTCCATCTGTTGTTCAGCACCTGCCCGGATGCCGACAGCGCCGAGCGCATTGCGCGCGTGCTGCTGGACGAGCGCCTGGCCGCCTGCGTCACCCAGTTGCCCGGCGTGCAGTCGCTGTACCGCTGGAACGGGGCGATCGAGCGCAGCCAGGAAGTGCAGCTGTTGATCAAGACCTGGGAAGATCGCCTGCCGGACGCCATTGCGCGGCTGCAGGCGCTGCATCCGTATGAACTGCCGGAGGCGATCGCGGTCCAAGCCAGCGCCGGGCTGCCGGCGTATCTCGATTGGGTCCGGGCCGAAACCCGCAAGGAATCCTGACGTCCATGAAGTCTCTGTCCCGCTGGATCGCCCGCTGCGCATTGCTGGCCGTACCCTTGCTCGCCGCGCCGCTGGCGCTGCTGGCACCCGCCCCTGCGCAGGCTGCGGTGACCGAAGCCGACCTGCTGCCGGTGGACCAGGCCTTTGCGCTGAGCGCCACCGCCGACAGCCGCGACCGCATTGCGCTGAGCTGGAAGATCGCGCCCGGGTATTACCTGTATCGCC
The DNA here is from genome assembly GCF_002940205.1 of Xanthomonas arboricola pv. guizotiae. Taxonomy (GTDB): domain Bacteria; phylum Pseudomonadota; class Gammaproteobacteria; order Xanthomonadales; family Xanthomonadaceae; genus Xanthomonas; species Xanthomonas arboricola_C. The sequence goes on from NZ_MDSK01000012.1 coordinate 53,142, forward strand.
ACCGCATCAGCGTCAAATCCGGTCAAGGCTTTGCCGCCGGCGAGCTGGCGCTGCCGGAAGGCGAGAGCAAGCACGACGAGTTCTTCGGCCAGGTGCAGACCTACCGCAGGCAGCTGCAGGCCACCCTGGCCGGCAAGGCCGAGCCGGCCGTGCAGACCGCGGTCCTGCAGGTGCAATACCAGGGCTGCGCCGATGCCGGCGTGTGCTACCCGCCGCAGCGGCGCGAGATCCGCGTCAGCCTGCCCGCCGCCGCGGCAGCCGGCGCATCCGCCAGCGCCCCGCAGCGCGAAAACCTGGGCTCGCTGGTACCACGCAGCCCGGCCGGCCCGCGCCTGTTCGGCGCCCCCGGCCAGACCGCCGGCGTGGACGCGCTGCCGCTGCCGGCCGAGCAAGCGTTCAACTTCGAAGCCATCGTCGGCGACGGCAACAGCCTGCTGCTGCGCTTCACCCCCGCGCCCGGCTACTACATCTACCGCGACCGCACCTCGCTGGCGCTGGAAGGCGTCGGCGGCGTGCGTCCCGGGCTGCCGCGCTGGCCGCAGGGCAAGGCGCACCGCGATGAGCACTTCGGCGATGTGGTGGTGTATTTCGACCAGGCCGAAGTCACCTTGCCGCTGCTGCGCGATCACCCTGATCCGGCCCACGTGACCCTGGTAGCGACCTTCCAGGGCTGCCAGACCGACGGCATCTGCTACCCGCCGATGACCCGCCGCGTCGCCCTCGACGTGCCGGCCGGCACGGTATCGCCGCCGAATCAGGCGCAGGCCGCGCCGCTGATGATTTCGCCGCTGGCCGCCGGCCAGGCACCGGCAGAACCCGCACCAGCTGCCGCACCCGCCGGCAGTGCCGGCCCGGTCGCCGATGCCTCGGCCGGCAATCCGCAGCGCACCCCGCCGCCGCACACCGACAAGGGCTTGCTGGCCATGCTGGTGCTGGCCCTGCTCGGCGGGCTGGTGTTGAACCTGATGCCCTGCGTGCTGCCGATCCTGTCGCTGAAGGTGCTGGGGCTGGCGCACAGCGGCGAGAGCCGCGGCCACGCACGTAGCCATGCCATCTGGTATTCGCTGGGCGTGCTGGTGTCGTTTGCGGCGATCGGCGCGCTGGTGATCGGCCTGCGCGCGGCCGGCCAGGCGGCCGGCTGGGGCTTCCAGCTGCAGCAGCCGTGGTTCGTCGCGGCGCTGGCCTATCTGATGTTCGCGGTGGGGCTGAGCCTGTCGGGCGTGTTCACGCTGGGCAGCAATCTGGGCGGCATCGGCCAGTCGCTGGCAGCGCGCAATGGCCCGCTGGGCGATTTCTTCACCGGCGTGCTGGCCTGCGTGGTGGCCAGCCCCTGCATCGCCCCGTTCATGGGCACCGCACTGGCGTATGCCTTCACCGCCCCGGCGCTGCTGGCGATGCTGGTGTTCCTGGCGCTGGGCCTGGGCCTGGCGCTGCCGTTCCTGCTGATCGGCTTCATCCCCTCGCTGGCGCGGCGCCTGCCCACGCCCGGCGCGTGGATGGAAACGCTCAAGCAGGTGCTGGCGTTCCCGATGTATCTCACTGCGATCTGGCTGCTGTGGGTGCTGGGCAAGCAGCGCGGCGTGGACGCGCTGGCGCTGATGCTGGTCGGCGCCACCCTGCTGGCGCTGGGCCTGTTCTGCTTCGAGCGCAGCCGCTGGAAGAGCCATCGCATCGGCATGGGCCTGGCCGCAGTGATGCTGGTGCTGGCGATCGTGCCGGTGGTCGGGGTCACCCGCCTGCGCCTGCCGGCCGCCACTGCCGCCGAAGGCGTGGTGGCGTTCTCGCCGCAGTTGCTGGACCGCCTGCGCGCCGACAACCGCGTGGTGTTCGTCAACATGACCGCCGACTGGTGCGTGACCTGCAAGGCCAACGAAAAGAACGTGCTGAGCAGCGCCGACTTCCGCGATGCGCTGCGCCGCGTCGACGCGGTCTACATGAAAGGCGACTGGACCAACGTCGACCCCACCATCAGCGCGTTCCTGGACCAGCACCAGGCCGTCGGCGTGCCGCTCTACGTCGTTTACGGCCCCGGCGCCCCACCGGCGATCCTGCCGACCGTGCTGACCGGCGCGATCACCGAGGATGCCTTGCTACGCGCGGGGCGGTGAAGTGCATGCGCGGCGTGGGCGTCTGAGTGGCTAACCTTTCATGTCCCGGCGTTCCTGGCGCAAGGCAGCTGGCTGTCGACTTCAGGCGACAAACGTAATAGTACGAGCCGATGCGGCAAACGTTGCCAGCGCCCAACTAACGCCGGTTCGCTCAGCAGGCATCATCGAACGGTAGATGATGTACGCAGATTGATCACCCGATATTGGCCCTGATCGCCATAGCGCGCGCCCTTCTTCTCGACCTCGGCGCATAGCCTGTCCTTGCCGCAGGGCACCAGGTCGGCGCGCCGAATGCGATCCAGGTAATCGATGGAGGCTTGCAGCTGTGCAAATTCGGCCTGCTTTTCCTTGATGATGGGAACCGGGTAAGCCACTGCACCCAACCCCGAGACGCCCGCCACGAGCATCGTGACCGATGCGATCCACATGCGCCGCGTGATCCGTGTTTCCAAGGACTGCTGGGCTTGCGCGTAGCGTCGAGTGGCTTGCTGCAATGTCTCGTCCGCAGTGGCCATTTCTTTGTTGAACCGCTTGGCGGCCGGCTCCAGCGTCTGCGCCAGTGCCTGATTGGTCAGCTGCATCAACCTCGGCAGGGCGTTCTCCAGCACCCGATTGACCTTGACGTCGGCACTGCCCACCGCGCTTTGCAGCACCTGGAGTTGTTCGGCAATGAGATCGCGAAGGCGCTGTTCGCGCTGTTGGGTCGAGGACATCAGCGTCGTCAGCACTTTGATGGTTTGCTGCAACGACGCGTTCGATGCGTTCAACATCACCATCATTTCCGCCATTGCGGTAGCGTCTTGCCTGTCCATGAGGTCTCCTCAACTCGGTTGATGCCAGAAAAGATGTTGACTGACCACCACCGCCTCCGCCTCCTCCACCGCCACCGCCGTCTCCACCACCGCCGTCCCCTTGAGGACCGCTCTGCATCGGGCCCTTGGCAAACTCGGGTAAGGTCATGACCATCACCGGCCCACGGCTGGTGTTGACCTCCGCTGAGACATCCATCCCCAGCGCCTGACGTGTGGCGGCGAGCTCCTGGGCCTCCTGCTGGGCCTGCGCCTCCAGAAAATCGTTGCCCTTCTTCAACAACGCCTGCGTCGCTGCGCTATTGGCCACCCGATCCAGGGCCTGCTCGATCGCCAGCTCGTTCTTGCTGTCGAGCGCGTAGAGCACTTTGTCCACATCCGGGTCGCCGGTGATGGATTTCCGCTCAACCTGCGATGACTGGTTTGGCGCATCGCTTCCCCCTGGACCGGCGAAGCGCAGAGCTGGAGGTGGGAAGGCATCGGCTTGTGCAGCCACTCCACTGGGAGAGCGGCGGCCTTGCTCGTGCTGCGGGAACCCATCGAGGCTTGCGCCTTGCACGCTTTGCGTCTCGTGGTGAACGAAGGGATAGGGTGCTCCACGCTCGCGATACTCCTTCCATTCCTTGTGGAAGCGTTCGTCTTCCCGATCACCCCGCTCAATCTCCTCTTGCAGCTGGCGCAGCGAGCGCATGGTCTCTTCCAGGAACAGAGCACCGCCCGGGTCTGCGGCGCTACGGTCCTGCGCTGGGGTCGATTGGGTGCGTCGGTCTTCGGCCTCGGCAGATCCTGCAGGGAAGCGATTCACAGCGCTTGCACCAAAGGACTGCTCGTACGCCGGCGCTAGGTGTTGAGGTGGCGGCAACGGCGCATCATGAGCAGCAAGCAAGGTGTCTGAAGGACGGGACTGCTCGGCCCTGGCTTCTTGCTCAGGCGTGGTAGGCGCCGTGGCCTGCGATGCCATCAACGGCTCTGCTGCCGCAGGCGTTGTTGGGGCCATGGCGCGAACCAACTTTCCCTCCTGCCCACGCGCCATTTCTTGCTGGTGGATCGGCACTCGCCCCATCTCCGCCTGCTGCGTTTGCACATGCTGATGCAGCGCTGGCGGCACCGCATCGGCCTCCGCGCTTTGCAAAGGCTGCTTGCCCGATTCCCGGCCTTCGGAAGGAGGCGCTTGGCTGCGCGCGGTGTCGCGGCTTTGCACCGCTTGCGGTTCCAACGCGCGTTCTGCTTCTGGTGCTTGACGCGGCTGCGCGTCACCTGGGCCAGTCGTCTGCTTCGGTGGGTCAGGTGGGTGGTGAGCCAACTGTTCGCCTGTCTGTTGGTTCTGGATTTCTGACTGCTGACGCGCGTCTTCCTGCTGCAACTCGGGCCGCGTTGTTTGTTGAGTCAGCACCACATCCGCAGCGTGCGGCTGAGGGTCGGCTTGTTGCGAGGCGTGCTGGCTGGGGTCTTGCTGCTGTGCTTGCTGAGCCTGACCTTCTTGGACCTCAACCTGCCTGGCTTCTTGAGCCTGTCGGTCTTGCTGCTGTTCCCGCTGCTGGTTGTCCTGGGCTTGGCGCTCCTGCGCTTGCCGTTCCTGGACATCCCTTTCCTCACGCTCCTGCAGCTCGCGTTGCTGGGTGGTCTGTGCCTGCTGCTCCTGCAGTTGGCGTTCTTCCTGTTCGCGTCGTTGCTCTGCCTGGCGTTGACCTTCCAACAGCGCGTGCGCCTGGACTGCTTGTTCGCTCTGCGCCTGATCTTCGCGCTCAGGCTGTGCCTGCTGGAGGTGCTCGCGCACCTGCGCGACGTGCTGCTCTTGCGCAACACGATCTTGCTGTTCGCGTTCTTGTCGCGCCTGCGCCGCAATAGAGGCCTGCATGCGTGCCTGGAGGTCGAGCACTTGCTGCGCACTGGAAGAATCGGAGGCCGAGGTGTCCGCATCTCCCGTCGCTTCGGGCGCCCGAGCAACGGTTGCCGGTTCCTGTCGGTGGTCCCGTGCCTCACTCAACGCCTGCCGGATGTCTTCGCTGCTGGTGACGGCCACCACACGCGTGATCCCATCGCTGCCGCGTTGAAGGTGCGCGATGGGGCTGTCATAGCCATATTGCCCCGACGCATTGCGCTGCAACTGCTGCATGGTCGGCCCGGTGATGCTGTTGGCGTCCCTGGTCCGCTGCGCGGCCAACTCCACGGCCCGTTGGGTGTCCGGATTGACGTTCAAATCAACGCCTGCCGCCCGGTAACGATGCAGCAGTTCGTTGTGCTCCATCTGCGCAGCCGTTGGCGCGGGAAGCGCCTGGATCGCTGCCAAGGCTTCCTGGGAGCGCTCGATCGAGGGCTGCCGCAGTTGGTCGGTCAGTTCCAGCTCCACCGCCAGATTGCCAGTGGCAACGCCATCCTTGCCTGCCCACTGTGCTGACTCGGTGCGCTGGTAAAGCTGAGCGTCCGAACCGAGCACAGCGCCGGGCTTGGCCTGGGCGGCTTGGACGGCCGCAGGCACCTCGACACCGTAAGCCTGTGCCCGCTGCGCGGCATGGTGTTCCAGGTAGGCGGCGGCGATGGCTTCGCGGCCCGTGGCGATGTTGCTTTCGACGCGTCCCAGGGCTTCTTGGTTGAGCTGTTGCGCGCGTTCCGGGGAGGCGGTTTGGTGTTCGTAGCTGCCTCGGTCGTTGGCACCGGACACGGCGGTTTTGACTTGGCGCTCCCATGCCTGGCTCTCGGGATTGCGATGCCAGTTCTGGTTGTCCAATCCCACCTGGTCGCTGGCCCGTGCAGGGAGGTTGAACGGGTCCTGCGGTGGAGGAGCCTTGCCCAGCGCCAGCTCCACTGCCTTTGCGTTGGCCAGCGCGCCCAGTTCCTGCGATTTTTCGTAGCTCGCCACCACGGGCTGCTCGCCGCTCGTGCGCCGGCCATCCTGGGCAAGATCGATGGCCGCTTCGCGCTGCCAGTTGCGACCGTTGAACTGCCACTCCACGCCCGCCTTGTCGGTCTGCTGGTAGATGGCGCGGTTGTCCAGCAGATCGGCGCCTTTGTCGACCCCCTTGCTCATCAAGAGCGCGTCGCCGACCACCAACGCAGCCGGCACGAAGCCGCTGCCGCCCCGTGCTGCGGCCGTAGCGCATGCAGCTCGCGCAATGCTTCTGAATTCTCGGCAAACTTAAAACAATTGTTTAAAACAGCTATAACTTCTGCTATCTGGACAGCATCGGCGACATCGCGCAGACTTCCGGCCTTTCCGCTCTCCCGGATGTCATGGCCCACCTGCTGCTGTTGCACGGCCCCAACCTCAACCTGCTCGGCACCCGCGAGCCGGAGGTCTACGGGCGTACCACGCTGGCGCAGATCGATGCGGCCCTGGTGGACCGCGCGCAGGCCGCCGGGCATGCGCTGACCTGCCTGCAGTCCAATGCCGAGCACGTGCTGGTGGAGCGCATCCACGCCGCGCGCGAGGACGGCACCGCCTACATCCTGATCAACCCGGCCGCCTTCACCCATACCTCGGTGGCGTTGCGCGACGCGCTGCTGGGCGTGGGCCTGCCGTTCGTGGAAATCCATCTGTCCAATCCGCATGCGCGCGAGCCGTTCCGGCACCACAGCTATCTCAGCGACAAGGCCGACGGCGTGATCTGCGGCTTTGGTGCCGACAGCTACCGGCTGGCGCTGGAAGCGGTGATCGCGCGGCTGGAACGCGACGCATGACATCCCGCTCACCCACGCCGGCGCCCGCGCCGACGGCCTGACCCCCTTCCGCCGGCAGCCGCCGGCAACCTCCACCGATTCACCTCATGAGGCCCGTATGGATCTCCGCAAAATCAAGAAACTGATCGACCTGCTCGAAGAATCCAATCTCGCCGAAATCGAGATCAAGGAAGGCGAGGAAAGCGTGCGCCTGGCACGCGTGCCCAAGGGCACCACCGTGATGAGCGCGCCGGTGCAGCAGTACGCACCCGCCCCGCCCGCGCAGGCCCCGGCCGCCCCCAGCATGCCGATGCAGTCGCCCACCGAAGCCTCCACCGGCGGCGCCAAGCAGGCGGCCGCCCTGCCGGAAGGCCACGTGCTGCGCGCGCCGATGGTCGGCACGTTCTACACCTCGCCCTCGCCGGACAAGCCGGCCTTCGTCACCGTCGGCCAGCAGGTCAAGGCCGGCGAGACGCTGGCGATCATCGAGGCGATGAAGATGTTCAACCCGATCGAAGCCGACGTCTCCGGCACCATCGTGGCCATCCTCGGCGAAACCGGCCAGCCAGTGGAATTCGATCAGCCGTTGTTTGTGATTGGCTGAGAGCCGGGAATCGGGAGTGGAGAATCGGGAATCGGCAAAGCGGCCTCATGAACGCCTGGAGGCCTGGCGCGATTCCATGGAGCTTGTGGAAATGATCTATCGGTTCACCGAGGTCTTTCCCGAGCAGGAACGCTACGGCCTGACGGCGCAACTGCGCCGTGCGGCCATCAGCGTCCCGTCGAATATCGCCGAAGGTGCGGCGCGACGTTCAACTCCCGATTACGCGCGGTTTCTCTCGATTGCGCGCGGCTCGCTCTTCGAACTGGATACACAGGTCCAGATCGCCGGACGACTGGGCTATAGCAACACCGAAGACGAAGACATCGTCAGCCAGCAGGTCGACCAGGTCTTCGCCAAGCTCACCGCATTGATGAATGCCTTACGCAGACGTGGAGCCGCACCATGATGCCCGCTTCTCCCCATTCCCCATTCTCGACTCCCTATTCCCATGCTCGATAAAGTCGTCATCGCCAACCGAGGTGAAATCGCGCTGCGCATCCTGCGCGCGTGCCACACGCTCGGCATCCGCACGGTCGCGGTGCATTCCACGGTCGACCGCAACCTCAAGCACGTGGCCATGGCCGACGAGTCGGTGTGTATCGGCCCGGCTGCCTCCAGCGACAGTTACCTCAACATCCCGGCGTTGATCGCCGCGGCCGAGGTCACCGATGCGCAGGCCATCCATCCCGGCTACGGCTTCCTGTCGGAAAACGCCGACTTTGCCGAGCGCGTGGAAGAATCCGGCTTCATCTTCATCGGCCCCAAGGCCGACACCATCCGCCTGATGGGCGACAAGGTCGAGGCGATCCGCGCGATGAAGGCCGCCGGCGTGCCGTGCGTGCCCGGTTCGGGCGGCCCGCTGGGCGACGACATCGTCGCCAACACCAAGGTGGCGCGCGAGATCGGCTACCCGGTGATCATCAAGGCCGCCGGCGGCGGCGGCGGGCGTGGCATGCGCGTGGTGCATTCGGAGGCCGCGTTGAAGGCCGCCATCGAAACCACCAAGTCCGAAGCCAAGGCCGCCTTCAGCAACGATCAGGTCTACATGGAGAAGTTCCTGGAAAATCCGCGCCACGTGGAAATCCAGGTGCTGGCCGACGGCCAGGGCGGTGCGATCCATCTGGGCGAACGCGATTGCTCGATGCAGCGCCGCCACCAGAAGGTGGTGGAAGAAGCGCCGGCCCCGGGCATCACCGAAGAACTGCGCAACGAGATCGGCAAGGTCTGCGTGGATGCCTGTATCCGCATCGGCTATCGCGGCGCGGGCACCTTCGAGTTCCTGTTCGAAGACGGGCGTTTCTATTTCATCGAAATGAACACGCGCATCCAGGTGGAGCACCCGGTCACCGAGCGCATCACCGGCATCGACCTGGTCTGCGAGCAGTTGCGCATCGCCGCCGGCCGCAAGCTGACCATCAAGCAGAGCGACATCGTGCTGCGCGGGCATGCGATCGAGTGCCGCATCAATGCCGAGGACCCGGAAACCTTCATGCCCAATCCGGGCCTGATCACCGCGTTCCATCCGCCCGGCGGCCCGGGCGTGCGTGTGGATACGCACATCTACGCCGGCTACAAGGTGCCGCCGAACTACGACTCGATGATCGGCAAGCTGATCGTGCATGGCCCCGATCGCGAGACCGCGATCGCGCGCATGCGCGTGGCGCTGAGCGAGATGGTGGTGGACGGCATCAAGACCAACATCCCGCTGCAGCAGCGCATCATGCGCGACAAGGGCTTTCAGGCCGGTGGGCAGAACATCCACTATCTGGAAAAGCGCCTGGCCGAGCGCAAGAACAAGTCGATCGCGCTGGTCTGATCGCACTGGTCAGTGCACCGCGTAACAAGCCCGGGAAACCGGGCTTGTTGCGTTGTTGCCCGGTGCATTGCGCAGGCCAGCCGACCTGTGCGTAGGAGCGCACCCGGGCGCGACCGCGCTTTATCGGTGGAACCTCGTCGCGCCCAGGTGCGCTCCTACGGGATCAGTCGTCCGCGCGGCTGCGCCGCGGTGCCGGCTGCTGGCTGCCCGGCACCGGCACGATGCCGCTGGAGGAGGCCGGGTCGACCACGGTCATGGTTTCGGTGGAGCCATCCGGCCACACCACCTGGAAGGTGGAGCCGGCCGGCAATGTCGAAAACGGCATCGCACTGCTGGCGCGGTAGACCGCGGCCACCTGGCTGGCACCATGCCGTCGCTGCTGTTCGTCGGCGGCGACCGTGGTCAACTTGACCGACAGCGGCTGATAGCGGTGATCGGCGGTGTCGATCATCACGATGCCCACGGCCGCGGCCGAATACGCCACGAACAACGCGACCCAGAACCAGAACTTGGCGCCATGCGCCAGGCGACGGTAATTCATGACTGCGCTCCCGGCTCGGAGACCAAGCGATCGACCATCTCATCCACTCTGTCTGCTCCCTGCCGCGGCACCGCGGCATCGAATACGAACGACACGAAATCCTGTGCGCTGTCGCGCGAGCAGATGCCCGCGTTGGCGCAGTAATTGGTGACCAGGGTACTGTCTGGGCTGCAATCCAGCCCCAGCCGGCATGCAGCCACCTGCCAGGCCAGCTCGGCGAACTGATCGCCGGCCACGTAGCCATCCAGGCTGTCATCGCCGCTGGCGCGCGCACCCATCGCCGGCGCCAGCGCCAGGTAGGCCTCCGGGTCGCGCGAGGCCAGCACGCGCTGCACCAGCGCGCGCTTGTAGCTGGACGAGCGCTGCAGCGGCTCGCCCAGCGCCAGCAACGCCGCCTCGGCAGCCAGGTTGCCTGCACGCGCGGCCGTCTGCCGCTGCTGCGCCACCAGCCGCGGGCCCAGGCCGTCGCTGGGCGCAAAGCCGGCGCAGCGCTGCGCCACGCGTGCGCGCGCGGCGTGCATCGCCGCCACGCCGGGCGTGTGCTGCGCGGCGATCCAGGCGCTGTCGGCGGCGTAACCGGCCGGGCTGGCCGCATACGACGCGCAGTAATCGTAGACGCGGCTCAGGCGCCACCCCGCCTGCGCATCGCCGGCGCGCACCTGCTGCTGCAATTGCTGCGCATAGCGGTACAGGTCCGGCTGCGCGTCCACCGCATCGCGGTACGGCAGCTGCAGGGCAGCGCCGCGTTCGGCGGGCACGTGCGCCACCGCTGCCGGCACGCCGGCACGGGCACTGCCTGCCGTCGCTGGCAGCGCGGCGGTGGGCAAGTCGCCCGGTTGCGCGCGCACATGCCACCAGGCCGCCGCCGCGAGCGCGACGGGAGCCAGCAACAGCCAGAGATGGCGGGCACGAGCAAGCGGCATGGACAGCGGCGACCCTGCTGCGGAAAGCCCCGCAGCGACGGCGCGGAGTCTAGCACCCGCCTGCGTGCGCGCTGGCGCGCAAGCGGACGCCGCCGGTGCGAACTGCGGACGGTGCACTGCATGTGGACGGTGCTCTGCGCGGGTGTGACGTGAGTGGCGCGCAGCGGCAGTTTGGTTGCCGGCGCGTCTGCGTGCTGCGCCGGCAGCGGCCGGCGCCACCGCGCTGCATGCGCTGATTGCACCGATCAGGCGACGGCATCCGCCGTATCGCAGGCGCAATGCGCCTGCTGGCCCAGCCCCCGTCGCGCAGGAGTCCGCCTGCATGAATGGTCTACGATGCACGCTTTCGAATTGCCCGACCGCCACGATGCCGTTTCTTGAACTGACCCTGCCCTGCTCCGACGCCACCCAGCCCCGTTACCAGAATGCGCTGGACGACATCGGCGCGCTGGCGGTGACGCTGCTCGACGCCAATGCCGATACCAGCAACGAGCGCGCCATTCTCGAACCCGGCGTCGGCGAAACGCCGCTGTGGAACACCATGGTGCTGAACGCGCTGTTCGACGGCGACAGCGATGCGCTGGTGCTGCTCGCCGCGCTGGAAGCGTTCGACCCCGGGCTGGACTGGAGCCAGGTGGCGTTCCGCACCGTCGACGACAGCGACTGGGAACGCGCCTGGATGGATCAGTTCAAGCCGATGCAGTTCGGTGCGCGGACCTTCATCGTGCCGTGGAATCACGCGCTGCCCGAGGCCGCGCAAGCGCCCGACGCCGCGGTGATCCGTCTGGATCCGGGCCTGGCGTTCGGCTCCGGCACCCACCAGACCACCGCGCTGTGCCTGCGCTGGCTGGACAGCCTGGCCGGCAGCGGCGAGCTGCAGGGCCGCAGCGTGCTGGATTTCGGCTGCGGCTCGGGCATTCTCGCCGTCGCCGCGCTGAAGCTGGGCGCCGCCAGCGCGGTGGGCGTGGACAACGATCCGCAGGCGCTGCTGGCCACTGCCGACAATGCCGAGCGCAACGCCTTGCAGGCGCAGCTGGCGGTGTACCTGCCGCAGGACGCGCCGGTGCAGACCTATCCGGTGGTGGTCGCCAACATCCTGGCATCGGCGCTGGATGCGCTGGCCGACACCTTGTCCGCACGCGTGGCGCCGGGCGGACGGATTGCGCTGTCGGGCATTCTGCATGGTCAGGAAGAGGAGTTGCTGCAGCGCTACGCGCCCTGGTTCGAGCAACTGCGCTGCGAACGCGACGAAGACTGGATGCGCATCGACGGCGTGCGCCGCCACTGACGCCGCGTCGGGTCAGCGGTGTGGCCGGCCGGCACGGATCTGCGCGGTGGTCACCGCATCGGCCACACTGATGGCGCGCAGGCGGGTCACCGCCTGCCAGCCGGCACGCCGCAGCGCCGCGCTGCGCCACGGCCCGGCCCGTCGGGCCAGCTGCACGCGCAGGCCCAGCTCGGCCAGCAGCAACGCCGCCCAGGCCGGCAGCGACCACGTCCGCGGGCCCAGGCTGGCCAGGCCGCCGGCCAGCGCCAGCAGAACCACACTCAGCGCCAGCAACCGCCAGTGCCGCTGGCGCAGCGCCCACCACCGCGGCGCCAGCCCGGCCGACCATTGCGTGCCGTCGGCCACGGCGGTCCACGCGCCCTGGTGCTGCCAGACCTGGTAACACGGCGCGCCACGAAAGCGATTGATCGCCGGATCCAGCGGCGAGTGTGCCGGCCATGCCGCGGGCGGTGGCGCGGCGGGCGGCGTTGCCGGCATGGTGGAACGGGCGGATTTGGGAGCGGCTGGCTCGACCATGGATGTCCTCCTTGAGTTCGCTGTGATCCCGTCATCATTGACACCGGGACAGTATCGCAAACATATCGGCATATGAAAGGTATACGAACTATCTCTGATTGCTGCTAGGGCTATATCTCCCGGCCCGTTCCCCACTCACGGTGCCGTGTGAGCAAGTTGTACGAACGCGTCCGCGAAGCCCGCGCCCTGACCAAGCTGACCCAGGAAGGCCTGGCCGGCGAGCTGGGCGTGACCCGCAGCGCGGTAGCGCAGTGGGAGATGGCCGAAGGCACCGCGCCTTCGGTAGACAACCTGATCGGCCTGGCCAGGCGCAGCGGCATGGCGTTCGAATACCTGGCCACCGGCCGCGGCGAGCGCACCTTCGGCCCGCCGGTGCCGGCGATCGCCGAAGAACCCGCGCAATACCGCCACCTTGACGAGCAGCAACGCGTGCTGCTGAACCGCTTCGACACGCTGGCGCCGCGCCAGCGCAGCGGCCTGCTCGATCTGTTGCTGGCCGAGGGCAAGACGCGGCGTCGGCGTTGAGTTGGGGAATCGGGAATCGGGAATCGGGAATCGGGAATCGGGGGCAGGCTGCTAGGCGCTTCGTTTGTGAGGCAAGCTCGGAGTTTGGAGCTGGCTCAGATGACGTGCGCCGGTTGTTGCGTTTGCTTGTCGGCTGAAGTGCGGCCTGCGCTGGAATGCGGCCTTGGACTGCGGCAGGGTGGTCACAGCGGCGCGACGGTTGGCCGACCAATGGGATGCGTATCCGCAGTCGATGGAAGCGGCATCAGCGCCTGCGGTTACTTGCCGCGCACGCATGACGCGCCCGGGTTCGCCCATTGGCGTGCGCGTGGTTGAATAGGGTTCTTCCCGCTGCACGCCTGCCGATGTCCGAGACTCCGCCACCGCGCCGCCCCCTGGCCACGTTCCTGCGTGCGACGCCGGCTGCCCCGTCGCTAGTCCCGACCCCGGTGGTGCCTGCCGCCGAAGCGCCGCTGCACGCACCGCCGGTGCCGGCCGGCGCATTGGTGCCGGCGCCGTCGGCGCCGATCGTTCCGCCACCGCCTGCACCACCGGCGACCGCGTCGCATAACGACTCCGCGCCGGTGGATATCCTGCTGCCACCCGGCGATGCCGGCCAGGCCGCGGCAGACACCGCCGAGCCGGACCGGCCGGCGTGGACCACGGCAGCCACGCGCCAGCTGCCCGGCGATCCCCTGCAAGGCATCGCGGCCGGCCCCGGCGACACCCACGTCGCGCTCGCCGGCACTCCTGCTGCACAGCCGGCCACCGCGCATCCGCGCGGCGTGGCGGCCGCCGGCGTGGCAGGCACAGACCGGCAGCGTGCGCACGGCACCGCGTCCGCTCCCGCCTCCGACCTGGCCGCCCCACCAGCACCCGGCAGCGCTCCGGACACGGACGCCGAGCCAGGCGACGACGACGCGGACACTGCCGGCGCAGCGGCGCCCGCCCAGTTCCAGCCGCTGCCAGCCCAGGCCGCGCCTGCATTCGCGCGGCACGGGCTGAGCCGGCCGCGGCTGCGCGCCAGCGGCCGCCAGTGGGCGCTGCTGGTCGGGCTGGTCGGCCTGCTGGCCTTGCAGATCGTCATCGCCGACCGTGCGCAGCTGGCCGCCGATGCGCGCTGGCGCCCGCTGGTCAGCGCCGCCTGCACGGTGGCGCGCTGCACCCTGCCGGCCTGGCGCGAGCCGGGCGCACTGAGCTTGCTCAATCGCGAGGTGCGCCCGCTGCCCGGGGTGCCAGGCGTGCTGCAGATCCAGGCCAGCTTCCGCAACGAGGCACGCTGGGCGCAGGCCTGGCCGTGGCTGCAGCTGTCGCTGTCCGACGCCGACGGGCGGGTGATCGGCACGCGTGTGCTGGCGCCGCAGGAGTATCTGGGCCAGCCGCCGGCGGCGCAGGACACGCTCGCGCCGGGCCAGGCGGTGCAGGTGGCGTTTCGCGTGCGCGAACCGGCCGCGAGCACGGCGGCCTTCAGTTTCGACTTCCGCTGAGCGGACCCGACCTGCGCCCACGGCCACACGGGCGTGGCGAGCGGGGAGGTCACGCGCTAGACTCACTCCCCCTCGCCGGCCACGCGTCCCGGCTTCGTGACACTGGGAAACCTCCTTTGAACGCAGCCCCCTCTCGTCCTGACACCAGTCGTGGCGCCCCGAAGTCGCCGCTGCGCGAACACGTGGCCCAGTCCGTCCGCCGTTACCTGCGCGACCTGGACGGCAGCGACGCCGACGACGTGTACGAAATCGTGCTGCGCGAGATGGAGATCCCGTTGTTCGTGGAAGTGCTCAACCACTGCGAAGGCAACCAGAGCCGCGCGGCGGCGATGCTGGGCATTCACCGCGCCACGCTGCGCAAGAAGCTGAAAGAGTATGGGCTGACGTAAGCCGGGAATCGGGAATCGGGATTGGGGAATCGTTAGAGCGTTGGGGTGTGCTGCGGGCTGGTAATGCGCTGCGCTGGCACGCTTGGTGATGACGCGGCCGATGGACGATCTCGTTGCGTGTTGTGGAATGCGCAGCATGTTGATGTCGGGTCGGGCTGCCCAAAGTGTTCGCTCTTGATCCCACGCCTTGGCGCAGGACTTCCGTCGCGTCCAGCGTGCCCTGCTCGCGCGCCTCTTCATCTGATCGGGCCAACCGCCGGGGATCCGGCGGTTGGCCGCGGTGCTCAATCGGCGATGCCGATCGCCTGGGCGAGTTGCCTGCTCAGTTCGGCAATTGCGTCGCCGCTGCATGATCCGCTGCCGAGGCCGGGCCGCTGCCATGGTCCGCCACGATGGTGGCGAGCGTGTCGAACGGATCGTCGAACTTCTCCACCACGTTCTTGTCGTCATCGATCTGATAGGCGGTGTCGGCCTCGACGCCCTCTTCCCCGGTCTTGGCGATGATGTTGGTGTAGCGCTTGCCGTCCCAGCAGCGGAAGATCAGCACCGAGTCTTCGCCATCGGTCAGGGTGGAGCCCAGGCTGCCGATCAATCTGCTGTTGGCGCCCGCCGTCAGGATGCTGTTCTTGCCGGCGGTCAACTTGCTGCGGTCGCCCGCCATCAGCGTGCAGTCATCGCCGGCGGTGAGCCTGCTGCGGTCCCCGGCGGTGAGGAGGCTGTTGCTGCCGGCCAGCAACTTGCTGCGATCGCCAGCGATCTGGGTGCTGTCGGCGCCGGCGATCAGCTTGCTGCGGTCGCCCGCGGTCTGCGCGCTGCCCATGCCGGCGATCAACGTGCTGCGCGAACCGGCCGTCTGCGAACTCAGCTTGCCGGCAATCAGCATGCTGCGGTGACCGGCAATCTGGGTACTTTCGTGTCCTGCGATCAGCGAGCTGCCATAGCTGGCGATCTGGTTGCTGCCGTAGCCGGCGGTCAGATAGCTGCGCACGCCGCTGGCCAAGCTGCTGCCATAGCCGGCAATCAGCGAGCTGTCCTGCCCGGCGATTTCGGTGCTGCCGTAGCCTGCGGTCAACGAGCTGTTGTCCTGCGCGGTCAGGGTGCTGCCATAGCCGGCCGTCAGCGTGCTGCCCCCGCCTGCGGTCTGGGAACTGCCGTAGCCGGCCACGATGGTGCTGTCGGATCCGGCCACGCCGGTGCTGCCATAGCCGGCGATCAACTCGCTGCCGTTACCCGCGGTTTCGGTACTTCCGTAGCCTGCGATCAGCTGGCTCTGATCGGCGCCGGTGAGCGTGCTGCCGTAGGTGGCGATTTCGCGTGTGCGCACGATCGCAGCTGTCGCGTATGCGGCCTGCGGATCGATGCCGTGGGCCGCGACCGGCATTGGCGCGGTGGAATGCGCAGCGCTTTCGACGAGCGGTGCCGCGAATTGCGCCTGCGCTGCCTTGGGAATGAAATCCGCGGCAATGCACTGCATGGCACCGGCACGGCTGCCGGCGTAGACCACCTCGGCCCGGGGAAACTTGATCATGCCCTCCTCGCCCAGCCAGATGATGTCGGCGGTATCGACCATGCAGACCACCCAGTGCGCATCGGCATGCATGTTCAGATGCGCATTGGTTCCCTGTCCCCACAACAGGCCGGTCAGGCCGTTTTCCTGCTTGATGCTGGGCTGCCAATGCCGGCATTCGACACTGCCCGACTGCGGCCAGATCAGCCCGCAGTGATCGGACATGTTGTTGGTGCAGGTGCGTAATGCCAGGACTTTTGCGCGATTCATAAGGGTGATCTCATAGGAATGTTCCGAGCAGCTGCGCAAACCGGCATGCCTGCCCTGGCCGGCGAACGGGTGCGGATCGTCCCGCCGTGAGGGCGAGACGGATCTGCCCATTGGCAGGGGGCAGTACCGGCACTGCGACGGTGGGTCGTCGACGAACGCCACAAGGCGCACGCGCGCTGCGGTGTCTTACTTGAATCGCAGGGTCATGGACGGCCGTGACGGCAAGACGCAGCGGGGAGTGATGGCAAGGCTGGCTCCTGCGCGACAGCCGTTGCAGCACATAGCGACGGGACGCCTCGCCGAAAGCGTCGTTGCTGGTGAACCGGTTGAGTGAATCGATCAGCGAGCACAGATCGTCGGTCAGCCCGGCGCTGGCGACTGTCGCCGCAGCGGAAGACAGGTGCGGATTACCGAAGCACAGGCATGCGCTCCACGCCCGAAACCCGGTTTTCTTGATCAATCTGCGACCGGCTCCGGATTGTGTTCGCCAGTGCATGGCCCGAACCAAAAGAGTTTCGCGCAGCCATCAGATCCCGTCGCGGTGGCACACGTACATGCCCGGCCACAGCGGATGCCGTGGCGGCCAGCAGCAACGCCACCGCTGCCGCGAGCGCCCGGTCGGCGCTGAGCTGATGCCGCCGCGCGACAGCGCGCCCGCCATCGGCCGCAGCAGCGCCTGGCAGCGCCTTTTCAGCGCATGGATCGACGCCATTGCGGGGGCTCGGGTCCATTCGAGCGCCGGCGCGGCCTACAATATGGGTTGCCCCGCTTTGATATCCCCCACCGATGGCTTCTGATCTCCTGCCCGTGCGCCGGGCCCTGCTCTCCGTTTCCGACAAGACCGGCCTGATCGATCTGGCCCGCGCGCTGGCAGCGCGCAACGTCGCGCTGCTGTCCACCGGCGGCACCGCCAAGGCGATCCGCGAGGCGGGCCTGCCGGTCACCGACGTCGCCCAGCTGACCGGTTTCCCGGAGATGATGGACGGCCGCGTCAAGACCCTGCACCCGCTGGTGCACGGCGGCCTGCTCGGCCGCGCCGGCATCGACGAAGCGGTGATGGCCGAACACGGCATCGTGCCGATCGACCTGCTGGTGCTGAACCTGTATCCGTTCGAGTCGGTGACCGCCAAGGCCGACTGCACCCTGGCCGATGCGGTGGAAAACATCGATATCGGCGGCCCGGCGATGCTGCGCAGCGCGGCGAAGAACTTCGCCCGCGTGGCGGTGGCCACCGACCCGGCGCAGTACGCCGAGCTGCTGGCCGAACTCGACGCCAACGACGGCCAGCTGTCGGCGGCCAGGCGCTTTGCGCTGTCGGTGGCCGCGTTCAACCGCGTGGCGCAGTACGACGCGGCGATCAGCAACTATCTGTCGGCGGTGGCCGACAGCACCGAAAACGTGCCCACGCGCAGCCCGTTCCCGGCGCAGATCAATTCCAACTTCGTCAAGGTGATGGACCTGCGCTACGGCGAGAACCCGCACCAGGCTGGCGCGTTCTACCGCGACCTGTATCCGGTACCGGGCACCCTGGCCACCTTCCAGCAGTTGCAGGGCAAGGAGCTGAGCTACAACAACCTGGCCGATGCCGACGCGGCATGGGAATGCGTGCGCCAGTTCGATGCGCCGGCCTGCGTGATCGTCAAGCACGCCAACCCCTGCGGCGTGGCTGTGGGCGCAGGCTGCGGCGATGCCTACGAGCTGGCCTATGCGACCGACCCGACCAGCGCCTTCGGCGGCATCCTGGCCTTCAACAAGACCCTCGATGCGGCGACCGCCAAAGCCATCCTGGACCGCCAGTTCGTCGAGGTGCTGATCGCGCCGGACTACGAGCCCGGCGCGCTCGACTATGCCACCAAGAAAGCCAACGTGCGCGTGCTCAAGATCCCGCACGGCAACGGCCTCAACAACTACGACACCAAGCGGATCGGCTCGGGCCTGCTGATGCAGTCGTCCGACAACCGCGGCATGTCGCTGGGCGAGTTGAGCGTGGTCACCCAGCGCGCGCCCAGCGAGGCCGAACTGGGCGATCTGCTGTTCGCCTGGCGCGTGGCCAAGTACGTCAAATCCAACGCGATTGTCTACGCCAAGGACCACCGCACCATCGGTGTCGGCGCCGGGCAGATGAGCCGCGTGGTCAGCGCCAAGATCGCCGCGCTCAAGGCCGAGGAAGCCAGGCTCACGGTGGCCGGCTCGGTGATGGCGTCGGATGCGTTCTTCCCGTTCCGCGACGGCATCGATGCCGCCGCTGCGGCCGGCATCCAGGCGGTGATCCAGCCCGGCGGCTCGATGCGCGATGGCGAAGTGATCGCCGCCGCCGACGAACACGGCATCGCGATGGTGTTCACCGGCGTACGGCATTTCAGGCACTGACATGCCGGGAATGGGGAGTTGGGAATCGGGAATCGGGAAAGCGGTTCCCTGGATGCCACTCCACATCGTACGGCCTGCAGAACCAAAGACTTTGCTATTCCCCATTCCCCATTCCCGGCACTCACATGAAAATCCTCGTCATCGGCTCCGGCGGCCGTGAACACGCCCTGGCCTGGAAGATCGCGCAGTCCGCGCGCGTGAGCGAGGTGCTGGTGGCACCCGGCAATGCCGGCACCGCCACCGAAGCCAAGTGCCGCAACGTGGCGATCAAGGTCGACGACCTGGACGGCCTGCTCGCGCTGGCGCAGCGCGAAGCCGTGGCGCTCACGGTGGTCGGCCCGGAAGTGCCGCTGGTGCTGGGCGTGGTCGACCGTTTCCACGCGCTGGGCCTGCGCATCTTCGGGCCCACCGCCAAGGCCGCGCAGCTGGAAGGCAGCAAGGCCTTCGCCAAGGATTTTCTGGCGCGCCATGGCATCCCCACCGCGTATTACGCGGTACACACCGAGGTGGACGCCGCGCTGGCCTACGTGCGCAGCAAGTCTGTTGAAAGCGGGGGCGCACCGATCGTGGTCAAGGCCGATGGCCTGGCCGCCGGCAAGGGCGTGATCGTGGCGATGACGCTGGGCGAGGCCGAAGACGCGGTGCGCGACATGCTCTCGGGCAATGCGTTCGGCGATGCCGGCGCGCGCGTGGTGATCGAGGAATTCCTCGATGGCGAAGAAGCCAGCTTCATCTCGATGGTCGACGGCACCCACGCCTTGCCGATGGCCACCAGCCAGGACCACAAGCGTGTCGGCGATGGCGATAGCGGCCCCAATACCGGCGGCATGGGCGCGTACTCACCGGCTCCAGTGGTCACGCCGGAAGTGCATTCACGCGTCATGCGCGAGGTGGTCGAGCCGACCGTGCAAGGCATGATCGCCGACGGCGTGCCGTTCACCGGTTTCCTGTATGCCGGGCTGATGATCGACGCGCACGGCGCGCCCAAGGTGATCGAGTTCAACGTGCGCTTCGGCGACCCGGAAACCCAGCCGGTGATGCTGCGCCTGCAGTCGGATCTGGTCGATCTGCTGGACGCCGCCATCGACGGCGAACTCGACACCACGCAGGCGCAGTGGGACCCGCGCCCATCGCTCGGCGTGGTCATCGCCGCCAGGCCGTATCCCGAAGCCCCGATCACCGGCGAGGTCATCAGCGGCCTGGACGCGGTGCCTGCCAGCGCCAAGGTGTTCCATGCCGGCACTGCATTGAATGCAAACGGTGAGGTCGTCAGTGCCGGTGGCCGCGTGCTATGCGTTGCCGCGCTGGGCGACAGCGTGCTGGAGGCGCAGCGCAATGCCTATGCCGGCCTGCAGCCGATTCACTGGGCCAGCGCCTTCCAGCGCAGCGACATCGGCTGGCGTGCGATCGCCCGCGAGCAGGGCGCACAGGCCTGAGCGCCTTGCCCCAGGCACTTGCGACAACGCGGCTACTGACAAAGAACTAGCCGCCCTCCACCCCGACGGCGCGTGCCTGCGGCAATAATGCCCGGGCACCTTGCCTTGCAGAGACTGTGGCCACTTCCTCCTTCGACACCCGCCTCAGCCGCCTGTGGGCCCATGAAAAGGCCAGCTATGGCCTGCGCGTGTTCATCGCGCTGGCAGTGGCGATGGGGGTGTGCTGGCACTGGCAGCAGCTCACCGCGGTGCCGGCGCTGTTTCTGGGCGCGATTGCCAGCGCCATCGCCGAGACCGACGACAACTGGCTGGGCCGCATCAAGTCGGTGCTGCTGTCGCTGCTGTGTTTTGCCGCCGCTGCCGCGGCGGTGGTGCTGCTGTTTCCGTATCCGCTGGCGTTCGTGACCGGCATGGCGGTGGCGACCTTCTCGCTGACCCTGCTCGGCGCGCTGGGCGAGCGCTACGCCTCGATCGCGCAGGCCACCGTGGCCTTGTCGATCTACGCCATGATCGGCATGGACCAGCACGGCAGCCACGATCCGTCGATCGCCTGGCATGGCGCGGCGCTGCTGCTGATCGGCGCCACCTGGTACGGCGTGCTGTCGATCCTGTGGACCATCCTGTTCGCCAATCGCCCGGTGCGCGAGCGACTGTCGCGGCTGTTCTTCGAGCTGGGCCGTTATCTCAGGCTCAAGGCCGACCTGTTCGAACCGGTGCGGCAGAGCGACCTGCACGCACGCCGGCTGGCGCTGGCCGAGCAGAACGCCAAGGTGGTCGGCGCGCTCAACGCCGCCAAGACCGCGATCATGAGCCGCTTCGGCCGCTCGGGGCGGCCGGGCGTGCAATCGGGCCTGTATTTCCGCCTGTACTACATGGCGCAGGAATTCCACGAGCGCGCCAGCTCCTCGCACTATCCCTACGAAGCGCTGACCGACGCGTTCTTCCACAGCGACGTGCTGTACCGCTGCCAGCGCCTGCTCGCGTTGCAAGGCAAGGCCTGCGCCGCGTTGGGCGAGGCGATCCGCCTGCGCCATCCGTTCGATTATGGCGACAACAGCCGCCTGGCCACCGAAGATCTGCGGCAATCGCTGGACTATCTGCACGCACGTGCCGACCCCGCACTGACGCGGCTGCTCGGCGCGCTGGAGTTGCTGGTGACCAACCTGCAGAGCATCGAACGCAGGTTGTCGGAAGCGGCGCAATCCGATTCCACCAGCGACAACCTCGACACCCGCCTGCGCGACTCCTCGCCGCACACCCTGCGCGAAATGGCCGCGCGTCTGATGCAGCAACTCACGCCCGGCTCGGTGCTGTTCCGCCACGGCCTGCGCATGGCCATCGCGCTGGTGGTCGGCTACGCCATCATGCAGTCCATCCATGCCGACAACGGCTACTGGATCCTGCTCACCACCGCCTTCGTGTGCCGGCCCAACTACGGCGCCACCCGCCTGCGGCTGGTGCAGCGCATCGCCGGCACCCTGATCGGCCTGGTCGCCACCTGGGCACTGATGCAGCTGTTCCCCGGCACCGAGGTGCAGCTGCTGCTGGCGCTGGCCGCCGCGCTGGTGTTCTTCATCACCCGCACCGATCGCTACATGCTGGCCACCGCCGGCATCACGGTGATGGCGCTGTTCTGCTTCAACCTGCTTGGCGATGGCTTCGTGCTGATCTGGCCGCGCCTGATCGACACGGTGATCGGTTGCGCAATCGCCGCGGCCGCCTCGTTCCTGATCCTGCCGGACTGGCAGGGCCGCCGCCTCAACCAGGTTATGGCCACGGTGCTGGCCAGCTGCGCGCGCTATCTGGCCCAGGTGCTGGAGCAATACGCCAGCGGCATGCGCGACGACCTGCCCTACCGCATCGCGCGCCGCGACATGCACAACGCCGATGCCGCGTTGTCGGTGGCCTTGTCCAACATGCTGCGCGAACCCGGCCGCTATCGGCGCAATCTGGATGCGGGCTTCCGCTTCCTGGCGCTGTCCAACACCTTGCTCGGCTATCTGTCCGCACTCGGTGCGCACCGCGCCGCGCTCGATGGCGAACACGATCCCGCGATCGCGCAGGCTGGCGACTACCTGCAGCGCGCGCTGGGCGAAATCGCCACCGCCTTGCGCGAACGCCAGCCGCTGCCGGCGCACGACGAAAGCCAGGAAATCGTCACCGCCGAAGCGCTGGAGCAGCATGCCGTGCAACTGCCGCCCAAGCAGCGCCTGGTGCGCGACCAGCTGGCACTGACCCTGCGGCTGCTGCCCAAACTGCGTGCCGCTGCCGTGGCGGTCACCGCCGCGCCGGCAGAGGGCGCACCGCGCCTGGCGACCGGCAAGGCCTAGTGCGTCGTCGTCGATGCGCGTGCACGGTGCGCATGCGCGCCGCGCAGCCACTGCCGCATCGATGTGGGCGGCGATGCCGACGCACCCCGATGCGCGCGCAGGCCACTTGCTCCGATGACCGCGGCGCCGTTCCGGCAATGCACCTACTTCCAGTGCTTGCGCGCCACGCTCAGTCCCACCCAACCCAGCGCCGCCGCAGCAAGCACCGCGCCACCGATCACCACACCCATCCAGCCGGCCTGCGCATACGCCGCCGTGCCCAGCGTGGAACCCACCGCACCGCCGATGAAGTAGCAGGTGATGTAGGCCGAGGTGATGCGATTGCGCGCATGCGGGTTGCGCTGATAGATCACGCTCTGGTTGGCGATATGCACGCCCTGCACCGCGCTATCCAGCAGCAGTACGCCGACGATCAGCAGCGCGATCGACTGCGGCGCAAACGCCAGCAATCCCCACGACAGCAGCAGCATCACCAGCCCGCCCCAGCTGACGCGGTCGCCGTGGCCATGATCGGACCAGTGACCGGAGCGGTTGGCGGCCAGCGCGCCGGCCGCACCGATCAGGCCGAACAGCCCGATCACCGCCGTGCCATAGCCATACGCAGGCCCGGACAACAGGAACGCCAGCGTGGTCCAGAACATGCTGAAGCCGGCAAAGATCAGCCCGCCCAGCACCGCACGCGAGCGCAGCACCGCATCGTCGCGCAGCAGCGTCAGCACCGAGCCCACCAGTTGCGGATACGACAGCTGCGCATTGCCCGGGTGCCGCGGCAGCCCGCGCCACAGCAGCCAGGCGGTGACCAGCAACAGGCCGGAGGCGATCCAGTACACCGTATGCCAGCCGCCAATGCCGGCCAGCACCCCGGCCGCGGTACGCGCCAGCAGGATGCCCAGCAAGAGGCCGCTCATCACCGTGCCGATCACCCGGCCGCGCTCGTTGGGCGCCGCCAGCGTGGCGGCGAACGGCACCAGAATCTGCGCTGCCACCGAGCTGGCGCCGGTCACGATCGTGCCGACCAGCAACATCGCAAACGTGTGCGAACTGGCGCTGACCAACAAGCCAATCGCGCTCAGCACGAACAGGCCCACGATCAGGCCGCGCCGCTCCAGCCGGTCGCCCAGTGGCACCAGCAACAGCAGCCCCGCCGCGTAAGCCAGCTGCGCGGCCGTGACCACCGCACCGGCGCTGCGCACCTGGATGTCGAATGCCTGCGCCAGCGTTTCCAGCAGCGGCTGGGCGTAATAGTTGCTCGCCACCGCCAGCCCGGTGGCGGCAGCCATCAGCAGCACCAGCCGGCGCGGCAATGGCGGGTGGGCAATCGGTTCGACGGTCATGGCAGGTGCATGCTGTAGGAATGGCCGCAGTGTGGGCAGCGACGCGGCATCTTTCCAATGTATTGTTTTCACCGTAGCCATCGCGTTTGGAGATCGCATGCTGACCCTGCGCCAACTGGAGTTCGCCGTGGCCGTGGCCGAGGAAGGCGGCTTTACCGCCGCCGCACGCCGGTGCAACACCGTGCAATCGGCGCTCAGCCACCAGGTCGCCAAGATCGAGGAAACCCTCGGTGCGCGCCTGTTCGAGCGCGGCACCCGCCAGGTGCGGCCCACCGCGGCCGGCGAGGTGTTCCTGCACAACGCCCGCCAGACCCTGCGTGCGGCCGAACGTCTGCACGAGGAAATGGCCCAGGCCCTGGGCACGGTGCGCGGCCGGCTCGCGCTCGGGCAGATCTCCTCGCTCACCACCGTGCAGCTGCCGACGCTGCTGCGCGCGTTTCGCAGCGCGCATGCGCGGGTGGACGTGCACCTGCGCACCGCCATGAGCGAGACCCTGCTGCACGACCTGGGCGAAGGCCGGCTGGATGTGGCCCTGGTCGGCGTCGGCCCGCAGGTCGCGGTGCCGCAACAGCGGCTGCTGCTGCACGAGGAAGCCCTGGCCTTGATCGTGGCGCCCACCCATCGCTTCGCCACGCGCAAGCGGGTGGCGCTGGCCGAGCTGGACGACGAACCGATGGCCGGGCTGATCGCCGGCGCCGGCGTGCGCGGCATCGTCGATGCGGCCTTCGCGCAGGCCGGCCTGCGGCAGCGCCAGCAGTACGAAGTCACCCATGCCGATCTGGTGCGCGAGCTGGTCGCCGCCGACCTGGGCGTGGGCATCGTGCCGCAGACCATGGCCACGGCCATGCGCGGGGTGGTGACGGTCGCGCTGAAGGAGCGCTACCGCTTTTTGACCTATGCGGTGTGGCGGCCCGATCCCACCCCGGCCGCACGGGCCTTCGTCGCCTTGCTGCGTGCCCAACACGCGCCCCGCACGCCGGCAGCACGCGCGTCGCGCTGAGCGAGGCGGCAGCAACCATCGCGCCGTGGAAGCCTGCTAGGCTGCGCGCGTTCGCAAAGGAAACTGCATGTCCGGTCACAGTCAGTTCGCCCTGCTCAGGCAGCGCCGCTTCTTGCCGTTCTTCGCCGTGCAGGCATTGGGCGCGTTCAACGACAACGTCTATCGGCAGGCCATCATCGGCCTGTTGTTCTACCTGGGCATCGATGCGGCGCAGCGCACGCTGTACACCAATCTGGCGCCGGCATTGTTCATCCTGCCGTACTTCCTGTTCTCGGCGCTGGCCGGGCAGATCGCCGAGAAGCTGGAGAAGCAGAAACTCATCGTGATCACCACCACGATGGAGATCGCGATCATGTCGCTGGCAGCGGTGGGGTTTGTCACCGAGAACATGGTGATCCTGCTGGTCGCGCTGTTCTGCACCGGCCTGCAGTCCACGCTGTTCGGGCCGGTGAAATATTCGATCCTGCCCTCGGTGCTGAAACCGGAGGAACTCACCGGCGGCAACGGCCTAGTCGAGATGGGCACCTCGATCTCGATCCTGTGCGGCATGATCTTCGGCGGGCTGATCTTCCAGATCGCCGGCAGTCATGGTCCCGAGGCTGCGGCCACCGCGGTGATCGCAATTGCCGTCACCGGCAACCTGGTCGCGCGGCTGGTGCCCAAGGTCGATGCCGGCGCGCCCGAGCTGAAGATCCACTGGAACCCCATCCCCGAATCGCGCGCCATCATGCGCCTGACCCGGCGCACGCCGGCGGTGCGCAACTCGGTGCTGGGCGTGTCGTGGTTCTGGTTCGTCGGTACCGTGCTGACCGCGCAGCTGCCCACCTACGCGCAGGTCAATCTTGGCGGCCAGCAAGACCTGTATGTATTCGCGCTGGCGCTGTTTTCGATCGGCACCGGCATTGGTTCGCTGCTGTGCGAACGGCTGTCCGGGCGCACCGTGGAAATCGGCCTGGTGCCGCTGGGCGCGTTCGGCATCAGCGCATTCCTGCTGGACCTGTACTTCGCGGGTCCCGGTGCTGCACCTGCCACTGATCTGTCGATCGGCCAGTTCGTGCAGCAGGCCGGCAGCGTGCGGTTGATCATTGATCTGGTCGGCATCGGCCTGTTCACCGGTCTGTTCGTGGTGCCGTTGTTTGCGCTGATCCAGAGCCGCACGCCCAAGGCCGAACTGTCGCGCGTGATCGCCGGGCTCAACATCCAGAACTCGTTGTTCATTGTGGCTGCGGCCGTCATCGGTATCGCTTTGCAGTTGCCGCAGGTGGTGCTGTTCGGGGTGCGGATTCCGCTGCCGGGCCTGAGCATTCCGCAGGTGTTCCTGGCACTGGCAGTCGCCAACACGCTGGTGGCGCTGTGGATCTTCACCCTGGTGCCCGAGTTTTTGATGCGCTTTCTCAGCTGGGTGCTGGTGAGCGTGCTGTACCGGCTGCGCGCGCGCGACATCGACGCGCATGTGCCCGACGACGGCGCGGCGCTGCTGGTGTGCAATCACGTCAGCTACATGGACGCGCTGATCCTGTCGGCGGTGATTCCGCGCCCGGTGCGGTTTGTCATGTACTACAAGATTTTCCGCATCCCGGTGATGCGCTGGATCTTCCACACCGCCAAGGCCATCCCGATCGCCGGCGCGCGTGAAGACCCCGCGCTGATGCAGCAGGCCTTCGACCGTATCGATGCGGCGCTGGCCGACGGCGAGCTGGTGTGCATCTTCCCCGAAGGCGCATTGACCAGGGATGGCGAGATCGCGCCGTTCAAGTCGGGCGTGGAAAAGATCCTGCAACGCCGCCAGGTGCCGGTGATTCCGATGGCGCTGCGTGGCATGTGGTCGAGCATGTGGAGCCGCCGCGACACCCGCCTGGGCCGCATGCGCGTGCCGCGCCGGATCCGCGCGCATATCGAAGTGGCCGCCGGCGCAGCGGTTCCCGGCGACGCCGCGACCGCCGCGCTGCTCGAACAGCAGGTCCGTGCACTGCGCAAGGATCAGCCGTGACTGCGGCCGCGCGGGCTTTGCGTCCGCCGCGTGCCGCGAGTAGCCTGTGCGCCATTGCACGTATTGCCGCCGCGCTCGCCTAGCGGGCGCGACAAGAAGGACCTGGGGAAGTCGTCGTACGCCACATCACCGTGTCAGACGTGTTCGCCGTGATCGGTGGACGCTGCCTGCGCGGCCCATCGCTGGCTTCCCCACGCGCTGCAACATCTCGCTGTTGTTTACCACCCAAGGAGCTTCACCATGAGTGCCATCCCACCGCCGATCCATCCCTCGCCCAGCGCCGCACCGGGCCCGATTCCCAATCACCTGATCTGGGCGATCGTCTCCACCGTGCTCGGCTTCTGCCTGTGCTGCCCGGCCCTGATCACCGGCATCGTGGCGATCGTGTTCTCCAGCAAGGTCAACGGCCTGCTCAACCAGGGCGACATCGACGGCGCACGGCGTGCCTCCAACACCGCCAAGACCTGGTGCATCGTGACCAGCGTGCTGGCCGTCATCGGCCTGCTGATCAACATCGGCATGGTCGCCACCGGCGGCATGCAGGGCTACATGGACTACATGCAGCAGTTGCAGCACATGCAGTAATGCAACTGCGTCCACGCCATTGGCTTGGACTCGGGGCGGCCACTAGCGTGGCCGCCTTCGGCGTGTCGCTGCTGTATCGCTTCGATCCGAACGCGAGCAACAGCCCGTTCCCGCCCTGCGTGTTCCGTGCCGTGACCGGCTGCTACTGCCCTGGTTGCGGCATGACCCGCGCGCTGTATGCGCTGGTGCACTTCGATCTGCCCGGCGCCTTCGCCATGAACCCGGCCGCCGTGCTCGGCCTGTTCACCCTGCCCGGCCTGATCGCCTGGAAAGCCGGTTGGCGCGCGCGCTGGTTCGCACCGGTGGTGGCCGTGATGTCCGAGCCGAAGTTCTGGTTGTGGGCGTTGCCTGTGTATTGGGTTGCCAGGAATTTGCCTTGGTACCCGTTTACCTTGCTGGCACCGGGTTAGCAGGTCGCGAACAGCCGCTCGATCGAAATCAGCCTGCGCGCCTACCGCACCCAGCCGGCGATCACCAGCAACGCCAGCACCACCATCCACAGCAGCAGCACGCGCCAGACCAGGCTCATCGCATCGCGCACCTCCGGCAGGCGGCGCCAGACCGGCACCAGTCCCGAATCGGTGTAGTCGTGCGCTTCCTCGCGCAGCTCGGCGCTGACGCTGGCACGCGCCACCGCACCGAGAAAATGCGGCTCCAGCGACCAGCGGTTGCCATGCGCCTGCCGCCAGGCACGGAACACCGTGTCGAAATTGCCTACCAGCGCCATCGACACGGTGATCAACTGCGCCACCGGCCATTCCAGCGCGGCCAGCAACCAGCGCGCGCCGGCCAGGTTGCGCGGCGGCAGCAGCACCGAGAGCGGGCTTTCCACCGCCAGCGCCGTCAGCCGATACAGCACCGCGCCGAACGGTCCCAGCAGCAAGAACCACCACAGCACCGCGAACCAGCGCCGCAACCCGTTGACCACCACCGCTTCCACCAGCGACGGCGCATCCTCGTGCACGCTGCCGCCGGCGGCCTGCAGCTGCGCGATCGCATCGCGGCGCGCGCCTGCTTCGTCGGCATCGATCACCGCTTCCACATCGCGATCCAGATCGCGCGGCCCCCAGGTCCAAGCCAGCACCGCCACGCCGAACAGCAAGGCCCAGAACCCGCGCCATACCTCGTCCAGCAGCCATTGCAGCAGCACGACCACCAGCAAGGCCGGCAACAGCGCCAGCGCGACGCCATAGCGCCCCTGCCACGCACCGCGCCCGGCGGCATGGCTGTCCAGCCGGCGCAGCCACTGGCCGAACCATTCGAAACGCCGCAGCCGCGCCACCTGGGCGGGCGCCAGGTGGCCCAGCGCAAGTGCGACGACGACAGCAACCAGGGTGGTGAACATGGGTAGGCCTCCTCAGCCGAGTCTAGCCGAGCCGATGCACGCGCAGCCGATCTGCCCGTGCTGCAGCGCTCGCCCAGGCTCAGCCATGCGCGCGATGCCAATGCTCCACCAGCGCCCGCGCGATGGAAATGCGCGGCGGCAGCCCGATCTGGCCTTCGCCGGCCAATGCCGCGGTGACCTCGGCATGGCTGACCCAGCGCGCGTCTTCCAGCTCGCCGGTGACCTGCGGCACCTCGCTTGCCGCAGCGCGCGCGGTGAAGCCCAGCATCAACGCACCCGGGAACGGCCACGGTTGCGCGCCCAGATAGCGGCAGTCCTGCACCTGCACACGGGTTTCCTCGAACACCTCGCGCGCCACGGTCTGCTCCAGCGACTCGCCGGGTTCGACAAAGCCGGCAATCACCGAATACCGCCCCGGCGCCCAGCTTGCCTGCCGCCCCAGCAGCAGGCGCGCGCCATCGCTGACCGCCACGATGATCGCCGGGTCCACGCGTGGGTAATGCTCGGTCTGACATTGCGTGCAATGGGCGATGAAGCCGGCTCGGCGGAACGCGATCGCCCCGCCGCAGACGCCGCAGAAACGTGTGCGCGACTGCCAGTGCAGCATCGCGCGCGCGTAGGCAAAGGCAGTGGATATGTCTGCCGGCCAGTCGGCGGCGGCCTGGCGCAGGTCGATGCGCTGCGGCGCGTCCACACCGAGCACATCGGATGGCAGGCAGAACCAGCCGACGCCATCGCGCAGCCCAAGAAAGATCGCCCCATCCGGCCCGTCGCCAAGCGCGGCACCGTCCATCAGCAGCGGCTGGCCATCCGCATCGGCCAGCGCAGTGCCCTTGGCATCGAGCAGCAGCACGCGGCCTTGCGGCCACAGACGCGCCAGCGCCGCGGGATCGTCACGCAGCAGGTCGCCACGATCCAGCGGCGCATGGGTGAAGGCAAAACCGGAGGTTGAAAAAGAGGACTCTGACATCGGCGCAAGCCTGCCGATAATCGGCATCGCCCGCAAGCAGCGCACCATCGATGCAGGCCCGGCCGGCGGCGCGCGTTCAGACGTCGACACCACCTGGCGCCCGCCGGGCGGTCATGAGCGCGTCACATTGCGCGCCACATCGCAGAGCAGGTCACGTGCGATCGACATGGTGTTGCAGCCAGCCGGGTCCGAATTCCGGCATCCCCGGCCTTGCCGCCTGCGCCTGCGCCTGCGCCTGCGACAAGGCTCCATCGAAGGGTGAGGCATCCCGGCGAGCGCGGATGCCGGACGCGACGATCACCCAGCTGTCAGCGACACGCTCTCCCGGTCTCAGCGCTGCTTGTCCAGCAGCTGATGCCGTACCGCGACGATGCACGGTTCGTTGGTGGTCAGATGCACGAACGCCGAGTTGTCGTTGGGGTCGCCACTGCCGATATCGACCAGCGCTGCCTGGGTGCTGCCGCGACGCTTGAAGGCGGCGATCGCGGTCACCGCATTCTTCAGCGGGATGGTGGCGTCGTTGGACGAACCGCATAGCAGCGTCGGCGTCTGCGGTGCCCAGTCCAGCAGGTCGTTGCGTGCCAGGTCCTTGCGGAATGGATTGCCGGGATTGCTGGCAAAATCGCGATAGAACCCCGGCTGGAAGTAGGCCTTGAGCTGATCGATCCCGGGCAGCGTATCGCCCAGGAACAGATCGGTCAGGCCCAGTTTGCCGGGAAACAGCGCCTCGACCCGGGCCGCCCACCGATCCTGAAACACCTGCCCGGCCGCCAGATAGATATTGCGATACGTGTGCTGCATCGCGACGATCGCGTAGCTGCCCAGGATGATGCCGAAGCTGCTTTCGCCGACCGCGTTGCTCCCGCTCCAGCTGTCCACGAAGGTCTGCTCCAGTGCGTAGGGCCCGGAGATCGGCGCGCTGGCAACCAGATGGAACTCCTTGGACAGATGCGCTTCGATCTCCCGCTGGGTTGCCAGTGCGGCATGGCCGCCTTGCGAATATCCCGACAGCATGACCTTGCCCGATAACGGCGTCTTCAAGCGCTGCAGCACGCTGCGTGCCGCGCGCAAGGCATCGATCGTCGCACTGGCTTCGGTCGCGCTATGCAGGTAGGGATGGGAGCGGTAGCTGGATTGACCGAGCCCCAGATAATCGCTGCTGACCACCACATAGCCCTGGCTGGCCAGCCGTGTGACCAGCGGGTCGTCGCCCTTGGCGTCACGGATGTCCTTGGCCTGTTGCTCGTTGCGGATCGTCGCTGTCGACCGCCCCCAGCCCAGCAACGGATACGGCCCGGTGCAACGCTCGCCGCCTGGAATCAGCACCACGCCCGACGCAGTGGCCGGTTCGCCATCGACACCGACGGTGGCATAGGTGAACTCGGCCACGCGCACATTGCATCTGGGCTGTTCGGCCTGCGGCTCGGAGGTGAGCAATGCGGCAATCGCATCACGGGTGTAGCTGGTCAGGAAATTGCTGCTGAGCAAGCTGCCGCGTGCGGGCGATGCCTGCGCGCTGGGCGCAAGCACTGCGCTGGCGATACCAAGCATGGCCAGCAGGCTCAACGTCGATCGGGATCTGATCTGCAACATGGTGAGGCTTCTCTCGTGGATGACTGCGATGGCAGGGGACTGGCATGTCGAAGGATCGAGATCCGTTGCGCGATCAACGCACGCGGGCTGGGCGGCGCGGTGACTGCACCATGGGGTGGGATCGGCGCGGTGTGCGGCACGCTCGGTCAGCGCAATGGCGACCGCCCGCGTGCGTCACGCAAGACAAGACGCGATGCATGAATCGAACCGGCATGTGCTGGCACCAGCGCTGAGCATGCGTGCAGTATCGCCATCGCCGCACGCGGCCCGGTTCGCGCGCACGAAGCTTGCGCGCGCATGGCGAACCCCGCAGCACACGACTGTTCACAGCGCGTTGGACATGCACGTCGATAGCGCGTGGCGCCTCGCCAGTGCATCGGCGGGCATCTGCGCAGTGCATGGATCACATAGATCGAGGTTGGAAAATCCGCCCGGCTGCGGTGTCGTTGACCCGCGACACGCATCGCACCCAAAGTCATACAGCGCGCGCAAGCGACGCACAGCGTGAGGCCATCTCGGCGCACGCTACTGACGCTACCACCGCACCATGTCAGACCTGAGAACGTCGCAGGCAGCAGATTGCCCGCGACTCGACCGGAACATCACACACAAACAACCAAGCGCCGGCAACCGCGTCGATTCAGACGCTGAAGCTGCTACCGCACCCACAGGTGGTCTTGGCGTTCGGATTGCGGATCACGAACTGCGCCCCGGTCAGGCTTTCGGTGTAGTCCACTTCGGCGCCCATCAGGTACTGCAGGCTCAGCGGGTCGACCAGCAGCGTCACCCCGTCGGTAGCCACGGCCAGGTCGTCCTCGGCGCGGTTCTCGTCGAACTCGAAGCCGTACTGGAAGCCGGAACAGCCGCCACCCTGGATATAGACACGCAACGCCAGCTCGGCGTTACCTTCTTCCTGGATCAGCTCGCGCACCTTGCTGGCGGCGGCCACGGAAAAGTTCAGCGGCCGGTCGATGGACTGATAGTCCGGGGCCGGAGCGGCGGTGGGAAGCGAAACGAGCGTACTCATGGCGTCAGCATGGGGGCCAGGCGGCCCCACTTCAAGCGCTGCCTGCCAAACCTGGCGCCCCGCTTCAGCCGGGGCCACGCGCTCAGGCGTCGGCAGTCTCGGCCTGCAGGGCCTTGACGGGCTCGGCGCGGCCGGCCTCCGGCGCCGGCAACGCGGCGGTCGCGCCGGCGGTGGCGGCATGGATCAGGCGGCCGGTGAGCTGCGCGCCGGCGCTCATCTCCACCACCTGATAATGCACATTGCCCTGCACCCGCGCGTTGGCGGCCAGCTCGACCCGCTCGGCGGCATGCACGTCGCCGGTCAGCTGGCCGTTGATGATCACCACCGGCGCACGCACCTCGCCCTCGATACTGCCCTGCTCGGCCACCGTCAAGGTGGCGCTGGCGCCGTCTTCGGCAATCACCTTGCCCAGGATGCGGCCTTCCACATACAGGCCGCCGCTGAACATCAGGTCGCCGCGGATGACCACCTGCGGCCCGATCAAGGTGTCGACCACGGTCTGCGCACCACGGTTGGATTTGTTTCCGAACATGAGCTACTCCCCCGCGCCATTCCCGGCGACTGTCCAGTCGAATGTCTGATTGACCGGCGCCCCATCGCCGCTCAGGGAGATTTTGACACGTTGCGGGGTGAAATCCTTCGGCAGGATCACGCTGCCGTCCAATTGCTGGAAATAGCGGAACGAGTACGGCTGCCCGGCCGCCTCCGGCTTCTGGTGCAGTTCGTTCCAGCTCACCGTGACCAGCTTGCCGGCACGCACGCCTTCCACCGAAAAGCGCAGCTGGCCCTGGCTGATCGCGCCGCGGTTGAGGTTCTGGGTCAGCACCACGCTGTAATTCCAGGTGCCGCCGGCCTCGGCGGTGAATTGCACCGAGTGCGCGTTCAGCCCCTTGCGCTGCGCAGTGGAGCCCACCAGGCGCTCGTAGAACGCCACATCCGCGCGCAGTGCGGCGATCTGCTCGTCGCGCTCGGCCAGCGAAGCCTGCACCTCGGTATTGGCGGCGCGGCTGATCTTGTCGGACATCGCCAGGTTGACCTGGCGCTGCTGCAGCTGCGCGATCTGCCGACGCTGCTGGGCCTGGTTGCGCTGCGCCTGCTGCAGCGCCGCCTCGGCCTGGACCAGACGCGGCGCGGCAGTGCGGCTGGCCATCCACCACGCCCCGCCCAGCGATGCCAGCCACGCCAGCGCGATCACCAGCCACAACCAGCGGCCGCGGGAACGGCCACCGCCGGACTCACGTTGGACGATCTGAACGCGTGCGGCTGGTCGCATGGGCATCGGGTCCGGACGGGCCGGCGCAGTCATGGGCGGCGTAGTGTGCCAGAGCGCCACTGACCGGCGTGCTGGCGCTGGACCGGCGGTTATCCCAAAGTTCTGCGATAGTTCTGCAATTGTTTGCAGGGATCGACGACGCCATGAGCGAAGCCCATCTGTTCGTGATCGGCATCCTGCTGGCCTGGCTGGCCGGCATCCGGGTCTATCTCACCGTGTTCGGTGTCGGCCTGGCCGGCCTGCTCGGCTGGATCGAGCTGCCGCCCGCCCTGCACCCGGCACAGTCGTGGTGGGTGCTGGGCACCTCCGGTGCACTGGCGGTGGCCGAATTCTTCGCCGACAAGATCCCCGGCGTGGATTCGGGCTGGGACCTGCTGCAGACCCTGGCACGCGTGCCGGCCGGCGCCTTTCTGGCCGCAGCCACACTGTCGCCGGACGGTGATCTGAGCACGGGTGTGCTGGCCGCCGGCGCCGGCGTGGCGCTGACCAGCCATACCCTCAAGGCCGGCACCCGCGCCTTGCTCAACACCTCGCCGGAACCGGCCAGCAACTGGGTCGCCTCGCTGGCCGAAGACACCGTCGCCACCACCGCCCTGGCGCTGGCACTGGCGCACCCGTGGCTGGCACTCAGTATTGCGGTCGGCTCCAGCGTGCTGGCCACGCTGGTGGTGTGGTGGGTGTGGCGCTTGCTGTGGCGGGGCATGCGCCGGCTGGTCGCGCCGATGCGCTCCACCACCACGCCGGCTGCACGTCGCTCCCCGCTATCGTGAAGTTCATCGCATAATCATCGCGACTGCAGGGAGTATCGATGGCCGCCCGAGATCCGGTTCCTTTTACCCGTGACGACACCGCCACGCGCAATCGTCCACTGCGCGCCGAAACGCCGCCGGCCGACTATTGGCGCCGCTGGGCCGACGAGGCGGCGGCGTCCACCGCCGCCGAGCCGGTGAGCGCGGCCATCATTCCGGCGCCTGCGCTCGCCGCCGCACCCGCAATGATCGTGCCGCCTGCGCCGGCGCCGGCGCAGGCCGTTGCAGCGGGCAGCAACGCGCACGCGACGGCGGCAGCGCCGACATCAACGACTGCCTCGACCCCACGCGAGGGCGATGACAACGTCGCCGCCGACGCGCCGTACCGCGTGCTGATCGTCGAGGACGACCGCTCGCAGGCGCTGTTTGCGCAGAGCGTGCTGCACGGCGCCGGCATGCATGCACAGGTCGAAATGACCGCCGCCAGCGTGCCGCAGGCGATCCAGGACTACCACCCGGATCTGATCCTGATGGATCTGCACATGCCCGAGCTGGACGGCATCCGCCTGACCACCCTGATCCGCCAGCAGCCGGGCCAGCAACTGCTGCCAATCGTGTTCCTCACCGGCGACCCGGACCCGGAGCGCCAGTTCGAAGTGCTCGACAGCGGCGCCGACGATTTCCTGACCAAGCCGATCCGCCCACGTCACCTGATCGCGGCGGTGTCCAACCGCATCCGCCGCGCACGCCAGCAGGCGCTGCAGCAGGCCGGCGAACCGGTCGGCGTGCGCAGCAATCCGGAAACCGGCCTGCCGACGCGCGGCCATGTGATGGAACTGCTGGCCGATGCGCTGGCGCGCAAGCAGTCCGGCGGGCTGTTCTTCATCGAAATCGCCAGCGCGCTCGGCCTGCGTGAGCGCTACGGCTATGCCGCCTACGAGCGCCTGATGACCCAGGCCGGGCATCGCCTGGCCAGTGCCGCGCACCCGTATCCGCTGGCGCGCTTGAACGACAACAGCTTCCTGCTGCTGGGCGTGGACATGCCCGAATCCAGCCTGGAACAGCACGCGCTGGAGATCCGCCAGCGACTGGCCACGCATGCCTTCCCGGTGCGCGAGGAGGAATCGGTGCACGTGCGCTGCGCCATCGGCGTGGCGCCGTTGGGCCTGGGCTTCGACGACACCGGCAGCGCGCTGGAAGCGGTCGAGCGCACCGCGCTGCAGGCACGCCTGCGCAGCGATGGCGTGCAGGCCTATCTGGCCCCGAGCCAGGCCGAACAGCAGGAACAGCTGCGCCTGGTCGAAGGCCAGCTCGAACTGGCGTATCAACCGATCGTGGCGGTGGCCGGCGGCGACACCGCGCAATACCAGGTGCTGCTGCGGCTGCGCCAGGCCGACGGCACGCTGCTGTCGGCCGGCCAGGTGATTCCCGCCGCCGAAGCGGCCGGACGCATCGCCGATCTCGACCAGCAGGTCATGGACCACGCGCTCGGCCTGCTGCATCTGTACCAGCATGCCCACCCGCCGCTGCGGCTGTTCGTGTCGCAGTCGCCGCGCACGCTGGCACGCGATGCCTTTGCCGACTGGCTGCTCAAGACGCTGGTCGAGCGTGGCGTGGCCGGGCAGTCGCTGATCGTCGACCTGCGCCTGGACGATGCGCTGATCCACGCAGTCACCGTGCAGCAGTTCTGCGCCAGATTGATGCCGGCCGGCGTGCAGTTCTGCCTGAGCCAGTTCGAGACCGGCGACGAGGCCAACGCGCTGCTGGGCCAGTTGCCGCTGAGCTTCGTGCGCATGGCCAACCGCTTCGCCGATGCCCACGGCAACGCGGCAGTCCGCGACGAACTGCGCAGCGTGATCGATATCGCCCATCAGCGCGGCCTGCTGATCATCGGCCAACGCATCGAAGATCCGCAGGCGGCCGCGGCGATGTGGATGAGCGGCGTGGACTTCATCCAGGGCAACCTGGTGCAGACGGTCGGCAAGGAACTGGACTTCGACTTCACGAACGCGGTGCTCTGAGTGACGTCGCGGGCAGGAGGCCTTCGCGCCTGGAGCAGCCTGGCCACGCTGACCGCGCTGGTCGCTGCGCTGGGTGCGGGCCTGCAGTGGTCGGCCATCGACGGGTCGTGGCGCGCAGTGACGGCGCTCTCTGCAGCCCTGGCGGTTGCATTCGGTCTATGCGCTGCAATTGCCGGCTACCGCAGCGCGCGCGCGCAGCACGCCCTGTTGCAACGGCTGCAAGAAGCCGACCTCGCCCGCGAGCGCCTGCAGCAGGAGCTGCAGCGTCACGGCGCGCTCGAACAGGAGCTGTTGCGCGCCAAGCAGGCCGCCGAGGCCGCCACGCTGGCCAAGGGCGAATTCCTGGCCACCATGAGCCACGAGATCCGTACCCCGCTCAACGGCATCATCCCGATGCTGGAATTGATCTCCAGCGGCCAGCTCAGCCTGGACCAGCGCGACATGCTGCAGACCGCCACCGGCAGCTCGCTGCAGCTGCTGCGCATCGTCGACGACATCCTCGACTACTCCAAACTCGAAGCCAACAAGCTCGAACTGGAGATCACCACCTTCAACCTGCGCGAGCTGCTCGACGGCGTCGTGCAGCTGTTGCAGCGCACCGCCGAAGGCAAGCAGCTGCGCCTGGGGCTGGATATCGAACCGTCGGTGCGCCTGCTGGTGCGCGGCGACCCGATCCGCCTGCGCCAGGTGCTGGGCAACCTGATCGGCAATGCGATCAAGTTCACCGAGCGCGGCAGCGTCGACATCCAGCTGCGCCGCCTGGGCGAGACCCGCGCTCAGCATCTGCTGCGCTTCCAGGTGCGCGACACCGGCATCGGCATCGCCCCGGACCAGCAGGCGCGCCTGTTCCGCTCCTTCGCCCAGGCCGATGCCTCCACCACGCGGCTGTACGGCGGCACCGGCCTGGGGCTGGCGATCTGCAAGCGCATCATCGACCTGATGGGTGGCCGCATCGGGGTGGAATCCGAACCCGGGCGCGGCGCCACGTTCTGGTTCGAAATCCCGCTGCTCAAGGTCATCGGCGACCTGCAGCAGAACACCGCCGCCGATGCCGCGCGGGTGATGGTGATCAGCTCCGACACCCGCCTGTCGCAGCGCCTCAAGCGGCTGCTCGACAGCTGGGGCGTGCCGCACATGTTGATGGAGACCACCCAGGAAGCGCTGGAGCGGGTGCGCCGCCACAGCGACAGCGAAGGCTTCCGCTGCGTCATCGCCGACCACGACACGCTGCGCTACAGCGCGCGCGCCCTGCATCGCGCACTCGCGCGCCCAGACGACCTCGGCGGCGCGCGCCTGATCTGGCTGTACGGCGACGAGCCGGTACCGTCCGAGCTGCAGGACGATGCCACCCTGGTGCCGCGCCTGAGCCCGGACGAGACCCTGCGCTCGTTGGTGTTGCCGCCCGAGCCAAGGCCGGCCCACGCGGCCACGCTGGCCGCGGCGATGATTCCCGGGCCGATGGCGCCGGCGCTGGCCAGCGCGCGCGACGTACGCATCCTGCTGGTGGAAGACAACCCGGTGAACCTGCTGGTCGCGCAGAAGCTGCTGGCCGTGCTCGGCTTCGAGGCCGACACCGCCACCGATGGCGAAGCCGCGCTCAGCAGCATGGAGTCCACCCGCTACGACATGGTCTTCATGGATTGCCAGATGCCGGTGCTGGACGGCTATGCCGCCACCCGCCGCTGGCGCGCGATGGAAACCGAAAGCGGCGGCCGCCCGATCCCGATCGTGGCGATGACCGCCAACGCCATGGCCGGCGATCGCGAACGCTGCCTGGCCGCCGGCATGGACGACTATCTGTCCAAACCGGTCGCCCGCGAGCAGCTCGACGCCTGCCTGCAGCGCTGGCTGCCGCGCCAACCGTTGCTGCCTGGCCCGGCCACTGGCAGCCAGGCCGCAGGCGACCCCGAGAGCACCAGCAGCGCCGCGCAGGCGCGCGCCCTGCCGATCCTGGACAACGGCGTGATCGATGAGCTGTACGAGGTGGCGGGCGCGGACACCATCAGCATCCTGCAGCTGTTCCTGGAAGACGCACCGGGCATCATCGAGCGACTGGAAACCGCAGCCACCAATCGCGACAGCATGCAGCTGCGCGACCTGGCGCATACGCTCAAATCCTCCAGCGCCAACGTCGGTGCCCAGGCGCTGGCCAATGCCGCGCGCCGGATCGAACTGGCCGCGCGCACCGGCACCATCGAACGCCCCTCGGTGATGGTGGCGCTGGTCATCGCCGAGTACGCACGCGCCCGCCTGGCGCTGCTCGGCCAGGTGGCCCGCCTGCAAGCCGCAACCCGCGCAGCCGGCTGAACCGCGCAAGCCCCGAGCCGACCACAGGAACCGGCCGGGCAACGCAGTCGAAGCCATCCCGCAAAGAAAAATCCAGCCGCGCTCCAGCCGCGGCGAGAAGCCAGCAGTTGCGCGTCATTGGCGCGCGTGCCTTTGCAGCACCCACCTCGCAAATGCGGGCCGGGGGTAAGGGTGCGCGCGCAGTCACACGCGGCCAGTCACAGCTACGGCGCGGCACCCATGCGCGCCCACAACGCCTGCATGCTCCCGGCGTTGCCAGCGCCTAGTGACTCACCCTCTCGCGCTGATTTCGACACACCGCTACCAGCACCGTACCGCGCGCCCTCAGTCGTCCAGCTTGGTCAGCAGGTAATTCGGCTCGCCGATGCGCACCACCAGATCCAGCTGCGTTTCCAGCCAGTCGATGTGCTCTTCTTCCGACTCCAGGATGTCCACCAGCAGCTGGCGGCTCACGTAGTCGTTGACGGTCTCCGCATAGGCCACGGCCTCGCGCAGCACGGCAACTGCCTCACGCTCCAGCGCCAGATCGCAGCGGAACATCTCGGTGGGGTTCTCGCCGATGCGCAGCTTGCCCAGCGCCTGGAAATTGGGCAGCCCTTCGAGGAACAGGATGCGGTCGGACAGCTTGTCCGCATGCTTCATCTCGTCGATGGATTCCTTGTACTCATGCTCGGCCAGTTCCTTCAGGCCCCAGTTCTTCAGCATCTTGGCGTGCAGAAAGTACTGGTTGATCGCAGTGAGTTCGTTGTAGAGCACCTTGTTGAGGTACTCGATGACCTTGGTATCGCCCTTCATGCGATGTCTCCGAGACAGTGAGCCGGCCGCACTGTAGCGCGTTGCCGCGGGGCATGAAGGAACGCGAATCGTGATCAGTTGCGCGACGCCTGCACGCTCCCGGGTGGGCCGTCATCCGGCCTGTCGCAGGAGCGGAGCGCGCAGCGATCATTCACCGAGCGATCGTTGCAGACTGCCGATCGAACCATGACTGCAGCCGGTCCCGAACCGACCGCGTGGACGGCAGCCAGGAAGGCGACCTATCGATTGCGCGTTGGTGGCGCGAGGGGAAAGCGGCAGCGCGAGCCAGCAACCCGGCAACTCGTCTGCGGCAATCTGTTATCGACAGCGCGCGAGCACGCTGGAAGGCACTCAGGCAGCGCTGGCAAGCCCCAGCATGGGCAGCGGCAGGATGCGGCTCGCATGGGCCTGGCTCAGCACCTCGCCCGCCATTTCCAGGCACGCCCCACAGTTCGAACCACAGCCGGTGCGCATGGTCAGTTCGGCCAGGCTGGCGCAGCCATTCTCGGCCGCTTCGCGGATCTGGTGGTCGGTGACCCCATTGCAGATGCAGACGTACACGGTATCGGTCGGGTGCTGGCGATCCGGAGAGGACCGGCACTGATTGCACCTCAAACGAGAATAGGTGTCAATTCCAAACGTTAATCATTATTAATCCGCACCGCACGAGGCCCGCCCCGCTTGCGCGGACGCTTGCGCGGGCTGTCGTGCCCGGCCGCGCTGCTGCCTGGCAACCAGGCCTCCAGCGCGCGCTCGGGCATCACCCCGACCGCCGCCGAGCCCGCGATGGTCTGCGCCAGCGGCGCCAGATGACGCAGCGCGCGCGCATAGACCCCGCGCTTGAACATCACCACATGCTCGACCGGATACCAGAAATCCACCCAGCGCCAGTGGTCGAACTCCGGCGTGTCGGTATGGTCGAGCTTGAGATGGGATTCGTGGCCGGTGAACTGCAGCAGGAACCACACCTGCTTCTGGCCGATGCAGACCTGACGCTCGTTGCGCCGGACTGCCCGGCTCGGCAGGCGATAGCGCAGCCACCCAGGGGTGGCACCGAGCAATTCGACATGCTCGGGCAACAACCCGGTTTCTTCGCGCAACTCGCGGTACATGGCTTCTACGGGTGTCTCATCGGTATTCATGCCACCTTGCGGGAACTGCCAGCCGTCCCTGCGCACGCGTCGTGCCCAGAACACCTGACCATCCTCTCGCATCAGCACGATGCCGACGTTTGGCCGGAAACCGTCCGGATCGATCACGATGCGGACTCCTGAAAATCTACTGTCACCGACTCTGCCACGGCGACGGCCGGCTCACAAGCTGAAAACGAAATGCTTGACAACACGCGAGCGCTTGGTAAGAATTGCCGGCTCCCTAGGCTATGTAGCTCAGCCGGTTAGAGCACAGCACTCATAATGCTGGGGTCGGTGGTTCGAGTCCACCCATAGCCACCAAGGTGTTCATGCGCACACAGGCATGCAATAATCTTGGCCCAACACGTTTTATTGCCCCGTCGCCAAGCGGTAAGGCACCTGACTCTGACTCAGGCATCGGTGGTTCGAATCCATCCGGGGCAGCCAAACACGAAAGGTCCGATCTGACGATCGGGCCTTTTTTGTTGCCCCAAATTCCTCTTGCCGGCATTGCTGCAGCCAGCAAGGGTGCAGCGCGCGCATGCCCGCCCAAGGCCGAACAACGATCACTTCAGGCGAGACCCTACCCGCCCTGGTCGGAAATGGATGCCGGGCCAGCCAGGCATCCAGCAGACAGGCACCGAGCCCGGCCACTGCGCATGGCGTCACCCAGGCGGCCGTGCGCAGGCGCAGCAGCCGACACTCGTAGCCGGCACCAGATGACCGGCCAGCGTTCGCGAAGCCCGCCAGACCTGGAAAGAAAAACCTGCCTCGACATAGCGGGTCGCAGGGCGCCGACTGCAGTCTCCAATGCGCAGGCCCCAAAACGACAAAAGCCCGGCATGGCCGGGCCTTTGAAGTAGGCGCCCCGGCGAACCGGGACGCAACAAACGCAATGGATCAGCGCTTGGAGAACTGGGTCGCGCGACGGGCCTTGTGCAGACCGACCTTCTTACGCTCGACTTCGCGGGCGTCACGGGTCATGAAGCCGGCCTTGCGCAGCTCGGACTTCAGGGTTTCGTCGTACTCGACCAGTGCACGGGCGATGCCCAGACGGATCGCACCGGCCTGGCCGGTGGTGCCGCCGCCGGAGGCGGTGACCAGGATGTCGAAACTTTCGGTGTTCTTGGTGAGTTCCAGCGGCTGACGCACGATCATGCGTGCGGTCTCACGGCCAAAGAACTCGTCCAGCGGACGGTCGTTGACGGTGATGTTGCCGGTACCCTTGCGCAGGAACACGCGAGCGGTGGAGGACTTGCGGCGGCCAGTGCCGTAGTTTTGCGTGATAGCCATGATTAGATATCCAGAACTTGCGGCTGCTGGGCGGCGTGCGGATGCTCGGCACCCGAATAGACCTTGAGCTTGCGGTACATGGTGCGGCCCAGGGGGCCCTTCGGCAGCATGCCCTTGACGGCGATTTCGATCACGCGCTCCGGGTGGCGCTGCAGCGCCTGCTCCAGGCTCTCGGTCTTGAGGTTACCGATGTAGCCGGTGAAGCGGTGATACTTCTTGTCTTTCAGCTTGTTGCCCGTGACCACGATCTTTTCGGCATTGATCACCACGAGGTAATCGCCGGTATCGACGTGCGGGGTATAAACCGGCTTGTGCTTGCCGCGCAGACGGCGGGCCAGTTCGGTGGACAGACGGCCGAGCGTCTTGCCGGCGGCGTCGACGAGATACCAGTCGCGCTGGACGGTCTCGGACTTGGCGGTGAACGTAGTCATGAGAAAACTCTTGAGTGGTCGGGCGGATTGCAGCGGCGGCGACCGCTGGAACTTTGCCACGCGTTGTGAAGGCGAAACAGAAGAGGCAGGAGTGTACGGGACGCACGGCGGCGGCGCAAGTTGCAGCGACAACCGAGCCATGGCGGTTGGCAGCACGGCGGAGCGGGGCCAGAATCGCCGTATGACCCAGATCTCCCCCAACCGACTGCACAGCCCGCTCGACCGGCTGCTGGTCGAAGCCCAGCGCGCGCTGGACACCGTATTCGGCAATCCGCCGGCCGAACGCCCCAATCCCGCTGCCGACACACCCGACGTCGCACTGGACCCGGAGCAACGTCGCCACGCCGCCGGCCTGATGCGCATCAACCATGTCGGC
This sequence comes from Xanthomonas arboricola pv. guizotiae, assembly GCF_002940205.1. Taxonomy (GTDB): domain Bacteria; phylum Pseudomonadota; class Gammaproteobacteria; order Xanthomonadales; family Xanthomonadaceae; genus Xanthomonas; species Xanthomonas arboricola_C. Next base: position 95,919 of record NZ_MDSK01000012.1, read on the forward strand.
GAGGTCTGCGCGCAAGGCCTGTATTTTGGCCAGGCCGCCGTGGCCCGCGATGCCCACACCCAGCACCATCTGCTGGAGGCGGCGCAGGAAGAGACCGACCATCTGGCCTGGTGCGCGGACCGCCTGCACGAGCTGGACAGCCGCCCCAGCCTGTTCAACCCGCTCTGGTACGCCGGCAGCTACGCCCTGGGCGCCCTGGCCGGTTTGCGCGGCGACGACTGGAGCCTGGGCTTCGTGGTCGAGACCGAGCGCCAGGTCGAAGCGCATCTGGACGAACACCTGGAAACCCTCCCCGAGGCCGACCAGCGCAGCCGCGCGATCCTGCGCGTGATGAAGATCGACGAGGCCCGCCACGCCGACCAGGCCGAACAGGCCGGCGCACGCCCCCTCCCGCCCCCGATCCCCAGCGCCATGGCCCTGGCCTCCAAGCTGATGAAAGCGGTGGCGTACCGGCTGTAGCCGGCGGGATTGGGGATTGGGGATTGGGGATTGGGGATTGGGGATTGGGGATTGGCGGCTGGCGGCTGGCGGCTGGCGGCTGGCGGCTGGCGGCTGGCGGCTGGCGGCTGGCGGCTGGCGGCGCCCAGCAAACCATGCCCATACCTCTTGCAACACCCCACTGGAGCAGAGCCCCCTTTTGTTAAGGGGGCGCGCCGAAGGCGCGGGGATAGGGTGCTACGAAGTGGGGCCCAAGGTTTGCGTAGCAAACCTTGGGGGGTCAGGCCCACGCAGTGGGGCTGACCACGCAGGGCTGACCACGCAGGGCTGACCACGCAGGGCTGACCACGACTACCCCACCAGCTTCAGCCCGATCACCCCGGCCACGATCAGGCCGATGCAGGCCAGGCGCGACCACGACGCGCTGTCGCCGAACAGCGCGATGCCGGCGATGGTCACGCCCAGCGCGCCGATCCCGGTCCAGATCGCGTAACCGGTGCCGACCGGGATGGTCTTCAGCGCCTGGGTCAGGAACCACAGGCTGATGCCCGCCAGACCGACCGTCAGCACGGTCGGCCACAGGCGGGTGAAGCCGTCGCTGTACTTCAGGCCCATGGCAAAGCCGATCTCGAACAGGCCGGCCAGCAGCAGATAGATCCAGGGCATCGCAGTACTCCTCACAAAAAACGCACAAAAAAAAAGCGACCCAGTGCTTGCACACTGGGCCGCCGTCGGCTGTGGAACGCGAGGTCATCGCGTGGCGGGCCGTCCCGCCTTGGTTCTTCCGCGCGCCTGCAGGCAGGCCGCGCAACAGCGCGCTCGCTGCGCTTATTCGCTCAGGTTGCGCCCGTGAAACAATTCTTCGATCTCGCGCTTGAGCAGCGTTTCGATCTTCATGCGCTCCTTGAACGAGAGGTTCTTGGCGCGCTCCTCGAACAGGTACTGGTCCAGGTCGAAGTCCTTCAGGTGCATCTTGGTGTGGAAGATGTTTTCCTGATAGACGTTCACGTCGAACATCTCGTAGCGCGACTTCACGTTCTTGGCGAGGAAGTGCTGGATCGAGTTGATCTTGTGGTCGATATAGTGCTTCTTGCCCTTCACATCGCGGGTGAAGCCACGGACGCGGTAGTCCATGATCACGATGTCCGACTCCAGACTCTCGATCAGGTAGTTCAGCGCCTTCAACGGCGAGATCACGCCGCAGGTGGCGACGTCGATATCGGCGCGGAAGGTGGCGATGCCTTCCTGCGGGTGCGTCTCGGGATATGTATGGACAGTGATATGACTTTTGTCCATATGAGCGACCACGGCATCGGAGATCAGCTCCTTGCCGGCCTGCTTCTTGTCGATGACAGGCTCTTCCGAGATCAGGATCGTGACCGATGCGCCCTGCGGATCGTAGTCCTGACGTGCGATATTGAGGATGTTGGCGCCGATGATCTCGGCCACATCGGTCAGAATCTGCGTCAGACGATCGGCGTCGTACTGTTCATCGATATATTCGATGTAGCGCTGACGCTCCTCTTCGGTACGCGCGTAACAGACGTCGTAGATGTTGAAGCTCAACGCCTTGGTGAGGTTGTTGAACCCCTGCAGCCTCAGGCGAGGCAACGGCTTGACCACGTCGGTCTGTCCTTATGGAAGGCGGGAAAGGAAACAATTATGAGCCAAAGATCCCAGCAACGAAATGCCGACGTTAAGAATGGTTTACCTTGCATGACTCATGCCGTTAAGCTTCAGGAATTACACGCGGAACTACCATGAGCCCAGGAAACACGACGGTTGTGACTACGACGGTACGTAACGCTACCCCTTCTCTGGCGCTGGACGCGGGCACGATCGAGCGTTTCCTGGCGCACAGCCATCGCAGGCGCTATCCGACCCGGACCGATGTGTTCCGGCCAGGAGACCCGGCTGGCACCCTCTACTACGTGATCAGTGGCTCGGTGAGCATCATTGCCGAGGAAGATGACGATCGTGAGTTGGTGCTGGGCTACTTCGGTAGCGGCGAGTTCGTCGGCGAGATGGGGTTGTTCATCGAATCCGATACCCGCGAGGTGATCTTGCGCACCCGCACCCAGTGCGAGCTGGCCGAGATCAGCTACGAGCGGCTGCAGCAGCTGTTCCAGACCAGTCTGTCGCCGGATGCGCCCCGCATCCTGTACGCGATTGGCGTTCAGCTGTCCAAGCGGTTGCTCGACACCACAAGGAAAGCCAGCCGCCTGGCATTCCTGGACGTGACCGACCGCATCGTGCGCACCCTGCACGACCTGTCCAAGGAGCCGGAAGCGATGAGTCACCCGCAGGGCACCCAGCTGCGCGTGTCGCGGCAGGAACTGGCACGGCTGGTGGGCTGTTCGCGCGAAATGGCCGGGCGCGTGCTCAAGAAGCTGCAGGCCGACGGCCTGCTGCATGCACGCGGCAAGACCGTCGTGCTGTACGGCACCCGCTGAGCGGCTGTTGGCGCGGCTGGTGCAGCACTGCACCGGCCGCAGCTTGGCCGCATGCCGCACGGCATGCGGACCGATGTGGTCGGGCGCGTTCCGCCGCCGAGCGCTGCGCGTGTTTTGCCGCAGCAGCGGGTTGCCGTTCCGCGCCGCTTCGGTGGGCGTGGAGTGACCAATACCCCGGGGAACAACCGCCGGATGCGCGCGAATCCAGCCGCGTGTGCGCCGGGTAGCTGCTGCGTTCGGATGCCTGCCGCACCCGCCAGGCTGCGCGCCGCTAACGGCGCCAGGCGCTACAGCGCCTTCCCACCGCGATCGCGACATCCCCAGTTGAGGATCGGCGTGCCTGTCGGCAGCACCTGCCGGAACAGCGCTTCGCGATTGGCCTTCGGATTGACCACCACCGGCGCGCGCGCCGCCTTCAGCAGCGGCAGATCCGCGGTGCTGTCCGAATAGGCAACGGCGATGTCGGCATAGCCGCGCTCGCGCAGCATGCGCATCTTCTCTTCGTTGTGGCAGTGACGTCGCGCGGTGACCGCCCCCAGGCGGGGGCCGACCAGGCTGCCGATCACCGGCACGTCCTGATGGGCGACAAAGCCGAGAATCGCGCGCGCCAGTTCCGGCGGCGCGCCGGTGGCCACCACCACACGGTCGCCGGCAGCGCGGTGGTCGGTGAACACCTTCAAGGCGTGCGGCAACAGGCGCTGGCGGATCTGCGCCTCATGCTTGAGCACGTAGGCATCGGTGAAACGGTTGAACTCGCGCGTGCGGTGCAGGCCGAAGGTGGCGATCCACACATACCCGGACACGCCGCGGCGGCGGGTCGACAGCATCGCCACCATCGGGCCGAGGATCGGCGAGGCCAACAGCGCCACCAGCAGACGCAAGGGGTTGCGCCTGATCAGCCAGGCGAACAGATGGCTGCCGGAGTCGCCGTCATAGAGCGTGTGGTCGAAATCGAAGACCACCAGCGGTGCGTCGTCGCGCGGTACGGGATACGCCTCAGTCATGCGCGAAGAATAGCTGACGCAGCGACTCGCCGGGTTCGGGCGCGCGCATGAAGGTCTCGCCGACCAGAAACGCGTTCACGCCGTGGCTGCGCATCAGCTGCACATCGTCCGGGGTGACGATGCCGCTTTCGGTGACCAGGATGCGGTCGCGCGGCACCGCGGCGCGCATGTCCAGCGTGGTCTGCAGCGTCACCTCGAAGGTGCGCAGATTGCGGTTGTTGATGCCGACCAGCGGCACCGGCACCTGCACCGCGCGCTCGAGCTCGTCGATGTCGTGCACTTCCACCAGCACGTCCAGGCCCAGTTGCATGGCCAGGCCGGAGAGCTCGGCCAGTTGCCCATCGTCCAGGGCCGAGACGATCAGCAGGATGCAGTCGGCGCCGAGCACGCGCGCCTCGTAGACCTGGTAGGGGTCGACGGTGAAGTCCTTGCGCAGCACCGGCAGCGTGCAGGCCTCGCGCGCCTGGCGCAGATAGGCATCGGCGCCCTGGAAGAAGTCCACATCGGTCAGCACCGACAGGCAGCTGGCGCCGCCGAATTCATAGCTGACCGCGATGTCGGCCGGGTGGAAGTCGGGCCGGATCACGCCCTTGGACGGGCTGGCCTTCTTCACTTCGGCGATCACCGCCGGGTCGCCGGCGGCGATGCTGGCCTGCATGGCGGCGGCAAACCCGCGCGTGAGCGGCAGGTCGGCGCTGCGCGCGATCAGCTCGGCCAGCGGCACGCGCGCACTGCGCTCGGCGATTTCTTCGGCCTTGCGGGCAAGGATGGTGTTGAGGATATCGCTCATCGTATCGGGTCCTGGCGGTCGGGCATTATCGGTCAAGACGGCCGCAACCGGCCGCCACGCGCCAGCCCCCAGCATGCCAGCGGTCATGATCAGGATGCCGCCACATGCCTGCCGGTGCAGTGGGAGGGGTCAGGCCTGTGAGGCAATCTGCCGGGTGAAGGCGACATAGGCGTCCAGTCTTGCACGCGCCGAGCCATCGGCCAGGACCGCACGCGCACGCACGACGCCCTCGGCGATGCTGTCGGACACGCCTGCCACGTATAGGGCGGCACCGGCGTTGAGCGCGACGATGTCCAGCGCCGGGCCGGGCACGTTGTCCAGCACCTGCAGCAGCATCGTGCGCGATTGCGCGGCATCGGCCACCTTGAGGTTGCGGCTGGCCGACATGGCGATGCCGAAGTCTTCCGGGTGCACTTCGTACTCGCGTACCTGGCCATCGCGCAGTTCGCCCACCAAGGTGCCGGCACCGAGCGAGAGTTCGTCCATGCCATCGCGCCCCCATACCACCAGCGCGCGCTCGGCACCGAGTTCCTGCAGCACGCGCGCCTGGATGCCGACCAGGTCCGGATGGAACACGCCCATCAGGATGTTCGGCGAGCCGGCCGGGTTGGTCAGCGGGCCGAGGATGTTGAAGATGGTGCGCACGCCCATTTCGCGACGCACCGGCGCCACCACCTTCATGGCCGGGTGATGCACCGGCGCATACATGAAGCCGATACCGGTGTGCGCCAGCGAGGCCGCCACCTGCTCGGGTTGGAGCTCGATCACCGCGCCCAGCGCTTCCAGTGCATCGGCGCTGCCGGACTTGGACGACACGCTGCGGTTGCCATGCTTGGCCACCTTCGCGCCACCGGCCGCAGCCACGAACATCGCGCAGGTGGAAATATTGAAGGTGTGCGAGCCATCGCCGCCGGTACCGACGATATCGACCATGTGCTGGCGATCACTCACCTCTACGCGGCGCGAGAACTCGCGCATCACGGTGGCGGCGCCGGCGATCTCGCCGATGGTTTCCTTCTTGACCCGCAGCCCGGTGAGGATGGCGGCGACCATCATGTCCGACACCTCGCCACGCATGATCTGCCGCATCAGCTCGACCATTTCGTCGTGGAAGATTTCGCGGTGTTCGATGGTGCGCTGCAGGGCTTCTTGCGGTGTGATGGGCATGGGAACAACCGTGGCAGAACGTGATGGGTGGCTACGCAGGCGACGTGCGCCGCGCTCGATCAGTGTGGGAACGGGCGCAAGCTAGCAGATGTACCAGGGCGAAGCAGCTGCACCTGTGGCGATCATTGGCCTGGACGCTTCATGCGAAAGCGCGCTTGCGGCTGCACTTCGTAATAATCGGCCGGCCCGCCTGCGCGCAGAATCGTCTGCACCGCGGCCGGGTCGTAGATGCCCTCGTGCAGTGCCGACGCAGCCAGATGCACGCCGACGACCTCGCCCAGCACCAACCAGGTCTCGATGGCGTGGCCGGTAGCGGTCTGCAGCGGCAGCAGCTGGCTGAGCCGGCATTCGAAGCTCACCGGGCTGGCGGCAACCCGTGGCGCAGCGATCAGGCGTGATGGCGCCATCTGCAGGCCGGCAAGATCGAATTCGTCGACATCGGAAGGCACCATCGCCGCGCTGGCGTTCATTGCTTCGGCCAGCGGGCGGGTCGCGAGGTTCCAGGTGAATTCGCCAGTGGCCTCGATATTGCGCAGGCTGTCCTTGCGACCGATGCTGGCAAAGCCGACGATCGGCGGCGTGTAGTTGAAGGCATTGAAAAAGCTGTACGGCGCAAGATTGGCGATGCCCTCGGCGCTGCGCGAACCGATCCAGCCGATCGGGCGCGGGCCGACGATGGCATTGAACGGATCGTGTGGCAGACCGTGGCCCTGGGTCGGCTCATAGAAATGGATGTTGTCGTCGGGCTGGTTCATCGTGAAGCGATCTCTGGTGACTGCGACGCGCGCAGGCATTACTGGGTGAGGAAAACGCTGGTTGCATGCGTCGGCGAGGCCGTCCGCGAGCGGCGACGTAGCGTCTCGTAGACAGCCGCGCTCCCCGCTGGTGCGTGGATGCCGATGCAAGCTGCGCCGATGACGGCCATGTGCGTGACGACCATCGCGATCAACGCTGCAGAAAGTTTTTCAGCAGCGCATGACCGTGCTGGGTCAGGATCGACTCGGGGTGGAACTGCACGCCTTCCACCGGAAACTGGCGATGGCGCAGGCCCATGATCTCTTCCACCGAGCCATCCGGATTTTCGGTCCAGGCGGTGACTTCCAGCGAGTCCGGCAGAGTGGTCTTGTCCACCACCAGCGAGTGATAGCGCGTGGCCTCGTAGCTGTCCGGCAAGCCGGCGAACACGCCCCTGCCTTCGTGGCGAATCGGCGAGGTCTTGCCGTGCATGATGTTGCCCGCACGGATCACATCGCCGCCATACACCTGACCGATGCTCTGGTGGCCCAGGCACACGCCCAGGATCGGCGTGGTCTGGCCCAGCTGTTCGATCAGCTGCAGCGAGATGCCGGCCTCGTTCGGCGTGCACGGACCGGGCGAGATCACGATGCGCTCGGGCCTGAGCGCGGCGATCTGGTCGACGCTCATCGCATCGTTGCGCACCACCGTCACCTCGGCCCCCAGCGCCTGCAGGTACTGCACGAGGTTGTAGGTGAAGCTGTCGTAGTTATCGAGCATGAGCAACATATCAGGCCTATCTATTTGTTTTTAAGAGGGCCATTGGCCCAGTTAGACTCTCAATACCCGCTCCAATACCCGCTTATTTCTTCGATACACGAGGTGCCGGGGTCGGCAGGTACCACTCGTGGCATATCTTCGCACGAGCCTGCTCTCGGCTTTTCAAACTAGGGCGCTGCGCAGCCGGTAAGCACATAGGTCCGGGGCCGGCCAGCGAATGCACTACGCCTCCCCCCGTGGGGGTTTCGTCCTGCAAAACAAGAACCACCAACGCAAGCCCCCCCGCCCAACTTGTTCGCCGGGACAGGGAAGGATTGGGCCTGGCAGCCACTGCTTCCGGCCGCCAATCACAAGAATCGCAACTTAGGGTGGCCAGCGGGGTGCCGATGTTCGCCGGCGCCCCTAGTGCCCGGACCAGAGCCGCCGTCAGATGCGATCAGGTTCGGCGTTGATCTGAGTGAATAGCTGCTCGGCCGTCTGGCGCGCAACGGCATCGGCGTCGTTTGGGAGCGAAGTCAAGTCTATGCCCTCGTTGCCGCCGTTTTTCGTAGGCTGCTCCCCCGACGTCATCGTTGTAAGGCGAGCTATCCTCATAGATAGCCTCGTATCTGTCTTTACTCAGGTCGTGCTCCAGCAGGCGGGACAGGTACATCCAAACCCACGCCCGCTCGTCTGGTTCTTTATGGTCGAGGATCAGCTCGCGCATTGCGCCGATGTCGCCTTCTGCGCAGCGGCCGTTAGCCAATAGCGAGCCGTCTCTCGATCTCCGTACTCGCTTGCGATATCGATCATGCTCATCGGGTCCATTTCGGACGTATTGCTGAACGCGCGCCCGAACTCTCTGGCAACTTACTGCCCAGACTCAGCCTGGAGCGACGCAGCTTCGAGCCTAACAACGACGAAATCGAACGTCCGTCCACCAATTTGCGAGAGGGGCGGTGGGATGCCGTAGCCTATGTAATCTTGCAGTTAGTGATCGTGATAGGAGTAGGGCCTCTGCGGCCTCGCTAGCTGCTCCTGCCGGTGCGAACGCACAAGATAGGTGGGCGCCGGCAACTGACGGTTGTAAGCATCGCCCGTTGTGGGTTGGCGAGATCATGCACCTCACTTCAATCCCAAATTCTCACTCCCATACCTCCACTTCAGACCTCGCGCAAGGTACGAAACGCGTACATATCGGCGAACGTACAAAAATGAAAACGCGGAATGGTGATAGGCCCCGCAGCGGCAAGTCGCTTGAGCCAGTGGCCGACTGCAGCACGGTAGTCAGCCTGCTCTGCAGGATGGAGCGTTTCGCACCGGTAGGCGAGTGAGATATGGAACTGGAAGTTGGTGTAGTCCGGGCGCTGCAGCCGGGTCAAGGTCATCAATGCGTGGCGCGCTGTTTCCAACCGTTGTGCGGTCTGCTCGTCCGCAGGTTTCAGTGGGATGAGCAGATTATCGTTGGCGCCGGTCCTTGCCGTTGCTGGGTTGACTGCAAAGTTGCACGCACTCAGCGGTGCAGCAGTGCGTTGCGCCAGCCGCGATAGAAACGCAGCATTGATCTCGCTCAGTGCGACATCGCGCGCCATATCACTTGGCCAAGGCCCGCGCACGCGATCGATCTCATTGACGCCGCCTAGCAAGGTCACGTGGTAACTGCTCGGCGGCAGCAACGCGAACTTGGTGGCGAAGCGGTGCTCGGGCAGTTCGCGATAGATGTCCAGCACGCGGTCGAAGCTGTCGTAGCCCTCGCCCTGCTGTTCGAGATGGCCAACGAACGTGTTGCCGGCAAACGGCATCGGCCGCCTGGAGTGCAGGAACTTGCGGCCCACATCCGGCGGTGGCGGTGTCTCGGCAAGCGTGGGTAGGGCGGTGGCCAACACCGCGGTGCCTGCAGCGGCGGCCAGCAGCCGGCGTCGGCTGAAGGGGGTATCTAGACATGACGACATGCACGCTCCTCAAAGTTTGACGTTGACGCCGAGCATCACGGTGGGGGCCATCTTCCAGGCTGATTGCACGTATTCCTGATTGCGGCCGATGCGGTATTGGTAGCCCTGTCCAGCCAGGTTGAGCACGTCCAGACTCACGGCGACCGATGGCGACACGTCCCAAGCCAGTTTCAGATCGATGCGGTCCAGCGGTTGCTGGTAGCGGTTGCGATAGAACTCCTGCTGGTTGCTGTAGTTGGGGTAGCGGTCATCCCACAGTTCGCCGGTCCGACTCCAGGCCAGCGAACTGCGCAGCGGCCCACGGGCATAGTTCAGGGTCAGGTTCCATAACTGCTTGGGCTGCTGCGGCAACACCGAGAGCGTGGTGCGCGAGCCATCGCCGAGTACCACCGGGTAGTCCACGTCCAGGACGGTGACATTGGCACCGACCGACAGCCCGGCCAGCGCAGGCAGCCACGGGCCCAGTTCCTTGATCGCGCCCAGTTCGGCACCGCGCATGCGGACCGGCCGGTCGGTATTGCGCGGCTGGGTGACCAGTACCTGCTCGCCGTCAATGGTCTGCAACTGCCCGTAACGGAAAATCTCGTTGTCGATGGTCTTGTGGAACAGCGCGATCGACAGCAGGCTGCCGCCGTCGTCGAAGATCCAGTCGTGGCTAAGGTCCAGATTCTGCGAGCGGCGCGGCTGCAGGTCCGGATTGCCCTGGTTGAGCGTGGGTGGGGTACTGCCCGGCGTGAGCACGCCACCGTTCAACGCCATCTGGTCCAGACGCGGTCGCCCGATCGAGCGGGACACTCCAAAGCGCAAGGTGCCGGCGGCGCTGGTCTGCATCTGGCCGGCCAACGATGGGAGCCAATTGCGGTAGGTGCGCTGCGCGCTGACCGGGGTCCAGGTGGTTCCGCTCAGTTGCTGGCCGCTGCTGCCAAAGCGTGTCTGCTCCAGGCGCACGCCGCCGGCCAACCGCCAGCGCTCGCCGCGCCACTGTGCTTGTGCGAAGCCGGCGCGCACCTGCTCATCCAAGCTGTAGGTGCCGCTGTTCTGCGCGGTGATGTCCGCCACGCCGCGCGCCTGGCCGGACACCGCATCCCAGCGTGCGTCGGCCAGGTCCGGGTCGATGATCAACATGGGCGCATTGCAACCCAGGGCGCAGGTGGGGTTGCCCAGCACATCGGCCAGCGAATAAGGCAACCCGCTCCAGGTCGTGCGCTGGAACGCGGTCTGCATGTGCGTGCGCACCTGTCGCAGGCCAAAGGCCAGTCCCAGCCCCTGGCTGTCTTCGTCCATGTTGCGACGGAGCTCCAGTTGCAGGTCGCTCACCCGTTCGGCGTAGGTCGTGCGCTCCTGCTGGTGGTTGAGGTTGGCGTAACGGGTCGGGTCGTCGGCCAGGGCCGGGTCCAGGGCCGTGAATGCCGGCAGGGTGCCATTCCAATCGAAGCCGTAAGCCAGGCCATTCTGCTGGAAGCGGTCCCAGGTCTGCGGGTTGTCCACCGTGGCGCGCGAGGTGCTTGCGCGCAGCGCGCCGCGCCACTGGTCAGGCAGCTCGGCCAGCAGTTCGCCGTTGATGCCGGACAGCCCGCGCTTCCAGCGTAGCTGCCCCAACTCGACGAGCTGGTTGAGATTGTCCAGCGTGCCGCTTTGCGGGCCGCTGCGGGTCAGGCGCGCGCTGTTCTGCACCTGGGCGACCTGGGCATTGCGGTCGGAAGATTCGTGCTGGTCGAACGTGTAGCCGGACACATGGCCGCTGAGCGGACCATCCGGCTGCCAATCCACGCGTGCGGTCACGCCGCGCCGTTCGCGGGTGTTGTCGTAGTTGTACCAGCGCCGTTCGCTAGGCACCGCCGCGCCGGTGCCGCCATAGGCCGACGCCGCGCGCGTGCCGTCGGCGTTGTACCAATTGAGGGCGCCGCCATTTTCCTGCTGCGGCACCGAAATCTCACGGCGCCAGACACTGGCCGCACCCAAAAACGCGAACTGGCCGTCACGCCCGAAGCGCTTGCCCCATTTCAGCTCGCCTTCGCCCACCGGCGTGCGGCCGCCATAGCGGCTTCCCATGAGGTTGGCGCCGCCCTTGGCCGAGGCGGTCAGCAGGCCATCGGGCCGGGCAAAGCCGGTGGCGGTGACCAGATTGGTGACACCACCGATCGCGCCGCCATCGTTCTCCGGCAGCAGCGACTTCACCACATCGATGCGGTCCACGAAGTTGGCCGGCAGCACATCCATCAGCGCCTGGCGGCTACCGATGTCGTTGCTGGCGAAGGCAAAGCCGTCGATCAGCATGCTGTTGTAGTTGCCGTTGAGGCCGCGCACCGTCACATAGCGTGGTTCGCCCTGGTACTCCACGGTGCTGACGCCGGCGACCCGGCGCAGCGCATCGCCCACGTTAAAGTCCGGCAGTTGCCCGATGCTGTCGGCGGCGACCGAATCCACGATGGTGGGCGCCGCCTGCTTGGTGGCGACAGCACGCGTGTTCTGCGACTGGAACGAGGTGCAGACCTTCACCGTATCCAGGGTTTGCGCTTCATCCAGGGATGCCGCATTTGCCTCGACCGGTGTCTCGGTCGCGCGGGCTGGCCCTGGGAGCACGCCGATCAGGGCCAGCAGCAGCGCCAGCGACAACGCATGCCGGTGCTGCGGGCGAGGCGGTGGGAGGCAATGGGAGCGGGTATGAGGCTGCAACGGGCGCATGGCACGATCCGACATGGGGCGGCCCCGTGCTGGTGCCGCAGGCGGATTAAATTAAGCTCGTTAATTAAAGCGATTATGACAACGACGGAGCTTTCGCCGCGCATGCCCTCTTTTTTCGCAAATGCAGCCATCCTTTCGCACTACCGCCGTCGCAGCGATGGCCAAGCGGCCGGCCCCAGCGAGCGCCTGCTGCTGGATCTGATCCGCCGCGCCGGGCAAGTCGAGCGCTCGGATCTACCGCATGCCAGCGGGCTCAGCGTGCCCGGCATCAAGGGCATCATCGACCCACTCGTGGCCCATGGCCTGCTGCAGCTGCGGCCCTCGTTGCGGCGTGGCCGCGGCCAACCGAGCGCGCAAGTGAGTCTGGTGTCGGGGTATGCATACAGCGTGGGGGTGTCGTTGATGGTCGATGGCTTCGCGGTGGTGCTAATCGACTTCGCCGGCCAAGTCCGTGGCATGCGCCAGCTCACTGCCTTCCCGCTGACGCTGGCGGTGGTGCGTGCACAACTGCCGGCCTTGGTGGAGACGCTGCTAAGGACGGCCGGGGTGGATCGGCAGCATGTGTTCGGTGTCGGTCTGAGCATGACCGGCCCGCGCATCGGCGACGGCACCCGGGTCAATCCGCCATTGTCGCTGGCAGCGGAATGGATGCAGGTGGAACTGGATCGGTTTGTCGCCGACTGTCTGCAGCTACCGGTCTGGATGGACAACGACGCCCATTGCGCCGCCCTGGCCGAGGCCGTGTACGGCATTGGTCGCCAATCACCGGATCTGGTTTATCTGTCGATCTCCGACGGCTTTGCTGCCGGCGTGATCGCCGCAGGCAACGTGCGCCGCGGTGCGCACGGCAATGTGGGCGAACTGGGGCGCATCTCAGCCATCACCGGCATGGCGAGGCCAACGCTGGAAAGCCTGCGTCAGGCATTGGTCGCCGATGGCCACGTGCTGCCGGACCTGCACACTATGCTAGAGAATTACGATGCGGCATGGCCACAGATTGAGGCCTGGCTGGATGCGGTGCAACCCACCGTAACGCTGGCGGTGGCGGCAATCATCGCCTTGATCGATCCGCGCGTGATCGTTTTCGGCGCGCGCCTGCCGACCGATCTTGCGCAGCGGCTGATCGCCCGCATCGCCTTCGAATCGGCGCCGCAGCGTGGCATGGCATCACCTTATCCGTCCTTGCTGGTAGGACAGGTGCACGCACAGGCCACGGTGCTGGGCGCGGCCATGTTGCCGTTCAAGGAAACCCTGTTCTAGCGCAAGCGATGCCACATGCGACCAATTAAGCCAACGTTGGACGTGCGGCATCATTTCGCATTGCGGCGGCAGATTTCGCCCTGGTCGGGTATTGTCATATGGCATTGGGTCTACTGGCCGCCACCAGTGCTCCGGAGCGCATCATGCGTATTGGCCCTTCGCAACCGTCCGTCCCGCTCGCCGCCACCTTGGCAACGCCCACGCACGCCATTCCAAGCGTGCCGGCGAACGTGCCGCACCAGCCCAGTGGCAACCAGCCACCCGGGGCGCGCCCGCGCCGCCGCGCCGCCACGTTGCCACCTCTGATGCCCTTGCCCGACAGCGCTATGACCGGCATGCAGGCACTGGTGGCGCTCGACGGAGAATTCTCCGAGCAGCGCCTGGTCGAGGTGCAGTCCAGGCAGATCACCGTGCAAGCCGCGCAAAGCACGCTTTCCAAGTATCTCGCGCAGGCGGGCACGGCACGGAAAACGGGGAGCATCGCGGAGCGCTTTGCCGCCGGCACCTTGCAGCCGGTCTACCTAGAGAGCGCCGCGTTCACCGCGATGGCGCGCGGCCTATCTGGCCGCGCACGCGCCGCGGCAGGCCCGGTACTGGTCGATGCTGAGCACGGCCGCATCATCTTTGACTTGAAACGCGCGTTTGCCGCTGGCGACAACTTCAGCGATCCAGCGCGCAGCGCATTGAGCAGGGCGCTGGATCTGCCCGGTCTTGGACTAGCCACGCCGCAATGGCTACAGCCAGCATCGTCCGCGCAGCCGCGTCGCAAGTTACAGCAAGCCGCTCGGTACCACGGCCACGAGATACCGGCGCGCGATGGCGGCACAGCGTTCTTCAAGGCCAACGACCATCATCTAGTGGCCGGCAAGCAGGCGTTGCTGCGCAAGCACCGCAAGGAGCTTATCCACGAGAACTATTTCCAGGCTCCCAGCACGCGCGCCCTGGGCAAGGACGTGATGGTGCACCGGGGCTTATTCGACAATCATGCGGGTATTCCGGAGAACTCGCTTGCCGCCATCGATCGCGCTTACGAGCAGGGGTATCGCAATCTGGAACTGGATGTCGAGGTCAGCGCCGACGGCGTACCGGTGCTGATGCACGACTTCAGCATAGGCCGCATGACCGACGACCCGCAGAACAGGCTGGTGTCGCAGGTGCCGTTTGCGCAACTGCGCGAGATGCCGCTGGTGATCCGCAACCCGGTAGACGGCAATTTCATCAAGACTGACCAAACCATTGCTGCCGTAGAACAGGCGCTGGAGCACGCGCTGCACAAGCCAGAGGCGATGTCGGTCGCACTCGATTGCAAGGAAGACACCGCCGAGGCGGTGGCGATGGTGTTGATGCGTCGGCCGGATCTGCGCCAGGGTGCGGCGGTCAAGCTTTATGCGAAGTACTACACCGGCGGCTTCGATCAATTTTTGTCCAACCTGTACAAGCATTACCAGATCAATCCACTGCACTCCCAGGATGCGCCTCGCCGTGCTGCACTCCACCGGCTGTTGGCCAAGATCAATGTGGTACCGGTCTTCAGTCAGGGAATGCTGGACGACCCACAGCTGCGCGATTTCTTCCCGGGCAAGGACGATGGCCCCGAGGGACTGGCCGAGACCGCAGTGCAATGGTTGGAGAGCTGGAACAAGATGCGCCCGGTCATCGTGGAGGCGGTGGCCACCGATCAGCAAAGCGCTGCGGGCAAGGCCATGGAACTGACACGTACACGTTTGCGTCAGCCGGACTCGGCTTACGCGCAGGCGGCATTTTCGTCCGCCTACAGGTATGAGGATTTCTCCCTGCCGCGCGCCAACCATGACAAAGACTATTACTTCTGGCGCAACTTCGGCGAAATGCAGAAGCTCAGCGGCGAAGCCTTCGGCATCAAGCGCAACACTGCCGGTGCCTTTCGCAATGCCGGCGAGAGTCTGTTGACAGACCAGCCAGAAGAAGAACTGCTCGCACTATTGGAAAACCGCATGCTGGCGCGTGGCCATACCGGCATGGAACTGGATCTTCCGCCAGAGACCCCCATCGACAGCGCACGCGATGCGCAGATCGTGCAGCAGCGCACCAGCGAATTCCGCGCAGCATCCAAGCCGGCCGACCCCGCGCTGGTGGCGGCCGTGCGAGAAGGCCGCGTTCTGGACCATAGCGCAGAGCTCCAGCACGATCCCGAAGCACGGCGCGCGGTAGATGCTCGCGCCGAATCGCTGGGACGACTGAACGTGCAATACCGAGGCGCACCGGTAACCCACTATCTCAACGCGCAGGCGGAAAAGATCGGCCAGGAGCAGTGAGACTGGCGAAGCGCTGCTGCGCCAGGTGCGTTGCTAGCCGGCGCCGCTCCTCCCGGCTGGGCGCCATTCTCCAGCCGTGGACCGCAGGGCGTGCTTCGACCACGACGATCACTGTCACCGCCATCGAGCGTTCCAGATAGCGGCAAGGGCTGGTACGCGATACCGGTGTGCGGTATACGCCGAAAGATGTCGGCCGAGCCTTAAGCGGTCCGCTTGTTGCCGTTCAGTGTGATCAATGAGAGGCGTGACACGTCCGAGTCCGTTATGAAGCAAGTGATGGCACGACGGCCCGGGCGACGTCCCTACCGACAGATCGGCGATGCGCTGCGGCTGGGTCAGAGCACTGTCACACGAATCTTTATACGGGCTGGCTTGAGCTGGCTATCGGCTCTGGAGCGGCCGCCCCCAGCCAATCGCTATGCGCCCCCCTTAACGATCTGCGCTGTTTGACCTGCTAATACGGCGCAGCTTTGGATGGGTCAATCGTTTCAGGCGACTGGCACGCGACTACGAGCGATTACCGGAAACCTTGGCTGTTTGCACTTTGTTGTCTTCACGATTCTGATGCTTGGAAATGCAGCCACGCTCTTTCAAAGTTCATAACACGCTCTAAATGCCTCAGGCGCGTCGATGCTGCATGGCAACGAGAGCGCGAGCGAACGCTTCTTCGACGCCATAGACTCTTTTGAACCATTCGATCCGCCTTCCACTCTCCATCAACGCTCTGCACCACGCGATCCGCAAGTGCACACATCTGCAACAACCACCCCAACAACACGCACCGAGCGTATGGGCGCGCTGGCTGCATCGATACGATCAGGTGCAGCGCAGGGCGTGCGCATCGTCCTTGGACCGACCGCCACCGCCGTGGTGGCCGCAGCGCGTGGCGAACTGCCCATCAGTGTCGACAAGCAATACCTGGGCGCAGTGTTGGGGCACACGGTGCACCAGTCCACTTCCGTTGGTACGACCACATTCGCGCGCGAGTTGCTGGGCGAAGGATTATTTGCCGCTCTTCGCCAGCTCCCGCCCGAAGCGGTCGTCGCCATGCAGGCTGTGTCGGGTACGCTGCAGATGGCGCTGCATAGATTGCGACGCAAACTCGAGAGACGCAACTTAGGGAACCTCTGAACAGCTCGTGGCGTTGCGAGCGAACTTGGGATTTCGCTTGATCGCGACAATCTCCGTTTTTGAAAATCAATCACTTACGCGTGATGCCTCCAGCCTCAGGCGTCAATCAGAAGTCTATCGAGGAGTTGTTCAGAGCTTCCTTGGATGCTGCTGCGCGAGGTTTCCACAATCTCAGTCACGAACAATGGGATGCATTGTCTGAAGACGAACGCGACGACAAGAAAGCCGAGCAGCAACATTGCTCGGATCTGGTCACCCGGCTCGCGCTGGCCGGCATCCTGAGCAACATCGCCCTGGGCGCGTCCGGCAAGGCATCCGGCGAACCGGAGACGGCCGCCAGGCTGCTGGCCAACGACCTGAAGATCGTCGCCTATGCGGCAGCCCGCGACACCATCCAGGCAACATTCAGGATGGTGGGAATGGCTGGCCCCACCAATGGCGGAATCAGCGATCCGCACATCACCAGCGCTGGCAGGTTCTACGGTATGGCCAACGTGCTGACTAACCTGGCATCGAACGAGCTGGCATCGCCGAACTTTGCAGCAGCCAGGAACCGCTGGGCCGGGCTGAACTCGCCTCTCACCAAAAGCGAGGCGACCAGTGTCATCTTTCGTCAAGCGGCAGTGGCCACGGCCTTGAATACAGTCCTGGAGACCTTGGACTGGATCAACGTCACCCAGCACGAAGCCGACGAAGCCGACGAAGCCGGGACGATGCAAATCTGGGAACCCGCGTTAAAGGGGAAACGAGAGGATCACGAGCGGGTCATGGACCATTCGGTCGCGCGGACGGCCGCCATCAATTCCAATATCTCGCTTGGTACCGCCATCAACATGATTGGTGCCTGGCTCGGGTTGTCGCCTGCACGCAGCGCATTGCTCGCCAATACGATATCTGGCGTGGCCGCCGGCATGCAATATAAGATCATCGGCGCCACCTGGCAGGCCGAGGCAGCAGTTCGCGGAGCCGAAGCATCTCGCGTGCAGGCTGGGTAAGCACAACGCTCAAGCTACCGCGCCTGCCACCCGGTAGGCACGGTGGTGCGCTGCACTACATGCATCGCTGCAATCGCAACAGCGTCATTCGATAATCACACCGCGCCTGATCAGAATCGAGTGAATGGCATGCGCATATCTATCGCGCTCTGCTGGCGTTTCAGAATGATAGGCGCCCACAGCGGCCCAGGTATTCCCATACTTATTAGTCATCTCGCGCAGCCGCCACGCCGCCACATATACGCTGACACAGGGATGCATCAGCGCGTCCCTGGAAATTCCGTAGCTGGAAAGACGCCGCAGGTGGATCGAATTGATCTGCATTTTTCCATAATCGATCGTACCGTTGCCATTGCGATGGATTGCATCGGCACGGCCACGTGATTCTTGCCACGCAATAGCGCGTAGCACCCATGGATTGACATGTTGATAACCTGCGGCTTCTTCAAAGCAGTCTGCGCGTGCAAGCGGCGCGACACACAACAGTGTTGCTGCAATCAACACGTGTCGCCCAGGCGCGACAGCAAACCAGGGCCGGAATGCGTACCATCGCTCGCTCACGCGCATGTTCCTAGAGGGCGTGGCCCAATGCTGCGGACGCCAAACACGCGTGCCGTGCACGGACGGACACTTGGTCGTATCGGTATCTGTCATGCCTTTCATCTGATCGTCGTTAGATTCAGCAACCCAGCGAAGCGACACGCACACCGGTTGATCCATCGCTCCACTCAAGCGCAGCACCATAACGGCATTTTTCACATGCATGCATGCCTCCGACGAAGCGCCTATGACATAAACGAAATCGAAGTGCGCATTGCTATTACATAGGTTCCTTCTAGCGTTTTCCTCGCATTTTCGGCGGCCAGGTTCGCAAGAAAAAGCTCACTTTCGCGTCCTGGCCGATGTTTCACACTTGCCTATTCTACCTTGTGGTCGGGGGCGGCACAGCGCTCCCGTTGCGCTCTTGCCGATGCAGCTTTCCGGCAATCCGCGATGTATCCATTTCACCCACATGAGACGGGAATCACCATGGACTCATCCATCGGAACCAATTTTTCGAATACCAGCGCCTTGCAGACGATGGGCATCGGGCCCCAGCAAGCCCAAGATGCCAGTCAGCGTTCGCCCTCGGCAGACTCCGAGCAGCAGCTGGATCAGCTGCTCGCTATGTTCATCATGATGATGCTCCAGCAGAGCCAAGGCAGCGATGCTAATCAGGACTGTGGAAACGAACAGCAGCAGGACGGCCTGAGTCCGTTGACGCAGATGCTGTTGCAGATCGTGATGCAGCTGATGCAGAACCAAGGCGGCACCAGTTTGGGCGGCGGCTTCAACGCAAACTTTTCGGGTCTCACCGGCCAGGCCTGACAGGCAAGGCGTGCAGGCTGCCGCGTGATGTGGCAGCCTGCACGTTTTACAGCATCAACAGCGCCCCCGACACTTTGCTCAGGGCGAGACAATATGCGGTGTCAGCAAAAACAACCGCTGCAGACGCTGTCCGCTCTGCTGGCGATGCTTGAACAGGTTGCCGACCACTGGAATCTTGGACAGCCCGGGGACCTTGTTCAGAGCGGTCTGATCGGTATCCTGGGCATAGCCGGCGATCAGCAGGCTCTGGCCCTCGTTGACGAACGCCTGCGTGGTGATTTCACTAGAGGTAATGACAGGAATGCCATCTACGGTATTGTCACCCAGCTGCCCGTCTTCGATGCGCACATCCAGGCGCATCTGCCCATTTGGCGAACCCGGTACCACACTCGGCAAGACGCGTAGCGACACACCTGCAGACAGGTTGTAGAGGTCTGCGGATGCATAACCGCTGACACGCACGAATGCCTGTTGCTTGTGATCCATCACTGCTTCCACGTTGTCCAGCGTCGCCACCTGCGGCGTGGACACGATCTTAGCCTTGTCGGTCTGCTCGAGCGCCGAGACGCGCGTCATCAGGTACCGCCCCGCGTCTCCCAGGACCGCAGTCAGCGTGCCACCCAATGGCACGTTGGCCCCTGTAGCCGCCACCCCGCTCAAGGTGCCATCGTAGCCAAGCTGGCCACCTCGCCCGTCGCCGGTCTGTACATCCACCCGCCGGCTATGGAAACGCCAGTCGACGCCGAGATCCTGCAGGGCGCCGTCGCGGATTTCGATGATGGTGGCATCGATCTGCAGCAGCTTGGGCCGGTTGTCGAGTTGCTGGATCAACGTGCCATAGGCGGCCATCCGCTCCGGGCGGTCGCGAATAAGAATTGCGTTGGTGCGCGGGTCGGCTTCGATCACCGGCGCGTCGGAGGCCAGCTCGCCACCGCTGCCGGCGTCCACCGACAGCGGCGTATCGCGGCGGGCCTGGCTCATCTCCGGCCACACGCTGGCCGGCGCATTGGCGCCATTGCCACTGCCCGGCAACGGCGGGCTGACCGGCACCCGCTCGGACGACGATCCGCTACCGAACCACGAGGCGGGCAATCCTAGGATGCCGGTGTTGCTGCCGCCGCCGTTCTGGCCCTGACCGCCATTGCCGAAGGTATTGGAAGAGCCACCGCCGATCGGTTGCACCCGCCCGAAATTGGCGCCCGGCCCGGGCAGCGCTGCAGCGGGCGCGCCACGCACGCCGTACATGCTACGCAACAAGCTGGCCATGCCCGGGACCTGGACGTCCTGCCCACCGATGCGGGTGCTGTGATCGGCCGCCTGCGCATAATGCAGCTGAAAAACCTGCACTTCGGTAGCGTCGCGTTGGCGTGCGCCCTGCTCGACCTGCTTGGCGATCGCGGTGACGGTGTCCACATACCCCGGCGGGCCGGACACCACCGCCACGTGCGCCGCCTCGTCGTAACGGACCGGAAAGCGCGGATCGTCCAACTGCATGCGAGCAAGCGCATCGCGCAGCGCACCCGTCGATGCCGCACCCAGATTCAAGGTCGCATTCTTGGTTTCGTTGGCGCCCCAGATTCTGAGCACGGCACCGTCGTAGTACCAGACGAAGCCGAACGTTGCAGACAAATCGTCGAGGAACTTCTGCGGGCTGGCTTCGAACTTGCCGCTGAGCGTGCCGGTCACTTCCGGTGAGATCCATGTGGTGACGGATTGACTGGCGGACAGGTCGCGCAGCACCTCCTTGAGATCTTTGTGGTCGGCAACGTATTTGAAGGTGCGCGAATGCCACGGCACCTGCGCGGCATTGGCATGCGGCGGCAGCAGCGGCAGCAGGCCGAGCAGCAGTGCGGCGGCCAACGGCGCGCGTCGGTGGCGGTGAACTGTAGGACGGGCGTATGCCATGGCGTTCCCTCTGTGAGGCAGTGAAAGAAGTCGTTAGGGCGGCGCCTGGCATGCAGGCGTCGGCCGGGAGTGCGTGCTGGTGCCGCCGAGCCGCGCACCAAGGCGTCGGCCTTACATCCAACGGTCGTGCGATCAGTGTAGGCAGCGCATGGCTGGGGAAGTCTCAACAAAGATCAGCGCGATGCGCCTCCCTTGCCGCTAATGGTGGCGGCATCGTGAAGCTGCTGCTGGAAATGCAGGAAGCCGAGTGCTTCGCCTAATTGCGCGATGAACACGCTGGTCAGCAAGGCGAGCAGCAGCAATGCAAGCACTCCACGGATCGGTTGACTTAGATTCGAAGGTTCCAGCTTGTCGGCGGCACGCGCCACGAAGCCGATGGCCAGATCCACCAGCACCAGCACCAACATCACCGGCGCGGACAGTTTGACGATTGCTGACATCATGCCGTCGGTCTGCTGGATAACGAACGACTCGGCAACTGCCCCGATGTCCGGCGAGAGCTGGCTCAACGGCCACCAGCGAAACGATTCGAACAGCGCGCCGAGCAGCATCAACATGCCGCCTAGCGCGTAGAACGATACGATCGCCAGCTGCATCAACACCGTGGAGACCGGCGTGCTCTGCTCCCCGCTGAGCGGATTGGTCATCTGCACATTGTTGTAACCGGACAGATCGTCGATCAGCAGGCCGACGCTCTCGGCGATCCAAAACACTGTCGATGCGGCAAATCCAATCAGCAGGCCAATGAAGGCTTCCTTGAACACCACCCCCACCAGGCCGGACGCCTGGATCCTCGCCAGCGCGTCAGCCGGTTGCCCATACGCGATGAACGAGCTCAGCACATAGATCACGCCGTTGCGCACCATACCGGGAAGGCTGTCCTGCGCGGTTGCCGGCAGCACGGAAAACATCACGAACACACGCACCCCGCACAGCGCCAGCAACGTCACCAGCGACAGACCCTGAGATGAAAGCGCCAGCAACGCGTTGGCGATGTCGTTCAT
Source organism: Xanthomonas arboricola pv. guizotiae (assembly GCF_002940205.1). Classification (GTDB taxonomy): domain Bacteria; phylum Pseudomonadota; class Gammaproteobacteria; order Xanthomonadales; family Xanthomonadaceae; genus Xanthomonas; species Xanthomonas arboricola_C. The sequence continues at coordinate 117,859 of NZ_MDSK01000012.1, forward strand.
CGCGCCACCCCGGGTGCCGCACGATGCGCGCGCAGTGCCACCAACGCTTCGATCGCGTCTTCTTCCTCTGCCGCTTCCCGGTGTGCTTGCCGGGCACGGCGCGCACTGGCAGCTTTTTCTGCATACACCTGCGCCTGTGCCTGCAGCTTGCTCACTGCCTGTTGCACGGATGCGAGCTCGTCGCGTGCGCTCTGAAGCGCCTGCCTGGCCGTCGCGAGCGCTTGTTCGGCAGCGCGGCAGCGCTCTTGCAGCACTGCGCGGAAGCGCTCGTGCTGCAGGATGGTGTCGATACCGATCGGCTCACCCGCACCGGCCTTGTCGACCAGCGCAGCGTCGAACGTAGCAAGGCGCGTGGTGCAGGCGTCCGCCTCCTGACTGCAATTGGCGCGTTCGCGCTCGCACTGTTCCAGCGCATGCTTGCAATCGCTCAGGCGCTCCTGCATACGCTCGCAGCGGCGCGTCTTCAGCTGCTGCAATGTTGCCCAGGTGTTCGCATGCTCACGCATCGTCGATCACGTTTGCAAGCTGCTCCAACGTGGCTTCATAGTCGCTGAGCTGATCGGTGGGCTGGCTGAGGAAATCGCGAATCGCATCGATCCTGGCGATTGCTTCGTCGGCGACTGCGTCGCTGCCCTGGCGGTATTCGCCGACCTGCAGCAGGGTCTCCACATCGTTGTACTTGGCCAGCAGGCGCCGCAACTGGCCGGCGTCCTGGCGTTGCTGTGCGGACACGATCTGGCTCATCACCCGGCTCAGGCTGCCCAGCACGTCGATGGCCGGGTACTGGTTCTTGGCAGCGATCTCGCGCGAGAGAATCAGATGCCCATCCAGGATACCGCGCACTTCTTCGGCGATCGGATCGCTGCCGGTGTCGTCCTCGGCCAGCACGGTGTAGAACGCGGTGATCGAGCCGCTCTCGCCCATGCCGGCACGTTCAAGCAGACGCGGCAACTCGGCGAACACCGACGGTGGAAAGCCGCGCCGCGTCGGCGGCTCGCCGGCGGCCAGACCGATCTCACGCTGCGCGCGGGCAAAGCGGGTCAGCGAGTCCATCATCAGCAGAACGCGCATGCCCTGATCACGAAAGTACTCGGCGATGGCGGTGCCGACGTAGGCGGCCTTGGCGCGCTCGATGGAGGAGCGATCGGAGGTCGCGCACACCACCACGCTGCGTGCCAGGCCCTCTTCGCCAAGAATCATCTCGATGAACTCGCGCACTTCGCGCCCGCGCTCGCCGATCAGCACGATCACGTTGACATCACATTGCGTGCCGCGCGCGAACATGCCCATCAAGGTGCTCTTGCCGACGCCGGCTGCAGCAAAGATGCCCATGCGCTGGCCTTCGCCCAGCGTCATCAAGCCATCGACGATCCGCACGCCGGTCGGCATGGGGTGTTCGATCAACCGCCGGCGCATCGGGTCGGGCGCCTGCGCCTGGATCCGTACCCAGGTATCGCAGGCAACCGGGCCCTGCCCGTCCGCCGGCTCGCCCAGGCCATCGAGCACGCGTCCCAGCAGCGCCGATCCGACCGGCACCGCCAGTGGCCGCCCCAATCCGATCACACGTGTCTCGCGCGATAACCCGACCAGCTCGCCGAACGGCGCCAGCAAGGCGAGATTGCGACTGAACCCCACCACCTCGGCGCGCTGCAACAGGCTGCCATCGCGCTGGCGCAACTCGCACACCTCGCCCAGACTGACCTGTACACCGGCCACCTTGAGCATGGTGCCAATTACTTCGACCACCTTACCGTAGCGGCGGCCGAACGCGAGCGCGGCTAATTCGCGCTCGAGCGTCGTTTCCAGCAGCGGCATCTCAGCAAGCATCCGACACCGCCTGCGGCGTGGCCAACACCCGGCGAATGACTCGCCGGAGACTGCGTAGCTGATCGCGCAGATCGGACTCGAACACGCCGGTATCCCATTCGCACACGCAGGCGCCCGGCGCCAGACTCGCGTCGCCGCACAGCTCCACCGGCATGCTCCAGCCTGCGGCCGCCGCGGCCGCATCGAAGGCGCGCCGCGCGTCGTCCAACGCATCGGGATGCACGCTCACCCGCAGGGCCTTCGCATCGTCCAGGGCGCCCTCCAATGCCTGTGCGGCACGCGCATACAGCGCGACGGGATCGTGCCCGTGGACGACCTGTTCGCAGGCGCGCGCGACGATCTCGGCCAGGCGCTCGCGTGCACGCTGCGCGGCTGCCTCGGTGGCGAAGGCATGCCGCAGGCCGCGCTCGTTCCACGTATCGAGCTGATGGCGCAGCCCGGCTGCATAGCCCAGGCGTGCGCTGCGCTCGGCCTTGTCCTGGGCATCGTTGAGGATCGCCTCGGCCTGCTGTTGCGCCTCGTCGATCAGCGCCTGTGCACATGCCTGAGCATCGGCCAAGGTCTGCGCGCAACGTGCGTGCACCTGCGCGGTTGCCGCATCCAGGGCCAGCACCGAGGCCAACGCCTCGCGCGGAATGACATCGCAGTCCAGACCGACCGCCTCGGGTGTGGACCTCAGCCACAGACGCATGGCGGCTCCGGCAACAGGGTGGGAAGCGCGTGCAAGAATGCAGTGCTCTCGCCGTCTGCGGCGACAGGCGCCACCTGAGCGGCGCCCAGCGGCAAGGACAGCGCCAGCAGCTTCGCCAAGCCGGGATCGGGCCACACATCATCGGCCTGCATCCGACGCCAGCCATCCCCGATCCACGCCACCTGATCGGCATCGCGCGGCAACAGCGGCACGGGCTGGCCGGTGACCGCACGCTGGCGCACATGCTCAAGCACCGCTGACCCCACAAGCTGCTCGAACCAGTCCAGGCGCTCGCGCTCGATGCAGCGGCGCAGCGCCAGTCCGCGCGAGAACAGGGCACGGCTGATCAGCACCTTGGCTAGCGAGGCGGGCGTGAGCAGGACCAGCGCGCTAGCCGGCGGATCGAGCGCCGCTAGCGGCAAGCCCGACCACCCCGACCAGGCCTGGATCACGCGCAAACGCCGATGCACAGGCGCCTGCGCCCAGCCCAGCGCTGCGACCGGACCAAGCCAATGCGCTACCCGCGCGGCATCCAGCGATTGCGCCAATGCCGCCAGCATGGCCGTCCAACGTTGAATCCACCGTACTGTATTGTCGACACGTGCGTCGTCCATTCGCTGACGTCACCCGGCATTTTTTCTGGTCAACGCGCGCAGGCGCTGCCAGCCGCCCCAGCGGCGCGCATCGGCGCTCGGCAACCAATACAGCGCTGCCGCAGCCCCCCCCACGCACAGCGCCAGCGCGCTTCCTACCAGCCATGGCCAAGGCCAGGTACGTGGCGGCGCCGATGCGGCGAACTGCGCATCGTCCTCCGCACCGCCCGGCACCAGCGTGACACTGACGTTTTCGTAGGTCAGCCCTTCCACGCTGTGCATCACCAACGTCTTGATGTTGGGCACCAGACTGGTCAGATCGCTGCCGACACGGAACTTGATGAACACCGCAGCGCTGGAGGGTTTGACCGAGGCCGAGAGCGGGTCGTTGTTGGGGAGCACGATTTCCACGTCGGCCGCGATCACGCCATCGATATTCGACAAGGTCTGCGACAACTGCTGCGACACGCCATAGATAAAACGCACACGCTCTTCGGTAGGTGTGGAGATCAGGCCGTCTTTCTTGAACATCTCGCCGAGATTGGCGTGCCGCTCATGCGGCATGCCGTGCGCGCGCAGCACGTCCAGCGAATACGACACCTGATCGTGCGGTGCATTGACCGCCCAGGTCTTGCCATCATCTGGCGTGACCTTTTCCGCATCCACACCGGCGCGCAACAGCACCGCAAGCATGTCATTGGCATCGTTCTCGGTGAGCCCGGAATACAGCTGCTGACTGCAGGCAGACAGCAGCAGTGCCACTAGCACCACCACCATGCATCTGAGCGCGCGCATGCTATTGGTTCTTGAACAGTGTTTGCACGGCATTCTTGCCCGACTGCGCCACGCCGACGCTGACATTGAGGTTGAAGCCAACCATCGTCAGCTCGTGCATCAACTTAATCTGTTGCGCCGTCACTTCCTGCAGCCCCATGGTCGGCGCCTGCATGCTGAAGGCATCGATATGCTCGGCCACGGTTCGCACACCATCGTTCTGCACATCGATCACCCTGCTCACCATGCTGGGTTCACCCGCACGCTGCATGGCAGGCGGCAACGGGTTTGAAGACTGCATCAACGCTTGAAAGCGGCTGACCAGCGTCTGGTTCGGCGCCGCCGCCGTCGGCGACAACGCTGGCGTGGAAACACCGCTACCTGCGGTGATCGGTGGGACGGGTGGAATGAGCGTCATGACTTGCTCCGGCAGGGTCGGGTCTGGCGATGCTCAGGCGCGCAAATACTGCGCGTTGGGAACTTCCATCTGTACCGCGGATTCAATCTGCGCCTCCACTGGCTCGGGCGTCGGGGTGTAGCGCCCGGACAGTGCCTTGACCAGGCCGACTGCGTCGGCATCGACGTCCTCTTCGATCAGTCCGTCTGCAATGCCGTGCCACGACGCGTCGCCCACCGCAAACAGGCAGCACGCGTACAAGGCCTTGCACAACGGCTTGGAGCCCGCATCGGCCTCCAGCTCGCGCAGCAGGCGTGCGCCCTCCAGATAATCGCCACGCTTGATCGCAATCCAGGCATCGAAGGTATCCAGCGCCTTCAGCTCTGGCCGCACCACCCGCACCGCCGCCAACACCGCTGCGGCCTCGTCGATTTTCTCGTGGGTCAGCCCGACAGTGATCAGTTCGATCAGCCCGCTAACCACCGCAGCGGGACATTCAATCTTTTCCATACCGCACCTCATCATTCAATGGCTGTGGACAGCATGCGTGCATAACGCTACGCGTCCTCGCCGAGCAGAACTTTTCAGAAGCGAACATCGGAATACCGTGGCGAACAAACCTTGCCGACTTCGCCCACCCACGCACACGTTCGCATCAAAAACGGATTGTCTGACGATGGCTCAACCACAATCGGCACGCAGCAAAAGTGGCCGGAGAGCGCCATGTCGGATGAGAAAACCGAGGAGCCGACCGAAAAGAAACTGCAGGATGCGCGCAGGGATGGGGAAATCCCGATCAGCCCGGACGTAACCGCAGCTGCGGTGCTGCTCGGTGCCCTGCTGGTGATGAAACTGGCTGGTAGTTACTGTTTCGAACACATGCGTACATTGATGTCGATCGGCTTCGATTTCACCGCCAACACGCGCGATACAGCAGCCATGAACCGTGCGCTCGGTCGCATCAGCATTCAGGGCTTGTTGCTGGTGCTGCCGTTCCTGGCCGCCTGCTTGGCGGCGGGAGTGATCGGCACGTTTCTCCAGACCGGTCTGAATGCCTCTCTCAAACCGGTGACGCCCAAGTTCGAGTCGCTCAATCCCGTGAACGGAGTCAAAAAGCTCTTTGCATTGCGAGGTCTAATCAACTTGCTCAAGTTGGGCATCAAAGCCATGTTAATCGGCGTGGTGATGTGGTTCGGGATACGCGCGCTCATGCCGATGATCATCGGGCTTGCCTACGAGCCAACGCCTGACATTGCCCAAATCGGCTGGCGTACGTTGGGCATGCTATGGGCCTTGGCGGTACTGGTCTTTCTGTTGGTTGGGGCGGCGGATTGGAGCGTACAGCGCTGGCTATTCATTCGCGACAAACGCATGAGCAAGGACGAGCAGAAGCGCGAACACAAGGAGAGCGAAGGCGACCCCGAAGTGAAGGGAAAGCGCAAGGAATTCGCCAAGGAACTAGTCTTCGGCGACCCTCGCGAACGTGTCGCCAAGGCCAAGGTGATGGTGGTCAATCCGACCCATTACGCGGTCGCACTCGCCTACGAGCCGGACGGTTTCGGCCTGCCGCAGGTTGTTGCCAAGGGTGTGGACGACGGTGCGCTGGAACTGCGCGCATTTGCGCACAACCACGGCATTCCGATCGTGGCCAATCCACCGCTGGCGCGTGCGCTGCATCAGGTCGAACTGGGCGACGCGGTGCCCGAGGCGCTGTTCGAAACGGTGGCGGTGGTGTTGCGCTGGGTGGATGAACTCGGCCGCGACAACGACGACGGCAGCAGCCCGCTGCCTTGCTAGGAGATCGCATGCGCCTTACACGGTATTTCGCATACAGCGGCGAGGTGGCGATCGCCCTCCTGGTGGTCGCGGTCATCGGCTTGATGATCCTGCCGCTGCCCACCCCGTTGATCGATACGCTGCTGGGCATCAACATCACCCTGAGCGTGGTATTGCTGATGGCCACGATGTACGTGCCCGACTCGATCTCGCTGTCCTCGTTCCCCTCGTTGCTGCTGTTCACCACGCTGCTGCGGCTGTCGCTGAACATCGCGTCGACTAAATCGATCCTGCTGCACGCCGAGGCCGGCCACATCATCGAGAGCTTCGGCGAGCTGGTGGTGGGCGGCAATCTGGTGGTGGGCTTGGTGGTGTTCCTCATCATCACCACGGTGCAGTTCATAGTGATCGCCAAAGGCTCCGAACGCGTTGCCGAAGTCGGCGCGCGCTTCACCCTGGATGCGATGCCCGGCAAGCAGATGAGCATCGATGCCGACCTGCGCGGCGGCAATCTGACCGCGGACGAAGCACGCCGCAAACGCGCGCGGCTGGCCATCGAGAGCCAACTGCACGGCGGCATGGATGGCGCCATGAAGTTCGTCAAAGGCGATGCGATCGCCGGCCTGGTGATCACCATGGTCAACATCCTGGCCGGAATCGTGGTCGGCGTGACCTACCACGGCATGAGCGCGGGCGATGCCGCAAACCGCTTTGCGATCCTGTCGGTAGGCGATGCGATGGTGTCACAGATCGCCTCGCTGCTGATCTCGGTGGCGGCCGGCGTCATGATCACCCGCGTGGCCAACGAGAACGAGACCAAGATCAGCTCGCTCGGGCTCGACATCGGCCGCCAGCTCACTAGCAATGCGCGCGCCTTGCTGGCGGCGAGCGTGCTGCTGGCCTGCTTTGCGTTCGTGCCGGGATTTCCGGCGCTGCTGTTCCTGCTGCTGGCGGCGGCGGTCGGTGCCGGCGGCTATACGATCTGGCGCAAGCAACGCGACATCAGCGGCACCGACCAACCCACGCTGCCATCGACCAGCCGCAAGGGCGCCAAAGGCGATGCGCCGCACATCCGCAAAAGCGCGCCGGATTTCGCCTCGCCCTTGTCGATGCGGCTGTCGCCGCAACTGGCTGCAAGGCTCGACCCGGCGCTGCTGGATCAGGCGATCGAAAGCGAGCGCAGGCAATTGGTCGAGCTGCTGGGGTTGCCGTTTCCGGGCATCGCGATATGGCAGAGCGACGCACTGCAGGATCTGCAATACGAAGTATTGATCCACGATGTCCCCGAGACCCGCGCCGAATTGGATGACACCGCCGACATGCAGAAAGCCCTGGCCCAGCAGGCCATCGCGCCGCTGCGCGCGCGCGCGCACCTGTTCGTCGGCATCCAGGAGACGCAGTGGATGCTTGAACAGGTGGGCGCGGACTATCCCGGGCTTGTCGCCGAGGCCAACAAAGCAATGCCGGCCCAGCGCATCGCCGATGTGTTGCGACGGCTACTGGAAGAACGCGTCCCGGTGCGCAACATCAAGAGCATTCTGGAGAGTCTGGTGGTGTGGGGGCCCAAGGAAAAGGATCTGCTGATGCTCACCGAGTATGTGCGCTGCGATCTCGGCCGCTATCTTGCGCATACCGCGACCGCAGGCACTGGGAAGCTGCCTGCAGTGATGCTCGACCATGCTGTGGAGCAACTGATCCGGCAGTCGATTCGCGCCACTCCTGCCGGCAATTTCCTGGCCCTGCCACCGGAGCAGGCCAGTCAGCTCGTTGAGCAGGTGGAGCGCATCGTGGGCGATCAGGCGCGGCATCCACTGGCGGTGGTCGCATCGATGGACGTGCGCCGTTATGTGCGCCGCATGATCGAGGCGCGGCTGGGTTGGCTGGAGGTCTATTCGTTTCAGGAACTGGGCGCGGAGGTGCAGCTGCAGCCGATCGGCAGAGTGGTCGCCTGATGCGCAAGCCGCCCGCCCGCCATGTGCGCATCCTGCCGCTCGCCGGCCCACCGCTGCGGCCGGCGGCTCCGGCAACGCCGCTGCGGCTGGCGCAACGCGCCAACTTCATGCAATTACGACGACGTTTGAATGGCGCGCAGCTCGCGGTACCGGACGCTCTGTTGCCGCAGGAGTGCGACGACTATCCGCCGCAGCCCGATGTTGAGGATGCTGCGGATGCGGATGCGGATGTGGCCAACGAAGAGCATGACCCTGCGCCGGTGCGAAGCGCCCCGTCATTGTGTCTCGATCAGGGTCACCATCGACAGATCGCTCGACGCAATGACAGTGATGCGCTGGGGCGGCAGATCGCTACCGAGTGGATCCGCACTCAGCGCGCGCAGATGGCCATCAATCACATCGCGCTGCGCGTGGCCGAGTTCTGCAACGCCACGCAGGTGCGCGGCTCAGGCACCTGGGAGGCGTGGCTGGACATCAACCACGACCTGCTAGCGCAAACCACCTTGTTTTTGCGGCTTTCGCCAGACCAGCTATCGCTTCGCTTCAACACCAGCTCACCCGACGCGCGCGAGGTACTTTGCAGTGAAAAAAATCGTCTGGATACCGCACTGAAGGCAACGCTGAGTGACACGCTCCATGTCAGCATCGAGGTTGTCTGACGCCGCACACGCGGCAGCATAGCCATAAGGAGGGATCCCGTCTTGCCACCCGATCCAGGCCTAGCTCCACCGGCACGCGCCCTCTCTCAGGCACTGAGGCAGGTACCGGCCGTGCGCGCGCAGCTGGGCAGATTGCTCGGTGATGCGCGTGCAGCACGCCGCTGCGGCTTCATCACGCACTGCCGCGGCATCCACGCCGTGGACGCGGCGCGGCTGCGGCTGCAGTTGGACAGCGGCAGCATGGATCTGCGGATCGCCGCACGCGATGGTCTGGCGCTGCTGTTGAACGAAGCCGACGACGCACTTCGCGTGTCGATTGCCGGGGTGCTGTTGAGCGATTGCCTGAGCGCTTTCGCACCGCTCGGACTGGGTACTGCCGAGGTCGTCGCCTTCGAGCGCGATGCAGAGGCCGACGATTCCCCCGGCATCGGCATTACGCTTGGCGACATCGACGCGATCGCCGAGACCGCCGGCCCGCTCCTGCTTGGCGCACTGCAATCGGCCAATGCTGCGCTGGCGATGCCAACACCTCTGCCGGCCTGGTTGGCCGCACTGCGGGTGAACACGAGCCTGCGCATCGGCAAGCGCACCGCATCGGCAGCGCTGCTGCAATCGCTGCGCCCGGGCGATGTCTTGCTGCGCGGCATTGCCTCGGCTCCGCTGCACGGCGGCGAACTGCTCTGGGGCATACCGGGAGGCGCAGTGTTGCGTGCCCCGGTACGCCTGAACCTGCAACAGATGATTCTGGAGACCACACCCGCCATGCAGCAAGATATCTCCGAGCAAGAGGCCTCACCATCCACCACCGATGTGGCAGCACTGGAACTGCCGGTGCAGCTGGAAGTGGACCAGCTGGCGCTGCCGCTGTCGGTGCTGTCGGGCCTGCAGCCCGGCCAGATCCTCGAAATGTCGGTGCCGGTGGATCAGGCCGACGTCCGCCTAGTGGTCTACGGCCAGACCATCGGCATCGGCAGGCTGTTGGCCGTGGGCGACCATCTTGGCGTGCAGATCCTCAGCATGGCGGAGACTACGCATGCAGATGCCTGACGTCGGGTCGCTGCTGCTGGTGGTCATCCTGCTGGGGTTGCTGCCCTTCGCGGCGATGGTGGTCACTTCCTACACCAAGATCGTGGTGGTGCTCGGCCTGTTGCGCAATGCCATCGGCGTGCAGCAGGTGCCGCCGAACATGGTGCTCAACGGCGTCGCGTTGCTGGTGTCTTGCTTTGTGATGGCGCCAGTGGGCATGGAGGCATTCAAGGCCGCGCAGAACTACAGTGCCGGGGCAGACAACAACCGCGTGGTGGTCTTGCTCGACGCCTGCCGCGAGCCATTTCGGCAGTTTCTGCTCAAGCACACCCGCGAGCGCGAAAAGGCCTTCTTCATGCGTTCTGCGCAGCAGATCTGGCCCAAGGACAAGGCCGACACGCTCAAGGCTGACGATCTTCTCGTGCTGGCACCGGCATTCACGCTCAGCGAATTGACCGATGCGTTCCGCATCGGCTTTCTGCTGTATCTGGTGTTCATCGTCATCGACTTGGTGGTGGCCAATGCATTGATGGCGATTGGGCTTTCGCAGGTGACGCCGACCAACGTGGCGATCCCATTCAAACTGCTGTTATTCGTGGCGATGGATGGCTGGTCCATGCTGATCCACGGCCTGGTTCTGAGTTATCGGTGACGGCATGGACCACGACGATCTTGTGCGATTCACCTCCGATGCCCTATTGCTGTGCCTCAAGGTGTCGTTGCCGGTGGTCGGCGTCGCCGCGCTGGCCGGGCTGCTGATCGCCTTCATCCAGGCGGTGATGTCACTGCAGGACGCATCGATTTCGTTCGCGCTCAAACTGGTGGTGGTGGTGGCTGCCATTGCGGTCACCGCGCCGTGGGGTGCCTCGGCGATCATGCAGTTCGGCCAGGCGCTGATGCAGGCGGCGTTTCCATGATCCGGCGCATTTCGCCCGGCGCCGTGCCGCCGTCGGTTTCGAGCGCGCCCGGCGTATCGCACAAGCACGCCGATGCGCCGCACACCGATGTGCAGCCACTCGCCGACGCCGTAACGCATGGACCGCGTCTGCGCCCCGCTCCGCCGCGCAAGCGTCGACGTGGCATGCGCTCGCTGGATGGCCAGGACGACGAGTTCGACACCACCGAACAGGGAGAAGACGAAGCGGCGCGCGTGTCGGTGCTGCGTGGCCGTGTCAGCATCGCAATCGCGCAACCACAGGGCCAGGGGCGAGGCCAGGACGATCAGCACGGCGAGGGCGGCAACGCACAGGCCGGCGATCCGCAGGCAGCTGTTTGGTCGGGCGCGTCGCCGCTGCAATCGGACCCCGGCGTGCGTGCAAGCGTCGACTGCGTCCTCGGCCGCTACGCGGCGACGCGCGCCGCAGACCCGATGACCAGGAAACGCGCGCTTGCGGTCGCCCTGGTCGAACTGCGCGCAATCGCCATCGCCCATCCGGCCACCACATCGTTGACGGCCATGGTCTGGAGATTGATGCGCGAGCACCTGCTCTCAGGCAGCGCGGCCACCTCTGCGGAAAACGTCCAGGCATTACGCAAGCTTCTGGTAGAGCTGGTGCCGGCGCAACCGGAGCCATCCCCAGCGCTGCGTAATTTCCATCTACTGCTGCCGCTGGTGCTGCTCAACGCGGAAAAACCGCGTAAACGCGTCGATCGTGCGGACGCCATCACACGTTTGAACACACTGCTGATCGAGCACCCGGAGCGGGCCGCTCAGGAGATTCGCGCATGACCATGCAACTTCGCGTCCTGACAGGAATCCATGCCGGCGCACGATTAGATTTGGAGCCAGGATGCTACACGCTGGGCGCAGATCCCCAAGCCGATATCCGGATCGAAGACTGGCCTGGTTGCTCGCTTATCATCGAGGTGGATCATGATGGTCAAGTGCGTTATCGCGGCGACGCGTTCCCAACTACATCGTTTATCGCGCTGCATCCAGTGCGCTTTGGTCCACTGGTGCTGTGCCTTGGTGATGCTGCGGCGGATTGGCCAGACGATGTGGCATTGCTTGAGCGGCTGCTTTCCCCAGCCCCGACGTCGGCGCCGCCCGCGCCTAGGCGAAAGGGAATGCGTGCAGTGGTGGGCGCCGTGCTAGCGCTGGCCGCCACAGCGTTGCTGCCCTCACTGCACCCGGCGTTTCTTTCCCACGCTGCCACCTCGCAGCATCAGGACAACCAAGCCAATCAGGTCAGACCCTTGCTGAAGCAACTTGGCTTGCGCGAAGCGCGTGTGGAGCAAATTGGCACGCGCGTGCGGGTGGTAGGCCTGGTGACCAGCAGCGCCGACGCGGCCCGCCTGCGCGCCCAGTTGCATCGGTACCATCAAGCCGTCACTGCCGATGTAATGGTAGTGGACGAGGTACTGGCAACGCTGCGCGACACCTTGGCGGACCGCGACCTCAGCGTGCGTTACGACGGTAATGGCGTTTTTTCGATTACCGGAAGCAGCGACAACGCCGAGCGTGCGACCCGACGCATCGCCGATATACGCAGCGATCTAGGCCCGGAGATCCGCACGCTGCATGTTGAGATCAGCCAGCAAGACCCGTCCGTGAAGCCCCCCGCAAACTACGACGCAGCTCTGCTCGCCGACGGGCTGCATTACGTCGAGACGCCGGACGGCACTAAGCATCTGACTTTCCTGCCGCAGCAAGCGGCGCCGTGAGAGAGCCGTACCATGTTCGATGCAATGACCGACACCGTCACTCAGGATATGAGCAAGATATTACAGACTAAGGCACTGGACGTCTCCGGCGAGCGGCTGCTCAACGTCGAGACCGCGCTTGATGCGACAGCGCAGCAGATCCGTGGGCACTGGTCCGCAGCTAACGATCAGGTTGCGCGAAACGAACTTACCGTCTTGCACGAGGGCATCAATGCTGCCCGCAGCATCGTCGCTCATATCGCCGGCATGCCTTGATCATTGATTTCCTTGGTCGTGTCGACCAAGTAAAACCGCGCCATCAGGCGCTATATATGTTACGCACCCACCTCTGAGGAGTCCCGATATGTTTTCGAAATTAGATTCACTCCACTCCCGCTTCGATCAGGGAAAGGATGGCCAGCTGGCCGGCTTCAAGAACGACTACTCTAATCAGAATGCTCTAAACGGCTCAGACGGGCAGATCGATTCCTTACTAGATGGCCTCGGCGCCAGTGGTGAGAATCAAAAGAGAATGAACAACAAGATCACTATGATCAAGAACGATCTCGACTTTAACGTGACACTCAACAAATTCATTGGCAAGGCGGGTGACAACGCCAAACAGCTAGTCGGTTCGTAACGGCTTCTGACATGACGCAGGGCTAATCCACCGCCCTGCGCATGTTTCACGGCAGATGAGCAACGCCCGATTCGAAGCGATCGTCCAGCAGATATGCGAAGCGCTGAACCTGACGGATGTGCAGGGGGTGCTCAGCAGACGTGTGCTGTGGGTGGACGGGTTTGAAGTCTATCTGCATATGCCCGCAGCCCAGGCCGACGACGAAGCACAGCAAGTGCCGGAGGAAGAAGCACTCTTCCTACGAATCTCCTATGGCCTTGCTCCTGCAGGACGGACCCTGACGGTGTTTCGGCTGTTGTTGGAAGCCAACCTGTCGGTGTACGCGCAGGACCAGGCGCAACTCGGCTTAAACGATGCCGGCGTGATCGTTCTGATCGTGCGCGTCCCGCTGGACGATGATGTCGACGGCGCGTGGATCTGCGACCTGCTCGCCCACTATGCCGAGCATGGCCGTTATTGGAACAACAACATCTTCATTGCACACGACGAAATGTTCGAAGGAATCGCGACGGGAAATTATCTATGGCTACGCGCGTGATGCACGTTGAACTCCGCATCGGGCCGATTGTGTCTGCAATCGGTAGCAGCTCCATCCACAGCGTCGCTGCGCATCGCCGCCGGTGGCAGAGTAGCCTTTCCCGTCTGCGTGACTCGGCCCGTACTTCACTCGCACAGGACATTTGTCAATGAATCTCGCCATTCCCTCAAGTACCACAGCGTGCTTACAGCCGTCCTCATTCTCCCCCTCGCAGCGACAAGCCTTGACTGCGGTGATCATGAGCATGGTGGCTTACTGTCTGCAACGCATGCTCAGCGACATGCTGCAGGCTGGTAACAAACCGTCCAATGGCCCTGAACCGCCGAACGATATCAATCCGACACCATCGTCATCGCCATCGATGCCGCCATCGAACCCGTCGTGTTCCACCAACTCAGGCGGGCAAAACGGAAGCGGTACCGGCAATGGGAATGGGAATGGGAACAACGGTGGTAACGGCAGCGATACCTCCGGAAGGGGGAGCAGCAACGGAACGGAAACTTACAGCGGCACATCCACCACCACTCCGACTCACTCGGCAACGCCCACGCCAACCAACGGTACTCCGGGCATGCCAGGCCCAGCCGGATCGCAGGCGCCACTTCCTACCGGCAAGGTCGTCACCGCGCCGCCCGGCATCCAGAACAAGCCCATCGTGGTGCACAAGGGCGAGGTCTTCGATGGCAAGGGCCAGACCTACATCGGCGGGCCTGGACTTGGTGATGGCTCACAGAACGAGCACCAGCAGCCGTTGTTCGTCGTCGAGGACGGCGGCAGCCTCTGCAACGTCCATATGAAAGGCGGTGGCGACGGTGTGCATTTCATCGGCAGCGGCAAGATGGTCAACTGTGTCAACGAAGATGTCAGCGAGGATGCGGTCACCATCGATGGCCAGGGAAACCGCGAGCATGATGCCGGCATTGCAGGTTGCAGCCCGGAGCTCAGCGGCCGGCCGAAGGTCGAGATCATCAACTGCACATTCAAGAATGCCTCAGACAAGGTCGTGCAGGACAACGGCGCTGCCGATGTCATGATGTCGGGTGACACTGTCGAGGGCGCCGGCAAGGTCTTCCGTACCAATGGTGGACATACCGATATCGACACGAACCTTCGGGTCGAAAACTGCGAGTTTGACCAGGTCAAGGAAGCGGTGTTCCGCACCGACGCACCCGGCGCGACGGTGACACTGGCAAACCTTGCGACCGATGCACCTGACGAGGTGATTGCCCCCAACGCGTCGCAGGCCACCGGGGCGAAAAGTTTTGGCCATAAAGCCTACAGCGGCTGACGCCGCCGTTGGCCAAACTGTGCTTTGGTCGCCCGGCGGATGCTGTGTCTGATTGCAGCATCCGTCAGCTGGCTTGCGCCGTGCTCCGTAACACAACACGTGTTCGCTACCCCGTTTTTTTCGCTTCCCTGTTCGCAGTCCTGCCAACAGTACACTCAAGTCGAAGTCAACAGGGACTGGTAAAAGCCCCAAGCGAGCCAACGTGCTGTCGGCGGAGGATTGTCACAGATTCCTTCCGGATCGCGAACCCGACCTGAATTTCTTACGACCATCAGATCGCGGTGCCAGTGCATCGCTTCGGGTTAACGTCGAGATCTTCCAGATCTACGTCATCGCTAGCGGCACGCGGGGGGAAAGTAAGTGGGCGGGGGAGGCAAACCTCCCTACTCACGCTAGCCACTTCAAACATCTTGAATGAAGGTGAACAGACATGAGACTTCCGCTCTCCGAATTATCCGGGTCGCCCCAACCCTCCGCAGCTGAATCGGATGACATACATCACTGGGGCCAGTCGTCTCAATCTCCCGCTGCGCCCAGCTTTGCAAGCGTCACGACGCCTGAGTCGCCGGAGCTGTCAGGGCTGAGGGCGTCCCTGGGGACGCGTCCCGGCAGGTGGCAAAAGAGGGGCGGCGATCCATCCATGGAGCACCATGGGATGGCTCAACGCGACAGAGATCCATCTCTGGATCATCAGCCATTGCAGATGGGCGAACACCCATTTATGGAGCAACATGAGGCGATACGAATGGGCCAATACCCGGCTTTGGAGCAACATGAACTGCAGCGGGTCGCCGGCCAAGGTCGACTTTCCGGTGCCGGTGCAACGCATGCGGCAAACCAGCAGGTTGATTCGTTGCTTGACGATCTCGGCACATCTAACGCGGATCAGAAGCACATGAACAGCACAATCACCATGCTCAAAAACGACCTTGATTACAATGTATCGCTCAACAAGTACATCGGTAAGGCCGGCGACAACGCAAAAAGCCTGGTCGGTCAGTAAGGGCATTTGACATGACGCAGGGCTAGTCGGTAGCCCTGCGCGCGTTTCCCGGCAGATAAGCAACACCCGATCCGGGGTGATCGCCCGGCAGATGAGCGAATCACGGGGCCTGCTGGATGTCCAGACGGTGCTAAGAGCGGCTAACAAAACCCTTGAATTCTGTTGAGTCGGCGACAACATTGCCGGCATGACACGTCGCAACGAGATCCCTAGTGCGC
>NZ_MDSK01000013.1 GCF_002940205.1 Xanthomonas arboricola pv. guizotiae
CCAAAGCGCACTAGGGATCTCGTTGCGACGTGTCATGCCGGCAATGTTGTCGCCGACTCAACAGAATTCAAGGGTTTTGTTAGCCGCTCTTAGGATCGGCAGCGGCGTAGCTGACAAAGGGCTGGACGCTACCGAATCTGTGCCCGACCAACGCATACCACGCTTCGGCATCGATTTCCCTGTTGACCTTGTCCGCGCGTCGGGTCACGTACTCACCCTGCACCAGCCAGTCATTGCGATTGACGATGGCGCCGACGCCGCTGAACGTAAACGTGTCGCCATAGATTCCGAGAGGTGCGATATCGAAGTCTCCGTTAAGGCGCCCGGCGCGCAGTGTGAGCCAGTCGTTTTCCCATACGGCATTGAAACCAAGAACGTTCCTCTGTTTGCCCTCGACTGGCCCGAAGCCGATATCGACCGTGAAGATGTTGCTGCCGGTGAGCCCGGTCAGCTTGATCGTTCCGTCCGCCAGATCGTGGGTAAAGGTCACATCGCCGCCACGCAGTTGATCCACCACCGCAGACGCGTAGACCTCGTTGGGTGCATGTACCCATGGATTGGCATAGCCCACATTGCGCGTGTCGGAGATGGCGAAGGTCGGTGTGGCAATGCGCCCGGCGCGGATCGCCAGCCTGGGCAGTGGTTCGACCTTGACGAACAGCCACTCCACCTGGGTGGCGCCGTAAAGTGAACTGCGCCGTTTGGTCAGTGTTTGCACCGTCGCCGAGAGCCAGCTGTTGGCGCGCCCGATCAGTTGCACGCCAAGATTCGAATCAGTACCGAGGTCGAACGAGTCTGTCGCCCCGTTGAACTGCGATTCGCGAATGTAGCTGGCATCGTCGGTGTCGGTGCGCAGCGCCGCGAGCGTGCCGAAACCACTGAGCGTGAAATGTTCGCCGATTTCGGTTGCAGCCAGCGCTTGCGTCGAAGATAACGAAATGGCGGCGAACAGCAGCGAGCGGACGAGGCGGTGACGAATCATCATTGTTCTCTCCTAGGCGGCGGAACGAGATGCACCGCCAGACATAGGAAGTAACGACGCAAATTTAGAAAAATTTAATCATTGTTGATGCGAGCGCAGAATATTCACCTACGAACCCTGGGTAAAAACCCGACACCTAAGGAACCTCTGAACAACTCTTGGCGTTGCGAGCGAACTTGGGATTTCGCTTGATCACGACAATCTCCGTTGCTGAAAATCAATCACTTACGCGTGATGGCTCCAACCTCAGGCGTCGATCAGAAGTCTATCGAGGAGTTGTTCAGAGCTTTCCTAAACGGGCGCTGACGTCATTTGGGCGTGGATTGCATCGAGGATCATTACCGAATCGTCTGCTATTGCATTGCAGCATCAAGCGCAGCAAATCCGCCGCTTGCAGGGAACATCAGAACAAGCAGGCGCGACTGCTATGGATGCCTTGTAATGTTCCCGCCAACGCAGTTGATGCAATGCAATATGTGCTGGATCGCGACTAGGCCGATGCGCCGACGGCGGACTAAATCCAGCGCACGAGGTGTGGCTGTGCGCGCTTGCCTGTGGCTACTCGACCGCATACCAGAAATCCACCCAGCGCCAGTGATCGAACTCTGGCGTGTCGGTGTGGTCGAGCTTGAGATGGGATTCGTGGCCGGTGAACTGCAAGCAGTCAATGGCGCGCGTGCGGTGACAGCAAGTGAAAGCCTCTACACTGTGCTGCCATCGTTTACGGGAGTGTCCATGCACGCTGTGGACCAGCTGGCCCTGCGAGACCTCGATGCCGCCCATCACCTGCACCCGTTCACCGACCACGCGGCATTGGCGCAGAAGGGCACGCGCATCCTGACCCGCGGCGAGGGCGTGTACGTCTGGGACGCGCAGGGCAACAAGTTGCTGGATGCATTCGGCGGCTTGTGGTGCGTGAATGTCGGCTACGGGCGCAAGGAGCTGGCACAGGCGGCGGCGCGCCAGATGGAACAGCTGGCGTACTACAACAGCTTCTTCCACTGCACCACCGAGCCCACCATCCATCTGGCCGCCAAGCTGGCGGAGTTGACGCCGGGCGATCTGAACCATGCGTTCTTCGCCAACTCCGGGTCGGAGGCCAACGACACCATCCTGCGGCTGGTGCGGCATTTCTGGGCGGTGCAGGGGCAGCCGGAAAAACGCATCTTCATCGGCCGTCATGACGGCTATCACGGCACCACCATGGCCGGTGCCAGCCTGGGCGGCATGCGCGGCATGCACAGGCAGGGCGGCCTGCCGATTCCGGATATCCACCACATCGCGCCGCCGTATCATTTCGGCGACGGCGGGCAGATGGACCCGGAGGAGTACGGGCTGCTGGCGGCGCGTCGGCTCGAAGACAGGATCCTGCAGCTCGGGCCGCAGCAGGTGGCGGCGTTTATCGGTGAACCGATCATGGGCGCGATCGGGGTGTACATTCCGCCGCGCAGCTACTGGCCGGAAATCGAACGTATCTGCCGGCGCTACGACGTGCTGCTGGTGGCCGACGAGGTGATCTGCGGGTTCGGGCGTACCGGTGCCTGGTTCGGTGCGGAGTATTTCGGCTTCCAGCCCGACGTGATGACGCTGGCCAAGGGCATCACCTCCGGCTATATCCCGTTGGCGGCGGCGATGTTCAACGATCGCGTGGCCGGCGTACTCAAGGCGCAGGGTGGCGAGCTGGCGCACGGCGGCACCTATGCGGGGCATCCGGTCTGCGCGGCGGTGGCGCTGGAGAACCTGCGCCTGCTGCAGGACGAAGGCATCGTGGACACCGCGCGTACCCGGATCGCACCGTACCTGGCGCAACGCTGGGCCGAGCTGGGCGAGCACCGGCTGGTCGGCGAGGCGCGTATCGCTGGCCTGGTCGGGGCGCTGGAACTGGTGCCGGACAAACGCCGGCGTGGGGTCTATTTTCCCGAACGCGGCCGGGTCGGTGCGCTGTGCCGCGATTTCGCGCTGCGGCGCGGGCTGATCCTGCGTGCCACCTACGATGCAATGCTGCTGTCGCCGCCGTTGATCATCACCCGCGAGCAGGTCGATGAGCTGTTCGACAAGGCCTGGGCGGCGCTGGACGATACTGCGCAGGCGCTGGGCATCGGTGTGGTCTAGGCCTGCCGGCCGGCGCACATCAAGCGTTGCCGGCCGCACCGGCCTGCGGGTGCGCACGGTCGGGTTCCGCCACGCCGCGCTGTGCAAACACAACCACCCTGGGTAGGCTGGCCCTTCGACCGGCCGCCTCGCGGCCCGCCCTGATCGTGCTGCCCTGGAGACCCGCATGACGCCGCGACTGCTCGCCCTGATGCTGTCCACCACCTTGCTGGCCGCCTGCGGTGGCAGCAATGCACCCGGCGGTGCCGAGGCGCAGGCCAAGGTGCTCAATGTCTACAACTATTCGGACTACATCGCCGAAGACACCATTCCCGCGTTCGAGAAGAGCACCGGCATCAAGGTCACCTACGACGTGTTCGACAGCGACGAGATGGTGGAAACCAAGCTGCTCGCCGGCGGCAGCGATTACGACGTGGTGGTGCCCACGCTCAATTTCTTCGGCCGGCAGATCCAGGCCGGCGTGTTCCTGCCGCTGGACAAGGGCAAGATCCCCAATCTGGCCAATCTGGACCCGGACATCATGCGGCGCATTGCCGCGCAGGACCCGGGCAACGCCTATGGCGTGCCGTACATGATCGGCACCACCGGCATCGGCTACAACGTCGACAAGCTCAAGGCGATCTTCGGTAACACCGAGGTCGCCAACAGCTGGGATCTGGTGTTCAAGCCGGAGAATCTGTCCAAGCTCAAGGACTGCGGCGTGACCATCCTGGACACGCCCTCGGACCTGATTCCGATCGCGCTCAATTATCTCGGGCTGGATCCGCACAGCAACACGCCGGCCGAGATCGAACAGGCCGCCGCGCTGATCAAGACGATTCGCCCGTATGTGCAGAACTTCCACTCCAGCCAATATGTGACTTCGTTGGCCAATGGAAACACCTGCCTGGCGGTGGGCTGGTCGGGCGACATCATCCAGGCGCGCGACCGTGCGGTGGAAGCCGGCAACGGCATCAAGGTGGCCTATGCGATCCCCAAGGAAGGCGCGCCGCAGTGGTTCGACATGCTGGCCATTCCCAAGGATGCCAAGCACCCCGACAACGCCTACGCCTTCATCAATTATCTGTTGAAGCCGGAGGTGGCCGCGGCCAACAGCAACTTCATCCACTACGCCAATCCGGTGCGCACCGCCACGCCGCTGGTGGACGCGGCGATCCGTAACGACCCCACCATCTACCCGCCGCCGGAAGTGACCGCCAGGATGTTCACCTATGCGATCAACCCGCCGGACGTGGACCGGCTGTACACGCGGCTGTGGACCGAGATCAAGACCGGCCGTTGAGCACAGCGGGCCTGCGAAGAACATAGCGGGCCTGCGCGAGCGGCTGAGTCGCCGTGCCCGGTCTCGCAAGGCAGCGCCATCCGACAGCACGGACAGATTGCGCAGGGCAGTCCATCGCGTAGGGCTGCCCTAATGACGTGCCCATCAGTCCGGGCGGCGGCTGACCGGTTCATCACGCAATCTGTACCGGGCAGTTCAAACAATTGTATGGTCGCGCCGCTTCGCCGGAGCCGCTGATGCTGCCGCCGCACGGCACGCTTCGCCCATCACACAGGACGCATTCTTTGAGCAACCACGACCACCAGTCCAATGACAGCCAGGCGTCGGCCACGGATGCGCAGGGCGCCGGCGCGCGCGACGAGCAGGAGCCGCCCAAGCCCTCGCCGTTGAAGAATCCCAAGGTCAAGTGGACGCTGATCGTGGTCGGGGTGCTGGTGGTGCTGCTGCTGGTGATCTGGCTGGCCTATTACCTGATCAAGGGCCGCTACATGCAGGACACCAATAATGCCTACCTGCAGGCCGACTCGGTGGCCGTGGCGCCGCGGGTCAGTGGCTACGTGACCAAGGTGATGGTGGGCGACAACCAGATCGTGGACGCCGGCCAGCCGCTGCTGCAGATCGACGACCGCACCTACCAGGCGACCCTGCAGCAGGCCGAAGCCGCGATCGCCGCGCGCCAGGCCGATATCGCCGCGGCCACCGCCAATGTGTCCGGGCAGGAGTCGGCGCTGGTGCAGGCGCGCAGCCAGGTCACCTCGGCAGCGGCAAGCCTGGCTTTCGCACAGGCCGAAGTGAAGCGCTTCGCCCCGCTGGCCGCCTCCGGCGCCGACACCCACGAACACCAGGAAAGCCTGCAGCACGAACTGCAACGCGCGCGCGCGCAGTACCAGGCCGCGCAGGCGCAGGCCAAGGGGGCGCAGAGCCAGATCCTGGCCAGCAACGCGCAGCTGGAACAGGCCCAGGCCGGCCTCAAGCAGGCCAGCGCCGATGCCGACCAGGCCCGCGTGGCGGTGGAAGACACCTTGTTGACCAGCCGCATCCACGGCCGCGTCGGCGACAAGACCGTGCAGGTCGGCCAGTTCCTCGGGGCCGGCACCCGCACCATGACCATCGTGCCGCAGGAATCGCTGTACCTGATCGCCAATTTCAAGGAAACCCAGGTCGGCCTGATGCGCCCCGGCCAGCCGGCCGAGATCGAGGTCGATGCCTTGTCGGGCGTCAAGCTGCATGGCAAGGTCGAGAGCCTGTCGCCGGGTACCGGCTCGCAGTTCGCGCTGTTGCCGCCGGAAAATGCCACCGGCAACTTCACCAAGGTGGTGCAGCGCGTGCCGGTGCGCATCCGCGTGCTGGCCGGCGACGAGGCGCGCAAGGTGCTGGTGCCGGGCATGTCGGTCGAGGTCACCGTGGACACGCGCTCGGCCAAGGACGCCAAGCAACGGGCCGAGGAGGAATCCGATCGCGTGCAGGCGCAGGAGCGCGCGCGATGACTGCAACGGCGGCCACCGGCCCGCGTGCCGGCGGCAGCGCGCAACGCGAGAAGGCCGAGCCGGGCGCCTGGCTGGCGGTGCTGGCCGGCACCATCGGCTCGTTCATGGCGACGCTGGACATCTCCATCGTCAACGCGGCGCTGCCCACCATCCAGGGCGAGGTCGGCGCCAGCGGCACCGAAGGCACCTGGATCTCCACCGCGTATCTGGTTGCCGAGATCATCATGATCCCGCTGACCGGCTGGTTCGTGCGCACGCTGGGCCTGCGCAACTTCCTGCTGATCTGCGCACTGATGTTCACCGCGTTTTCGGTGGTGTGCGGGCTGTCGACCTCGTTGACGATGATGATCATCGGCCGCGTGGGGCAGGGCCTGGCCGGTGGCGCGCTGATTCCGACCGCGCTGACCATCGTCGCCACCCGGCTGCCGCCGAGTCAGCAAACCATGGGCACCGCCCTGTTCGGCATGACCGTGATCATGGGCCCGGTGATCGGCCCGCTGCTGGGCGGCTGGCTCACCGAGAACGTCAGCTGGCACTACGCCTTCTTCATCAACGTGCCGATCTGCGTCGGCCTGGTGGCCTTGCTGCTGCTTGGCCTCAAGCATGAGAAAGGCGACTGGGCCGGCCTGCTCAATGCCGACTGGCTGGGCATCTACGGCCTGACCGCCGGCCTGGGCGGGCTCACCGTGGTGCTGGAAGAAGGCCAGCGCGAGCGCTGGTTCGAATCCAGCGAGATCAACGCGCTGAGCGTGATCGCGCTGAGCGGATTCGCTGCACTGGTCGTGGGCCAGTTCCGCAAGCGGCCGCCGGTGATCCACCTGTCGCTGCTGCTGCACCGCAGTTTCGGCGCGGTATTCGTCATGATCATGGCGGTGGGCATGATCCTGTTCGGCGTCATGTACATGATCCCGCAATTCCTGGCGGTGATCTCCGGCTACAACACCGAGCAGGCCGGCTACGTGCTGCTGCTGTCGGGCCTGCCGACCGTGCTGCTGATGCCGATGATGCCCAAGCTGCTGGAGGTGGTGGACGTGCGCATCCTGGTGATCGCCGGGCTGATCTGCTTTGCCGCGGCCTGCTTCGCCAATCTGTCGCTGACCGCCGACACCGTGGGCATGCATTTTGTCGCCGGCCAGTTGTTGCAGGGTTGCGGCCTGGCGCTGGCGATGATGTCGTTGAACCAGGCGGCCATCTCCTCGGTGCCGCCCGAACTGGCCGGCGATGCGTCGGGCCTGTTCAACGCCGGCCGCAACCTGGGCGGCTCGGTCGGGCTTGCGCTGATCTCCACCTTCCAGGAGCGCCGCATGACCTTCCATACCGAAACCATCGGCAGCGCGATCACCGCCAATTCCTCGCGCGCGCAGGATTTTCTCTCCGGACTGACCGCGCAGATGCAGGGCAGCGCCGGCGGCGAGGCGGCCATCCGCTCGCTCGCGCAGCTGGCGCGCCTGGTGCAGCAGCAGGCCCTGGTGATGACCTATAGCGATCTGTTCTGGATCTTCGGCGTGATCGTGGTCTGCACGATTCCGCTGGCTTTTTTGCTCAAGCCGTTACCCAAGGGGGCGCACCTTGCAATGCACTGATTCCATGCGCCTGATCCGCATGCCCCTGGCTGCGCCGTTGAGCGTGGTTTTGCTCGGCGGCTGCATGCTCGGCCCCAACTACACCAAGCCCCCGGCAGTGGCCGATACGGCGGTGCAGGCGCCGGCCCTGCATCGCGCCGCTGGCGCCGAGGTGGTCGCTGCCGCGCCGTTGAATCATTGGTGGGAGCAGCTGCAGGACCCGACCCTCACCCAGCTGGTCACCCAGGCCCTGGCCGACAGTCCCAACCTGCGTGCGGCGCAGGCGCGGCTGCGCGCCAACCGCGCACTGGCCAGCCAGCGCCGTGCCGAGCGCCTGCCCAAGCTCAATGCCAGCGCGGTGTATGCGTATGCCGAGCCGCCGCAGACCATCGTCGATACGCTGGGCGGCTTGCAGAACGGCCAGAACGGCCAGCCACCGGCTCAGGGCAGCGAGGCGCTGGATCTGGAAAAGACCCAGATCTACAGCGCCGGTTTCGACGCCAGCTGGGAGCTGGATGTCTTCGGCCGCCGCCGTCGCGCCGCCGAAGGCGCGCTGGCACAGGCGCAGGCCTCAGAAGCCGAGCTGGCCGATGCGCAGGTGCAGCTGGCAGCCGAAGTGGGGCAGGTGTACCTCAACTACCGCGGCTTGCAGGCGCGGCTGGCGATCGCCGATGCGAACCTGGACAAGATCGGGCAGACCCTGCGCCTGACCCAGCAGCGCCGCGAGCGTGGCGCTGCTTCGGACCTGCAGGTCGAACAGATCGCCACGCAGGTGCAGCAGCAACAGGCGCAGCGCCTGCCGCTGGACATGCAATCGCAGGAAGCGCTGGACCAGCTGGCGCTGATGGTGGGGCGCGAGCCCGGCGCGCTGGATGCGCAGTTGAGCGCGCCGCAGCCGTTGCCGATGCTGCCCGCGCAGGTGCGCGTGGACGATGCCGGCGCCTTGATCCGTCGCCGCCCCGATGTGCGCAAGGCCGAGCGCGAACTGGCTGCCTCCAGCGCGCAGATCGGCGAGGCATTGAACGGATATTTTCCGCAGGTGAGCCTGCTGGGCGGCCTGAGCTGGGTGGCCGGCTCGCCCAGCGATTTCAATTCCGACGCCTTGACCACGCTGGCGGTGCCGATGCTGCGCTGGTCGATCTTCGACTTCGGCCGCACCAGGGCACAGGTGGAGCAGGCGCGTGCCGGCAATGCCGGCCGCGCGGCGGCGTACCAGGGCGCGGTGCTGGCTGCGTTGCAGGATGCCAATTCGGCATTGGCGCGCTTCGGCTCGGCGCGCAAGCAGCTGGTAGTGGCACGGCAGGCCGAAGCCTCGGCCACGCGTTCGGCCGGGCTGATGCAGCAACGTCGCGATGCCGGTGCCACCTCGTCGATCGATCTGCTCGACGTGCAGCGCCAGCAGCTGTCCGCGCAGGATGCCGCCGCACAGGCACAGGTGCAGTTGCTGGTGAACTACGTCGCGCTGCAGAAGAGCCTGGGTCTGGGCTGGAGCGCGCCGGTGCCGGAGCCACGCTGATCGATACCTGTCGCGGCGGGTGTCGGCGCTCCGGTCGCGCTAGGGTGGCGCTCTGGCGCACACGCTGCGCTGCTGCGTCACCCGCGCCGGCAGGTGGTCACCAGATGTAGCAGTTAGTCTTCAGCCCGCTGCAGACGAGACGCAAAGCGACGAGCGCTGATGTCGCACCAAGCACTGGCGGCGCCGGCGCCCTGAGGCGCACAGTCGTTGCCGGGTCACGTTTCGCAATCGAGAGGATTCATGGCAGTCACCGAGGCCGCAGCGGCGCCGCTTTCCCCTGGCGACAATGCCTATCTGAGCATCAACGGGGTCCGCAAGGAATTCGATGGCGTCGTCGCAGTCGACGAGGTCAGCCTGCAGATCCGCAAGGGCGAGATCTTCGCGCTGCTGGGCGGCTCGGGCAGCGGCAAGTCCACCCTGCTGCGCTGCCTGGCCGGTT
The DNA here is from genome assembly GCF_002940205.1 of Xanthomonas arboricola pv. guizotiae. Lineage (GTDB taxonomy): Bacteria > Pseudomonadota > Gammaproteobacteria > Xanthomonadales > Xanthomonadaceae > Xanthomonas > Xanthomonas arboricola_C. The sequence continues at coordinate 9,381 of NZ_MDSK01000013.1, forward strand.
TCGAGCGGCCGACCAAAGGCTGCATCGTGCTGGATGGCCAGCCGATCGACGGGTTGCCGCCGTACCAGCGCCCGATCAACATGATGTTCCAGTCGTATGCGTTGTTCCCGCATATGAGCGTGGAGCAGAACATCGCCTTTGGGCTGAAGCAGGAAGCCCTGTCCAAGCCGGCGATCGCGGCGCGCGTGGGCGAGATGCTGGAGCTGGTGCAGCTTGGCAGCCTGGCCAGGCGCAAGCCGCATCAACTGTCCGGCGGGCAGCAGCAACGCGTGGCGTTGGCGCGCTCGCTGGCCAAGCGGCCCAAGCTGTTGCTGCTGGACGAACCGATGGGCGCGCTGGACAAGAAGCTGCGCGCGCAGATGCAGCTGGAGCTGGTCAACATCATCGAGACCTCCGGCGTCACCTGCGTCATGGTCACCCATGATCAGGAAGAGGCCATGAGCATGGCCACCCGCATCGCGTTGATGGACCAGGGCTGGATCCAGCAGGTCGGCACCCCGGACGAAATCTACGAACAACCGGCCAACCGGTTCGCCGCCGACTTCATCGGCTCGGTCAATCTGATCGACGCGGTGATCGTCGAGGACAAACCCGACTACGTCGGCCTGAAGGCGTCGGCCTTCGACGCCAATATCCGGATCGGCCACGGCATCACCGGTTTCGAAGGGCAGGCGGTGGCGTTCGCGCTGCGCCCGGAAAAACTCCTCATCGGCAAGGACGAACCGGCCCAGGCCTGCAACAAGGCGCAGGGCGTGATCGAGGACATCGCCTATTTCGGCAGCCATTCGGTCTATCACGTGCGCCTGCCCGGCGGTTCCAAGCTGATGGCCAACTTCGCCAACCGTCAGCGCTGGGCCAGCGAAGCGCTGACCTGGGGCGACACCGTCTGGCTGAGCTGGGGCGAGGACGACGGCGTGGTACTCACCGCATGAGGCGCCTGATCCGCGCATTGCCGGGCGCGCGCTGGGGCGTGATCGCCGCACCGTATCTGTGGCTGCTGGTGTTCTTCGCGGTCCCGTTCCTGATCGTGCTGAAGATCTCCTTCGCCGAGCGCGCCACCGCGATGCCGCCGTACACGCCGCTGTTCGCCGTTGCGGCCGATGGGGCGGTGAGTCTCAAGCTGCAGTTGGGCAATTACCTGCTCATGCTGCGCGACAGCCAATACGTCGCGGCATATGCGAGTTCGATCAGGATCGCCGCGCTGTCGACCGTGTTTGCGCTGTTGATCGGCTACCCGATGGCCTATGTGATCGCGCGTCTGCCGCTGGCCACGCGCAATGTGGCGATGATGCTGGTGGTGCTGCCGTCGTGGACCTCGTTCCTGATCCGCGTGTACGCCTGGATCGGCATCCTCGACGGCAACGGCCTGCTCAATCAGGCGCTGCTGGGGCTGGGGGTGATCCGCCAGCCCTTGCAGTTGCTGTACACGCCGCTCGCCGCCTACATCGGCATCGTGTACTGCTATCTGCCGTTCATGGTGCTGCCGGTGTACGCCAATCTGGTCAAGCACGACCAGCGATTGCTCGAAGCCGCCTACGATCTCGGCGCGCGGCCGTGGCAGGCGTTCGTGCGCATCACCTTGCCGCTGTCGCGCAACGGGATCGTGGCCGGCTGCATGCTGGTGATGATTCCGGCGGTGGGCGAATTCGTGATTCCGGAAATGCTGGGCGGGCCGGACACCTTGATGATCGGCCGCGTGCTGTGGGGCGAGTTCTTCAATAATCGCGACTGGCCGGTGGCCGCTGCAGTGGCCACGGTGATGTTGCTGCTGTTGCTGGTGCCGATCGTGCTGTTCCACCGTTATCAGCAGCGAGAGCTGGAAGGGCGGCTGACATGATGCGCGCCTCGCGCGGTGGTCGCGTGCTGGGTGGCAGTGTCCTCGCGCTGGGCTTCGGCTTTCTGTATCTGCCGATCCTGTTGCTGATGGTCTACTCGTTCAACGCCTCGCGCCTGGCGATGGTGTGGGGCGGCTTTTCCACGCGCTGGTATGGCGAATTGCTGCGCGATCGCCAGTTGCTGGAGGCCGCCTGGGTCAGTCTGCAAGTCGCGTTCTGGACCGCCTGTGCATCGACGGTGCTGGGGACGATGGCGGCGCTGGCGATGGTGCGCATGCGGCGTTTTCCCGGCAAGACCCTGTTCGGTGCATTGATCACCGCACCGCTGGTGATGCCGGAAGTGATCATCGGTCTGTCGATCCTGCTGTTGCTGGTCTCGATGGGCGGTGTACTCGGGATCGCACCGCGCGGCGCGGTGGCGATCTGGGCGGCGCATGTCACCTTCACCGTCTCGTTCGTGACGGTGGTGATTTCCTCGCGCCTGCAGGAACTGGATCGCTCGCTGGAAGAGGCGGCGATGGATCTGGGCGCGACACCGCTGAAGGTGTTCTTGCTGATCACCTTGCCGATCATCGCTCCGGCATTGGTATCGGGCTGGCTGCTCGCATTCACGCTGTCGCTGGACGACGTGGTGATCGCCAGCTTCCTGGCCGGGCCCAGTTCGACCACCTTGCCGATCAAGGTGTTTGCGTCGGTGCGGCTGGGCATCAGCCCCAAGATCAACGCACTGGCCACGCTGATGGTGCTGGCGGTGTCGATCGCCGCGGTGATCGGCTGGTGGCTGCTGGCGCGCAGCGAAAAACGCCGCCAGCGCGATGCGCAACTGGCGCTGCAAGCTGCTTCCTGAGCAGGCACCAACGCGGGTGTGGCGAATGCACCGCAACAAGCGGCGGCCAGACGGCTGCGAACCACGAAGCCACCGACGCCTACGACGGTGCGCGCGCGATCAGCACGCGGCGGGTTCCTGCGGCGGCTACCCGACGCCGGGCACGACAGCTGGTTCGGTTGCTGTTACCCGGCAGGAGGCGTGTACCCGCTGTCCCAGGACTGCGGCTTGCGCAGGTCGCACCGATACTCGGCACCGGTCTCATCGCCCTGTCGCTCGGCCTTGTCTGGGAGCGTTATTCCGTCTGCCAGCGGGCCGCTAGCCGTGCGATGGAGCTGCGGCATTGCGTCGCGGCTCGGGTAAACACAGCGTTGCAGCGATTTGCTGCGGTTGTGACACGGTTGCAACTTGCCGGCGACTAGCATGGCGGGCCTGTAACCGGAGACCGTCATGTCCTACGACACCGTCAACCCGGCCAATGGCCAGGTCGAACATACCCAGCACACCCTGGACGCCGCCGCCATCGAGGCGCGTCTGGCTGCTTCCGCCAAGGCATTTCCGCAGTGGGCGGCGCTGCCGCTGGCCGAGCGCGGCGCACTGCTGCGCCGCGTCGGCGAAGAGCTGACCCGGCGGCGCGACGACCTGCAGCGCATCATGACCGCCGAGATGGGCAAGCTGCGCCACGAGGCGCTGGCCGAGGTGGACAAGTGCGCGCAGGGCTGCGCCTATTACGCCGAACATGCGGCCGACTACCTGGCACCGCGCGATATCCCGACCGAGGCGCGGTCCAGCTATGTGCGCTACGAGCCGCTGGGCTGCGTGTTTGCGGTGATGCCGTGGAATTTTCCGTTGTGGCAGGTGTTCCGGTTCCTCGCCCCGGGTCTGATGGCCGGCAATGTCGCGCTGCTCAAGCACGCCAGCAATGTGCCGCGCTGCGCCGATGCGATGAAGGAGGTGCTGGATGCCGCCGGTATTCCGCCCGGCGTGTTCGACGTGCTGCATATCGACAACGACCAGGCCGCAGAGGTGTTGCGTGACCAGCGCATTGCCGCGGTGACGCTGACCGGCAGCGAACGCGCGGGACGTTCGCTGGCGGCAAATGCGGGCGATCAGCTGAAGAAGTGCGTGATGGAGCTCGGCGGCAGCGACGCGTTCGTGGTGCTGGAAGACGCCGACCTGGAGCACACCGTCGCCTCCGCCGTGCAGTCGCGGTTCGACAACAGCGGGCAGACCTGCATCGCCGCCAAACGCTTCATCGTGGTGGACGCCATCGCTGATCGCTTCATCGAACGCTTCGTTGCCGCCGCCTCCCGGCGCGTGCTCGGCGATCCGCAGCGGGAGGGCACCACGCTGGCGCCGATGGCCCGCGCGGATCTACGCGACGAGCTGCACAAGCAGGTGCAACGCAGCGTGGAAAAGGGCGCCAAGCTGCTGCTGGGCGGCGAACCGGTGCCCGGTTCGCATGCAGGCTATCCGGCCACCATCCTCGATCATGTCGCCCCGGGCATGCCGGCCTACGAGGAGGAGTTTTTCGGCCCGGTCGCATCGGTGATTCGGGTGCGGGATGAAGCCGAGGCGGTACGCGTGGCCAACGACACCAGCTTTGGCCTGGGCGGCAGCGTGTGGACCTCCGATGCCAAGCGCGGCGAGCGCGTCGCGCAGCAATTGCAGTGCGGCGCGGCGTTCGTCAATGCGGTCGTCAAGAGCGACCTGCGGCTACCGTTCGGCGGCATCAAGCGCTCGGGCTTCGGCCGCGAGCTGGCCGAGCACGGCATCCACGAGTTCATGAACATCAAGACGATCTATGTGGCTTGAGTGCGGGGATTGGGGATTGGGGATTCGCAAAAGCAGTCCGCTTCCTTCTCCCCCCGGGAGAAGGTGCCCGAAGGGCGGATGAGGGTAGGTGCAGCACGCGAGCAGAAGTCACTCGTCCAGCTCCAACCAATCCCCAATCCCGGGCCGCAGAGCGGCCTAAAGCCACCGCGCGCGCTTGAACAGGCGATACAGCACCAGGCACGAGGCGACCACGCCGGCTACCAGCAGCGGGTAGGCATAAGGTTTGTCCAGTTCGGGCATGTGGGTGAAGTTCATGCCGTACCAGCTGGTGATCAGGGTCGGCGCGGCCAGCAGCGCGGCCCAGGCGCCCAGGCGTTTGACGGTTTCGCCCTGGGCCAGGGTCACCATCGACAGGTTGACGCTCAACGCGGTGCCCAGCATTTCGCGCAAGGTGTCGATGGCGTCGTTGATGCGTACGGCATGGTCGAGCACGTCGCGCAGGTAGATGCCGACCTCGTCGTGGATCAGCGAGCCGGGGTTGCGCTTGAGGTGCGAGAGCACGTCCTGCAATGGCGCCACGACCAAGCGCATCTTGTTGAGTTCGCGCTTGAGCTCGTACAGGCGCACCACGGTTTCGCGCTTGTAGTTGTCGGCGAAGATGTCCTTTTCCAGGCCTTCCAGCGTGTCGCGGAACTCGTCCATGATCGGCAGGTAGTTGTCGACCACGAAATCCAGCACGCCATACAGGCAGTACGAGGCGCCCATGCGCAGCATCGCCGGTTCGCGTTCGACCCGGTGGCGTACCGGCGCGTAGGACAGCGATGCGCCATGGCGCACCGTCAACAGAAAGCGCGCGCCCAGAAACGCGTGCGTCTCGCCATAGCGAATGCGTTCGTTGACCAGTTGTGCGGTGTTGACCACCACGAACAAGGAGTTGCCGTAGCTCTCGGCCTTGGGACGTTGGTGCGCCTTGAGCGCATCCTCGATGGCCAGATCGTGCAGGCCGAACTCATCCTGCAGTTTGTGCAGCACCGATTCCTGCGGCTCGTACAGGCCGACCCAGACGAAGCCATCCGGCCGCTGCAGCACGTCGCTGATCTGCTCCAGGCTGACGTCGTGGCGCTCGCCCTGGCCGTCGTAGTAGGCGCAGGTGATGACGCAGGAGGGGTTGTCCGGGTGGCGGCCGTGGTGGTTCATGGGCGCATCCTGGATCAGCGCGTGCGGACGGACAAGTCACGCCGCCGCAACGCGATGGCGAGCGCGGCATGGATCGGCAACAGCAGCAGCACCCACTGCAGGTTGTCCTGCGCCTGGAACGACAGCCAGTGGATCAGCAGCGCCAGCAGTGCCGCGGCGGCGACCACCCAGCGCAGCACATCGAACCAGCGCCCGGGCCGGCGCCCGCGCAGCACGGCGATGCCGCCGATCAACAGCAGCACGCACAGCGGGTTGACCAGCAACAGGTTGCGATTGGCCCAGGCCGACTGATGCGCGGTGAAGCCCCACAGATATACCAGCAAGCCGCCGCCGATCGCGCACAGCAGCCAGTACGGCAGGGCCAGGGCGGCCAGCACGCGTTGCCGGCGACCGAGTGCCAGCACGCCGGCAGCGACGATCAGCCCGGTCAGCAGCCATGGCCACCAGTGGCGCTGCTGTTCGGCCGGCTCCGGTGCGATGCGATGCGGCAGCAGGACCTGGGTGGACTGCACCAACGGGCGGCCGGCGCCGTTGTGCACCTGGGTCAGGCTGTCGGCCAGGCGCATCGGCACGAAGGCTTCTTCCCAGCGCGACAGCGGGCGGTCCGCATACGGCCCCAGGCCCAGGTCGAAGCCCAGCCACATCCACGGGGCAGGCGAGGCCAGACGCACCGCTTCGCTGCGGAAGGTGTTGCCGCGCGAGCGCCCGGCCAGTTGCGATTTCAACGCGCCACCCATCGCCCGGTCCAGTGTGTCGCGGACCATGGTGGCGCAGTTGGCCACGAAGTAATCGTAGTGGTAGCGCGCGTTCTCGGGCTGGCTGCGGATTGCCAGCCCGTCAGCCAGCGCGCGCGCCTGGTCCGGCGGCAGGTCCAACCACTGGATGCTGACGCCGCGGCCGACCGCACGGTACTGCTGCAGGTCTTCTTCCAGCGGCAACGCGACCAGGTAATACATCATCTCGCCGCGCGCAAAGCGCGGGACGAAATCCGGCTCGCCGGGGTCGAAGAAACCAAAGTTGTACGAGGTGGCCTGCCCGCTGACGGGATCGACCACCACGATGGCATCGTGGCCGAAGCGCTCGAAGAACACCTCGCCCGGCTGCATGGTGACCACGCCGACCCGCGGTGCCGGCACATTGGGCTGGGCAGGCGCCTGCCCGGTGGCCTGGGCCACGGCGGCAGGTGCCACCAACAACGCCAGCAACAGCAGCAGGCACGCCGCCGCCCAGCGCCGGATGCTGCCGCGGGCTGGCGCTGCAGCAGTCACGCGGTACCAACGGTTCAAGCGTCGTCCTGCGGGTCTGGCGGCAGAATGGTCACGTGGAAGGCGTGCACGCGCCGCGCATCGGCCTTGGCCACGCGGAAGGCAAAGCGCCCGAGTGTCAGCTCTTCGCCGGTTTCCGGCAGGTGGCCGATCGCATCGGTGACCAGGCCGCCGACGGTGTCGTACTCGTCGTCGGGGAAGTCGGCACCAAAGCGTTCGTTGAAGTCTTCGATCGGCGTCAGCGCATCGACCACATAGCGGCCGTCGGCCTGGATCGCGATCAACGAATTCTCTTCCTCGGCATCGTCGTGCTCGTCGTCGATCTGGCCGACGATCTGCTCCAGCACGTCTTCGATGGTGACCAGCCCGGCGACGCCGCCATACTCGTCCACCACGATCGCCATGTGGTTGCGCGACAGCCGGAATTCCTTGAGCAGCACGTTGAGCTTCTTGGACTCGGGGATCAGCACCGCCGGGCGCAGCAGTTCGCGCACGTTGCCGGGGCCGTTGTCGGCGACCACGCCGCGCAACAAGTCCTTGGCCAGCAGGATGCCGAGCACTTCGTCCTTGTTCTCGCCGTGCACCGGGAAGCGCGAATGGCCCGATTCCACCACCTGCTTCATCAGGTCGATGAAGCGCGCCTCCACCGGCAGCGAGACCATCTGCGAGCGCGAGATCATCACGTCGCCCACGGTGAGCTCGGACACGGAGATTGCGCCTTCCATCATGCGCAACGTGTCTGCAGCGATGAGACCGTCCTGTTCGGCGGTCCGCAGCAGCGCGACCAGTTCGTCGCGGGTATGGGGTTCGCCAGAGAAGGCAGCGCTCAGGCGCTCGAGCCAGCTACGGCGTTTTTCGGGTGTTTCTTGGGATTGGCTACTGTCGTCTTCGGACATCGTGACGTGGGACGGCACCCGGCACACCAGGCGATAGCCGCCAGTCTAACAGGAAGCGGCTAAGGCGCTGTGGACGGGGCGGGCGCCGGCGCTGCGCCTCAGGGCAGGTCCAGGCTGTAGCCGCAGCCGACCACGGTCTTGCCCGGATGCGACGTCACGTTGGAGACGCTGAGCACGATCGATTCGATCATCGCCTCGCCGGTCTTGGGGTTGGTGGTGTCTTCGCTGACCAGCTCGCGGCCGTACATGACCTTGTCGGCGTTATCCACGCCCAGTTCCAGGTTCAGCTGCCTGGCCAGCGGGCGCGGGTCGGGCAGGTCCAGCAGCGCCATGACGCTGGCCCCGGAGAACGCGATGTGGGTGGTGCTGTGGCCGAACACGCTGATCGGCGTGTTGAGCGTGTACTCGGTCATGAACAGGTTGGCCTGGTCCAGCGGCGTCCAGCCCAGCGCCACCGCCTTGAGCGGGTCGGCCAGCACCGGCGCCAGCGCGTTGAAGTCGCCGATGCGCTGGCGGCATTCGATCAGGGCCGGCAGGTCGGGGCGTGCCGGCGCGGTCTGCGCCCAGGCATTGGCGCAGGCCAGCAACAGCAGCACGCCCGCGATGCAGGCCCGCATCAGCGCTCTCCCGCGTAGGGGTCGTCGATGCCGAGATCGGCCAGGATCTCGCGTTCGAGTTGCTCCATCGCATCGGCTTCCTTGTCGTCTTCGTGGTCCCAGCCGAGCAGGTGCAGCGTGCCGTGCACGGTCAGATGGGCGTAATGCGCGGCCAGCGACTTGCCTTGTTCGGCCGCCTCGCGCGCCACCACCGGCGCGCAGATCACCAGATCGCCGAGCAGCGGCATCTTGACGCCCTTGGGCAGGCCGTCGGGCAGCTCGGCCGGGAAGCTCAGCACATTGGTGGCGTAATCCTTGCCGCGGTAATGATGGTTGAGCGAGCAGCCTTCCTTCTCGTCGACAATCCGCACCGCCAGGTCGGCCTCGCGGATGCGTCCATTCAACGCAGCGGCCACCCACTTGCGAAAGCTCACCGCCGACGGCAGGCCGGCGCGCGGCAGCGCGTAACTGACAGCGACGTCGAGGCGGACAGGTCCACGGGTCATGGCGAGAGTTTCCTGGGCAGAGGGTCAGCGCGTGCAGGTGATCGGCAGCACCGGCGCAGGCCAGTTGGCCATGCGGGAGCGCGAACTGCCGATCGGGCCGCGCCCGCAGCCGCGATTGTAGTCCTGCGCCTTCAAGCTTGAAACGACGCCGGGCTATTCACGCAGCCAGGCCGCCCAGGATCGGGATGGCCGGCGGCGGCGTGGCAGCGAGCGACGCCATGGCGACGAAGACGCCTGCCGGCATCAGGCTGACCGGGCGCCGACTCACTCAGGCTGTTGCTTGGCGGCAGCGTCCTGCTGATCGCGCTTTTCATATGCAGTGACGATGCGCTGCACCAGCGGGTGGCGCACCACGTCGCGTGCTTCGAAGAAGGTGAAGCTGGCGCCGTCCACCTCGCGCAGCACCTCGATCGCGTCGCGCAGGCCGGACTTGACGTGCTTGGGCAGGTCGATCTGGGTCAGGTCGCCGGTGACCACCGCGGTGGAGCCGAAGCCCAGCCGGGTCAGGAACATCTTCATCTGCTCGATGGTGGTGTTCTGCGCTTCGTCCAGGATCACGTAGGCATCGTTGAGCGTGCGGCCGCGCATATAGGCCAGCGGCGCGATCTCGATGACGTTCTTTTCCAGCAGCTTGACCACTTTTTCCACGCCCAGCATTTCGTAGAGCGCGTCGTAGAGCGGGCGCAGGTACGGGTCCACCTTCTGGCTGAGATCGCCAGGCAAAAAGCCCAGCTTCTCGCCGGCTTCCACCGCCGGGCGCACCAGGATCAGGCGCTGTACGCGCGATTCGTTCAAGGCTTCCACCGCGCTGGCCACCGCCAGGAAGGTCTTGCCGGTACCGGCCGGGCCGATGCCGAAATTGATGTCGTGCGTGGCGATCGCGTGCAGGTACTTGGCCTGGTTGGCGCCGCGGCCACGCACGGTGCCGCGTTTGACCTTGATCGCCACGTCCTGGGCCACGTAGGAACGATCGACCACCTGCTCGACGTTGGCATCGTTCAGGCGCAGGTGGATGGCGTGGTTGTCGAAGGTGGTGGAGGCGGCTTCCGCGTACAGGGCGGTCAGCAGCGTCTGCGCGGCGGTGATCGCCGGCTCCGGGCCGGTGACGCGGAAGACGTTGCCGCGGTTGGCGATCTCCACGCCCAGCTTGAGTTCGATCTGGCGCAGGTGCGCGTCGAACGGGCCGGCCAGGTTGGCCAGGCGCTCGGTGTCGTCGGGTTCCAGGGTGAAGTCGCGGTGTGCAGGTGAGTTCATGGTCGGATCGGACCGCGCACGCATGCGCTGGTCGGTTGGGCGGCAGACGAGGGTAGCGCGCAGCGTGTGATCCCACCAACACGCCCGGCTGCCGCACGCGCGTGGTGCTGACCGGTTCCCGTCGGTGTGCGCGGGTTTTCCACAACCGCTGTGGAGTCACGCATCACTAACCTGTGGATAAAAATGGTGACGCTTACTCGCACAAGGTCCGGCAGGGACGTGGTGAAAAAATCACCACTGCGACGGCGGTTGTCCACAAGCGGTGTGGATCGAATCCGGCAAAGCCTGTGGGTAAGTGCTCGCATGCCTTATGCCGCAAGGTGTTGCAGAAAAGTGGTGAAATTTTGATCACTCGCCTTGCGCGCTGTGTGTGGAGCGGAGTTGATGTCGTTGCTGTGCGCGATCACGACCATGCCCGCTCTGTGCGAGCGATCGACGCCGCTGTTGTCGGCCTGCAGACCGGGCACGGCTTAGTCGCGCGCAGACGCTCGAGCGCCACCCGGCGAATGCGGGGCAACGAGAAAGCAAGTCGCGTGTCTACAAAAGATCGAGGTGCGACGCATGACGCGCATAACCTCAACGGCAGTGCCAGCGTGTTCCATGCACGCAGGCAGCTACACAAAGCAACGCAACAACAATCGCAGGCAGACGCAGCATCGCGTGCCTGGCCGCAGCACTACGGAAGTAGTGACCAACCAACGCCGACCTTCTACTCAGCACGACGCGATGCATGCCGTGGCGCCACGCGCCCCGGCACCTATGCGGCATCAGCTTGCGCTGTCGTCCACCTGGACAAGACCACGCAGCGAATTGCTCATCGCCTCGGTGATCAACACGTCGACGAACTGCCCGATCAGGCGCGGATTGCCGGGGAAATTCACCGGGCGCATGTTCTCGCTCTTGCCGGTCAATTCGTTCGGATCGCGCCGCGACGGGCCTTCCACCAGCACCCGTTGCACGCTGCCGACCATGGACTGCGAAATGCGCGTGGCGTGCGCGTTGATCTGCGCCTGCAAACGCGCGAGCCGTGCCTGTTTGACGGCTTCCGGGGTGTCGTCCTGCAGGTCCGATGCCGGCGTGCCGGGACGACGCGAATACACGAACGAAAAGCTCTGATCGAAGCCCACGTCCTCGATCAGTTTCATGGTCTTCTCGAAGTCGGCCTCGGTCTCGCCGGGAAAACCGACGATGAAGTCCGAGCTGATCGAGATATCCGGACGCACCGCGCGCAGCTTGCGGATCTTGGACTTGAATTCCAGCGCGGTGTAGCCACGCTTCATCGCCGACAGGATGCGGTCGCTGCCGGCCTGCACCGGCAGATGCAGATAATTGGCCAGCTGCGGCACGTCGCGGTACGCATCCACCAGCGAATCGGAAAACTCCAACGGATGCGAGGTGGTAAAGCGGATCCGGCCGATGCCCTCGATCTGCGCAATGGTGCGGATCAACAGGCCCAGATCGGCGTAGTGCGCCGCGTCGCCGGCATCGGCGCCGTACGCACCGCGATACGCATTGACGTTCTGGCCGAGCAGGTTGATCTCGCGCACGCCTTGCGCTGCCAATTGCGCCACTTCCACCAGCACGTCTTCGAACGGCCGGCTGACTTCTTCGCCGCGGGTGTAGGGCACCACGCAGAACGAGCAGTATTTGGAGCAGCCTTCCATGATCGACACGAACGCCGACGGGCCCTCGGCACGCGGCTCGGGCAGGCGGTCGAACTTCTCGATCTCCGGAAAGCTGATGTCCACCTGCGACTTGCCCGATTCACGCCGCGCGCGGATCAGCTCCGGCAGGCGATGCAGGGTCTGCGGGCCGAACACCAGATCCACATAGGGCGCGCGCTTGACGATGGCGTCGCCTTCCTGCGACGCCACGCAGCCGCCGACGCCGATGATCACCGGCTTGCCGCCGGCCTTCAGCGCCTTCCAGCGCCCCAACTGGCTGAACACCTTTTCCTGTGCCTTTTCGCGGATGGAGCAGGTGTTGACCAGCACCACATCGGCTTCTTCCGGGTTGTCGGTCAGCTCCAGGCCTTCGGAGGCGGCGAGCACGTCGGCCATCTTGGCCGAGTCGTACTCGTTCATCTGGCACCCGTGGGTCTTGATGTAGAGCTTGCCGCGCACCACGGCAGACGCCGACGGGCGGGCCAGCGGCAGCGGCAACAGGGCGGGTGCGTCCACGGCGGTGGCCACAGACAGGTCGGAAACGGATGTCCCGGGCATGGCGCTTATTCCAGGCGGGTAGAAGATAGCCGCGCAGTTTACCCGCTTGCGCCAGCCGCGTCCGCCCTGGCGGGGTTGTCGACCGCATCGGCACGCGCTACCGCTTGGCGCGCGGCCATCCGGGCCATATAGGCGCGGGTTGGGGCGGGCGGGTCGAGCAGGCCGAATCCCACCATCCACGCCAGCGCGCTGCCCCAGAGCACATCGGCTGCGCTGCAGCGCCCGCCCAGCAAGTAATCGCCCTGTGCCAGCTGCGCATAGAGCACCGCCAGCACGGTGTCGGCATTGGCGTAAGGCGAGAGCGCGCGTGACGGGGCCTCGCGCTTGAGCGCAAGATCCATGATCGCCGGCTCGAAGGCCGAGCCGTAGAACGCCAGCCAGCGCAGGTAGGCGCCACGGTCGGCATCGCCCGGCGCCGGCGATAGCCCGGCTTCCGGATACAGTTCGGCCAGATACTGGTAGATGGCGCTCTGTTCGGTGACCACGCTGGTGCCATGAACAATGGTCGGGACCTTGCCCATCGGGTTGATCGCAAGGAATTCAGGGCTGCGCTGCTGCCCCTGTCTCAGATTGATGTGGTGAAGGGTGTAGCTGGCGCCCAGTTCTTCCAGCAGCACCAACACCCCACGCGAACGTGAGCGGGGATTGTGGAAAAGGGTGATGTGGCGGTCGTCGGACATTGCGGTCTCCAGGGTGTCTGCAGCGCGGCGGTAGCGAGGCGGTGGGTCATTCCTGTGACGATCTTACGCAGTGCTTGCGGACAGTTTATGTCCGCAATACGGTGGTGGGATGGCCTCCACCGCTGCCCGTCTGTTGCGTCTGCTCTCCCTGCTCCAAGGCGGCCGGAGCTGGTCCGGTGTGGCGCTGGCCGGGCAGCTGGACATCCATCCGCGCAGTCTGCGGCGCGATATCGAGCGCCTGCGCGAACTGGGTTACCCGGTACACGCGGCGCCTGGCAGCGGTGGCGGTTACCGATTAGGGCAGGGCGCGACTGCCTTGCCGTTGCTGTTCGAAGAAGATGAAGCGCTGACTGTGGCGATCGCCTTGCGTGCCGCCGCGCCCGACCGTGCGCGGCATGGACGACGCGGCCGCACGTGTGCTGGCCAAGTTGGACCCGCTGCTGCCGCGACGCAGCGGACAGCGCGCCAGTGCCGCGCATGCCGCCATGGTCAGCATGCCTGCTGCCGAGGCGGAACCGCTGGTCGATGCGGCCTTGCTCGCACAGTTGACCAGCGCCTGCCGCGACCGGGTCACGCTGCGGCTGGACTATCGCCGCCACTCCGGTGCACCGATCACGCGCTGCGTCGAGCCGGCCCTGCTGGTGAATTACGGGCGGCGCTGGTATCTGCTGGCCTGGGATTGCGAGCGCCAGGACTGGCGCACCTTGCGCGCCGACCGCATCGACCGCATCGACCGGGCCGAGACGACCGGCGCGCAATTCGCCGCCCGCGCATTGCCGGAGGAGCCGCTGCAACTGCTGCGCAAGGCGATCGGCGAGTCGCCGTTCCCGTGCCGGGCCCGGGTACGCCTGCACGGCACGCTGGAGTCACTCGCCGCGCGCATCCCGCCCTGGCTGGGTGCGCTGGAAGCCGACGGGCCGGCGCATTGCTGGCTGGGCCTGGGTGCGCCGAGCATGCCGGCGCTGGCGGCCAACCTGCTGCTGCTCGATCTGCCGTTCGATGCGATCTCCCCGGATGCCGTGCGCTTGCCCCTGGCCCAGGCGCTGAACGCGTTGCGGACGCGGCTGGAGCCGCTGCCCGGATAACCGCGGCGGCCACTTGGCAAGCCCCGGCCAAGCTGGGACACTCCGCCGCATGAAGGGGATGTCAAGATTGCTGGGGCTGTTACTCGTCACGTTGCCGGCAGCGCCGGCCAGCGCCGGCACCTTGTACAAGTGTGTCGGCGGCGACGGGATCACCAGCTACCTGAGCAAGCGCCAGAGTGGCGCCACCTGCAGCGTCATCAGCAGCTATACCCCGGAGCGATCCGCGCGCCGCACGCCACCGGCCATGGCTCGCCCGGCGCAAGGCATGGTCGCCGGCCCGGCGCGCGCCAGTACCTCGATCGACAGTGGCGCGCCGGCCACGATCATCAGTCAGCCGGTTGGCCAGGCGCCACCTCGCGCTGCCGAGGTCGCCTCGGCGGTGACGCCGCGCGCGCTGCCGATGTCGGAAACCTCGCTCGTGCAGGCGCCCGCCGCCGCGGTGCTCAATCCGCGCCGGGTGGTCAGCGGGCAGGTCTATTCGTATATGAAGGACGGCGTGCGTCACTACACCAGTGCGCGCCCGCGTCAGGTCGCCAGCATCGAAGGCCTGCGCACCATCCATTACAGCTTCATCGAGACCTGTTATGCCTGTGCGGCCAAGCCGGGCGTCAATTTCGGCGCGATCCGGCTCAACACCAATGCCTACCAGCAGGAAATCACCGCGGCCGCGCGCGAGTTCGGGGTCGAGGAAGCGATCGTGCGCGCGATCATCCACGCCGAGTCGGCCTACAACCCGCTGGCACTGAGTCGGGCCGGCGCGCAGGGGCTGATGCAGTTGATGCCCGGCACCGCGCGCCGCTTCGGCGTCAGCGATGCCTATGATGCAACGCAAAATATTCGCGGTGGCGTGCACTATCTTTCGTGGTTGCTGAAGCGCTTCAATGGCGATCTCACGCTCGCCGCTGCCGGCTACAACGCGGGCGAGGGCGCGGTGGATCGCTACGGTGGCGTGCCGCCTTACAGCGAGACCCAGCGCTACGTCCAACGCGTCGGGGTGCTGGCCGGGCGCTATCGCGGGCAGACCACGGCGGCCCACTGAGCCGGGTGCTTTGCACGCATTTGCGTGCACTGCGGCCTGCTTTGACAGTCGCCAGCCGAGACGGGCGTCATGCGGCCACCAGGCCGCGCAGGCCGCCATCGCACCGGCGCGATAGTGCAGCCAACGCGCAGCATGTCTGCAACTGGCGCGGTGTTTTTTGTCAGCACTGGGTCACAGCTGTCGGCCTTGTGCAGGGCTGGCGCGTGATGCGGTCGACGCGTGCCCGCATCCAGTGTTTGCACTGCGCCAGTCCGACTGCGTACATTGCGTTGTCTGTGCATTAAGCGTTCCGCTACACTGCGGGCGATTCATCGCGGCTGGACCCCCCGCCAGCCGTTGGCAGCCTCACGCTACCTAATCAAGATCGGAGAGCCGGATGGCCAACGATGGGGTTAACGCACCTGCTGATGTCGGGCGTCGTCGGTTTTTGACCGCGACAACGGCCGTGGTCGGTGCGGTCGGAGCAGGATTCGTCGCAGTTCCGTTCGTGAAGTCGTGGAATCCCAGCGCACGCGCCAAGTTGGCCGGTGCCCCGGTGACCGCCGACATCAGCGCCTTGCAGGAAGGGCAACGGCTGGTTCTGGAATGGCGCGGTCAGCCGATCTGGATCGTCAAGCGCTCCAAGGCAATGCTCGACGCACTGCCATCGCTGGATGACCGGCTCAAGGATCCCAAGTCCGAGAACAAGGACCAGCAGCCGGACTACGTACTGAAGAACCCCGAGTACCGCTCGATCAAGTCCGATATTTCGGTGCTGGTCGGGCTGTGCACGCATCTGGGTTGCTCGCCGGAGATGGTCGCCGAGATTCGCCCCGAGCCCTACGACCCGCAGTGGAAGGGCGGCTACTTCTGCCCCTGCCACAAGTCGCGCTTCGACATGTCCGGCCGCGTCTTCGACGGCGTGCCGGCACCGATCAATCTGCTGGTGCCCCCACACCACTATGTGGACGACAACACCCTGGTGATCGGCGTCGATCCCGACGCTGCCGGGACGTCGGCCAACAGCACAGGGGCTGCCTGATGAGCAATATCCTGGTCCGTACCGCCAACGGTGTGTTCGATTGGGTCAACGAACGCGCGCCCGGGCTGATGCCCATGTACCGCAAGCACGTCAGCGAGTACTACGCGCCGAAGAACTTCAACCTGTGGTACTACTTCGGCTCGCTGGCCATCGTGGTGCTGGTCAACCAGATCGTCACCGGCATCTTCCTGACGATGCACTACAAGACCAGCGCGGCCGATGCGTTCGCCTCGATTGAATACATCATGCGCGACGTGGAGTGGGGCTGGCTGATCCGCTACATGCACAGCACCGGCGCCTCGCTGTTCTTCATCGTGGTGTATCTGCACATGTTCCGCGGGCTGATGTACGGCAGCTACCAGAAGCCGCGCGAGCTGGTGTGGATTCTCGGCATGCTGATCTACCTGGTGCTGATGGCCGAAGCCTTCATGGGCTACGTGCTGCCGTGGGGACAGATGTCGTTCTGGGGCGCGAAGGTGATCATCTCGCTGTTCGGCGCCATCCCGGTGATCGGCAACGGGCTGACCGAATGGATCATGGGCGACTATCTGCCCGGCGATGCCACGCTCAACCGCTTCTTCGCGCTGCACGTGATCGCACTGCCATTGGTGCTGTTGCTGCTGATCGTGCTGCACATCGGCGCGCTGCACGAAGTGGGCTCCAACAATCCCGACGGCGTGGAGATCAAGAAGGGGCCGAAGGGCAACCGCTGGGACGCGCACAAGCCGGCCGACGGCATCCCGTTCCATCCGTATTACACGGTCAAGGATCTGGTCGGGGTCGGCTTTTTGCTGCTGATCGCGGCCTTCATCATCTTCTTCGCGCCGGCGTTCGGCGGTTTGTTCCTGGAGCACGACAACTTCACCGAGGCCAATCGCCTGGTGACCCCGGAGCACATCAAGCCGGTCTGGTACTACACGCCGTACTACGCGATGTTGCGGGTGGTCCCCAACAAGCTCGGCGGCGTGCTGGTGATGTTCTCGGCCATCGCGATCCTGTTCCTGGTGCCATGGCTGGATCGGGCCAAGGTGCGCTCGATCCGCTACCGCGGCTGGATCTCCAGGGGCGCGCTCGGCGTGCTGGTGGTGTGCTTCGTGTGGCTGGGCGTGATCGGCTCCGGTCCTGGCACCGACGCGCACGAAACCTATGTCGGGCGCGTGCTGACCTTCCTGTATTTCGCCTTCTTCATCACCATGCCGGTGTGGACGCGGCTGGACAAGACCAAGCCGGTGCCGGAGCGGGTGACCACCCATGACTAATTCCAACGTGAGGTCATGGAGGTCGCGCGTGGTCGCCCTGCTGTGCGGGCTGACCCTGGCCGCAGGGGCGCTGGCAGCCGAAGGCGGAAAGGTGCAGCAGGCCGGCAACGACCTGAGCGACCGCGCCTCGCTGCAGCGTGGCGCGCAGTTGTTCATGAACTACTGCTCCGGCTGCCACTCGCTGAAGTACCTGCGCTATTCGCGCATGGCCAGCGATCTGGGACTGAGCGAAGAAGAGGTCATGACCAACCTCAACTTCACCGGCGCCAAGATCGGCGAACACATCGAAGGCACCATGCCGCACGATGCGGCGACCAAATGGTTCGGCAAGGCGCCGCCGGATCTGACCTTGATCGCCCGCGTGCGTGGCACCGACTGGGTCTATACCTACCTCAAGTCGTTCTACCTGGATCAGACCCGCCCGCTGGGCTGGAACAACCAGCTGTTTCCGAACGCTTCCATGCCCAACCCGCTGTGGGAGCTGCAGGGCCTGCAGCAGGCGCAGTTCGGTCCGCCCGACAAGGCGACCGGCGACAAGCCGGTGCAGGCGCTCAAACTCGCTCAGCCAGGGCGACAGACGCCGGTCGAGTTCGATCAGACCGTGCGCGATATCGCCAACTTCCTCGAATACGCCGGCGAACCGGCGGCCTTGAAGCGGCAGAGCATGGGCGTGTGGGTGATCCTGTTCCTGGCCTTGCTCACCTTCATGGCCTACCTGTTGAAGAAGGAATACTGGAAGGACGTGCATTGACCGATCTGCAGGCCGGTCATCGGCTGCGGAGCGCATCGGCCATGCATGCGCAAACAATGCAATGGCTGCAGCACAACCACCGCTGAGCCCCTCTTCCCGCGGGAGAGGGATCGCGGTGAGCGTCGGCAAGCAATCAACGCGTCGGTTGACGACCACTCACCTCTGCCGCATCCGGTGTCGTGCACCGGCAGTCGCGCCGTCGCCATGCGCGCACGTGACCGGCAGCTGCATCTCGGCGCAACAAGCGGCCTGTCCGGGCATTAATCGGCCCTATCACTCTTGGCTTTTGCGTGACGTGATTGCACACTCGAAGGACCGTGGTGACGGTCGGCGTTGGGCCGGCCGCGCCGATGCGGCCGGCGGATTCCGGTCGTCGGAGAGCCTTGAATGGCGACGAGTGTGCGTATGCGGAATACCTTGACTTTGTTTTCGTCCAACGACGACGTGTTGTGCCACCGGGTCCGTCTGGTCCTGGCGGCGAAAGGGGTGACCTACGATCTGGTGCCGGTCGACCCGCAAAATCCCCCTGAAGATCTGATCGATCTCAATCCCTACCATTCGGTCCCGACCCTGGTCGAACGCGACCTGGTGCTATACGCGGCCTCGGTGGTCAGCGAATACCTGGACGAGCGCTACCCGCATCCGCCGTTGATGCCGGTCGATCCGCTCTCGCGCGCGCGTCTGCGTCTGGCGATGCTGCGGATCGAGCACGACTGGGTGCCGCAGGTGCAGGCCATCCAGCTCGGCAACAAGACCCAGGCCGAGGCCGGCCGCAAGCGCCTGAAGGAACTGCTCACCGCGTCGGTGCCGCTGTTCAAGGCCAGCAAGTTCTTCCTCAATCCGGAAATGAGTCTGGCCGATTGCGCGATGGCGCCGATCATCTGGCGACTGGACGCGTTGGAGATCGGCCTGCCCAAGGATGGCAAGGCGATCGAGGACTACGGCAACCGGATCTTCCGCAATCCCGGCTTCATCCGCAGCCTGACCGATCAGGAAAAGAAACTGCGCGACCTGCCGGGCTGATGCGACGGCTGTATGCCAACAGACCGACGCCCCAACGCGCAGCCGCCGCTGCGGGCCGTGTGCGGGTAAAATGACGTCATGAGCGAAGATTTCCCCCGCATGACCAGCCATCGCCCGTACCTGCTGCGGGCCTTGGTCGACTGGATCAACGACAACGGCATGACCCCGCACGTGCTGGTGGACGCAGGGCTGCCTGGCGTGCAGGTGCCTGCCAGTGCCGTCAAGGACGGCCGTGTGGTGCTGAACATCGCCGAGCGCGCGGTGGTCGGGCTGCAGGTCGACAACGAAAGCGTGCAGTTCACCGCGCGCTTTGGCGGCGTCAGTTATCCGGTGATGGTGCCGATGGCCGCGGTCCTGGCGGTGTATGCGCGCGAGACCGGGCAGGGCATGGCCTTGCCGGACGATATTCCCGGCACCAGTACCGAGCCGCCGGATCCGGGTGCACCGCCGCCAAGCGCGCCCACGCCGGACGAGCCGCCGAGCGCGGGCAAGCGTCCGCATCTGCGCGTGGTCAAGTAAGCACGAGCGGGCGCGCACCGCGCTTCCGTGCGTTGTTGCGGCATGGGCGTGCCGCGTGCATCGCCCGTGTATTTTCCACCCGTACACGCCGCTGCATGTGTGCATCGGCGTTGCGGATAGGCGGCAGCAACGCTGATCTTCGGTCGTACGGCGCTGCATGCAGGCCAGGTGCCTGCACACGCCTACATCGATGCAATTGCGCTCAGTTCAGGCGCTGATGGTCCGGGCTCAACGGCGTCGCCGTGGCCACCTGCGGTCCGGTGAAGGCAATCAACTGATCGCCACGCAGCACCAGGCGGCCGCTATGACGGTCGATGCCATCGTAGGAGTACTCGAACCGGAACGTCCGCTCGAAGCCCAGCCAGCCATTGGGCTTGCGGCAGATGCGGAGATTGGTGGAATGCACGCTCTGGTCCAGCCATTGCACATCGGCGGCGCGGCAGGCATTGCGGCCGAGGATATCGGCACGTTCGGCCGCCGCGCGCGAGGAGTTCCAGAACGCGTACAGCGCGGCGCCGGCAATCATGAAGAGAATAAGGCTGGGCATGGCGTCAATGTGCCATGGCCTGCGCCCGATCGACAATCGTCGCGCCGGGCCGCAGCGTTGCGCTGATGGCTGATGGCTGGTGACCCGATGCGCCGGCCGGCATCTGCCGCTCGTGCAGGCAGCCCTTCGCTGCACCAGCAACGGCTGTCGTCACGTCGCGCGAGTGCTCGGCATCGCGCCCGGTCGAACTGGAGTTGACGGGAAGGTTGCAGCAGGTCGAGTCGGCGCACCGGACGCGTCAGTCTGGTCGCTGTGCGGTCAGGCCGACAGCCGTTTTAACCATTCACCGCCATTCCTGCGCTCGGCTTGTATCGGGCGCAGCGCAACCCCATCCATTGGACTCCGCCCCGTTGAATCCACACGCCGCTGTCCCTGGCCTGGCCTGGCCTGGCGTCGCGGCCTGCGGCATCGCCTATGCATCCTGTCCTGCAGCAGTTCCATCCTGTCGTGGCTGCGTGGTTCGCGCAGACCTTCGCTGCGCCCACGCCGGCGCAGATTGCCGCGTGGCCGGCGATCCAGGCCGGGCGCCACACGCTGGTGGCCGCGCCG
Organism: Xanthomonas arboricola pv. guizotiae; assembly: GCF_002940205.1. Classification (GTDB taxonomy): domain Bacteria; phylum Pseudomonadota; class Gammaproteobacteria; order Xanthomonadales; family Xanthomonadaceae; genus Xanthomonas; species Xanthomonas arboricola_C. The sequence continues at coordinate 30,227 of NZ_MDSK01000013.1, forward strand.
ACCGGCTCGGGCAAGACGCTGACCGCGTTCTTCGCGGCCATCGATGCGTTGATCCGCGACGGCCTGGCCGACGGCGGTGCGCTGCCGGACGAAACCCGCGTGGTCTACGTGTCGCCGCTGAAGGCGCTGTCCAACGACATCCACCTCAATCTGGATGCGCCGTTGCAGGGCATCCGCACGGCGCTGGTCGCGAGCGGTCTGCCGGACGTGGCGGTGCGCACGGCGGTGCGTACCGGCGACACCCCGCAACGCGAGCGCGCACAGGCGCGCCGCACGCCGCCGCATATCCTGGTGACCACGCCGGAGTCGCTGTATGTGCTGCTGGGCTCGGCCTCCGGGCGCACTGCGCTGCGGCATGTGCGCACCGTCATCGTCGATGAGATCCATGCGGTGGCGGCGGACAAGCGCGGTAGTCACTTGGCGCTGACCCTGGAGCGATTGCAGCGGCTGGCCGAGCGCCCGGTCACGCGCGTCGGGCTGTCGGCCACGCAGAAGCCAATCGAGACCGTGGCGCAGTTCCTGGTCGGGGCGGGCGATGCCGGCCAGCCGCCGCAGTGCGAGATCGTCGATATCGGCTACACCCGCAGGCGTGATCTGGCCCTGGCCCTGCCGCCGACGCCGTTGAGCGTGGTGATGTCCAACGATCAGTGGCTGCAGGTGTATGCCGATGTCGCCACGCTCGCGCAGCAGCATCGCACCACGCTGGTGTTCGTCAACACGCGGCGCATGGCCGAGCGCGCTGCGCGCCATCTTGGCGACCTGCTCGGCAAGCAGCGCGTCGCCGCGCACCACGGCAGCCTGTCGCGCGAAACGCGGCTGCTGGCGGAGCAGCGACTCAAGGCCGGTGACCTCACCGTGCTGGTGGCCACCGCATCGCTGGAACTGGGCCTGGATATCGGCGATGTGGACCTGGTCTGCCAGCTCGGTTCGCCGCGCTCGATCGCCACCTTCCTGCAGCGTGCCGGACGCTCCGGGCATGCGGTCGGCGGCACGCCGAAGGCACGCCTGTTTCCGCAGACCCGCGACGAGCTGGTCGAATGCGCTGCGCTGCTGGACAGCGTGCGCCGCGGTGAGCTGGACGCCTTGCGCATTCCGCTGGCGCCCATCGATGTGCTTGCACAACAGATCGTGGCCGAGGCCGCCTGCGAGGACTGGGACGAAGATGCGCTGTTCGCCTTGGTGCGTCGCGCCTGGCCGTTCGCGCAGCTGAGTCGCGCGAGCTTCGATGACGTGGTGCGCATGTTGTGCGACGGCTTCAGCACACGGCTCGGGCCGCGTGCAGGCTACCTGCATCGCGATGCGGTGCATCGGCGCCTGCATGCGCGCCGCGGCGCCCGCATGACCGCGCTGACCTCCGGCGGCACCATCCCCGAAACCGGCGACTACAGCGTGGTGCTGGAGCCGCAGGCCGAAAAGATCGGCACGGTGAACGAGGATTTCGCGGTCGAGAGTCTTACCGGCGATGTGTTCCAGCTCGGCAATGCCAGCTATCGCATCCTGCGCGTGGATGCGGGGCGCGTACGGGTGGAAGACGCCAAGGGCGCGCCGCCGAATATCCCGTTCTGGCTGGGCGAGGCGCCCGGCCGCAGCGACGAATTGTCGGCGGCGGTATCGCGTTTGCGCGGCGAGATCGCGCTGCGGCTGCAGAGTCCGCCACATCAGGCGGCCTGCGACTGGCTGCACACCGCACTGGATCTTTCGGTGGAAGCGGCACGCCAGCTGGTCGACTATCTCGCCCATGCCTGCACCGCGCTGGGCGCGATGCCGACCCAGCAGTGCCTGGTGATGGAGCGCTTCTTCGATGCCAGCGGCGGCACCCAGCTGGTGATCCACTCGCCGTACGGCAGCCGCATCAATCGTGCCTGGGGGCTGGCGTTGCGCAAGCGCTTCTGCCGCACCTTCAACTTCGAACTGCAGGCCGCCGCGACCGAGGATGCGATCGTGTTGTCGCTGTCCACCAGCCATAGTTTTGCCCTGGAGGAGGTGGCGCGCTACCTGCATTCGTCATCGGCCGAGCATGTGTTGATCCAGGCCTTGCTGGATGCGCCGCTGTTCGGCGTGCGCTGGCGCTGGAATGCGACCAATGCGATGGCGCTGCCGCGCTTTGCCGGTGGCAACAAGGTCGCGCCGCAACTGCAACGGATGAAGTCGGAGGATCTGCTGGCGACCGTGTTCCCCGATCAGGTCGCCTGCGCGGAGAATCTGGTCGGCGAGCGCGAGGTGCCGGATCATCCGTTGGTGGCGCAGACACTGGAAGACTGCCTGCATCAGTCCATGGACAGCGAGGGCTGGTTGCAGGTGCTGCGCGCGCTGGAGTCTGGGGCGATCACGTTGGTGGCGCGCGATCTGGCGGCACCGTCGCCGCTGGCGGCCGAAGCCTTGACTGCGCGGCCGTACGCATTCCTGGACGATGCACCGCTGGAAGAACGCCGCACCCAGGCCGTGCAAAGCCGTCGCTACACCCCGCAGAGCAGCGACGACCTGGGGCAGCTCGATCCCGAGGCGATCGCCTCGGTGCGCGAACAGGCCTGGCCGCAACCGCGCGATGCCGAAGAAATGCACGAAGCATTGGTCGGGCTCGGCGTGCTTCCGCTCGATGAAGCGGGCGATGCGCACTGGCAGGCCTGGCTGGCTGCACTCGCGGGCGATGGGCGTGCCAGCTGTCTGGCGTTCGACGGTGCGCCCGCGCTATGGATCAGTGCAGAGCGCATCGACTGGTTTGCGCCGCTGTATCCGCACGCCGTTGCGCTACCGCCGCTACAGGCGCCGGCAGATTGCCGGGTTGCCGACTGGCAGCGCGACTGGGCCGTGCGCGAACTGCTGCGCGGCCGCCTGTCTGCGGTCGGCCCGGCGCAGGTGCCGGCCTTGGCCGGCGCCTTGCGTTTGCCCGAGTCCGAGATCGTGCTTGCCCTGGCCGCCCTGCAGCGCGAGGGCTATGTCATGGCCGGCCATTTCAACGCGCAGGCGCAGGCGGAAGAATGGTGCGAACGCCATCTGCTGGCGCGCATCCATCGCTATACCCTGGGACGGTTGCGCCGCGAGATCGAGCCGGTGGCGCAAAGCGATTACGCGCGGTTCCTGTTCGAGTGGCAGCACCTCGACGGTGCCAGCCGGGTGGCGGGGCCGGATGCACTGGCCGGCGTGGTCGGGCAGCTGGAAGGCTTCGAGGCGCCCGCAGTGCTGTGGGAGAGCGAGCTGCTGCCGGCACGCGTGCGCGACTATCAACCGGCCTGGCTGGACGAGCTGTGCACCGCCGGGCGCACCGTGTGGGCGCGGCTGCGGCCCGGTGGTGGCCGCAGCGGTGCCGCGTTGCGCAGCACGCCGATCCTGTTGCTGCCGCGTCGCGAGGCGCAGCGCTGGAGCGGCCTGGCACGCGATGCCGACGATGCGCCACTGGGCTCGCGCGCGCAACGGGTGGCGGAGGTGCTGCAGCAGCAGGGCGCCTTGTTCTTCGACGAGATTGCCGATGCGGCCCGCCTGATGAGCACCGAGCTGGAAGATGCCCTGAGCGAACTGGTGATGCGCGGGCGTGCGCATTGCGACAGCTATGCCGGGCTGCGCGCGCTGCTGGTGCCGGCCTCCAAGCGTCCCTCGGCGCTGTCGCGCCACCGGCGCCGCGCCAGCGCGCTGGGCATTCGCGATGCCGGCCGCTGGGCGCCGGTACGCGCGCTGCCGGAGCTGCCGCTGGCCGAAGCCGGCGAGCGCCACCAGGACATGCTCGAACATGTGGCGCATACCTTGTTGCGGCGCTACGGCGTGGTCTGCTGGCGGCTGCTGGAGCGCGAGGCGGCGTGGTTGCCGCCGTGGCGCGAGTTGCTGCGCATGTATCAGCGGCTGGAAGCGCGTGGCGAGATCCGTGGCGGGCGTTTCATCGCCGGGCTGTCCGGTGAGCAGTTCGCGTTGCCGGATGCGATCGCGGCACTGCGCCGCGTGCGTGCGCAGGCCTTGCCGCAACAGTGGGTGTGTGTCAGTGCGAGTGACCCGAGCAATCTGTTGGGCAGTGTCCTGCCGGGCGAGCGCGTGGCGCGCGTGCCGGGCAATCGCGTGGCGTATCTGGATGGCCTGCCGATGGCGGTGTGGGTGGCAGATCGCTTCCAGCCGCTGCAGGACTTGAGCGACGAACAGGCCGGACAGGCCCTGCGCCTGCTGCAGCGTGGGCCGGGCGCCGCCGCGCAGACGCCGATGGAGCAATGGCTGGCTCAGTCGCCCGGCAGCACCGCGCGTGCGCCGGTCGCGCGCGGCAGCGGACGCGACAGATAGGGAGTGTCCGGCACTACCCAGCGCCACCGCGCATCCACCGCCTTGCGGATGCCGATGCGCGGCGTCGCCGGCGCTGCGGAGGGTGGCGGCAGGCCGTCGTCCTCGATCCACAGGCGTGCGCCGGGGTCGGTCCGGTCCAGCCCGTTTGTCCGTCGCGCTCACCCCGAATGCCTGGGCCAGGCGGCCAGGGCCGGTGGTCAAGCTCTTGAGTGCAGCGGCGTTGCGCGCGGCCTGCATGGCGGCGATCCCGGCCAGCGGTTCGAGCGCGCGGATCAGCACCGCGTGCCCGGGCGCACCACCGCACACCGCGTTGATCGCCCAGTGCATGCCGTAGATGAGACACATACAGATGCCCCGGTGCGCCGAACATCACCTGCGTGCGCGGGGTCATGCCGCGAAACGAATGCGCGGCCGGATCTTCGCTGCCGCAATACGCCTCGACCTCGGTGATGCGGCCGCGGCGTCCGTCCGCGCTGACCACTACCTTGTTGAGCAAGCGCGGCGCGACCTGGCGGGCATCGTGCGCATAGAAGCTGCGTGGAAGTGCGTGTGACGACATGCGCCAAGCCTAACCGCGCAGTCGAGATGTCCCTGCGGACTGTCCCGGACATGGCAGGGACCAGGGGTAGGGATTTTCCGAATGCGGGGCCGTGCTAGCGCATGACCGGTCACAAAAGCGCATATCCGATGGTGTGAATACGCGGTTAAGCGCCGTTTGCGTCTCAAGCGCGTTTTGGCCTCGCCGATAGCCATTAGCGATTGGTTAGACAAGCCGCAGGTCAGCGAGCGGCACCCGCACCAGGCCACCGGGCGACCCTGCCACGCAGGTCGCGCATGCACCATCTTCGAGAGAACTCCCCAATGTTAGGCAACTTCAGAATCGGAACCAGGCTGATCGTGGCGTTCCTGATCGTCTCGGCGATCGGCGCATGCATCGGGTGGGTGGGTTATTCCAACTCCGGTCGGATCAGCGACCTGTCGACCTCGCTTTACGAGCGCGAGTTGCTCGGCTTGTCGAACGTCAAGGAAGCCAACATCAACCTGATCTACGCCGGCCGCGCACGTGCCAACCTGTTGCTGGCCAGCAGCGTCGAAGAGCGCCAGTCGCATGTGCAGAACATCGACAAGTACACCGCCAAGGTGGTCGATTACATGACGCGTGCGCGTTCCAGTTTCCAGACCGAAGAAGGCAGGAACAAGCTGGCGCAGTTCGACCGCGCCTGGCAGAAATACCTGGAAGAGCGCGGCCGTTTCATCGACGCCGCCAACCGCGAAGCCTTGCGCGACGCCAACCCGGAACTGGCCGAGCTGTCGCGTGCGGTGCGTGCCAGCTCGGATGAAGTCGATACCTTGATGACGGATCTGAGCGGCCTGCGCGAGCGCAGCGCCGCCTCGGCCAATGCCGAAGCCGGCAGCATCCACGCGCGCAGCTCCAAGTTGCTGATGGCCATCATCTGCGGTGGCGTGCTGCTCGGCGCGATTCTCGGGGTGGTGATCAGCCGCAGCGTCACCGGCCCGATCCGCCGCGCGGTGACGGTGGCCAACGGCCTGTCCGAAGGCGATCTGAGTATGCGCATCGACGTGCATGGCCGCGACGAAACCGCGCAGCTGCTCGAAGCGATGCGCACGATGGTGCAGAAGCTCTCGCAGGTGGTCGGCGAGGTCAACACCAGTGCCGAAACCCTGGCCAGCGCGTCGGAGGAAGTCAGCGCCACCGCACAATCATTGTCGCAGGCTGCCAGCGAACAGGCCGCCGGTGTGGAGGAAACCAGCGCCTCGCTGGAGCAGATGACCGCATCGATCAGCCAGAACACCGAAAACGCCCGCATCACCGATGGCATGGCCACTCAGGCCGCGAAGGAGACCATCGAAGGCGGCGAAGCGGTAGTCGCCACCACCCAGGCGATGAAGCAGATCGCGCAGAAGATCGGCATCATCGACGACATCGCGTATCAGACCAATCTGCTCGCGCTCAATGCCGCGATCGAAGCGGCGCGCGCCGGCGAACATGGCAAGGGCTTTGCCGTGGTGGCCGCCGAGGTGCGCAAGCTGGCCGAACGCAGCCAGGTGGCCGCGCAGGAGATCGGCGAGGTGGCCAGTTCCAGCGTCGAACTGGCCGATCGCGCCGGCCGTCTGCTCGACACCATCGTGCCCAGCATCAAGCGCACCTCGGACCTGGTGCAGGAGATTTCCGCGGCCTCCGAAGAGCAATCCTCCGGCGTCAGCCAGATCAATTCGGCGGTGGTGCAGCTGAGCCAGACCACCCAGCAGAACGCCAGTGCGTCGGAAGAACTGGCCGCTACTGCCGAGGAAATGAGCGCGCAGGCCGAGCAGCTGCAGCAGAGCATGGCGTTCTTCCGCCTGGGCGGGCAGGGACCGGCGACCACGCCGCCCAAGCGCGGCAAGGTGGCGGCCGCACGCCCGGCACGTGCACCCGGCGCGCGCGGCTGGCGCAGCACCGCAGCGCCGGCCTATGCGATGTCCGAGGGCCCGGACGAAGGCCAGTTCGCCCGCTTCTGAGAGACCGATCGATGACTGCACAGACTCCCGATGTGATGCCTGGCGACGCCGATGCGGCGGCCCAGTACCTGACCTTCCAGCTGGATGGCGAAACCTTCGCCATCAGCATTCTTGGCATTCGCGAAATCATCCAGTACCGCGCACCCACGCCGGTGCCGTCGATGCCGGCCTGCGTGCGCGGGGTGATCAACCTGCGCGGCGCGGTGGTGCCGGTGGTGGATCTGCAGTCGCGGCTGGGACGTGCCGACAGCGCGATCGGCAAGCGCAGCTGCATCGTGATCCTGGCCACCGAACAGGCGCAGGGACCGCAGGTGATCGGGGTGCTGGTCGATGCGGTCAACGCGGTGATCGAACTGGCCGATCAGGACATCGAAGCGGCGCCATCGTTCGGCACGCATATCCGCCGCGACCTGCTGCGCGGCATGGGCAAGGTGGGCGAGCGCTTCGTGGTGCTGCTGGAGATGGAGCAGGTGCTGCAAGTGGACGAAATCGCCGGCAATACCGATGCGCTGGCAGCCTGAGGCTGGCCAAGCGCAGCTGACGATACGACTGCCGCCTGGCAGCTGATCGCTACACGCGTTAGCCACGCAAGACAGGCACGCTGGCGGGTGTGTGTGCACTGCGGTCGTAAGTGGAAAGACTGCAGCCGTACACAGGCATCGATCTAGCGATTCAAGGTTGCGCAGTCGTGTCAATCAGCGCCCTGCTGGCCTACCTCGCCGAGCCCACGCGCGGTCTGCCGCTCAGTCCTGCCGATGCCAGCCATTGAAGCGCTGCACGCGGTTGCGTCCATTGCCGATCGCGCCCTGCAGGGCGTGCCGCGCGCGCGCCAGCAAGGCATTGCTGTCGAGCGAGGCACCGGCTGCCACCTCGACCAGCCCTGCGCTGATCGTCAGTGCGCCGGCTGGCCAGCTGGCCGCTTCGATCGCCTTGCGCACAGCCTCGATCAGCTCCATTGCCTTGGTTGCCGCGGTTTCCGGCAAGGCGACACAGAGATGATCACGGTTCAGGCGCGCCACCGTGGCGGCATCCGGCAACTGCGCTTCGATCACCCTGGCAGCCTGGATCAGCGTTGCATCCGCTGCCGCGGCGCCCGCCTGCAATCTCAGCCGTTTGAAGCCATCCAGCTCGATCAGCGCCAGCGCGAACGATGGCGTCGCAGCGACGGGCGAGCCCTGTTCGACTGTCTGCAGCGCATGCTCCAGACCGGCGCGGTTCCACACGCCGGTGAGCTCGTCGCGCAGCACGTCCAGCTCGACCAGCTTGGCCGCACGCCGCAGTTCGATGGTGTCGACGACCTGCCGTGCCAGCGCCTGCAGCGCGTCGCGCTCGGCGGCCGACAGGCGCCTGGGGGTGCGATCCAGCACGCACAGCGTGCCCAGCGCGATCCCGTCGGAGGTCAGCAGCGGGGCGCCGGCGTAGAAGCGGATCTGCGGCTCGCCGGTCACCAGCGCATTGCCCACGAAGCGCGCATCCTGGTGGGTGTCGCCAACCTCCATCACCTGATCGGGTTCGAGGATCGCGTGCGCACAGAACGACAGTTCGCGCGGGGTTTCGCGTGGCGCCATGCCCAGTTTCGATTTGAACCACTGGCGCTGCGTGTCGATCAGCGAAATCAGGGCCATCGGCGTCCCGCAGACCTCGGCCGCGCTCGAGGTGAAGGCGTCGTAGACCGGCTCCGGTGCAGTGTCCAGCAGCTGGTAGTCCTGCAATGCGGCCAGACGTTCGTCTTCGTTCGCCGGCAGCTGCGCTGCAACGGCGGCGTTGCGCGGCAGCAGCGTCGCGTGGAAGAGGTGCAACGCGGACGCGTCAGGAATCTGCATGGATAGACCACCGGAACAAGGCGCCGTCAGGCAATGGATGTACGTGCGGCGAAGCCGTGTCTCAGCCCATCGCACGCGTTGGTTGGCGCGGACCTCATCCACCCCAGCGGATGACGCCCTTCGCCGATCTTGCCACATCGGGCAGGGCAGGGCAGCGACAGCTAACGCGCTGCAGAGCCGCCCTGCCTGGCGCCTCATTCGCCCTGGCCGTCGTTGCCCTGGGGGCGGCGGGTCTGTTCGTCATGGATCTGCATGTCCTTCTGCCCAGAGCGCTGCTTGGCGACCTCGTCCTGTTTACGACCCTGCTGGCTCTCCGAGACACCGTGCGGATCGTCGGCGGCCTGGTCGGGCTGGCTCTGCTTGTTGCTCATGGCGTGCGTCCGGCGTGATGATGAAACGGACGTTAGCGCGCGCGATGTGATCCTGGCGACATGGCCGCGCCGGGGCCTGGCATTGCACCAAGCCGACGCGCTGCCGGTGCAGGAGCTCAAAACGCAAAAGCCCCGGAAACATGACGTTTCCGAGGCCTTTACGATTGAAGCAATGGTGGAGCGGAAGGGGATCGAACCCTCGACCTTCGCGATGCGAACGCGACGCTCTCCCAGCTGAGCTACCGCCCCACGTGCCTGGATTCTAACCACATGTCGCGTAATTCGCCAAGCAGTCCGGGGGCCTGGATCGCCGCCCGCAGGCGCGATCCTGCGGCAATCACTCGCGCACCAGCGGGAACTTGAGGTCCGGGTTCTTGGCCTTCCATTCCTTGTACGACACCGAGCCTTCCCAGGCGGCGAAGGCCTTGGGCGTGCGGCCGCGGCCGGACCAGGTCTCGCCGGTGTGCGGCAGTTCGTACTTCGGCTTGACTTCGCTGCGGCCGCTCTTGACCACTTCCTTGCGTGCAGGGGCGGTGCCCAGGTAAGCGGCAATATCGTTGCGCTGCTTGGTGTTGAAGTGGCCGGCAAACTGCTCAAGCAGCGAGACGATGGTGGCATGCGCAGAGGACGCTTCGCTCGCGCGCTCGGTCTTTTCCTGTTCTTCCAGCTTCTGCAGTTCGTCCAGCAGCTTGGCTTTGGCTTGCGCGATGGAATCCAGTTTGGAGGTGGTATTGCTCACAGAGGTATGGCCTCGGAATAAGGGGTGGAGACGTTGCCCAATGGGCGCGCGTCATTATGGCATGTGGCCCGGGGGCGGCCGTTGTGCGTGCGGGTGCCTGCACATGGCGTGGCCAGGCCTTTCACAGGACTGATCACGCGTTTGCAGTGTCCTGGCGAGGCCGGCGAGCCTGCCTGCGCAGGCGGCGACCCCGACCATAACGATACAGCAGCAGGCCAGGCGGGATGACACCCGCATGCAGTCTTGGCCAGTTGCTGACTGCATCAGGGCCAAGCATGTCCCGATGGACTGCGCCAGTTTCGACGGCGCGCTGTGCAGGGGCGGATGCGGCGACCGACGAGGATGCTGCCCGAATGGCTGGTCAGCCGCATCGCCGGCGATGTGCGGATGCAGCCGGCGAGCGGCCCTCTGCGGCTTGCCCGCGTCGCCACGACCGCGTGCGGGCGTGGCCTGGCGACCACTGCATCACGTCACTGCGCCGTGGCGTCTTCCAGCAACGGCGTCAGCTGCGCCTCCAGCGCGTCGCGGCGCCATTGCCCCAGCGGTGTGGGCCAGCTGCGTTGCTCGATCAGGGTTTCCAGATGCCGGCGCGAGGCCAGGATGCCGTCGGGCAATCCCAGCTCGCGGCTGCGCTGGGCCACCGCATCCTGCAGGCGCTTGAGCACGGCCTTGTTGCCGTCGGTGGCGGCCTGCGCCAGCGGCGCTTGGTCCTCGTCGGGCAGCGGCGTGTTGAGCGCTTCCCACACTGCGGCGGCAAGCTTGCGCGGCGCCTTGGGAAACTTGTCGAACTGGCGCAGCAAGGCGTCCGGATCGGCGGGCGGAAAGCGTGCCAGCTGGCTGGCCAGTTCGTTATCCAGGATCCAGCTGCGCGGGCGATCGCTCTGGCGCGCCTGCAGGTCGCGCCAGCGCAACAGGCGCAACAGGCGGCGCTGCGCCGCAGGCTCCAGGAACTGCGCAGTGCGCAGGCTCACATGCGGCCAGCGCTCGCCATCGTCGTGTTCCACCGTGGCGAGCAGGCGCTCGGCATCTTCGGACAGCCAGTCCAGGCGGTTCTGTTCGGTGAGACGGCGGGTGAGTTTGTCGTGGATCGCGAACAGGTAGCGCACGTCGTCGGCGGCGTATTCCAGCTGCGACGGCGATAGCGGGCGACGCATCCAGTCCGAACGCGTCTCGCCCTTGCTCAGCAAGGTGCCGGTCATTTCCTGCACCAGTTTCTGGTAGCCCATGCCGCCGCCAACACCTGCAAGTGCCGCGGCAATCTGGGTGTCGAACAGCGGCCGCGGCAACACACCGCAGGCGCATTTGAAGGTGACCAGATCTTCGCTGGCGCTATGCATCACCTTGACGATGTCGGTGGCGGTCAACCATTCCCTGAGCGCCTCGTTCATGCCCGGGATCAGCGGGTCGATCAGCAGGATCTCCTCGCCGATGGCCATCTGCACCAGCGCCAGTTGCGGCCAGTAGGTGCGTTCGCGAATGAATTCGGTATCCAGGCCAATGCGGGACGGACGCGATGCCTGCAGGCGTTCGCTCAGCTCGGAGGGGTGGGTGATCCAATGGGGCACGTGATTTCCGTCGACAGCAAGGGTTTGCGCAGAACGCGCAGAATAGCCTAACGTCGCGATCGCCTGTCGTGCGGCAGAGCACTGGAAGGAGCAGGTGGTGGGTGAGTGCGGTAACCGGATCGCAGCGTGGGCATTGGTTGCGCTGAGCGTGTGCGCCTGTTCGCGGACACCGACGCCAGCGCCTGCCGCTGCGCCGCAACCCGCTGCCGCCGCCGCGGTGCCGAGCAAGCCGAATGTGTCCATCGGTGGCGAAGAATCCGCCGAAACCGTGGCGCAATGGCAGCCGCCGCCAGTGGACCTGGGCGATGAGCCGCTGGCGCAGGTGCGCAAGCGCGCCGACCAGGCATTGAAGGACGACCGGCTCTATCGTGACGCCGACGATGCGATTCCGCTGTATCTGGCCATCCAGCAACGCGCCGACGGCAAGGACGCGGCCAGCCGGCGCGGGCTGGAGCAGGCGCGGCGCCGGTTGATCGAGCGCGGCCAGGCGCTGATCGCGCAGACCGACCGTCAGGACAGCGCGCTGGAACAGGCGCGTGAACTGGCCATCGTGGCGCTGGCGCTCGCTCCGCAGGACCCGACGGTGCGCGCACTGCAACGCGCAGTGGAAACCGCGCAGCGGGTGTTGGGCTTCAACCGTGCCGGCGAGGAGGATCTGCGTAGCGGCCGCCTGGGCGAGGACGGCAATGGGGCGCTGGTGAACTTTCGTGATGCGGCGCAGCTGGATCCGGACAATCCGCGCACGCGTCAGGGGCTGGCTGCGGTGGAAAGCGGCCTGCTGGCACGCGCCGAGCAGGCGGCCGAGGCGAGCGACTTCATCGGCGCACGCTACTGGTTGCAGATGGCCGGGCAGGTGCGTGAGCGCGCACCGACCATTGCCGATGCACGTGCGCGCATCGAGCGCATGCGTCGTGCCCAGATCGCCGCCCTGCACGACGCCGGCCTGCACGATCTCACCTCGCCCCGCGGCCTCAAGGCGGCTGGCGAAACACTGGCCGAGGTGCTGCGCATCGCCGACCCGGGCGATGCGGTGGCCGGCGACCTGCGCCGCCGCTTGGAGCTGGCCACCCATTACGGCAGCTTTCGCCCCGGGCAGGTGTTCACCGACGGGCTCAAGGTCGGCGGGCGCGGTCCGCAGATGATCGTGGTGCCGCATGGCGCGTTCCAGATGGGCGCCGGCGATGCCGAGCCCGGCGCCTCCGACAACGAGCGCCCGGCGCATTACGTGCGTTTCGCGCGTGGGTTTGCGTTGTCGATCACCGAAGTGACGGTGGCCGAATTCCGCCAGTTCGTCGAGGCGACCGGCGCGCGCCCGCGTGCCACCCGGCGCGGGCATTCGGTGGTGTACGACGAGCGCAGCGGCAACTTCATCCGTCGCAGCGGGGTGGATTGGCAATCCGACTACAACGGCGCGCAGGCCGCGCCCAACAGCCCGGTGATGCACGTCAGCATCCGCGACGCCGAAGCCTATGCGAGCTGGCTGTCGGAACAGACCGGCCGCCATTACCACGTGCCCAGCGAGGCCGAGTTCGAATACGCGGTGCGCGCCGGCACCACCGGGCGCTATCCCTGGGGCAATGCCGGATCGCCGCCGCTGGATGCCGGCAACTTCACCGGTGGCAACGATGTCTCGCGCAGTGGCAGGCACTGGAACAACGGCTTTGTCGGCTACGGCGACGGTTTCTGGGGACCGGCGCCGGTCGGCAGCTTTCGCGCCAATGCCTGGGGGCTGCACGACATGGGCGGCAACCTGAGCGAATGGGTGGCCGACTGCTGGCATGCCAGCTACCGACGCGCGCCGGCCGACGGTGCCGCCTGGTTCAACCCCGGCTGTCGGCAGCGCATGATCCGCGGCGGCAGCTGGGCCAACTCGCCGCAGCAGACGCGTGCGGCCTGGCGGCAGTCGCAGGATTCGGACAGCACCAGCGCGCGGATCGGCTTCCGCCTGGCGCGCGGCATCTAGGGGCGGCTGCACGTCCGTGCGCATGCGCGATGTGCACCCGCACGCAGAACGATCGCCGATCGGCATGCTGTCCGGGTGGCAGGCCCACTTTAGAAGTGCCCCTCGTTGCGATGACCCGGATAGCTTCAGGCCCGGTGTCGCCGCAAGCCCGGGCCGTGCAGGCTTAACCGCAGCGAACGCTGCCGTGATCGCGGTGGAACCGGTCGCCGTGGTCATGGTCCAAGCGCCAGCGCTTGCGAGGATTGTGGTGATGGGCTGGGGAATCAAGGTGTTTCGTTGGGTCATCGCGGCACTGCTGATCGGTGGCAGTGGCTACGCCGTGGCGCGTCATCTGCAGGACGGCAATACCGCCGGGCATTACCGCTCGGTGGAGGTGCTGCGTCCGGAAGGCACGCCGAAGGCCATGGTGGTGCTGTTGCCCGACAGCGGCCATGCGCAGGACGGCCAGCGGCTCGCCGAGATGTTGAGCAACGACGGCGCGCTGGTCGCGGTGGTCGATACCGCCAGCTATCGCGAACGGGTGCGCGCGCATCACACAGCCTGCAGCTCCCTGGCCGACGATGCCGAACGATTGGGCAAGAAGTTGCTGCGCGCCGAGCATGTCGACGCGTTCCTGCCGCCGGTGCTGGTGGGGCAGGGCGATGGCGCGGTGCTGGCGCGGCAGGCACTGGCTTCGGCCGCGCCCGACGTGCTGGGCGGTGCGGTCGTCGCCGATGGCGGCGCCAGCGATGGCGGCCTGGCCTGCTCGCGCGGCGTGCCCGATGCCAATCAAGGTTTCCTCGACGACCTGGTCGACGCGGCCAGCCCCCTGCAGATCGCGGCCGCCACCCGGGGCCATTTCCTGACGGCGCAGGCGCAGGGCGTGGGCGATCTGCCGCTGGTCGAACTGCACGCGCCCGGTAGCGACCGCATGGTGGTCATGCTGTCCGGCGACGGCGGCTGGCGCGAACTGGACAAGGGCATTGCCGCGCAATTGCAGCAGCGAGGCGTGTCGGTGGTGGGCTGGAACAGCCTGCGCTACTTCTGGGCCAGCCGCACGCCGCAGCAGGTCGGGGCAGACCTGGATCGGGTGATCGCGACCTATCAGCAGCGTTGGCATATCCACCACGTCGCGCTGGTGGGCTACTCGTTCGGCGCCGATGTGCTGCCGTTTGCCTATCCCGAGCTGTCGCCCCGGCAGCGCGCATCGGTGCAGTTTGTCAGCCTGCTCGGGCTTGCCCATCAGGCCGATTTCAAGGTGCGCGTCGGTGGCTGGCTGGGCTGGCACAACGATGCCGAGCGCGATGTGGAACCGGCGATCCAGTCGCTGGATGCGCATCGCCTGCAATGCATCTACGGCGATCAGGAAAAGGACACGCTGTGTCCGGAATTGCGCGCGCGTGGCGTGCAGGTGGTGGCGCGTCCGGGCGGGCATCACTTCGACCACGATCCGGTGGTGCTGGCCGGGCTGCTGCTGCAGGGCTGGCGGCAGGCGGCGCAGACACCCACTCATGGTCAGAGAGCCGTTGATGCCCTCTGATCTGCACGCGGAACGGTCTGCGGCGGGTTGAAGGGTTGATCCAGGCTTGATTCGCCTGGGTGACGCGGGTGGCGCCGCATCGGCGCGCCCTTTGTGCCAATCCACGGCGCTGCTCGGGCGACCGCCCTGCAGCTCGTCGTTATCGCGACAAAGCGATGCGTGCGCGCTTGCTGGTCGCCCGCGGCAACCACGCAGCACGCGCGGTTACCGTCGTCAGTCGTCGTTGCCCGGCTCCACCCGCACCTGGATGCTGCCATCGGCCAGCTGCGCACGCAGGCGCTCGCCGGCGCCGACCTCGGCGGCGCTGCGCACCACGCTGCCATCGGCGGGGCGGGTCACGATGGCATAGCCACGCGCGACGGTGGCGAGCGGGCTGACCGCTTCCAGCGAGCGTGCCAGGCTGCGCAACCGCAGTTGATCGTGCTGCAGGCGCCGCTGCATCGCTGCCTGCGGATGCAGTGCACGCAGGCGTTGCTGCAGCGTGGCCAGATCGCGTTGCGGGTTGTGCGCGTGCAGGCGCGCCTGCGTCCGTTGCAGGCCTGCCTGCAGACGCTCCAGCACCTGGGTCATGCGCGTGCGCAGCTGGCGGCCGGCGTCCTGCTGCCGGCGTTGCAGCAATTGCAGTCGCGCCTGCGGGCTGTGCGCACGCAGGCGCAGGGCGAGCCGGTCGGCGCGCTGCATCGCGTTGCCCAGCGCGTGCTGCTGCACCTGGGCCATGCGGGCATGCGCACGCCGTACGCGCGCGACCAGCTCGCGCTGATCGGGCACCAGCAGTTCGGCCGCCACCGAGGGTGTGGGCGCGCGCACGTCGGCCACGAAATCGCTGAGGCTGAAGTCGGTCTCGTGCCCGACCGCCGACACCACCGGCGTCTGCGCGGCGGCAATCGCGCGGGCCAGGCGTTCGTCGTTGAAGGCCCACAGGTCTTCCAGCGAGCCACCGCCGCGGGTGATCAGAATGACGTCGTAGCGCCCGGAGGCATCGGCGCGCTGCAGCAACGCGGTGATCTGCGCCGCAGCGCTGTCGCCCTGCACCAGCGAGGGCAGCAGGTCCACTTCCAGCAACGGAAAGCGGCGCGCCAGGACGCTGAGTACGTCGCGCACCGCCGCACCGCTGGGCGAGGTGATCACTGCCAGCCGCCGCACATGCGCCGGCAACGGCTGCTTGCGCTCGGCATCGAACAGGCCCTCGGCGGCCAGGCGCGCACGCAGTTCGTCGAAGGCCCGGCGCAGGGCGCCTTCGCCGGCCTCTTCCATATGGTCGAGTACCAGCTGGTAGTCGCCGCGCGCTTCGTACAGGGTGAGACGTCCGCGCGCGAGCACGCGCAGCCCTTCGCGTGGCTGGAACTTCAGCCAGCTGCTCTTGGGCTTGAACATCGCGCAGCGGATCTGCGCGCGCGCGTCCTTGAGCGTGAAGTACAGATGGCCCGAGGACGGGCGCGTGACGCTGCTCAGCTCTGCCTCCACCCAGACCAGCGGGAAACTGCCTTCCAGCAGGTCGCGTGCCAGCGTGTTGAGCTGGCTGGGGGTGAGGATCTGTTCGTTGCGGTCGGCCATCGCCGCATTATCCCGCAGCGGCGATGCGCATGCGTGAGCGCATCGGGCGGGAACTCACAAACCGTGTTGCGCCAGCGCCCAGCCCACGTGTTCGCGTACCAGCTCCGAGGCGTCGTGGCGGCGCGCTTGCAGTGCCGCCAATACCTCCGGCGTGCCGGGCGCATTGCCCAGGCCGACCGCGATGTTGCGCAGCCACCGTTGATGGCCGCTGCGACGGATCGGGCTGCCTTCGGTGCGGCGCAGGAACTCGTCTTCGTCCCAGGCGAACAGCTGCGGCAGCGTCGCCACATCCAGCTCGTTGCGGGCGCGGAAATCGGCTTCGTCGCTGCGCTGGGCGAACTTGTTCCAGGGGCAGACCAGCTGGCAGTCGTCGCAACCGAAGATGCGGTTGCCGATCGGCTTGCGCATCTGCTCGGGAATCGCGCCCTCGTGTTCGATGGTGAGATAGGCGATGCAGCGGCGCGCATCCAGCCGGTACGGGGCGATGATGGCCTGGGTCGGGCAGACGTCGATGCAGCGTGTGCAGGTGCCGCAATGCGCGGTGGCCGGGGTGTCGATGGGCAAGGGCAGGTCGAGGTAGATCTCGCCCAGGAAGAACCACGAGCCGCCATTGCGGTCGATCAGGCAGGTGTGTTTGCCGATCCAGCCCAGCCCGGCATTGCGCGCCAGTGCGCGCTCCAGCACCGGTGCCGAATCCACGAACACCCGATAGCCGAACGCGCCGACTTCGCCCTGGATACGCTCGGCCAGTTTCTGCAGCCGGTTGCGCATCAGCTTGTGGTAGTCGCGCCCCAGCGCGTAGCGTGCCACGTAGGCGCGTGTGCCGTCGTGCAAGGTGTTCCAGGCCTCAGTGTCGTCCTTGCGGCCGTAGTCCATGCCGACCGACAGCACGCGCAAGGTGCCCGGCACCAGCTCCTGCGGGCGCGAACGCTTGTCGCCGTGCTGGGCCATCCAGTGCATGGTTCCGTACAGGCCTTCTTCCAGCCAGCTGCGCAGATGCACCTCGTCTTCGCCAAGCTCGATGCCGGTGATGCCGCAGCGTTGGAAGCCGGCCTCGCGCGCGAGCGCGCGGATGCGCGCGGCGGCATCGGTGGGGTCGGGGCGGGCGAGGACGGCAGACATGGCGACAAGTATAGAATTCCCGGCATGTACGCACCGCTCGATCTTTACGACACCGCCGCCGCGCGCAGGCTGGACACGCAGGCCACCACGCTGCTCGGCGGCGACGGCTACATCTTGATGCAGCGCGCCGGACAGGCCGCCTGGCAGCATCTGCTGGAACGCTGGCCGCAGGCGCGCCGCATCGTGGTGGTCTGCGGCACCGGCAACAACGGCGGCGATGGCTATGTGCTGGCACGCCTGGCGCAGCGGGCCGGGCGCCGGGTGCAGGTGGTGCATCTTGCCGGGCACGGCCCGGCATCGCCGCTGGCGCAACGCGCCTGTACCGACTATCTGGGCGTGGGCGGTGCGATCGAGCTGTTTCCCTCGCCGCTGGCGCAGTCCGATGTGATCGTCGATGCGCTGTTCGGCATCGGCCTCAACCGCGCGCCCGACGCCGAGACCACCGCCTTGATCGACGCCATCAACGCCGCCGGTGTGCCGGTGCTTGCGCTGGATGTGTCCAGCGGCATCGATGCCGATCATGGCGTGGCCTTTGGTGCCGCGGTGCGCGCGCAGGCCACCTTGCAGTTCATCGTGCCGCACCTGGGGCTCTATACCGGTGATGCGCTGGAGCATGCCGGCACGCGCGCAACCGCGTCGCTGGACGTGCCGGAGGCTGCATTTGACGGCCTGGCGCCGGCCGCGCACAGCTGGGACATCGACGCCCTGGCCGCGCAGTTGCGCCCGCGGCGACGCAATACGCACAAGGGCGAGTCCGGCCGCGTGCTGTGCGTCGGCGGCAACCTCGGCAGCGGCGGCGCGATCATGCTCGCCGCCGAAGCGGCCCTACGCAGCGGGGCAGGGCTGGTGCAGGTCGCCACCCGCGCCGAGCACGTCGCGCCGCTGCTGGCGCGCTGCCCGGAAGCGATGGTGCGCGCGGTGCAGGTCGACGACGACATCGCCGCGTTGGCTGACGCCGCCGACGTGGTCGCGCTGGGTCCGGGCCTGGGGCAGGACGCCTGGGCGCAGCAGTTGTGGCGCGCGGTGCTGGCCTCGGACAGCGCGGTCGTCATCGATGCCGACGGCCTGAATCTGCTGGCCGCCAACCCGGTGCCGGCGCGCGGCCCGCGCGTGTTGACCCCGCATCCCGGCGAAGCCGGACGTCTGCTGGGGATGTCGACCAGGCGGGTTCAGCAGGATCGGCTGACTGCCGCAGATGCATTGGCCAAACGTTTCGATGCAGTGGTGGTGCTCAAGGGCGCCGGCAGCGTGATCGCCGCGCCGCACGCGGTGCCGCGCATCATCGATGCCGGCAATCCGGGCATGGCGGTCGGCGGCATGGGCGACCTGCTGACCGGCGTGATCGCAGCCTTGCTGGCCCAGGGCTGGTCGCCCTTCGATGCCGCCAGCCTGGGCGCCTTGTTGCATGCCTGTGCCGGCGATGCGGCTGCGCGCGCGGGCGAGCGCGGCCTGCTGCCGACCGATCTACTGCCCGAACTGCGCCGCCTCGCCAATGCCGGATCCGTTGCATGAGCCAGCTCAACGCACACCTGGTCGATGCGCAGGCCACCGACACCCTGGGGCAGGCCCTGGCCGCGGTGCGGCCCGCCCGCGCGATGGTGCAACTGCACGGCGATCTCGGCGCAGGCAAGTCCACGCTGGCGCGCGCCTTGCTGCGCGCGCTCGGCGTCACCGGGCCGATTCGCAGCCCCACCTACACGCTGGTCGAGCGCTATCCGCTCGGCACTGGCGACGAGGCCTGGCACCTGGATCTGTACCGCATCGGGCAGGCCGGGGAACTGGATTTTCTCGGGCTCGACGAAGGCAGCGCCAGCCTGTGGCTGGTCGAATGGCCGGAACGCGGTGCAGGTGCATTGCCGCCGGTGGATCTGGATGTGGAGCTGGCGGTAGAGGGCGAGGGACGCAGCGTGACGCTGCTGGGCCGCAGCGAAAGCGGGCGCGACTGGCTGGCGCGGCTGTCGGACGTGCCTCAGTTGCGGCCCCTTTATGCCAGCTCACAGGAAGAATGAACGCCAGGTTGTGGATTATTAAGGGAAATCACCTTGCAATTCACGCGTTTGGGTGATTGAATCCAGCGCCATGACACCGGGGTTCCGCCAGTTCTGTGTTTCCGCCCTGACCGCCAGCCTCAGTCTGGCGGTTTTTGCTGCGTGGGCCGGCGAAATCAAGGGCGTCGGCGTCAGCACCGGTGCCACCGGCACGCGTGCGGAGATCCAGCTCGCCGGCAGCGGCGGATTCAGGACGCTGTCGCTGGCCAACCCCAATCGGCTGGTGGTGGACTTCCCCGATTCCTCGGGCGTGCGTGGCCTCAGGCTGCCGCCGGCTGCGGGCCTGGTGACGTCGGTGCGTACCGGTCAACCGGTGCCGGGCACCTTCCGGGTGGTGTTCGAGCTGGCAACGCCGGTGACGCCGTTGAAGCCGCAGATGCAGACACTGGGCAGCGCATCGACCCTGGTGATCGAGTGGCCGGGCGATCCGCCGGCCGCAGGCACCGCAGTCACCACCGCAGCACCTGCCGCGCTGCCGCCGCCGCGCCCGGCCAATGCACAGTCCGAAGCCGCCCGCGCGACCGCTGCGTTGGCGGCGTCCGCGCAGCGTGCAGCGGTGGTGCCGCCTGCTCCGGCGCCCGCACCGTACGTGCCTGCCTCGGCCATGCCCAGCGTGACTCCGGCACCGGTACCGACCACGGTCGCCACCGGCGTGCCGGCACCGCGTCCAGGCACCGCCACGACCGCGGTGACGACCAGCACGGCCGCGTCAGTAAGCACTGCCGGCACCCCGAACCGCGTCACCGTCTCCACCGGCGGTGCCTTGCCAGCCTCGTCGCTGTCAGGCAACGCCGCATCGCCGGCGGCCATCTTGAATGGCGGCAACGCGCCGCTGGGTGCTGCATCCGCCAATGCCATCGCCGCCACGCCGAATGCGGCTGCCGGCAGCGTCGACTCGGCGGACAGCGACGACCTGCCGCCGCGTCCGGTGCTGCCCAGCGAGGCCTCGCGGATCAAGATGGCACCGGGCATGCGGCCGCTGATCGTGGCCATCGATCCGGGACACGGCGGCCAGGATCCCGGCGCCATGGGCCCCACCGGCAAGCGCGAAAAAGACGTCACCCTGGCGGTCGGCCGCGAGCTGGCGCGCCAGATCAATGCCACTCCCGGCATGAAGGCCTACCTGACGCGCGATACCGACGTGTTCATTCCGCTGCCGATGCGCGCGCAGAAGGCCCGCGCCGCCAAGGCCGACATCTTCATCTCCATCCACGCCGACGCTGCCGAGAACCGCAGTGCAACCGGCTCCTCGGTCTATGTGC
The DNA here is from genome assembly GCF_002940205.1 of Xanthomonas arboricola pv. guizotiae. Lineage (GTDB taxonomy): Bacteria > Pseudomonadota > Gammaproteobacteria > Xanthomonadales > Xanthomonadaceae > Xanthomonas > Xanthomonas arboricola_C. The sequence continues at coordinate 50,973 of NZ_MDSK01000013.1, forward strand.
TGTCGACCAAGGGCGCCTCCTCGCAGCGTGCGCGCTGGCTGGCCGACAAGGAAAATGCCGCCGACCTGGTCGGCGGCGTGCGTCTGCAGCAGACTGAAAGCACGCTGGCCAATGTGTTGCTGGATCTGGCGCAGAGCGGCCACATGAAGGCCTCCGAAGATGCGGCAGGGCATGTGCTCGGCGGCCTCAAGCGGATCGGCAACAACCACAAGCCGCAGCTGGAGCGGGCCAACTTCGCGGTGCTGCGCACCTCCGACATGCCGGCGATGCTGGTGGAAACCGCCTTCATTTCCAATCCGGACGAAGAGCGCCGGCTGATCGATCCGGCCTACCAGCGCAAGATCGCCTCGGCCGTGCTGGATGGCATCGATACCTTCTTCACCCGCCAGCCGCCGCCGGGCACGCTGTTTGCCGCACGCGCGCAGGCCGAAGCCGATGCCGGTGTCGGCACCGTGGCCGGCGGCAGCCGCTGAGCCGCTCGGCTATCATTCCGCACTGATTCCTTGATGACGGCGCCTGTGCGCCGCCGGATTGCCGTGCCGACGTCTGCCTTGCCTGTTACACCCTCGATACGCTCCGCAGTCTGCGTCCAGCGCGAGCGCCTGTGCTGATGGCGATCCGTCAGCTCCCCGAGATCCTGATCAACCAGATCGCCGCCGGCGAAGTCGTCGAGCGGCCTGCGTCGGTGGTCAAGGAACTGGTCGAAAATGCGCTCGATGCCGGTGCCACCCGCGTGGATATCGAGCTGGAAGAGGGCGGCGTGCGGCTGATCCGCATCCGCGACAACGGCGGCGGCATCACCCCCGACGAACTGCCGCTGGCGGTGTCGCGGCATGCCACCAGCAAGATCGCATCGCTGGACGATCTGGAGACCGTGGCCACGCTCGGATTCCGCGGCGAAGCCCTGCCGTCGATCGCCTCGGTCAGCCGTTTCACCCTGATCTCGCGCCGCCACGATGCCGAACATGGCTCCGCACTGGAGATCGATGGCGGGCGCCTGGGCGAAGTGGTGCCACGTGCGCATGCGCCCGGCACCACGGTCGAGGTGCGCGAGCTGTTCTTCAACGTGCCGGCGCGGCGCAAGTTCCTGCGTGCCGAGCGCACCGAGCTGGGGCATATCGAAGAATGGCTGCGCTCGTTGGCGCTGGCGCGGCCGGATGTGGAATTGCGGGTTTCGCACAACGGCAAACCGTCGCGTCGCTACAGGCCGGGCGATCTGTATTCGGATGCGCGGCTGGGCGAAACCCTGGGCGAGGATTTCGCACGACAGGCCTTGCGCGTCGATCACAGTGGCGCCGGCCTGCGGCTGCATGGCTGGGTCGCGCAGCCGCATTACTCGCGCGCCAGTACCGACCAGCAGTATCTCTACGTCAATGGCCGCTCGGTGCGCGATCGCAGCGTCGCGCACGCGGTCAAGATGGCGTATGGCGATGTGCTGTTCCATGGTCGCCAGCCGGCCTACGTGCTGTTCCTGGAACTGGATCCGGCGCGCGTGGACGTCAACGTGCATCCGGCCAAGCACGAGGTGCGTTTCCGTGAGGCGCGGCTGATCCACGACTTCGTCTACCGCACCTTGCAGGACGCGCTGGCGCAGACGCGCGCCGGCGCCATGCCCAACCGCCTCGGCACGGACGGCGCCAGCGACACGGTTGCGGCGCCGGGCGGCATGCTCGATCGTCCAAACTACGGTGCCGGAAACGGCAGTGGCGGCGGTGCCGGCTACGGTCAGTGGACACCATCGCAGACCCCCCTGGGCCTGCGCGTGGACGAGGCGCGTGCGGCCTACAGCGCGCTGTATGCGCCGCCGCCCAGTGGCGCGCAGCAGCCGTCCGCAGGCTTGCCGGAGGGCGCGGGGATGGGCTTGCCGGCGACGGCCGCGGACAGCGGCGTGCCGCCGCTGGGGTATGCGGTCGCGCAGTTGCACGGCATCTACATCCTGGCCGAGAACGCCGAAGGCCTGATCGTGGTGGACATGCACGCCGCGCACGAACGCATCGGCTACGAGCGGCTCAAGAACGCGCACGACAGCATCGGCCTGCATGCACAACCGCTGCTGGTGCCGATGACGCTGGCGGTGGGCGAGCGCGAGGCCGACACCGCCGAGCGCGAAGCCGACACGCTGGCCAGCCTGGGCTTCGAGATCACCCGCGCCGGCCCGCAGTCGCTGCATGTGCGCAGCATTCCCGCGCTGCTTGCCAATGCCGAACCGGAGGCGCTGTTGCGCGATGTGCTCGGCGATCTGCGCGAGCATGGCCAGAGCCGGCGCATCGCCAGTGCACGCGACGAACTGCTCTCCACGATGGCGTGCCATGGCGCGGTGCGCGCGAACCGGCGCCTGACCGTGCCGGAAATGAACGCACTGCTGCGCGATATGGAAATCACCGAGCGCTCGGGCCAATGCAACCATGGCCGACCGACCTGGGCACGGTTTACCCTGGGCGAAATCGATCGCTGGTTCCTGAGGGGGCGCTGATGGCTGTATTGCACAAGGGGAACCGCTGGCTGCTCGGCATGCTGGTGTGTGCGGCGCTGGCCGGCTGCGGCAAGGATGCAGCGCCACCGGCAGCGCCGGCCGCACTCGACAAGGCCTTTCTGGCCGACAACGCGGCCTGGCGCGAGGCGCGCCTGACCGAGTTGCGCGCGCCCGATGGCTGGACCAGCCTGGTCGGCCTGCACTGGCTGTCGCTGAAGGCGCATTACATCGGCAGCAGCGCCGACAGCGGCATCAGGCTGGCGGTCGGGCCACCCAAGATGGGCATGGTCGCGACCGAGGCCGATACGGTCTGGTTCGTCCCCGAGCGCGGCGCAGCATTGACCGTCGACGGCAAGCCGCTGACCGGCAGGATCCGCTTCCAGTCCGATCGCGACCCGCAGCCGACCTTCATCCATTTCGATGGCGGCAAGGGCGTGTTGAGCCTGATCCATCGCGGCGACCGCAATGCGCTGCGGGTCAAGCATGCCGACGCGCCATCGCGCAGCCACTTCGCCGGGCTGGACTACTGGCCGGTCGATCCGTCCTGGCGCATCAGCGCGCGCTATGTGCCCAACGATGTCGGCAAGACCATCCCGATCGTGGACATCGTCGGCATCAGCAGCGAACAGCCCAACGCCGGGGCAATCACCTTCGAGCGCGATGGCAAGGCGTATCGGCTGGAGACCATCGGCGAACCCGGGCGGCCGATGTTCGTGGTGTTCGCCGACCGCACCAGCGGGCACGGCAGCTATCCGGCCGGACGCTTTCTGGACCTGGACGTGCCCGACGCCTCCGGGCATGTGGTCGTCGATTTCAATCGTGCCTACAACCCGCCGTGCGCGTTCACTCCGTTTGCGACCTGTCCGCTGCCGCCGCCGGAAAACCGCATCGACCTGGCGGTGTCGGCCGGCGAGAAGACCTACAAGGTGCCGCACTGACGTGGAGACCAACGTGGTGAAGGCCAGCATGCGCGCCCGGCTGGCGGCCTGGAGCAGCAGTGCGGTGATCGCTCTGGCGCTATGGAGCGGGGCGGTCGCACCGGCCTGGGCGCGCGCCGGCAGCGAGGCGCCGGCCGGTCCGCCGGTGCCGCTGTTGTGGAAGGTCGATGGCAAGGGCGGCACGCTGTATCTGCTGGGTTCGTTCCATGTGCTCAAGCCCAGCGATTACCCGTTGTCGCCGGATGTGATGCAGGCCTTCGCCAAGGCCGACCGGCTGGTGTTCGAACTGCCGCCCTCCGATGCGCAGTCGCCCGAACTGGCCGGCCGCATGCTGCAGGCGGCGCGGCGCAGCGACGGGCGTCGCCTGCAGGACGCACTGGATCCGAAGACCTGGCAGGCGCTGACCACCTACGCCCGCAAACACGGGATGGCGGTGGACAGCCTGCAGTCCCTGGAGCCCTGGTTCGTGGCGCTGACGATCAGCCTGGCGGAGATGAGCCGGCAAGGCATGGACCCGAATGCCGGTCTGGACCATTACCTGATGGCGCAGGCACAGGCCGGCGGCAAACCGGCCGATGGGCTGGAGCGTGCCGAAGAACAGATTGCCTTGCTCGATGGCATGTCGCCTACCGAACAGCATCAGTTGCTGGAGGAATCGCTGGACGATGCCGGCGCCAACGATCAGCTGCGTCAGCTGCACGCGGCCTGGCGCAGTGGCGATGTGCGTACCCTGTCCACGCAGATGGCCGAAGAAATGCGGCAGCACTACCCGGCGCTGTACCAGCACATCAATGTCGAGCGCAATGCGCGCTGGGTGCCGCGGCTGGAGCAGCGGCTCGGCAAGGGCGGCGGGACCACGCTGGTGGTGGTCGGTGCGCTGCACCTGCTGGGAAGCGATGGCGTGGTGGAGCGTCTGCGCGCGCGTGGCTATCGCGTGCAGCGGATCTGCTCGGCCTGCGCGGGGCAGGCCGGCCGCTGATCGGCGGCGCCGTGGAGCGTGGCACGGCTCCCGGCGCCGCGCCTGCCTTACCCGCGGTTGCGGGCCTTGCCGGCGCTACCGGCAGTGCCATGCGTGCCGGTGCCCATCGGGCCGCTGCCCATGCCGCTGGCGCCCGGCGGGGTTGGCGGCGTACCTGGGCCGCCCGGACGGCCGAAGCCGGCGCCGAAGTTGCGCTGGAACTCCTGCCACAACTCCAGGTTGCGCTCGGTCAGCTGGTTCATCATCGCCCACGGGGTCTGCCCGAGCAGGTTGCCCATCTGCTGGCGGAACTGCTGCTGCTGGTCCAGGAACACCTGCATGCTGCGCTCCAGGTAGTTGCCCATGAAGCCCTGCAGCGAGTCGCCGTAGAAACGGATGATCTGACTCAGCAACTGGGTGGAGAGCATCGGCTCGCCGTCCTGCTCGCGGTCGGCAATGATCTGCAGCAAGACTGCGCGGCTGAGGTCTTCGCCGCTCTTGGCGTCGCGTACCTCGAATTCTTCGCCATCGATGATGAGCTGGCGCACGTCCTCGATGGTGATGTAGCTAGAAATTTCCGTGTCGTAGAGACGGCGGTTGGGATACTTCTTGATGATGCGAAGTCCGGCCATGGAACGTTCACTCACACTGATAGTGCGCGCAGGATGGCGCACCGCAACAGCCCTTGCAACCGCCACAAGGCCTTATTTTCTTAAGTAGACACCTAAAAAATGCTGCGCAGCATGATTTTCAAGGGTTTTTATGCTGCATCGCAAAGTTGCAGCAAACCTTACCAGCCCATGTGGTGGCCGCCGTTGATGTCCAGATTGGAGCCGGTGATCCAGGCGGCCTCTTCCGCGACCAGGAATGCCACCGCATAGGCAATTTCCTCCGGCCGGCCGAGGCGGCCGGTGGGGATGTCGGCCACGATCTTGGCGCGTACCTCTTCCGGGACTGCCATCACCATGTCGGTGGCCACATACCCCGGCGACACGGTATTGACGGTGACCCCGAACGCAGCATTTTCCCGCGCCAGCGAGATGGTGAAGCCGTGCATGCCGGCCTTGGCGGCCGCGTAATTGGCCTGCCCGTACTGGCCCTTCAGGCCATTGATCGAGCTGATCTGGATCACCCGTCCCCAGCCGCGCTGGCGCATGCCTTCGATCACCGGGCGGGTGACGTTGAACACCGAGTTGAGATTGGTGTTGATGACGTCATGCCATTGTTCGGCGGTCATGCGATGGAAGGTGGTATCGCGGGTGATGCCGGCGTTGTTGACCAGTATTTCGATCGGCCCCAGCGCAGCCTGCACATCCTCGACCAGGCTGCGCGCATGTTCGGAGGACGCCACATCGCCGCGGAACAGGGCGATGTCGTAGCCCTGGGTCTGCATGCGCTGCTGCCACGCCTGGGCCTTTTCGGCGTTGCGGAAGTTGCTGGCCACCCGGTGGCCCTGGTCGGCCAGGCGCTTGCAGATGGCGGTGCCGATACCGCCGGTGCCGCCGGTGACCAATACGACGCGAGATGTCATGACGACTCCAATGGACAGATTAAGACCGCGCGTGGGCAGGGCATGGGCGCGCTGCCTGGCCCGACGCCGGTGCCGGGGCGCAATTCTAGTCACGCCGGGGCTGCGATGCGCGTCCGTTGGCGTCCAGATGCAGGTGCCGGGGCAACCGCTGTGGCGAAAAATGCTGCACCGCATGCTGCAGCAAGGTGTCCAGCGCCGCCCGGCGCGGCAAGGCCGCCGGCTGCTGTCCCAGCACGGCCCAGGCGGCGCGCAGGGCCGGTTGCGGATCGGCATCGTCCAGCGCGGGCGCAGCATGCGACTTGGACAGCTTGCGGCCGGCGTGGTCGAGGATCAGCGGCAGGTGCAGATAGCGCGGTTGCGGCAGGCCCAGCGCGCGCTGCAGCAGCAACTGGCGCGGGGTGGAGTCCAGCAGGTCGGCACCGCGCACGACATCGGTGATGGCCTGCGCGGCATCGTCGACCACCACCGCCAGCTGGTAGGCCCAGTAGCCATCGGCGCGGCGCAGCACCACGTCGCCGACCTCGGCATGCACGTCCTGCACCACGTGGCCCTGCAGCGCGTCGTCGAAGCCGACCGGCGGCTGTGGCGGCACCCGCAGGCGCACCGCGCGGCGGGCGCCCAGCGGCGCCACGCAGGCGTGGTGGATGCCGCCCATGCCGGCAAGCTCGGCCCGGCTGCAGCTGCATTCGAACGCCAGCCCGGTCTCCAGCAAGGTGGCGACGGCAGCGTCGTAGTGCGCGTGGCGCCCGGATTGGTATAGCACCGGCAGGTCCGAGCGCAGGCCGAAGGCGGCCAGCGTGCGCAGCTGGCGCGCGGCGGCGCCGGGTTCGGCACGTGGCGGATCGATGTCCTCGATGCGCACGCACCACTGCCCGCCGGCGTGCCGTGCCAGCAGCCAGCTGCCGAACGCCGCCAGCAGGGAGCCGAAGTGCAACGGGCCGGTCGGGGAGGGTGCGAAGCGGCCGCGGTAGGGGAAATCTGGCATGATCGGCTGAATCGTCGGTCAGGTGATCGCTTGATTTCAAGCGCCGACGGCCGCAGATCCGCTGCAGTTCATCCTGCTCGCGTGGAGTCGTCGCATCATGTTCAACCGCATTTTCCTGTTCCTGCTGACCAACCTTGCGGTATTGATGCTGGCCGGCGTCGTGATGTCGGTGCTTGGCGTCAATCCTGCGCAGATGAGCGGCCTGCTGGTGATGGCGGCCGTGTTCGGGTTCGGCGGCGCGTTCATCTCGTTGCTGCTGTCCAAGTTCATGGCCAAGCGCAGTACCGGTGCGCAGGTGATCAGCGAGCCGCGCACGCCGACCGAACGCTGGCTGCTGGCGACGGTGCGGCGCCAGGCCGAGGCGGCCGGCATCGGCATGCCGGAAGTGGCGGTCTACGACGGCCCGGAAATCAATGCCTTCGCCACCGGCGCCAACCGCAACAACGCGCTGGTGGCGGTGTCCACCGGGCTGCTGCAGCACATGAGCCAGGACGAGGCCGAGGCGGTGCTGGGCCATGAAATCGCGCATGTCGCCAATGGCGACATGGTCACCATGGCCTTGCTGCAGGGCGTGCTCAATACCTTCGTGATCGTGCTGGCGCGCGTGGTCGGCGGCGTCATCGACAGCGCCATGTCGGGCAATCGCGACGGTGGCCGCGGCTTTGCCTACTACATCATCGTGTTCGTGCTGGAGATGGTGTTCGGCCTGTTCGCGACGATGATCGCGATGTGGTTCTCGCGTCGCCGCGAATTCCGCGCCGATGCCGGTGGTGCGCAACTGGCGGGCCGCGGCAAGATGATCGCGGCATTGGAGCGCCTGTCGCTCAACCATGGCCAGAACAGCTTGCCTTCGCAGATACAGGCCTTCGGCATTTCCGGCGGCGGCGGCGATGGGTTGCGCCGGTTGTTCCTGAGCCATCCGCCACTGGCCGAGCGTATCGCTGCGCTGCGCGCCGCCAACGGTACGGCGATGTAAGGCGGTAGTGCCAACCGATGCGTGACCCAACAGAAAACCCGCGTCCTGCGGGTTTTTTATTGGGCGGAGCGTGGCGGCAGTGACGCCGTATGACGGCAGGTCTCAGCCGAACTCGTAGTTCATCAATGGCCCGGTCGGGGCGACGAAATCGCCTTGCACATAGTCCACCCCGGCGCTGAAGAAGGTGCTCATGGACTGCGCATCGGCCACGAACTCGGCCACGGTGAGGATGCCGGCCGGCTGCGCGCGCGAGGTGATCTCGCGGATCTTTTCCTGGCTTTCGCGCGCCGAGGCCACCTCGCCGGTGATGCCGCGATCGAGCTTGAGGAAGGCCGGCTGGAAATGCGCCAGCAGCTGGAACGAATCCAGGCCCGAGCCGAACTGTTCCAGCCCGACCTTGCAACCCATCGTCGACACCGCCGCCAGGAACTGCTGGGCATTGCGCAGATGCGTGAATACCTTCGATTCCGGCGTCTGCAGCCACAGCCGTTCGCCCGGCACGCCGTACACGGCCAGCTGCTCGCGGATGATGTCGATCATCTGCGGATCGGAGAACGAGTTGGGTCCGATGCGGACCAGCAGGTGCGTCCTGTGTCCTGCACGTTGCCGCTCGCCGAGCTGGCGGATCGCGCGTGCCACCACCCAGCGGTCGATCTCGGTGATCAGGTCGTGTTCTTCGGCGATCGCCATGAAGGCGTTCGGCGACATCATCTCGCCGTTGCGCTCCAGCCGCAGGAAGGCCTGGTACAGCTCCAGCGGCTCGCCCTGCAGGTTGAGCACCGGCTGGTAATGCAGCACGAAACCGTCGCCGACCAGCGCCTCGCGCAGTTGCTGCACCCAGCGCTCGATGCGTTCCTCTTCAGCCCGGTCGGCTGCTGCCGGGTCGTAGATGCTGACCGCGTTGCCGCCGAGCTCGGCGGTGGTGCGCACCGCCTCGGTGCTGCGGCTGAGCACCTGACCGATGCTGGCGATCTTCTCGCCGATCTGCACCCCGCCGATGCTCACCGTCACCGTGGCCGAGCGCGCGCCGACGCTGAAGACATGCTGCGCAAAGGCATCGCGTATCAGCTCCGCCAGTGCATGCGTGCGCGCGTAATTGCCGTCCATCAGCAACGCGAAACTGTGCTCGCCGAAACGCGCGGCGACCACGCTGTCATCGCTCACGCTGGCCACATGCGCGGCCAGTGCGGCGATCAGCGCGTCGGCCGAATCCAGGCCGATCTCGGGCAGCAGGCGCGCGTAGTGGTCGGGCTCGATCAACAGGAAGCCGGACTGGCCTTCGCTGCGGCCGGCGCGCGCCACCGCCTGTTCCAGCGCCACCATGAAGGTGGGGCGGTTGAGCAGGCCGGTGACCTGGTCGCGCTGGCGCAGGTCCTCGACCTCGCGCGCCAGCTCCGGGTCGAACTCCTCGCGACGGCGGAACACCACCTGGATGCACGGCTCGCCTTCGTAGGTCGCGGTGGCAAATTCCATCGTTGCCGGGAAGGTGTCGCCTTCCAGCCGGCGCGCGTCGAGCTTGTACTGCGCCGGCGGCGGCTCGCCCTTGGACATGGCCTTGAGCAGCTGCTTGAAATCGTCGACGTACTGGGCTGCGATCATGTCCAGCAGCGACACGCCCTCGACATCGTCGAACGACTCGAAGCCGAACATGTCCAGATACGCCTCGTTGGCGCGGATGTGCATGCCCTCGTGCACGTAGGCGATCGGGTCGCGCGAGGAGGCGATCAGGGCGTCGCAGCGCCGCTCGGTTTCGCGCATCTGCGCCTCGATGCGGCGCAGGCCGCGGCGTGCCTGCAGGTCGGCCCATTCCGAGCGCACCAGCGCCAGCAGGTGTTCGGGGCGATGACGCAGCACGATGGCGCGAATGCCATGCGCCGCGGCCTCGACCAGCGCGTTTTCCTCGATCCGCTCGGCCAGCAGGATGATCGGAATATCCTTGCCGCTGCCGGCGATCTGCTGCTGCAACGCGCTCATCGGGATCTGCAGCGCCTGCCCGTGCAGGGCCAGGTCGATCTGCCCCGACAGCATGCTGGCGAGCTCTTCCGGTGTCTGCGGCCGCGACGGACGCACCGCGATGCCGCCGTTGCGCAGCGCGCTCACGATCGCCTCCGCGCTTTCGACACTGTCGTCGACGATCATCAGGCGGAGGGTGAGATCTTTGCCTTTTTGCATGCGCGTTTCCCTAGCGACGGGCTTTAATACACGAAGGAACTCGGCTGCGTCCATGTCTGTGGACAAGGCCGCATCCGGGGTGAGACTCAGGCCACGTTTCCATGTGTCGAAGCCGCGCTCAGGCGGCGCTTCCGGCGGCATGGCCGGATGCCCATGCCCACTGAAAGTTGTAGCCGCCCAACCAGCCGGTCACATCCAGCACCTCGCCGACGAAGTACAGGCCGGCGACCAGGCGCGACTCCATGCTCGCACTGGAGACCTGGTTGGTATCGACACCTCCCAGGGTTACTTCAGCGGTGCGATAGCCTTCGGTTCCACTGGCGATCAGCGGGAAGGCGGCCAGCAGGTCCGCTGCGGCCTGCAGCTGCGGTGGGTCGTGCTGGCGGACCGGCTTGTCCGGCAGCCACACTTCGCACAGGCGCTGGGCGAACCGCCGCGGCAGCACGTCGGCCAGCACGTTGCGCAGCTCGGTGGCGCCATGCCGATGTTTTTGGTCGCGCAGCCAGGCCGCGGCATCCTGGCCGGGCAGCAGGTCCAGGCGCAGGTCGTCGCCGGGCTGCCAATACGAGGAAATCTGCAGGATGGCCGGGCCGCTGACGCCGCGGTGGGTGAGCAGCATGAAATTGCGGAAGCTGGCCCCGTTGCACTGCGCCTGGACCGGTAGCGCCAGCCCGGACAGGTCCTGCAGCCGTTCCTGGTGCTTGCCGCTCAGGGTCAGCGGCACCAACCCGGCGCGCGTCGGCACCAGCGTGTGGCCGAACTGCTGGGCCAGCGTGTAGCCGAAGCCGCTGGCGCCCATGCTCGGAATCGACAGCCCGCCGGTCGCCACGATCAGCGACTGCGCCTGCACGCGTCCCTGGCTGGTCTCCACGCTGAAGCCGTCGCTGCCGCGCTGCACCGATTGCACCTTGCAGTCGGTGCGCACCTGCACGCCCGCCGCGTCGCACTCGTCCAGCAGCATGCGCACGATCTGCTTGGACGAGATGTCGCAGAACAACTGGCCCAGCTCTTTCTCGTGATAGGCGATGCCGTGGCGCTCGACCATCTCCACGAAATCCAGCGGGCTGTAGCGGGCGAGGGCGGACTTGCAGAAGTGGCGGTTGGCCGAAATGAAATTGCCAGGCGTGGTGCCGGTATTGGTGAAGTTGCAGCGGCCGCCACCGGACATCAGGATCTTCTTGCCGACCTTGTTGGCATGGTCGATCACCAGCACCTGGCGGCCGCGCCGGCCCGCAGTGAAGGCGCTCATCAGCCCGGCCGCGCCGGCACCGATGACCAGGACGTCGCAACGCATGCTCATTCGGCAGGAGCTTGCCGCACCGTCGGGGTCAGGGTGACGCTGCCGTGGTCGGCCAGCATCTGCACTTCGCCATCCTGGATGATCACGTCAAAGCGCATGCCGCGCTGGATCAGTGCGCCCAGTGCCTCGGTGGCCTGCGAGTCGAGTTCGATCACGCGCAGATTACGGTGGCGGCCCATGGCGTTGGCGTGTTTCTTCCACCAGGTTTCGGTGGCCTGGCCGCCGTAGCCGATCACCACCACCTCGCGCGAGCGGTTGCAGGCCTTGCGCACCCGGCTTTCGTCCGGCCGGCCGAGGTCGATCCACAGGTCCGGGTCGCCGGTGTAGTCGCGCCGCCACAGGTCCGGTTCGTCCTCGTTGCTGAGGCCGCGGCCGAATTCCAGGCGGTCGTCGGCGAACAGCGCGAATGCCAGCAGCCGCACCATCAGGCGCTCGTCGGTTTCGGAGGGGTGCTGGGCCAGGGTCAACGAATGGTTGGCGTAGTAGCCACGGTCCATGTCGCTGATCTGGAGTTCCGCCCTGCGGACGGTGGCGGTGAGGGCCATCAGGATGCCGGTTGCAAAGGGCGCTTATGATACGCCCCCGTTGCAATCCCGGCGTATTGCGGCCAGCGCCGCGCCATCTCGGCCAGCCAGCGGCCCAACTGGGCGGCACCTGCAGCGCACGCACGTGGGCCAGGCGAGGGGGGGCAGGAAATGGTTGGCCACCAGCGTCAGCGCGGTGCCGGTACGCGCGGCGGCGCGGAACAGGATGTCGCCGATGACTGCGGGGGGCAAGGCATCGGCATCGAGGCGGATCTGCGGGCGGGACGGCAGGGGATGCGTATTCATGTGCTGAAATCGAGAGGGAAAGGGCCTGACAGGCGGTCGGACCCGGCCTGACAGTAAAAATTTTGACGCAGGGTGTCGCTTTTTGCTGGGAACACGAGTACTGTGCACGCACTGTGTTTGCAAGGGTCACCGTGAATCGTGGCCTGATGCAGCCGGATCGTTACAGATCTCGCTTCATCGTTCCGCTTTACCAACGCCTGCAACTCAGTCTCAGCTCCGGCTTTTCGGACGCTGCGATTTATCCATCTATAGTTCAGGAGTTTGTAAATGTCAGATCAACGTCAGACCGGTACCGTGAAGTGGTTCAACGATGCCAAGGGCTTCGGCTTCATCACCCCGGAAAGCGGCCCGGACCTGTTCGTGCACTTCCGTGCCATCCAGGGCACCGGCTTCAAGTCGCTGCAGGAAGGCCAGAAGGTGACCTTCGTCGCCGTGCAGGGCCAGAAGGGCATGCAGGCTGACCAGGTGCAGGCGGTCTAATCCGTCTGCAACCGTAAGGTTGCCAAAAACGCCGGTCGCGCAAGCGACCGGCGTTTTTCATTGGGCGTGATTGGATCAGTGCAGCAGGCAGCGTTGGGCGGCTCGACCCGCTCAGGTGAGCGCAGCGACGACATGCCAATCGGTAGCATGTGCGCTTTCCGCGTGCAGCCACTTCCATGATCACTGTCCACCACCTCAACAATTCCCGTTCCCAGCGCGTGCTGTGGCTGCTGGAGGAACTGGCGCTGCCGTACCGGATCGTGCGGCATGAGCGCGATCCCAAGACCATGCTGGCGCCGGCGGCGTTGCGTGCCATCCATCCGCTCGGCAAGTCGCCGGTGGTTGTCGACGGCGAGCTGACCGTGGCCGAGTCCGGCGCGATCCTGGAGTTTCTGACCGAACGCTACGACACCGAATGCGCGCTGTCGCCGCCGCCGCGTCCGCTGGAGTCGCCGGAGCGCCTGAAGTTCCGTTACTGGATGCATTACGCCGAAGGCTCGGCAATGCCGCCGTTGCTGATGACGCTGATCTTCGGGCGGATTCGCAGTGCGCCGATGCCGTTCTTCGCCAAGCCGATCGCACGCGCAATCGTGGACAAGGCCATGTCCGGCTTCGTCGGTCCGCAGCTCAAACTGCACCTGGACTGGATGGAGCAGTCGCTGCAGGCCAGCGAATGGTTTGCCGGTGAGCGTTTCACCGCGGCCGACATCCAGATGAGCTTCCCGGTGCAGGCCGCCGCGGCCCGTGGTGGCGGGTTTGAAAATTACCCGCGTTTGCGTGCGTTCCTGGAGCGGATCGAAGCGCGCCCGGCATATCAGGCGGCGCTGAAAAAAGGTGGCCCGTTCGAGCTGATGGGGCGCAAGTCTTCAGAGTGATGCTGGCGGTCGTGGCTTGGCGAGTCGTAATGCTGCGGCAGGCAGAGATCACTTTGCTTGCCGCCATTCGTCTGGGTTTGCGACTTCCCGATTCCCACGTCCCAATCCCGCGCGCAACCACCTGCGCGGCGACGTCCAGACATCAGGGCGCGCGACACTGCCGCAGGAACTGCAAGGTGTCGTGCATCACCTGCGAGTCCTTGCGGAGTGACAGCACCAAGCGCATATGGCCCATTCCTGGATAAAAAATGCTGTGCGCCTGGCCCCCCACCTGTTGTTCGGCGGCCGCTAGAACGGTGCTGTTACGCGGTTCCACCACGTGGTCGGCATCGCCGTGCAGCAGCAACATCGGCGGCTCGTCCCCATCCACATGACGAATGGGTTGCGAGGCTTCCTGTTCGGCAGATGAGGTCCCGAAGACCTGGATCAACTCAGGGTCGGTCATCGGCGAGAAGTCGTAAGGGCCTGCGAGGCCGACGAAACCGCAGAGTTGGCGTGGCTGCATGCCCTGTGCCTGCAGCCATCGGCGATCGGTGGCGAGCAGTCCGGCGATGTGCGCACCGGCGGAGTGGCCCATCACCGCCAGGCGGGCAGGGTCTCCGCCGTAGATGCGTGCATGCTGATGGCTCCAGGCGGTGGCCTGTGCGGCATCGGTCATGAAGCCGTCCAGCCGGACCTGCGGGTACTTTCGATAGTCGGCCACCATCACAACCATGCCCTCGCGGGCCAGCGAGCGGCCGAGCCAGCGATAGTTGGCGCGGGCGCCACGCTTCCAGGTGCCGCCGTAGAAGAACACCACCACCGGCGCATCGACGGCGCCGCGCGGTTGGTAGACGTCCAGCGCCAGGCCGTGTTCCGGGTCGAAGACCTCGTTGCGGTGTTCGATGACGCCAGTGCGGCTGGATGCGGCGTTGATGCCGCCGAAGAACACGCTGCTGCAGGCGCTCAGGCTTAACGAGCCAAGTAGCAGAAGGGCAGGGCGAAACCAACGAGAAGTGTGCAAACGCATGGGTAAGGTCGCTGTAAGAACGGAGAGGAATAAATCTGGGACTGTGATGTGCGGGTGCGGCTGAATCCTGCAGTTGAGCGTGTCGCGAATACGGATACGAGGCAGGTAGCAAATAGGATGCGCGGTTCACCCATGCGAAGTTCACCCGCTCTGGCCTAGGCTTGTCGCCATGACAGATATTCAGTTCGACAACCGCCTGCGTCAGCAGTTGCCTGGTGATCCGGAAGAAGGGCCGCGTCGCCGGGATGTGGTCGCTGCCTGGTCGTCGGTGTCGCCAACGCCGGTCGCAGCGCCAAGGCTGCTGGCCTATTCCGCCGAGATGGCGCAACGACTCGGGCTGGACGAGGCCGAGATGACCAGTGCGCGCTTTGCCGAGGTGTTCGCCGGCAATGCGCTGTACCCGGGCATGCAGCCGTGGGCGGTCAATTATGGCGGGCACCAGTTCGGGCACTGGGCCGGCCAGTTGGGCGACGGCCGCGCAATCTCGCTGGGCGAGGCGATCGGAGTCGATGGCGGTCGTTACGAGCTGCAGCTCAAGGGCGCCGGCCCGACGCCTTATTCGTGCGGTGCCGATGGTCGTGCGGTGTTGCGCTCGTCGATCCGCGAATTCCTGTGCAGCGAAGCGATGCACCACCTGGGCGTGCCGACCACGCGCGCGCTGAGCCTGGTCACCACCGGCGATGCGGTGGTGCGCGACATGTTCTACGACGGCCGGCCGCAGCGCGAGCCGGGCGCGATCGTGTGCCGGGTGGCGCCGTCGTTCATCCGCTTCGGCAACTTCGAGTTGCCCAGTGCGCGCGGCGATCTGGCGCTGCTGCGGCACTGGGTGGACTTCACCATCGCACGCGATTTCCCGCAGCTGGAAGGTGCGGGCGAGCCGTTGTACGCGGCCTGGTTCGCGCAGGTCTGCGAGCGCACCGCGGTGATGGTGGCGCACTGGATGCGGGTGGGCTTCGTGCATGGGGTGATGAATACTGACAACATGTCGATCCTGGGCCTGACCATCGATTACGGCCCCTACGGCTGGGTCGACGACTACGACCCGGACTGGACGCCGAACACCACCGATGCGCAGGGTCGGCGCTATCGCTTCGGCACCCAACCCCAGGTCGCCTATTGGAACCTGGGGCGCCTGGCACAGGCGCTGGCGCCGCTGTTCGCCGACCAGGCGCAGTTGCAGCAGGGGCTGGACCGCTTCCGCAATACCTACCTGGCCTGCGACCGCCGCGACACTGCCGCCAAGTTGGGTCTGGCCGACTGTCGCGACGAGGATCTGCAGCTGATCGATGCGCTGCGCGCGCTGATGCACAACGCGGAAATGGACATGACGCTGACCTTCCGCGGCCTGATCGCATTCGCGCCGGAGCATCCCGATCCTGATCTGCTGCGTGAGGCGTTCTACGACCCGGACAAGCGCCTTGCGCATGCCGCGCAGCTGCAGGAGTGGCTGCAGCGCTACGCCGAGCGGCTGCAGCAGGACACGCTGTCGCCGGAGGCGCGGCGCGAACGCATGCGCCTGGCCAACCCGCGCTACGTGCTGCGCAACTATCTGGCGCAGCAGGCGATCGATCTGGCCGAGCAGGGCGATCCGTCCGGCGTGCAGGAGTTGCTGGAGGTCATGCGTCGCCCGTACGACGACCAGCCGGGCCGCGAGGCGTTCGCTGCGCGGCGGCCGGACTGGGCGCGTGACCGCGCCGGCTGCTCGATGCTGTCCTGCAGTTCCTGACGCGCTCAGATGCAGGTATGTCGTAAACGCGGCGCCACACGCCCGCGCAGCCTAGAATAGGGTGGTCCCCACCGGCCTAGACGCCACCACCACCATGACTGACTGCACCCGCTGCGCCGGCACCCATTCTTCCGGACCCAACCAATGGTCCGAACGGATCCGCGACATCGCCGATTTTCCCAAGCCGGGCATCGTCTTCAAGGACATCACGCCGCTGCTGTCCGATGGCCCGGACTTCGCCTCGGCGCTGGACGAGATGGCGCAGCCCTGGCGCACCACGCCGCTGGATGCGGTGCTTGGCATCGAGGCGCGCGGTTTCATCCTGGGGTCGGCGCTGGCGCGCGAACTGCGCACCGGGTTCGTGCCGGTGCGCAAGCCCGGCAAACTGCCCGGGCGTACGCTGGTCCAGGAATATGCGCTGGAATACGGCAGCGATCGCATCGAAATGCACGAGGACGCGTTGCCACGCGGCGCGCGCGTGTTGATCGTCGACGACGTGCTTGCCACTGGCGGTACGCTGCGCGCGGCCCTGGGTCTGGCCGCACAGCTGGAGCTGGAAGTGGTCGGCGCGGCGGTGCTGGTCGAACTGCTGGCGCTGCAGGGCCGTGAGAAGTGGGCCAACGACGTGCCCTTGCTGGCCACGTTGAGCTACTGATCCAGGCGTGTTGCCGATCGAGCAGCTCGCCGATCAGCCTTTCTAGAAACAGGGATGCGCCTAGAAACAGGGATGCGCAAGCGCGCGCATCCTTTGGAGCGTGCGGCAGGCGCTATCGCCGCCGCCCGATCGGTTGCTCGGCAGGGTCGCTGCCGCGTGTCGCTTACAGCTTGCTGACCCGGAACCGGCGTCCCTTGATCTTGCCCGCATGCAGATGCGCCAGCGCCTTGGCGACCTGCGCGCGGGCGATGGCGACATAGGAGCGGGTGGGGTAGATCGCGATCTTGCCGATCGCCGCGCCCGACAGTCCGGCTTCGCCGGTCAGTGCGCCGAGAATGTCGCCGGCACGCAGCTTGTCGGTCTTGCCGCCGTCGATGCGCAGCGTGGTCATGGCCGCCTGCGGCAGCTGCGCCGGGCGGGCAGTGGCCAGGGGCGCGCGCGACCACTTCAGCGGCTGGCCCTGTTCGGCTTCCAGCGCCTGCGCGCGGCCGCTCTCGCGCGCGGCCACCAGGCTGAGCGCCAATCCACGCTTGCCGGCGCGCGCGGTGCGGCCGATGCGGTGGCGGTAGGTTTCGGTATCGGTGGGCAGCTCGTAGTTGACCACGGCCGAGAGGTCTTCCACGTCCAGCCCGCGTGCGGCCACATCGCTGGCCACCAGCACGTTGCAGCTGCGGTTGACGAAACGCACCAATACTTCGTCGCGGTCGCGCTGTTCCATGTCGCCGTGCAGCGCGAGCGCGGAGAAGCCGAACTCCTGCAGCGAGCCGGCCACCTCGTCCACTTCCTTGCGGGTATTGCAGAACACCACGCTGGATTCGGGATTGAAGCGCAGCAGCAGGCCGGCGACCGCCTTCTGCCGGTAGCTCGGATCGACCTCGAAGAATTGCTGGTCGATTTCCGGCGCGTTGTCGGCGCCCTCGACGGTGATTTCGACCGGGTCCTTGAGGATCTCGCGCGCCAGCGTGCGGATGGTGTCGGGGAAGGTGGCCGAGAACAGCAGGCTCTGGCGGTGCTTGTCGCAGCGGCTGGCGATCTCGCGGATGGGTTCCTCGAAGCCCATGTCGAGCATGCGGTCGGCCTCGTCCAGCACCAGCGTGCGCACCCCGCCCAGATGCAGGGCGCGCTTGCGGGCCAGTTCCTGGATGCGGCCGGGCGTGCCGACCACCACTTGCGGGTCGTGCGCTTCCAGCGAGGCCAGCTGCGGGCCGAGCGGCATGCCGCCGGTCAGCACCACCAGCTTCATGTTGGGGATGCCGGTGGCCAGTTTGCGCAGCTGCTTGCCGACCTGGTCGGCCAGTTCGCGGGTGGGGCACAGCACCAGCGCCTGCGCGCGGGTCAGCGCCGGGTCGAGCTTCTGCAGCAGGCCCAGCCCGAAGGCGGCGGTCTTGCCGCTGCCGGTCGGCGCCTGGGCGATGACGTCCAGCCCCTGCAGGATCGGCGGCAGGCTCTGTGCCTGGATGGGAGTGAGGACGGTGTAGCCAAGGGCGTCGATACCGGGGGCCAGGGCCGGCGACAGCGGCAGCGCGGAGAATTCGTTCATGGCGCATTTTAGCGGGAATCGGGAGTGGGGAATCGGGAATCGGGAATCGCAACGGCGAGGGCGTTTCCCATTCCCGATTCACCATTCCCGATTCCCGTACAATTGGCCCATGCCTTTAATCACTCTGCAAAGCGTCGACTACAGTGTCGGCGGCCCCTTGTTGCTGGAAAAAACCGACCTCACGATCGAGCCGGGCGAGCGTATCGCCCTGATCGGCCGCAACGGCGCCGGCAAATCGACCTTGATGAAACTGATTGCCGGCGAGCTCAAGCCCGACGACGGTGAAGTGCGCGTGCAACAGGGCGTGCGCATCGCGCGGCTGGAGCAGGAAGTGCCGCAGGGCACCGGCGGCAGCGTGTTCGATGTGGTGGCCGACGGCCTGGGCGAGCTGGGTCATTGGCTGGCCGAGTTCCATCAGCTCAGCCATGCCGAGGTGTTCGATGCCGACGCGTTCGGCAAGGTGCAGGCCAAGATCGATGCGGCCGACGGCTGGGCGCTGGATCAGCGCGTCAGCGAGACGCTGACCAAGCTGGAACTGGACGGCGATGCGGAGTTTGCGCGGTTGTCCGGCGGCATGAAGCGGCGCGTGCTGCTGGCGCGCTCGCTGGTGTCCTCGCCGGATGTGCTGCTGCTGGACGAGCCGACCAACCACCTGGACATCGAAGCCATCGACTGGCTGGAAACCTTTCTGAAAGGCTGGAACGGCAGCGTGCTGTTCGTCACCCATGACCGGCGCTTCCTGCGTGCGTTGGCCACTCGCATCGTCGAGATCGATCGTGGTCAGGTCACCAGCTGGCCGGGCGACTGGGCCAATTACGAGCGGCGCCGCGAAGAGCGGCTCAATGCGCAGGCGCAGGAAAACGCGCGCTTCGACAAGCTGCTGGCGCAGGAAGAAATCTGGATTCGTCAGGGTATCAAGGCGCGGCGTACCCGCGACGAAGGCCGCGTACGGCGTCTGGAATCGATGCGCAACGAGCGCGTGCAGCGCCGCGACCTGACCGGCAACGTGCGCATGGAAGTCTCGCAGGGCGAGTCCTCCGGCAAGAAGGTGATCGAGGCCAAGGAAGTCGGTTTCGCATTCGGCGCGCGCACGATGGTCAAGGATTTTTCGACCATCATCCAGCGCGGCGACCGCATCGGGCTGATCGGCCCCAACGGCAGCGGCAAGACCACCTTGCTGAAGTTGCTGCTGGGCGATCTGCAGGCGCAGCAGGGCGAGATCCGCATCGGCACCAATCTGCAGATCGCCTACTTCGACCAGTACCGTTCCACGCTGCGCGAGGACTGGAGCGCGATCGAGAACGTGGCCGAAGGCCGCGACTTCATCGAGATCAACGGCAAGCGCAAGCATGTGCATGCGTATCTGCAGGACTTTTTGTTCACCCCCGAGCGCGCACGTGCGCCGATCACCCGGCTGTCCGGCGGCGAGCGCAATCGGCTGCTGCTGGCCCGCCTGTTCGCGCAGCCGTCCAACCTGCTGGTGATGGACGAACCGACCAACGATCTGGACGTGGAAACGCTGGAGCTGCTGGAAGAGCTGCTGGGCGAGTACACCGGCACCTTGTTGCTGGTCAGCCATGACCGCGACTTCCTCGACAACGTGGTGACCTCCACCCTGGTGATGGAGGGCGAGGGCCTGATCGGCGATTACGTCGGCGGGTACAGCGATTCGCTGCGTCAGCGTCGCACCCCGGCGCCTAACGCGATGGCGGTCGCCAAGGCATCGGCGACGGCGGCGGCAACCACGCCGGTGGCGGCTGCGCTGCCGGCCGATGCCGCGCCCAAGCGCAAGCTCAGCTACAAGGACGCGCGTGAGCTGGAGCAATTGCCGGCCTTGATCGAAACCCTGGAGCAGCAGGTCGCGGCATTGACCGAGGCGATGAACGACCCGGCCTTCTACCAGCGCGACAGTGCGGCGATGGCCGCGCATACGGCCGCATTGGGCGATGCGCAGGCTCGGCTGGATGCGGCGTTCGCGCGCTGGAGCGAACTGGATAGTTGATGGTCGGGCCGGCGCGCGACTGCGGGCCGGCCTTGTGGATGTTTGGCGCACACAGCTTGCAAGCTCGCACCACATGTTCACTGCGCGGTGGCAGCCGTGGGGGCAGCGCGTCGCGTAAAACGCGCGATGGATACGCACCGGGGTAATCACCGATCATCCGCGCGCTGTGTCTGATGACCGTGCTGTGTACTAGCGGTCGTGCAGTGCGTCTCGCAGGCAGCGCCTAGTCGCAGGCGCTCGCAGGCGCCACGAATGCCGCAAACGTGAGCCCGCGCGCGGCCCAGGCGGTAGCCGCTTCGTCGAGGATGTCCAGCAAGGTGTCGCGGTCGTTCGGCGCAGTGCGGGCCAGCGCATCGGCGCCGTCGATCAGCAGCGCATAGCCATGCGCCGCCGGCAGCCATGCCAGATCGCGCAAGGCATCGGAGAGCGCGTCCCAGTTGCGGCCGAAGCCAGCCGGGAAGTCCAGCTGGGTGGCCAGGCGCATCAGCAGCCTGTGCTTGTCGTCGCAGCTGGCCAGGTCCACGCGCAGGATGTGCAGGCCGGCATCGCGTGCGAGCGCGGCCATGGTGTCCAGATCGTCGGTCTCGGCTTGGTAGATGCCCGATTGCTGTGGATCCGACAGATCCAGTGCGAAGTCGCCTGCGCTCATGGCGCCTGCTCCGGGGCCGGACCCTGGAACGATCTGAAACTCTGGTAATGATCGTCGCTGTAATACCACGCCTGCGGCGGCGTACCGCCGGTGACGATGCGGCGCGCGCCGCGATCGGGGCTGCCCGGGGTTTCCACGGTGTATTCGTGGTAGTAGCCGCGCGGACGCTCGGGCAGTCGCTGCTCACGATTGCCGAACACGCTGCCGTCCTGCGGATGCGGGAATGGCCCGCCGCGCTGGATCAGCACGATCGTGGCCATTGCCTCGGTCGGCAGAAACCCCGGCAACGCTGGCTGCTGCGGTGAGCGTTCTACCGGTGCTGCGGCGGCGATCGGCGCGCTGAGCTGCGGCGCGAAGTGCGGCTTGGGTGTCTGCATCGCGCGCATGCCCCATAACCCGGCGACGAGCAGCACGATGGCGACGATCAGCAGAGCGGGCTTGCGCATGACGGTTCCGGAAACAGGGTGTGGAGATGGCAGAGCAAGTATGCCGCTGCGCGACTGTGTCGACTTTGAACGCGCCGGACGGCGGGGCGGTTCACGCCCAAGTAACCGGGGCATGGTGCAAGGTGTGCAGCGAACACGACGCGGCATGCGATGGGATGAAGTTTCCCTGCCAATACCCTTGGTAAGCGCCGCCGCCGTCCTTACCATCTACCCCGCAACGCCCGGTCTTCGCCGGGCGGCAAGTCCAGGAGACACGCATGGCCTACACCCTCCCGCAGTTGCCCTACGCCTACGACGCGCTGGAACCGAACATCGATGCGCAGACGATGGAAATCCATCACACCAAGCATCACCAGACCTATATCAACAACGTCAACGCGGCGCTGGAAGGGACCGAGTACGCCGACCTGCCGGTGGAAGAGCTGGTGTCCAAGCTGAAGAGCCTGCCGGAAAACCTGCAGGGCCCGGTGCGCAACAACGGTGGTGGCCACGCCAACCATTCGCTGTTCTGGACCGTGCTGTCGCCCAATGGCGGCGGTGAGCCCAAGGGCGAGTTCGCCAAGGCGATCGACAAGGACATCGGTGGTTTCGAGAAGTTCAAGGAAGCCTTCACCAAGGCCGCCGTCAGCCGTTTCGGCTCGGGCTGGGCCTGGTTGAGCGTGACCCCGGACAAGAAGCTGGTGGTGGAAAGCACCGCCAACCAGGACAGCCCGCTGTTCGAAGGCAACACCCCGATCCTGGGTCTGGACGTGTGGGAGCACGCGTACTACTTGAAGTACCAGAACCGTCGCCCGGAATACATCGGCGCGTTCTACAACGCGGTGAACTGGGAAGAGGTCGAGCGCCGCTACCGCGCCGCGATCGCCTGACGTCCTGCATCAGCGCTAGGTTCCGCGTAGCGCTGTTGTAGGAGCGACCCTGGTCGCGAGAGGCCTTGCCGGGAAAGCCCGTCGCGCTCGGGCGCGCTCCTACGGTGTGCGGCGCGGATTGGTTTTGCATCGAACTGGAACGCACAAGGCCGGGGGCGATCCCGGCCTTATGCATTGGCCGCGCGCCGTTGTAGGAGCGACCCTGGTCGCGAGAGGCTTTACCGGGAAAGCCCCGTCGCGCTCGGGCGCGCTCCTACGGTGTGCGGTGCCGATTGGTTTGGCGTCGAGCTGGAACACACAAGGCCGGGAGCAACCCCGGCCTTGTGTGTTTGCTGCGCGCCGTTGTAGGAGCGACCCTGGTCGCGAGAGGCTTTACCGGGAAAGCCCCTCGCGCTCGGGCGCGCTCCTACGGTGTGCGGGCGTCGAGCAGAACTTGGGGGCCGGCAGCGATCAGAATTTGGCGTCGAATTCGCGGGCGTAGCCGGTGTTGACGATGACCTTCTGCAGCGCGTCGCTGATCTTGATGTTGCCGGCCACGATCTGCTGTGTTTCCGGGCCCATGTTGTCCATGCGCGGCGGGGTGGCACCCTTGTAGTCGCAGACGCGGCCACCGGCTTCGCGCACCAGCAGCACGCCGGCCGCGATATCCCAGGCTTTGACGCCGGCCTCGAAATACGCATCGGCGCGGCCGCAGGCCACATAGGCCAGGTCCAGCGCGGCAGAACCGGTACGACGCACATCCTCTGCCTGCACCAGCAACGCATCGACGCACTTCAGCTGCGCACTGGTGCGTGCGCGCTCGCGCGGCGGGAAGCCGGTGTGGACCATCGCGCCTTCCAGGTCCTTGCGCTCGGCGATGCGGATGCGGCGGTCGTTGAGCACCGCGCCGGCGCCGCGGCTGGCAGTGAACAGCTCGTTGCGCAGCGGGTCGAAGATCACCGCGTCGGTGGGCTCGCCGTTTTCCACCAGCGCGATCGACACGCAGTAATGCGGGAAGCCGCGCAGATAGTTGCTGGTGCCGTCCAGCGGGTCGATGACCCAGGTATAGCGGCCACTCTTGCCACCTTGCACGCCGCCTTCTTCGCCGAACACGGCGTACTCGGGGTAGCCGCGCTTGAGTTCCTTGATGATGACCTTCTCGGCATCGGCATCGACTTCGCTGGCGTAGTCCATGCGGCCTTTCTGCACCACGTTGAGCGCGTCGAGCTTGTTGATACCGCGCAACAGCACGTTGCCGGCGAGGCGGGCGGCTTTGACCATGACGGTGACGGCGGGTTTCTGCATGGTTAAAGCTCCCGTGAAGGCAGAATCGAAAATGGCGAAGGTAAAAGAGCGGTCCGGCACCAAAGCCGGCCGCGCAGTTTACCATCTACTGCCGAATCGCTCCCCAATCTCCGTTCATGTCCGTCAGCCAGCGCATCCGTTTCGTTCTTGTCGGCACCCAGCACACAGGCAACATCGGCGCCGCCGCGCGCGCGATGAAGACGATGGGCGTGTCGCGCCTGGTGCTGGTGGCGCCGGAGCGTGCGCTGGACGAAGATGCCTATCGGCGTTCGGCCGGTGCCGAGGACGTGCTCGGCGAGGCGCCGATCTTCGCCACCCTGGCCGAGGCGGTGGCCGATTGCACCCTGGTGATCGGCTGCACCGCGCGTGCGCGCCGGGTCGCGCTGGAAGAGCTGCCGCCGGACGCGGGCGCGCGCCGTGCCTGGGCCAAGGCCGGCGAACCGGCCGAGGTGGCGATCGTGTTCGGCCGCGAGCGCACCGGCCTGACCAACGACGAGCTGCAGCTCTGCCATGCGGCGCTGCATATCCCGTCCGACCCGGCGTTCAGCTCGCTCAACCTGGCGGCGGCGGTACAAGTCGTGGCGTACGAGGTGCGGCTGGCGCAGCTGGCGGCCGGCGAAGCGGAGGCTGCGCCCGCCGCGGCGGCCGGCGCGCTGCGCGAGGGCCCGGCCAGCCATGCCCAACTGGAAGGCCTGTTCGGCCAGTTGGGCCAGACCCTGGACGAGATCGACTTCCACAAGGGGCGCGCGCCGGAATCGGCGATGCGCAAGCTGCGGCGGCTGCTGTTGCGCGCGGACATGAGCGAGCAGGAAGTGCGTCTGCTGCGCGGCATTCTGTCCGACGCGCAGCGCATGGCCATGCTGGCAAAGCGCGACGGAAACTGACGTCTGTCACATCTCGAAAGATTCGGCTAGGCTGTCGGCGGCTCTAGGGGAGTGTCCGTTTTGCGCGGTCTACGATGGTGTCTGATTGCCTGCGGGCTGTTGGCCGGGGCAGGCTTGGCCGCGACGGCGACAGCGGCGCCTTCCCCGGTATTGGTGCTTGGACGGATCAGCGACGATCCCGCCACCCATTACGCGCAACTCAAGCCCCTGCTGGACTACGTGGTGCCGCGCATGCGCGGGGTCGGTATCCGCCGTGGCGAAATCCTGATGGCGCCGGATGCGCGGCAGATGGCCAGTTACCTGCGGCGCGGCCGCGTCGACTGGGTCAGCGAAACCACCGGTGCGGCAATGCTGCTGGAACAGCGCGGCAGTGCGCACCCGCTGGTGATGACCGAGCGCGCCGGCTTGCGCGAGTTCCATACGGTGTTCTTCGTCCGCCGCGACAGCCCGATCCAGTCGCTCAAGCAGTTGCGCGGGCACACCCTGGCGTTGCAGAACGCCTCCTCCACCAGCGGCTATCTGCTGCCGATGCTGGAACTGGTGCGCAACGGCATCGCCTGCGATGTGCTGCTGTCGCCGGACGACAGCCAGATACCGGGCTCGGTGGGTTACCTGATGGTCGGATCGAAGCTGAATATCTCCGCCTTCGTGCATCAGCACCTGATCGATGCGGGTGCCTTCAGCAATGCCGACTGGGACGACGAACGCCACCTGCCGCAGGTGTTCAAGCGCGACTTCCGTATCGTCCATCGCAGTGCGCCGGTGCCGCGCGCGGTGGAGATGGTGCGCACCGGCATGGATCCGGCGGTGGAACGGCGGCTGCGCGTGGTGCTGCTGCAGGCGGCCTCCGATCCCAAGGCCGGGCAGGCCCTGAAGCGCTTCTTCGGCACCACCGCCTTCCACCCGCTGGATGCTGCCAGCCGCCGCCGCCTGGATGCGCTCAGCGCCGGCTTGCAACGCGTCAGGGATCAAGTGGAATGACTCAGGTGCGCTTCGGGTTGCAGGCACGCTTTCTGTTGGTGATGGCGCTGACGCTGCTGCTGGTCGGTGCGATCCTGGCGTCGCTGCTGCAGCGCCAGAGCGCGATGCAGCGCGAGGTGCGCGGGCTCAGCGCGCAGATCCTGCACGAGCTGTTCGATCACAGCCTGCGCACGCGTGGCGAGACCCTGGCCACCGAACTGGCGAACGGCCTGGCCAATCCGCTGTACTACTCCGACCTGGGCACGGTGGGTGCGCTGGTGCGCAACGCCTCGCGGCAGCAGGTGGTGAGCTACGTGCTGGTGTTCGATCGACGCGGCCGGCTGGTGCACGACGGCTCGCCGGATCTGCAGCATTACGGCCAGGCCATGACCGACCCGCTCGCGGCCAGGGCGGTGGCCGCGCGCGCCATGCTGTTGCAGTCCTCGCCGGAAGTATTGGACGTGACGATGCCGATCAAGATCGGCGACCAGCGCATCGGCGGGGTGCGGGTGGGCATGTCGCGCGAGCGGGTGCGCAAGGTCGAATCCGGTGCCAACCTGACCCTGGTGCAGAACCTCAACGCGATCGGCAAGCGCGATCTGGGCTGGCTGCTGGTGCTGTTGGCCGCGCTGGTGGCGCTGGGGGTGCTGTTGGCCATCTACGTGCAGCGCACGCTGGTGGCGCCGGTGCGGTTGCTGGCGGCGGCCGCGCGCCAGATCGAGCGTGGCGACTATGCGGTGCAGCTGCCGCCGCATCCGCGCAACGACGAGATCGGCGAGTTGATTTCCGCCTTCGGCCGCATGAGCGAGAGCATCGCCCGGCACGATCGCGAGGTGCGCCACATGGCCTACACCGACGCGCTGACCGGGCTGACCAACCGGCTGGGGTTCCGCGAGGGCCTGGACCATCTGCTCAACACCGCCCGCAGCACCGACAGCAAGCTGGCGCTGCTGTTCGCCGATATCGACGACTTCAAGCGCGTCAACGACACGCTGGGCCACGAGGCCGGCGACGAGGCGCTACTGCAGTTCGCCAGCCGCATCAGCCGCGCGGTCGGTGCGTTGGGCGGCGACGATGCGATCCTGGCGCGCTTTGGCGGCGACGAGTTCGTGATCCTGCTGCAGAGCGGCGATGTCGGCCTGCTTGCCGCCCAGTTGGCGGACCGGCTGGTGCACGAATTGAGCCGGCCCTTGAACGTGCAGGGCCGGGAAGTGTTCCTGGGCACCTCGATCGGCATCACGCTGTTCCCGGACGATGCCAGCAACGCCACCGCGTTGCTGAAGAACGGCGACATCGCGATGTACCAGGCCAAGGTCGCCGGCAAGAACTGCCATCGCTTCTACAGCCGCGCCGCCGATCATGCGGTGGAGCGGCGCGTGCACATGGAGCACGAGCTGCGCGGGGCCTGGGATCGCGATGAACTGCGGCTGGTCTATCAGCCGATCTACCGCACCAGCGACCGGGTGCTGGTGGGGGTGGAAGTGCTGCTGCGCTGGCAGCACCCGGCGCTGGGCACGATTGCGCCGTCCACCTTTATCGACATCGCCGAGCAGAGCGGCCTGATCGAAGTGATCGGCCCCAAGGTGCTGCGCGCGGCCTGCCTGGAGGCGGCGCAATGGCCGGTGGTGGGCGAAGGCTTGTTCATCTCGGTCAACGTCTCGCCGCGTCAGCTGCGCAGTGGCGACCTGATCGACACCGTGGCAGAGTGCCTGGCCGAGTCCGGCCTGCCGGCTGCGCGGCTGCACCTGGAGCTGACCGAAACGGCGGTGATCGGCGACGAAATGATGGCCGCCAGCCTGCTCGATCAATTGCATCGCACCGGCGTGAAGGTGTGGCTGGACGACTTCGGCACCGGATTCTCCGGTTTGAGCCATCTGCGCCAGGTGCCGGTGGACGGGGTCAAGATCGACAAGAGTTTCATCGCCGACCTGCAGCGCGACCCGGACGATCTGGCGCTGACCACGGCCATCATCGGCATGGCGCATTCGCTGGGCATCACGGTGGTGGCCGAGGGCATCGAGCAGGAAGCCCAGTTCAACCTGCTGCGCGAGCGCGGCTGCGACCTGGGCCAGGGCTACTGGTTCAGCCGCCCGCTGAGCCCGGCCGACATGGTCAAGCTGATCGCCGCGGGCTGATCAGCGTAGGAGCGCACCCGGGCGCGACGAAGCATGACCGGTAACGCCCGTCGCGCCCGGGTGCGCTGCTACGATCCGATGTGTTCGAGCTGGTGGTTACAGCGGCCGTTTGCCGGTGTCGCCGGGAATTTCGCGCACCAGGCGCGGCACCAGGTAGCCGGACAGGCGCGTGGCCAGCTCGGTGTGCAGCGCGCGCGCGCGCGCATCGTCGACTTCGAAATGCGCCACGCCGGCGACCCGGTCGAGCTGGTGCAGATAATACGGCAGCACGCCGGCGGCGAAGCTGCGTTCGCTCAGGGCCGCCAGCGCGTCCACGCTGTCGTTGACGCCGCGCAGCAGCACGGCCTGGTTGAGCAACTGCGCGCCGGCCTCGCGCAGGGCGCGCATGGTGGTGTCCACCGCGGTATCGAATTCGTTGGCGTGGTTGGCATGCACCACCAAGGCCACCTGCCACGGCAGGCTGCGCAGCCAGGCCAGCAGTGGCGCATCCACGCGCTCGGGCAGCACGATCGGCAGGCGGCTGTGGATGCGCAGGCGTTTGAGATGCGGGATGGCCGCCAGCGCGTCGGTGAGTTCGGCCAGCTTGGGCGTGACCAGCGAGAGCGGGTCGCCGCCGGAGAGCAGCACTTCGTCGATGCCGGGGTCGGCTGCGATCGTGGCGACCGCGTCGCGCCATCCGTCGCGCGCGGCGGTTTCCTCGGCATACGGGAAGTGGCGGCGGAAGCAGTAGCGGCAGTGCACCGCGCAGCTGCCGGTGGCGATCAGCAGCGCGCGGCCGCGGTATTTCTGGATCACCCCGGCGGCGGTCCTGGCGGCGCCATCGCCGACCGCATCCAGGCCGAAGCCGGGCACCGGCCGCATTTCATCGTCCAGCGGCAGCACCTGGCGCAGCAGCGGGTCGTGCAGGTCGCCACGGCGCATGCGCGCCACGAATGCCTGCGGCACCCGCAGCGGGAACTGCGCGGCGGCGGCATCGCTGATGCCGGCCGCCTGCGCGTCCAGGCCCAGCAGCGCCAGCAGCGCGCGCGGGTCGCGCACGGCGTCGCGCCACTGCTGCTGCCAGCGCGGCGGTTGCAGGGTGGGAGGCGGAGATGGCTGCAAGGCGAGGGGGGCTGCGGGTATCATGTGCGGTCACAAAACCAATGCCCGCCAGTTGCGGCGGGCGCCCCATTCTAATCCGACCTGCCACGGCCTGTGGCGGGTCGTGGTCTTATCGAGGAGCTGCACCATGGCCACTGTTGGCATGAACGACGTCAAGAACGGCATGAAGATCCTGGTCAACAACGAGCCGGCGGTCATCACCGAGACCGAATACGTCAAGCCGGGCAAGGGCCAGGCCTTCACCCGCATGAAGTACCGCTTCATCAAGTCCGGCCGCGTGGTCGAAATGACCATGAAGGCGACCGACGATGTGGAAGTGGCCGACGTGGTCGATACCGACATGCGCTACCTGTACAGCGATGGCGAGTACTGGCACTTCATGGACCCGGAAACCTTCGAGCAGGTGCAGACCGACAAGGCCGGCATGGGCGGCGCCGACAAGTGGCTGAAGGGTGAGGAAGACTGCATCGTGACGCTGTGGAACGGTACGCCGATCTGGGTGCAGCCGCCGAACTTCGTCGAGCTGAAGATCACCGAGACCGATCCGGGCGTGCGCGGCGATACCTCCGGCGGCGGCGGCAAGCCGGCGACGCTGGAAACCGGCGCGGTGGTGCGCGTGCCGCTGTTCGTCAACCAGGACGAAATCATCAAGGTCGACACCCGCTCGGGCGAATACTCGGCGCGCGTCAAGTAAGACGATGCGTCCGGGACACTGGCCTGATCGAGCGGGACGCGGTGCCAGTGTCGTGTTGGGGCTGTGGGGTGCGCTCGTGGCGTGCCCGGCCTTTGCGCAATCGGCTGCCGCAACCTGCGACGCCGATGACGTGGCCGCCGTTGCGGCCATTGCAACGTCCGGCGTCGTGGGCGGCGCTGCCGCCACGGTGCCGGTCGACCGCTTGGTGGCCCAGAGCTGCAAGCCGTGGCCGAACGATGCGGCGATCCGGCTGGCGGCAATCGCATTTGCTGGGGACGCGGAAACCGTGCCTGGCGAGCGCGACCTCGAGTTGCGCGTGGCCATGCTCGATGCCGCCAGCGGCGAGCTGCTGGCGTTCTACACGCAGGCAATGGGCGAGGACGCCGCCTTCGAACTGGCTGCCGACAGCCTGCGCCTGGACACCGCGCGCTACGACCTGGTCAAGGGCGTGCGTGCGATCGGCGTGGTGGTGCGCAGCGCTGCGCGCGGGCCCAGCTGCCCGGATTTTTACAGCAACCAGGCATTGACCCTGCTGGTGCGCGAGGGGCGCAGCCTGCGCCCGGTGCTGCAACGCGATCTCTATGCGTGGCAACGTGTGAAAGGCGAGCCGTGCAGTCCGGGCAGGGGCGATGTGATCACCGAAGTGGCCAATCTGAGCGTGAGCATGGCGCCGCAGGTACATGCCGGCTATGCGGACATCGTGCTGACAGCCAACGTGTCTACCGTGGAGCGCGCCGCCGGCAGCGACACCGATACCGAACGCAGCCGTCGCGCGCGCCAGGTGCTGCGCTACGACGGCCAGCGCTATGTGCCTGTGGCCGGTGGCGATCCCCGCTGGCCGTTCGACAACTAACCTCTTATGGATCCGCTCATGACCAATGCCCCTCCCGAAGTCTGCGACCTGTTGATCGAAGCCGGTTACGTCGTGCCGATCGAGCCGCATGCGCTGGTGCTCGACGATCACGCGGTGGCGGTGCACAACGGCGTCATCGTGGCGATCCTGCCGACCGCCGAGGCGCGCCTGCGGTTTGCGCCGACGCAGACCGTGTCGCGGCCGGAGGCGGCCCTGATCCCGGGCCTGGTCAATGCGCATACGCATAACCCGATGACGCTGCTGCGCGGCGTTGCCGACGATCTGCCGCTGATGGTATGGCTGCAGCAGCACATCTGGCCGGTGGAAGCGGCGGTGATCGGGCCGGAATTCGTCGCCGATGGCACCACGCTGGCGATCGCCGAAATGCTGCGTGGCGGTACCACCTGCGTCAACGAGAACTACTTCTTCGCCGATGTGCAGGCGGCCGTGTACAAGCAGCACGGGTTCCGTGCGCTGGTCGGCGCGGTGATCATCGATTTCCCCACCGCCTGGGCATCGTCGGACGACGAGTACTTCGCACGGGCCGGCGAGCTGCACGACCAGTGGCGCGACGATCCGCTGATCAGCACCGCCTTCGCGCCGCATGCGCCGTACACGGTCAACGACGCCAACTTCGAACGCGTGCGCATGCTGGCCGACCAGCTGGATCTGCCGGTGCATCTGCACACCCACGAAACCGCGCAGGAAGTGGCCGATTCGGTCGCCCAGTACGGGCAGCGCCCGCTGGCGCGGCTGGACCGCCTTGGGCTGGTCAACGACCGCCTGATCGCCGTGCACATGACCCAGCTCACCGAGGCGGAAATCCACCTGTGCGCCGAGCGCGGCGTCAGCGTGGTGCATTGCCCGGAGTCCAACCTCAAGCTCGCTTCGGGCTTTTGCCCGGCCTGCGCGCTGCAACGTGCAGGCGTGAACCTGGCGATCGGCACCGACGGCTGCGCTAGCAACAACGACCTGGACATGTTCAGCGAGAACCGCACGGCGGCGATCCTGGCCAAGGCCGTCGCCAACGATGCCACCGCGCTGGACGCGGCCACCACGCTGCGCGCGGCCACGCTGGGCGGCGCGCGTGCGTTGGGCTTCGGCGACAGGATCGGCTCGATCGAAATCGGCAAGCAGGCCGATCTGGTCTGTGTGGATCTGTCCGCACTGGAGACCCAGCCGCTGCATCATGTGCTGTCGCAACTGATCTACGCCGCCGGCCGTCACCAGGTCACCGATGTGTGGATCGCCGGCAAGCCCAAGCTGGTGCAGCGCGAGCTCATCGACATGGATACCGCTGCCCTGGTCGCCAATGCGCGGCAGTGGCGCGAGCGCATCCGCACCGTCCGCGCCTGAGCGCGCGCCACCCCATCACGGAGCCCCGCATGAATCCGAATCCCCAACCCAATTCCAGCAATTTCCATCAGAGCGAGCTGGACAAGTTCGCGGCGCTGGCCAACCGCTGGTGGGATGCCGACGGCCCGCAGAAGCCGCTGCATGCGCTCAATCCGGTGCGTCTGGACTATGTCTCCGCACGGCTGGGCCTGGCCGGCGCGCGTGTACTCGATGTCGGCTGCGGCGGCGGTCTGCTCAGCGAGTCGATGGCGCGTCTGGGTGCGCAGGTCACGGCGATCGACCTGGCGCCGGAGCTGGTCAAGGTGGCGCGCCTGCACAGCCTGGAATCGGGCGTGCAGGTGGAGTACCGCGTGCAGTCGGTGGAAGACCTGGCCGCCGAACAGCCGGGCAGCTTCGATGCGGTGACCTGCATGGAAATGCTTGAGCACGTGCCGGACCCGACCGCGATCATCCGCGCCTGCGCCAGCCTGCTCAAGCCGGGCGGCAAGCTGTTTTTGTCCACGCTCAACCGCACCCCGGCCGCGTTCGCACTGGCGGTGGTCGGCGCCGAGTACATCGCGCGTCTGCTTCCCATGGGCACGCATCACTACAAGGATTTCATCAAGCCGGCAGAGCTTGCGGCGTGGTTGCGCAGTGCCGGACTGCAGCTGGAAGACGTCAGCGGCATGGTGTACGAGCCGTGGCGCAATCGTGCGCGCCTGTCGTCGCGGACCGAGGTCAATTACCTGGCGTATGCGGTGAAGCCGTGACGAGTGGGGATTGGGCAGTGGAGATTCGGGATTCGCAACAGCAAGTGCGTGTTTGATGTCGGCCGAATCGCAATTTACCGATGACCGCAGGCAAGCGCAGAGCAGCGGGGCGGCGATGAAGTTTCCGCGTGCGGTGTTGTTCGATCTGGATGGCACCTTGCTCGATAGCGCGCCGGACATGCTGGCGACCGTCAACGCGATGCTGGATGCGCGTGGGCGTGCGCCGATGGCGTTGGCGCAGTTGCGTCCGGTGGTGTCCAAGGGCGCGCGCGCGATGCTGGCGGTGGCGTTTGCCGAACGCGATGCGCTCGAGCGCGATGCCTTGGTGCCGGAATTCCTGCGTCGTTACGAAGCCTTGATCGGCACGCAGTCGCAGCTGTTCGATGGTGTCGAAGAACTGCTGCTGCGACTGGAGCGTGCCGGTTGCATCTGGGGCGTGGTCACCAACAAGCCCGACTATCTGGCCCGGCTGATCCTGCCGCAACTGTGCTGGGAGCAACGCTGCGCGGTGCTGATCGGCGGCGATACGCTGGCCGAGCGCAAGCCGCATCCGCTGCCCTTGCTGACCGCGGCCGAGCGCATCGGGGTTGCGCCGGCGCAGTGCGTCTACGTCGGCGACGACGAGCGCGACATCCTGGCCGCGCGCGCGGCGGCGATGCCGTCGGTGGCGGTGTTGTGGGGCTATCGCCTGCACGACGACGAGCCGTCGCGTTGGCATGCCGATGTCCTCGTCGCGCAGCCGCAGGCATTGTGGGATGCCGCGGCGTGGCCGCAGACCTGATCTTCTTTCGTTTTTTTCTGGACCCGCCATGAGCCAATCCAGCGCTCTCGACAGTTTTCTCGACAAGTGGCGCACGCGCTGGCCGGAATGGTCGGTTGCCGAGCCCTTCATTCCCGGGCCGCAGCGACGCCTCACAGCGGCCTGGTTTGCGCTGCTGCAGGAATGGGAAGACATCATGAACATCGCCGGCGACCCGTTGCCGGCCGACGCCAAGCTGGCATGGTGGCAGCAGGAGCTGCGCGACTGGTCGCAGCAACGCTCGCGCCATCCGCTGGGGCGCGTGCTGGAGCCGGTGCCTGCGCCATGGGCGCAGTTGGCCGACACCTTGCCGGCCATGCAGGACGCCCGTGCGCAGCCGCAATCCTTGCAACAGGCGTTGGCGAGATTGCGTGCCTTCGCCGAGGCCGTGGTCGGCGTGGAAGCCACGCTATTTGCGCGCACCCAGCCTGGCGATGCCACCGCGGTGGCGCTGCAATGGCTGGACGCACGCCAGCGTGTGGCCGGCGACAGCGCCGCACCCGGCGACATGACGCTCGCCGCATGGCGCACGCAATTGCTGCGCGCCTGGCCGCGCAAACCGGCATTGGCCCGCCCGCACCGGGTATGGTCGCGGCTGGCACGCCTGCGCCTGCAGCGCGAGCTTGCCGGCAAGGCCGCCTATCCACCGCCCGTGCAGCAGTTGTGGCATAGCTGGCGTGCTGCCAGCGGCGCGGACTAGGAGCGGCTAACAAAACGTCGCGAGCGGTCGTCAGTGAGTGCAGGCGGCGCGCAGAAACCGGCGTGTAAGTCTGATACGTGCAGATTCCGAGCATCGGCCGCGCCCGCCTGAAGGTCGCGCAGCAGTTTTGTTGGCGGTTCCAAGTCTCGATTGCTCGATGCGTTGTGTACTAGGGCTTGTAAGGTGCGATAGATCAGCGGTGGAGCGGTCGATCTGCGGCTTGGCTGCGATGCCCTTGCCCGCCCACCATCGCAGGACACGCCGCAAGTACGTCCGTGTAGGATCTTACGCGGCATCCATGCCGCGTAAGGTCCCGCGACGGTGGGCGGGCAAGGACCAGTCCAGATGGTCGGTGTGCATGGTTTTCAACAAAGCAACCTGCACATTGTCGAATCGATGGCCTTCCTATCCGAGCAACGTCACGCTCAGATCGGCGAATCCGGCAATACCGAGTGGTAGGCAATGAACGCGTCATTGCACTGCAGTGGCGTACCCGGTCCGGGCTTGCCTTGCAGTCGCACATCGTTGGGCACCGATTCGGATAGCTGATCGAAAAAGCTCACCGGGCCGCCCTTGAAGCTGAAGTGCGTCGCGCCCGGATTGCTGGCCGGCCCACCGAAGTGCGGTTGCGCGAACGAGATCGGCCCGCCCTCCAGTACCACGTTGTCCAGCGACAGGGTGATCGGCAAGGTCGTGGTCGCATCGCGATACCCATAGAAGCTCAGCTCGCCACCGCCAAACGCCTTGGAACCCAGCGAGTGCACGTTGGTCAGCGCAATGCCGCTGAAACTCGGCAGTTTGCTGCTCACCGCCGCGTTGGCGTAGTTGGCGTCGAACACCAGCGGCCGGGCAACCCCGCGCATGCAGACGTTTTCGAAGCTGATGTCGTAGACTTGGCCGCCACGGCTGCCATCGGATTTGATGCGCAAGCCATTGGCCGAATACGGGTCTCTCGCGACATCATTCGCGTCGAAGCCGTCGATGCTCAAGCCGCGCACGGCGATGTGGCGCATGCCCGCATCGGTTTCGCTGCCCAGCGAAAAACCATGCGTGTAGTAGAACTGGTTGTATGCGAACAGCATGTTTTCCGAGGCGATGCTGCGCGTGTTGCTGGCATGCGCCTTGATCGCCACGCCATCGTCGCCGGTGCCGATATACGAGTAGGCCAGCAATACCTTCTTCGACTGGCCAGGGTCGAAGCCATCGGTGTTCTTGGCTGTTTCCGGAGTGAAGCAGGTCGCATGCGGATTGACATCAGGCGTGCTGCCGGCCGGGCAGCGATAGCCGGGACGTGAGTAGACCAGGCTGGGCGCGAGAATCTTGATGCCCCATGCCGTCAAGCCGACCACGTTATCGGTGGTGACGTGGAAGTTGGCCGAGTTTTCCAGCGTGATGTCGTACAGGGTGAAGTCGGTGCTGTCGTCGATCTGCAGCAGGCGCGGCACGTGCTGGCTCAGTCCCTTGGTGACGTTGAGATAGGCAAGATCCCACCAGCTGGCGGTGCCGGCACTTGGACCGGCAGTGAGCGTGCTGCCGCCGCGGCCGTCGATCTTGCCGGCGCCCACAATGGCGCTGTTGGCGGTATCGGCCACATGGATCAGCGGGTTGCAGGATTTGGCCTTGTCGCTGGTGGCGGTGCCGCAGGTGCCCAGGCCATTGTCGTAGTCGCGCGGATTGCGCGAGCCGAACAAGGTGACGCCGCGATCGATCCACAGCGTGACTCCGCTCTTGATCGTCAAGGGGCCGGTCAATACGCCAGATTCGCCGGCATCGCCGGTGACCAGACGCACCGCGCTGCCGGCGGGGCAATCGTCGATGGCCGCTTGCAAACGCGCGGTATCGCGCTTGGATTGCGCCGGATCGCTGTCGAGCGTATCCAGCGAACCGGCAACCGGCACCAGCGCGGCCTTGAGCGTGGCGCAGACCTGCGTCGGTAGCGTGGGCTGCTGGATCACGCCCCAACTGGTGGAGATGCTGTGCGCGGTATCGGGCAGGTCCTGTTCATGCGGACGCGCCGCACCGGCCTGGAAGGTGGATAGGCCGAGCAGTGCGAGCGTCAAGGGCGCGACAGCCGGAAAAGCGGACGGGTATTGCATGGTGGACGACTCCAGTGGCGTAAAGCGCGGGGGTGGTGGATGAACCATCTCTGCAGTAGATAGCCAAGCTGCTGTGTTGCGTTTGCGTGACTGCAGTCGCGATCAACAGTTGCCGATGCGCATGTCGTCTCGGCGCCGCTGATGTTGGTCGGTGGCAATCCATGCTCAAGGGTGGCGCGTTACGCCAAGGAGCGTGTTCGGATGGGCGAATCCAGCGCCGCATCGCCGAAGCGGACAGGTCGCTTCGGCCTAAGAACCTGTTCGCGATCTCTTTCAAACCATGCAAACTGCACGAATGCGCGAGAAGACCTATCCAAGTGACATGAGCCGTGAGCGGTTCGAGCAGATCCGCCCGATTTTGGAGCGAGCCCGCAAACGCACCAAGCCTGCGACGGTGGATGTGTATGAGGTGTGGTGCGCAGTGCTGTATTTACTGCGGGCAGGTTGCCAGTGGCGTGCGTTGCCCAGTGACTTTCCGAAGTGGCGCACGGTGCATTCCTACTTTGCCAAGTGGAGCGAAGTGGACGATGAAGGTAGAAGCCTGCTGGAGCGGGCGCTCAAAAAATCAGGTTGGCGCGGCCCGCGAAACACAGGGGCGCAACGCCAGCAGCACGTTCTTGATCGTGGACGCGCAGAGCGTGAAGCACAGCGATACGGCAGGTCAGAAGGGCTATGACGCAGGCAAGAAGGTGTCGGGGATCAAGCGCCACATTGCGGTGGATACGCAAGGATTTCCGCATGCCATTGCGGTGACCCCGGCGGAGGTCACCGATCGTAAAGGGGCGCTGGAAGCATTGGAGCGCTGCCAATCGGGTTTGGGCCGTGTGAAAAGCCTGCTGTGCGACAGCGGCTATACCGGAGACCCCTTCGCCGAGGGCGTACAGGACATCATTGGCAAGCACGTCGCCGTCCAGATTGCCAAACGCAGCGAGCTGCATACCTTCAAAGTCATGCCCAAGCGCTGGATTGTCGAGCGCAGCTTTGCCTGGCTGGAGAAGAACCGAAGGCTATGGAAGAACTGCGAGCGAAAGCTCAATACCAGCTTGCAGTTCATCCACCTGGCCTTCCTGGCACTGCTGCTCAGGAGATCGTGAACAGATTCTTAGGTATCCCCACGTTTTACAGCACCAATGTCATCTGCTCGCGCACGGCGTCAGGCAGTGTGCGCAAGCGATCTAGCCAGCGTGAGACCGGTTCCATCGGCCAGCGCCTGACCAGCGCCTCGCGGCCGACACGCAGTGTCGAGTAGAGCTTGCGTGTGCTGCTGCGGGGCGATAGCCACCGGGCGATACCGGTGGCTTCGCATCCGAGTCCCGCCAGCCAACTGGCGAAGGTGGCCAGCGTATTGAGCAACAACAGGATCTGCAGTCGCTCACCGCGACGGGTCAGACTGTCTTCCATCGCCTGGCCGTCGCGATGCGACTTCAGATCCCGAAATGCCAGCTCGATCTGCATCCGTCGTGCGTACACGTTGACCAACTGCTTTCGTGGCCCGTATGGAACTGCGCCAGCGGCGCACACAGCCGCGCGAGACCCGCCACGTGTATTGACACGCCAGACCGCGTGCTTGCAATCTAGGCCCAAGGAGCGTCGAAACTCCTCACGTAGCGGTACCCACCTCCGTCAAACCGGTGGGTTTTTTGTGCCTGCATCCTGCGGGGACAAGCCGACGCAATGCCTGTGTCGGGAGGGCGGCTAATACAACACCCGCAAGGGGAATATGCCCGCCGGCTACGTGCGGTTTCGAACCTCCCGACATCCCGTCGCCGTTGGCGGCGGTTCTTGGGCTGTTCCAGGAGGGCGTTGCCATGTCTACCGCACCATCCGTGCCGGCATCGGTGCCGGGTTATCTGTTGCCAGCTTCCGCCTACAGCTTGCTGAGCGAGGCAGGCGAAGTGTTGCGCCGGCTAGCCGCACGCGCGGCCGTTGAGCAGGCCAGCGACGATCTTGCGCAGCAGTTGCTCAACCAGCCCGGCGTGTTGTCGCAGGCCTTGCATAGCCTTTCTGCACGCATCGACGTGGCGCTGCAGCAGTGCGTCGCTGCGCCTAGTAGCGCTACCCGCAGCCAATCGGAGGCGCCATGACACGCCACCGGCCACCCGCCACATCTGCCAGCGCACGGCCCACCCGCACGCGTACGTGCCCCACGCCGCCCAAGCGGGTGCAGTGGGTCGTTGTGGAACCCGACCGCACCAAGCTGCCACCGATGCTGCCACCCGACCCGGACGCCTCCCCGCAAGGCCCCGGCACGCTACGCGCACCACGCCGCGCCCGCCGCCCGCGCCAATGCACCGTCAGCTACACGCATTACCCCGGCGCCCACGACCATGGTGGCGATCAGCACGTGCCCCACGTCCGCCTCAGCGGCCTATGGCTGGAACAACTGGGCTTTGCCATCGGCACCAAGCTGCGCATCACCGCCAGCGCGGGGCAGCTGTTGATGGAGGTGTTGCCGCCGGTGCAGGTGCCGGCCAAGGCGCGCAGCGTGCGGCGATGATGGTGCGGCTGCCAGACCCCCTGCGATTGACCTCGGTGCTCGATGCCACTAGCGTCGCAGCCACACCAGCGCACAACGGACGCTTCATGATCGCGCGCCCCCTCTACGCCTTGTTCGCCACCCTCGCTCTGGGCGCATGCGCCCACACTGCGGCCACCCCAGCCCCGGCAACCGTCACGGAGACATCTGCCATGAATTCATCCAGTCCTACCACTGTGCCGCCTAACAAGCCCACTGCGGA
Source organism: Xanthomonas arboricola pv. guizotiae (assembly GCF_002940205.1). Classification (GTDB taxonomy): domain Bacteria; phylum Pseudomonadota; class Gammaproteobacteria; order Xanthomonadales; family Xanthomonadaceae; genus Xanthomonas; species Xanthomonas arboricola_C. The sequence continues at coordinate 89,736 of NZ_MDSK01000013.1, forward strand.
AGGCTTGCTTGGTCAGCTGCTTGTGTTGATCAAGGGCAGCCAGAACATCTCCGACTTCACTCCCGAGCGTCTGAAGTCGGCAATGGGGCAGGTCGTTCAATTCGTAAAAGACGATGAACGCCTATACCGTGCTTTTGGCCGGCTCACCAAAGAGTGGAGCTACGGCTTTGGTGTTGATGAAACCAAACTCGATGGACGCTGGTTTGAATTCCGTTTTGATCGCAATGTGGCCGATGCATCGCCTTCAATGACCGAGATCTGTCGTCTGGACTTCGACCGCTTCACCCAGCAGCTTGAGCTAATGGGATTTGCGCGAGCGCAACATCGTCGAGGACGGCCGCTGGATGAGTGATCTCTACACGCGCCCAGGGATGGGTGTAGAGGTTTTCCCGAGAGGCGAAGCTGCGGAACCGCAAGAGTTGGTAGCGCACAATTGCGTTGAATGGGTCTACATCCGATAAGCTGAGGTAGCGGACATGTCACTCAGCCCTGGAGTTGTCAGGCCTCATAAAGCAATGCGTGCATAGGGCATTGGGGGCGCTTGAGAGGCGTGCATGACACGATGACATTGAAAAATTGTCAAAATTCCCCCTGCAGCACCAACACTTATTGGAGAAAGGCCGTGCCCCTTGCAAACGATCCAATGCGCTTTGCACTCACGGCATTGATTACCTGCCTGATCGCTGGCTGCAGCCTGCAACCGCCGCCTGCAAACGTGCCTATCGCAAAGGAGCAGATAGAGATGAGAACGGTCGTCCCGTTGGTACGGAGTTTGACCCCACATGATCGTGGGCCTACAGAGCTGGAATTCGATGTGCCCGCACTGCCCGACGACGCGACTCCTCCCGTTTTCATCGGTGTGCGGATCACCGGTGTCGATCCAACTGCCGTCTCCCAAAGTGCTGACAGGCTGATTAGCGCTGGTGTTTCGGCCGAGCTTCACTTGGAGCGTATTGAACCATCCGGTCCGGTCTCCGTGGAATTGAAGCGTAGTCAGCGTGTGGGAGTAGGTCAGCAGGCGTCCATTCCCTTGTCAGCTGATGGTATGGCTCCTGGTCTGTTCGCTTTTGATGCGGACGGTACGACGCTGCAAGACGCCGGTTTGTCTACTGAACAGGCCGCGTCCAGGGAGTTGGCGTTCGGCTATAGCAATGCTGTCCAGCCAGGCCGTTATCGGCTCAAACTGCGCTTTGATCAGAGCGCCCAGGCGCTGGTTGCGGCTAATGCTCAACTTCTTGTCGCTTACACCTACAAAGGAAAGTGAGGGGAATGAGCATGGATGATCCTGAAAAGCGCTATGCAGTCACTGTCTACGTCGCTGCCGCAGGTACGCCGTTGATGGCCGGAGGCACATCCTTCGGTGGCCATATGTACTACTCGATTGACGACGGAACGACTGTCAAAAGTTATGGGTTCTCGCCCATCAAGCATGGCGAGGCTAGCGGGCCAGGAAAAGTTTCGTTCAATGACGTCGATACCTACCAAAAACCATATTATTCACGCACGATGGAGATCGATAAGGCACAGTATGAAAAGCTGGATGCCTTCGGCGCGGCCCCTGCTAAGCACGGGTTCAATATGGAATATCACGGTGCTAAAAACAGTTGTATCGACTTCACATGGGATGCGCTCAATCACGCTGGACTGCACCGGAAGACAAAAGATGGAGTTGATAAAGGCTTTGAGGGGGATATCAGACCCGTAGAAAACGTAGATGATATCAAGAGCATTCCTGCTCCTGTGCCTAAAAGTGAGTTGAATAAGGAGCACAACAATCCGAAGCCTAAGCAGGAACTTTGGCAGAAGGTGATTGGTGAGGCGCAGCCGCCCGGTGAGCAGGTATCTCCACTACAGGAAGTAACACAGCTCGCGAGAGTGCTGCCAACAGATCCGCTGCATCACCAAGCAGAAGACGCCGTTCGCCGCCTTGAGCAAGGTCTCGGCCGCGAGTACGACGACAACAGCGCACGGCTGGCAGCAAGCAGCGCGTATTTAGCCAAAGAGAACGGGCTGTCGCGAATCGATCATGTCGTGCTGAGCGAGAACACCAAGTCCGTGCGGCAGGGCGAGAACGTCTTCGTTGTGGAAGCTGCGTTGAACAATCCCGCTCACAAGATGGCGCATATGAAGACGAGTGATGCGATTGCGCAGCCCGTCGAGCAATCCTTGGCGCAATTACAGGCCTTGGGCGAAACTCAGCGCCAACAGCAATCCCAGCAGCAGGAGCAACAGCGAGAGCAGTCGATTGCGCCTCAACACCGGATGGTGTGAGGGCTAGTGAAATAACGGTTGCAGTTTCAGTTTCACGGCAGCCCGACCGTCGCCAAACCATCGCGTCCATGCCTGCGCGCGTAGCGGCATAGATCGGCAGCGATGCTGGTGGTGAAACGACAACGGCCGCAGTACGCGGCCGTTGTCGTCAAATCAGGCAGACCAGATCGCCTTGCCGATTCCCGATTCCCGATTCCCGATTCTCAATGATCGCTGGAGCGCAATCCGTCCACATCCAGGATCAGCGCCATGCGACCGTCGCCGATCAGGGTGGCGCCGGCGTAGCCGGGTAGGCCGCGCAGGGCGCGGGGCAGGGGCTTGATCACCACTTCCTCGCGGCCGCGGACCTGGTCCACCACCAGGCCGAAGCGGGTTTCGCCGGCCTGCAGCAGCACCACGGTGAGCAGTGGCGGTTGTTCGGCCGGTACGCCGAGCCAGCGGCGCAGGTCGATCAGCGGCAGGGTATGCGAGCGGCGGTCTAGCACGGCGCGGCCGTCGAACCAGCCCAGTGAGGTCTGCGGTGCGTGCAGCACTTCGACCACGCGGGCCAGCGGCAGTGCGTAGACCGCTTCGCCCGCCTGTACCAGCAGGGTCGGCAAGATCGCCAGGGTCAACGGCACGCGGATCATGAAGCGGCTGCCGCGGCCCAGTTCGGACTGGATCTGGATCTGCCCGCTGAGTTCGCGGATACGCGATTGCACCACGTCCATGCCGACGCCGCGGCCGGAGATGTCGGTGACTTCCACCTTGGTCGAGAAGCCCGGCATGAAGATCAGGTGCAGGCACTCGTCGGTGCTCAGGCGGGCGGCGGCTTCGGCGTCGATCAGGCCCTTGTTGCGGGCGATTTCGCGCAGGCGCTCCGGGTCGATGCCGGCGCCGTCGTCCTGGATTTCGATACTGACGTAGTCGCCTTCCTGCTGCGCCGACAGACGCACATGGCCGCTACGCGGTTTGCCGGTGGCTTCGCGCAGGGCAGGCGATTCGATGCCGTGGTCGATGGCGTTGCGCACCAGATGCACCAACGGGTCGGCCAGCGCTTCGACCAGGTTGCGGTCCAGCTCCGTCTCGGCGCCGATCAGTTCCAGCTCCACTTCCTTGGCCAAGGTGCGCGCCACATCGCGGGCGACCTTGGGGAAGCGCGCGAACACCTTGCTCACCGGTTGCATGCGGGTGCGCATGACCGCGGTCTGCAGGCGTGCGGTGGCGATGTCGAGGGTGCTGACCGCGCGGTCGAGTTCTTCGTCGCGCAGGCGGGTACGCAGGGTCTTGAGGCGATTGCGCGACAGCACCAGTTCGCCGATCAGGTTGACGATGGCGTCCAGGCGCTTGGTGTCCACGCGCACGGTCTGTTCGGCGTCGGCGCCGCTCTTGGCTGCGGCCTTGCCGGCCGCCTTGGGAGCGGGGGCATGCGCATCGTCGCCGTGTGCGGCAGCCGCCGGTTTGGCCGCTGCTGCCTGCGGCACGGCCTTGACTGCCGGCGGGCCGCTCTTGGCATCGAACTGCGCAATCAGCGAGGCCGGTGCATGCGGCACGGTTTCGCCCGAGCCCATCGCATCCAGCATGGCCTGCAGATAATCCAGCGACTGCTGCGCGGCATCGAAGTGATGCGCCTGCAACACCGCCTGGCCGGAGCGCGCCATGCCCAGGGTTTCCTCGGCGGCGTGGCAGAGCTCGACCATCGGCTTGATCGCCAGGAAGCCGGCGCCGCCCTTGAGCGTGTGGAAGCCACGGAACACCGCATTGAGCTGGTCGGCCTCGTCTGGCGCCTGTTCCAGCGACACCAGCTGTTCGCCGAGGCGATCCAGGATTTCCTGGGCCTCGACGATGAAATCGGCAGCAATATCGTCTGGAACAGCACTCATGGTTACAACCCCAATCCGGACAGCAGGTCATCGGCGTCGTCCTGCGACACCGCGTGACGGTCCAGGCCCTTGACTGCAGGACCCGCAAGACCGCCATCGTCTTTCTTCGGCTCGGGATTCTTCGGCGGCAGGCCGAGTGCACCGAAGCCCTCGTGCACGCGCCGCACGATGCCGGCCACGCGACGGATGATCTGGCCACTCAGATCCTGGTAGCTCTGCGCCAACGACAGCTCGGTCAGGTTATGGCGCATCTTTTCCAGCAATGCGCCCTGGTCCTGATTGAGCCCGCCGTCGCGCAGCTGGTTGGCCAGTTCGCGGCATTCCTCGACCAGATCCAGGGTGCGGTGGCTGGCCTTTTCGGTCATTTCCACCACGTGGTCCAGACGCGAACAGGCATCGTCCAGCTCGCCGGCCTCTTCGGGCACGATGGGCAGTTCGCCCAGTGCCTGGCCGAGTTCGCGGGCGAGCCGGCTCAGGCTCTGCATCATCGGGCGCGTGCGCAGGGCGGCGAGGTGATCCACCTCGCGCTTCCACGCCGCTTCGTCACCGCTTTCCAGTGCGTCGAGCGCGCCTTGCAGGCGGTCGATCAGGGCGGCGCGTTCGGCATCGGTTTCCACGGTGGCGTTCATCAGGCGGTGGCCGCCAGACGTTCGAACACCTTGCCCAGCTTCTCTTCCAGCGTCTGCGCGGTGAACGGCTTGATGATGTAGCCGTTCACGCCGCACTGCGCGGCTTCGATGATCTGCTCGCGCTTGGCTTCGGCGGTCACCATCATCACCGGCAGGTGCTTGAGCTTGGCGTCGGCGCGGATGTTGCGCAGCAGGTCGATGCCGGTCATGCCGGGCATGTTCCAGTCGGTGACCACGAAATCGAACGGGCCGGCCCGCAATGCCGCCAGGGCGCTGTTGCCGTCTTCGGCCTCTGCGGTATTGGTGAAGCCGAGATCGCCCAACAGATTCTTGACGATGCGTCGCATCGTCGAGAAGTCGTCCACGATCAGGATCCGCATGTTCTTGTTCACATCAAGCTCCTAACACGAAAAATACGCGAAAAATCATTCGTCAATTTCGACACCGGCATCGGCCAGTTCGAAGACTTTGAGGCGGCCCCGCAGACGCACCACCGCCTGGCCGTGGATCTGGCAGACGCGCGATTCGCTGACACCGAGCACGGCGCCGATTTCCTTCAGGTTCAATTCCTGTTCGTAGTACAGCGACAGCACCAGCTGCTCGCGCTCGGGCAATTGGCCGATGGCCTTGCCCAGCTCGCGGCCGAATTCGCCACGCTCCATCATCTGCTGCGGGTTGGGGCCACCCTTGGCGGTGGTGTCCAGCTCGCCGTGATCCTCGATGCGCGATTCCAGGCTCAGCACCTGGCCACGTGCGGCATCTTCCATCAGACGCAGGTACTCGGGCAGCGGCATTTCCATCGCGGCGGCCACTTCGGTGGCGGCGGCGGCGCGGCCGGTGTTCTGTTCGATCTTGCGCACGGCGGCAGCGGCGTCGCGGGCGCGGCGGTGCACCGAACGCGGTACCCAGTCGCCCCGTCGAATCTCGTCGATCATCGAGCCGCGGATGCGGATCGAGGCGTAGGTTTCGAACGAGGCGCCCTGTTCGGAGTCGTAACTGCGCGAGGCTTCGATCAGGCCGATCATGCCGGCCTGGATCAGGTCGTCCACTTCCACGCTGGCCGGCAGGCGCGCGGCCAGATGGTGGGCGATGCGGCGGACCAGGTCGGCGTGCTGGGTCACCACGTCGTTGGCGTTGTTGCGCTGCACGGCGCGGTACTGCGCGCTGGCCGTGGTTGCGGTAGCGGTGCTCATGCGGCCACTCCCCGTTGGATGATGCGTTCGACGAAGAACTCGACATTGCCGCGCGGCACGGTGGGAGCCTGCCAGCGCGAGGTACGGCGTGCGATTTCTGCAATGGCCTGCGCCGACGGACTGGCGGGATACGCCTTGATGACGGGTTGCTGACGCTGCACCGACAGGCGCAACCAGTCGTCCTGCGGCACGTGGCCGAGATAGTTCAGCGAGACATCGCCCAGGAACTTTTCGCATACGCGCGAGAGCTTGTCGTACAGCAGGCGACCTTCGTTGGGGTCGCGCACCATGTTGGCGATGATCTGCAGGCGGTCCACGCCGCGTTCGCGCGAGAGCACCTTGATCAGCGCGTAGGCGTCGGTGATCGAGGCCGGTTCGTCGCAGACCACCACCACGGTGTCCTGGGCGGCCTGGCAGAAGGTCAGCACGCTGTCGGTGATGCCGGCGGCGGTGTCGATGACCATCACGTCCAGGTCGCGTTCCAGTTCGGAAAACACATTGACCAGGCCGATGTGCTGGGCCGGGGCCAGTTCGGCCATGTGGCGGCGACCGGAGGCGGCCGGCACCACCAGCACGCCGCCGGGGCCTTCGATGATCACTTCATCGAGCGTGCAGCGGCCGGCGATCAGGTCGGCCAGGGTGTACTTGGGCGAGAGTCCCAAGACCACGTCCAGGTTGGCCAGGCCAAGGTCGGCGTCCAGCAGCAGCGTGCGTTTGCCCATGTCGGCAAGCGCCACGGCCAGGTTGGCGGAGATGTTGGTTTTGCCCACGCCGCCCTTGCCACCGGTCACGGCAATGGTGCGCACCGGGCCCAGGGGCTCGGGACGGGTCGCCGACAGGGGGAAGGCGTTGGTCAGCTTGGCGTATTCACGCGACTGCATGGTTGTGCTCCGGAGTACAGGGCTTATCGGCAGCGCGCCGCAAATCTTCAAGACGAAGAACGAGACTGGCGGCATTGGCGCGGTGCAGGTCGTCGGGGACCCGCTGTCCGTCAGTCACCCAGGTGATGGGCATTTGGTGGTCGACCACCACCGACAAGGCGCTGCCGAAACGGCCGGTCTCGTCGAGTTTGGTCAGCACCACGCCTTGGGGTTTGGCGTGGGCGAAGCGGCGTACGACCTCGTCGAGGTCGGAAAAATGGGCATTGGCAGGCAGCACCAGCAGCGAGGTGACCTGCTGGGCGGCGCGCAGCCAGTTCAGCTGGGCGGCCAGGGCGCGGTCGCGCTGGCCCATGCCGGCGGTGTCGATCAGCACCAGCTTGTAGTCGCGCAGGCGCTCGAGCAGGTCCAGCAGGCTTTCGGCGCTGTCGGCCTCGTGCACCGCGATGCCGAGCTGACGGCCGTAGCTGTGCAGCTGCTCGCGGCCGCCCACACGCTGGGTGTCGGTGGTGACCAGGGCCACGTCGCGCGGGGCGTGCTGGGCCGCGAAGCGCTGGGCCAGCTTGGCGATGGTGGTGGTCTTGCCGGCGCCGGTCGGGCCGACCAGGGCGATCACGCCGCCACGTTCCAGCGGGTCGACCGGGGCCACGGGCAGACGCTTGGACAGCAGGCCCAGCATCAGGCCGCGGCCACGGTGCAATTCGGTATCGGCCGGGATCTGCAGGGCCACGTCGCGGATCAGACCGGCGTCGAAGCCGTAGTCGTCCATCAGCTCCAGGGCCTGCGCACGTACCGGCGAGCCACGCAGGCGCTCGTCGGTGAGGCGGTTCATTTCGCGCTCGATCATCTGCCGCATCAGCGCCAGCTCGCCACGCAACTGCTTGAGTTCTTCATCGTTCTGCGGCGCCGGGGCGGCGGCGACCGGCACTGCGGCCAGTGCGGCCGGAGCGACCACCAGCGGCGGCAGCGCGGCCGGCGGCAGGATCTGCGGCAGGGCGTCCAGGTCGAAGTCGGCGTCGTCGTCCAGCGCGTCCTCGTCCTGGTCGTAGCCGGCCTGCGCAGGCGCAGCGACGTCGGCCATGACCGGGGTCGGCGCCTGCACCGGGGCAGCCTGCACGGCGGCGCGCTGCACCGGCGCGGTGGTCAGGAAATCGGCGAACAGCTGTTCCGGCACGGCCGACAGCGCGTGTTCCTGGCGCGGCGCGGCGGTCACCGCGACGGCGTGGGCCAGGGCCTGGGCGGCGGGCGAGGCGGCGGCGGCGCTACGCACCGGCGCGGGCACCTGCGTCTGGCGCGGCAGGTTGACCGGCTGGCGCAGCGCCATCGCGGCGATCATGTCTTCGGCGGCGCTGGCAACGCGCTGGCGCTGGCTGGTGCCGGCATCGGCGGCTGGCTTCAGCGGTGCGTGGACCGGTGCGGCGGCCGCTTGCGGGACCGCGGCCTGCTGGGCAGGCGCCGACGGGATCGGCGCGGCGGCAACGGCCGGCGTTTCGGAGCGCGCGGTTTCCAGGGCGCGCTGCACGAGTTCTTCGTCGTAGTTGCTGGCAGCGACGATCTCGATGCCTTCGGCGGTGCGGCGATTGGACAGGATCACTGCGTCCGGACCGTGTTCTTCACGCACCATGCGGAATGCGGTGCGCATGTCCGGGGCGACGAAGCGTTTGATTTTCATGCGAAGTGCCTCCAGGAACGGGACCCGCCGGACGCCGGACGGGTGCGCGATGAATGTGGGTGTGTTGCCAGCGTCATGAGTTGCCTGTCCCGTTCGGTTGTTCCAAGTGCTGCTCTCGCCCCGCAGCGGTGGCGCTGGCTGCGGTCTCGTCAGAGCTAATGCACGCGGCGTGCCAAAACGGGGTGCCGGGGTTCCGGCGCGGGACGCTGGAGGATCGGGACGGGGCGGGGGCTGTGTGTACGGCCGGGTCCGAGGGCTTCACGTCAATGCAGTGCTTGACTTTTTCCAGGGCGGCGATGCGGTGGCGTCGCCGTGCGAGCGGATGCGCTGGTGGGCGGTAGGCCGAGCTTGGAGCGCCAGAAACGCCTGGAAACGGCCAGCGCCGTGCAATCGATTGGGGATACTGACCAGTGGCGGCTTTCCGACGCCGGGTGTGCTGGTCGGTCACCGGCCTGCAGCCGTCGCTGGCCAGCGTAATGGCCAGCCGCGCAGATAGGTTCGTAGGAGCGCACCCGGGCGCGACGGGGTGTGCCGGTAAAGCCTGTCGCGCCCAGGTGCGCTCCTACGGTGGGGTCGGTGTTTGCGCGGATTGCTGGCTTGTCGTAGGAGCGCACCCGGGCGCGAGGGGGTGTGCCGGTAAAGCCTGTCGCGCCCAGGTGCGCTCCTACGGTGGGGTCGGTGTTTGCGCGGATTGCTGGCCTGTCGTAGGAGCGCACCCGGGCGCGAGGGGGTATGCCGGTAAAGCCTGTCGCGCCCAGGTGCGCTCCTACGGTGGGGTCGGTGTTTGCGCGGATTGCTGGCCTGTCGTAGGAGCGCACCCGGGCGCGAGGGGGTGTGCCGGTAAAGCCTGTCGCGCCCAGGTGCGCTCCTACGTCGGCGGGCGGTTTCAGCTGATCGTGCCGACCAGCTTCAGGCGCTTGTCTTCGGGCACTTCGCTATAGGCCAGTACCGACAGGGACGGGACGCTGTGGCGGACCAGGCGGGCCAGGGCGGCGCGGACCTGGCCGGGCACCAGCACCACTGCCGGTTCGTTGCGCGCTTCCTGCTTGCCGACGCAGTCGGCCAGGCTCTGGTGTAGGCGCTCGGCCAGGCCGGGCTCCAGCGCCACGCCGTTGCCGTGGGTGGATTCCTGCAGCACGCGCTCCAGCTGCGGGGCAAGGGTGTAGACCGGCAGCTCGGCCGACATGCCGGCGATTTCCTGCACGATGAAGCGGCCCAGCGAGGTGCGTACCGCGGCGGTGAGGGTGGTCGGGTCCTGGCTGTGCGGGGCGTGTTCGACCAGCGCTTCGACGATCTTGCGCAGCTGGCGCACCGGGATGCGCTCGATCAGCAGGTTCTGCAGCACGCGCACCACCACCGACAGCGGCAGCGCCTTCGGGGTGAGGTCTTCGACCATCTTCGGCGCGGTCTTGGCCAGGGTCGCCAGCAGCTGCTGCACTTCCTCGTGGCCGAGCAGTTCCGGGGCGTGTTCGCGGATCAGGTGCGACAGATGGGTGGCGACCACGGTGGCCGGGTCGACCACGGTGTAGCCCATCGATTCGGCATAGGCGCGTTGGTGCGGCTGGATCCAGGTGGCGTCCAGGCCGAATGCGGGGTCCTTGCCGGGAATGCCGTCGAGCTGGCCGAGCGCACCGCCCGGGTCCAGCGCCAGTTCGCGATCGGGATGGATTTCCGCGGTGGCCACCGGCACCCCGTGCACCAGCAACCGGTAGGCGTTGGCCGACAGCTCCAGGTTGTCGCGGATATGCACCGGCGGCACCAGGAAGCCGATGTCCTGGGTGAGCTTGCGGCGCACGCCCTTGATGCGCGCCATCAGTTCGCCGCCCTGATGCTTGTCCACCAGCGGAATCAGCCGGTAGCCCACTTCCAGGCCCAGCGGGTCGATCGGGCGCAGCTCGTCCCAGCTCAGCTCCGAACTGGCCTGGGCGGCAGTGGCCGCGGCGGCGGCCTTGGGATCGGTGGCGGGGTCGCCGGTCGGCGGGATGACCAGGCTGCGTTTGTACATTTTCCAGGCGATCACGCCCAGGATCAGGCCCAGCGTCAAAAACGCGACGTTGGGCATGCCCGGCACCAGGCCGACCAGGCCCAGGATGGCCGCAGCCACCGCGAGGGCGCGGTGCTGGCCGAACACCTGGCTGATCATGGCGCCGCGCATGTCCTGCGCGCGCGAGGCGCGGGTCACCAGCAAGGCGACCGAGGACGACACCAGCAGGGCCGGCAGCTGCGCCACCAAACCGTCGCCGATGGACAGCAGGGTGTAGGTGGAGGCGGCATCCACAAAGCTCATGCCGTGCTGGAACATGCCCACCGCCATGCCGCCGATGAGATTGATGAACAGGATCAGGATGGCGGCGATGGCGTCGCCGCGGATGAACTTGTTGGCACCGTCCATCGCACCGTAGAAGTCGGCTTCCTCGCGCACTTCCTCGCGGCGGGCCTTGGCTTCCTCGCGCGTCAGCAAGCCGGCGTTGAGGTCGGCGTCGATGGCCATCTGCTTGCCGGGCATGGCGTCCAGGATGAAGCGCGCGGTCACTTCCGACACGCGTCCGGCACCCTTGGTGATGACCACGAAGTTGATGATGGTCAGGATCGCGAACACCACGATACCCACGGCGTAGTTGCCGCCGATCACGAACTGGCCGAACGCCTCGATCACCTTGCCGGCCGCGGCGTGGCCGTCCTGGCCGTTGATCAGGATCACGCGGCTGGAGGCGACGTTGAGCGCCAGGCGCAGCATCGTGGTCATCAACAGCACGATCGGGAAAATGGTGAATTCCAGCGGGCGCTGCACATACACCACCGCCAGCAGCACCATCAGCGAAATGGCGATGTTGAAGGTGAACAACGCATCCAGCACCGGCGCGGCCAGCGGCACCATCAGCATGGCCAGCATGGCCATCAGGGCCAGCGGCGCGCCCAGGCCGTTGCGCAGCAGCTCCATCACGCGGCGGGCGTTCATCGGGGCGGGTTGGGCGCTCATGCGCTGGCTCCCTTGCCGAACTCATCCACGTCCAGCGACGGCAATTCCGGCATCGGGCCGCCGTTCCAGCCACGCAGCTGGTAGACGTAGGACAGCACCTGGGCCACGACCGAATAGAGTCTCACGGGAATTTCCTTGCCGATTTGCGCTTCCCTATACAAGGCGCGTGCCAAAGGCGGTGCGGTGACGATCGCCACCCGGTGCTGTTCGCAGGCTTCGCGGATGCGGAAGGCCATTTCGTCCACGCCCTTGGCCACCACGATCGGCGCGCGCATCTTGCCGCCTTCGTACTTGAGCGCCACCGCGTAGTGGGTCGGGTTCATCAGCACCACGTCGGCCTTGGGCACCGCTTCCATCATCTGGCGCTGCGACATCTGCATCTGCATCTGGCGGATGCGGCCCTTGACCTCCGGGCTGCCCTCGCTTTCCTTCATCTCGCGCTTGATCTCTTCGCGGGTCATCTTCAGCTTCCGCAACCAGTTCCACTTCTGGTAGGGCGCGTCGATGGCGGCCAGCAGCACCAGCGCGCCGGCGGTGTAGAACAGCAGGCTCCTGGTGAAGTCCAGGCCGTTGCCCACCGCCTGTTCCAGCGGCTGGTTGACCAGCGAGCGCAGGCCGTGCAGGCCGTTGGAGATGCACAGGCCGGCGGCCAGGCCGACGAACAGCAGCCGCAGCACCGACTTGACCAACTCGGCCAGGCTGTTGCTGCCCCACATGCGCTTGATCCCGTTCATCGGGTTGAGCTTGGTGAGGTCGGGCATGATCGCCTTGCCGGAAAAATGCAGCCCGCTCATCAGCAGCGGACCGGCCAGGCCGGCGGCCAGGCAGATGCCGATCAGCGGCAGCATCACCCACAGCAGCTGCAGCAGCAGGTCGCCGAAATGGCCGAACAGCGCCATCGGGTTTTCGCGCATCTTCGGGTCCGGGCTGAGCGCGGTCTTCATCCAGACGCTGGCGCCATTGCCGATGCCGCGCGCCAGGGCCATCAGCGCGAACACGCCGGCACCGAACACCGCGGCGGTGGACAACTCGCGCGATTGCGGGATGTTGCCCTGCTCGCGCGCCTCGCGCAGGCGTTTTTCGGTGGGAAGCTCTGTGCGTTCGCCGCCGTCTTCGGACTCGGACATGGAGGTGCCGGTGACTGGTCAGCCCTGTGTCATGCAAGTGGCGTTCCAGTTGTTGGAATCGGGAATCGGGAATCGGGAATCGGGAATGGGGATTCGGGAGGCCGGGCTGCGAGGTCTATCTGGGGTCGTGCGCGGGCGGTTGGACGCAGGTCGATCGCTGCCGGGGGGCGCAGTGGGGCTGGCGATTCGGGTGCGCGCCGGACTGCGCCCGGGCGGTTGCCGTGCTCAGGCCACCGACGATTCGGGCTCTTCCGGTTCGATGCGATTGCGGCCCTGCCGCTTGGCGCGGTACAGCGCCTCGTCGGCACGCGCCAGCAGCGTGGCGGCGCTGTCGCCGCTGCGGAACCAGGCCACCCCGACCGAACAGGTCACCTGCAGCGGCTGGTCGGTACCCACCTCGTACGGTGCCAGGCTGAGTTTTTCGTGGATGGCGCGCAGCCGGTGCTGGCTGTGCCGCGACATGCCCGGCAGCAGCAACAGCAGTTCTTCGCCGCCGTAACGGCCCACCTTGTCCGAGTCGCGCAGGCAGGCGGTCAGGCGTGCGCCGACCTTGGCCAGCACCGCATCGCCGACCAGATGCCCGTGTTGGTCGTTGACCAGCTTGAAATGGTCCAGGTCGATCAGTACCACCGCCAGCGGATGCCCGCCGTGCGCGCAGGCCTGCAGTTCTTCGGCCATCGCCTCGAGCACGCCGGAGCGGTTGAGCAAACCGGTCAGGGCATCGTGGCTGGCCTTCAGGGCCAGCGCTGCGCGGGCGCTTTCCAGATCGCGTTTCTCGTGTTCCAGCTGATAGGTGCGCTCGGCCACCAGTTCGGCCAGCATGCGCTCGCGCGCGACCAGATGGCGGTGCCGCCAGCGCCACAGGCCGGCCAGCAGCGCGCTGCCGATCAGCACATACAACGCGATCGCCGGCGGGCTGCGCCACCACAGCGGGGCCACCGCAAACGGCAGGTCGGCGATCGGCGAGGCGGTGCGGCGGTAGCGGTCCAGCACCTGCACCTGCAGCCGGAAATGCCCGGAGGGCAGCGGTGGCTGGTCGATCGACAGGTTGTCGCTCTGGATCCATTCGTTGTGCAGGCCGAGCAGGCGGTAACGCACGGTCAGGCGACTGGGGTCGTCGTACACCTCCATCGTCGACAGCTCGATATGCAGCGGCTGGTCGCTCCAGCCCAGCAATTGGCCGCGCTGCACCGGCACCCCGCCACGGCTGACGCTGTCGATGCGCACGCTGGGCTGGCGCGCATCGAACAGCCGTGCCGGATCCAGCAGATGGCTCACCCCGCGCGAGGTGCCGATCCAGACCGATCCATCCGGATCCTCGGCGAAGGCCGCTTCGGAGATGTCGTCCCACAGCAGGCCCTGCGACTGCGACAGATGCGCCCAACGCTCGCCGTCGTAGATTTCCACGCCACGCGCATGGCCCACCCAGACCCGGCCGAGGCTGTCGCCACGCATCAGGTAGACGCCGACATCGCGCAACGCCTCGTCGCTGATCGCCTGCAGATCCAGCCGCTCGCCCAGCAGCATGCCGTGCCAGAGGCCCGGCCGGTAGAACGCCAGCCACACCTCGCCGCTGTCGCTGATGTGGAACTTGCTGATCCACGGGTCGGAGGTGCCGCCATTGACCAGCACCTCGACCCTGGACCAGCGCGCGTCCTGCAGCCGGAACAAGCCGTTGGCGGTGGACACCCACAGCGTGCCGTCGGCGGTCTGCTGGACATCGGTGTAGGCGATCGTGGGCATCTCGGCGACCGCTTCCAGCGTGCCGCCCTCCAGCGGATGCCGGATCACGAACAGCCCGCCCGCGCTGAGCATCCACATCCGCCCCTGCCGATCGATCAGCAGGCGGCGCGCGGTGCGCGGCAGTTTGGCGATCTGCGCGCTGCGGCCATCCGGCCAGAAGCGGCGCAGGACGCCGGCCGAATTGAGCGTCCACAGACTGCCGTCGGCACTGCGCTGCATGCCCACGATCTGGATCCCGGCGGCCTGCAGGGCCGGAACGAACCGCCCGCCCGGATCGACCTGGCGGCCGCTGCCGTGTTCGTTGCCGACCAGCAATGCGCCCTGCGCGTCGCGCGCGATCGACCAAGTGGGCGCGGCCGGCATGCCCTGCGAGGCGTCCCAGTTCTCGATCCATTCGTAGCCAGCCCAGCGCACCAGGCCTTCGCCATCGACGGTCATCCAGACATCGCCCTCGCGGTCCACCAGGATCGCATCGCTGCTGCCGGGCGGCAGCCCGTTGTCGGCGCCGAAACTGCGCCAGCGGCCGTTTTCCCAGCGTGCCAGCCCGTCGTTGCGACGCACCAGCACGCGCCCTTCGCGGTCCAGCACCAACGGTGCCTGCCGCCCGATGGTGCTGCCATCGAGCAAGGGCAGCGGCCGCACGCTGAAGTTGCTGGCGCCTGGCGCGCGATAGAGCAGGTTGCCGCTGCCGCGCACCCACAGCGCGCCGTCGTGATCGCGCAACACGCTGTACCAGCGATCGTCCGGCACGCCTTGGTCCGGCCCGTACACCTGCACCTTGCGCTGCGCATCGATGGCGCACAGCCGCTTGGCGCAGCCGGCCCACAAGGTGTCGCCTTCCACCGACAGGCTCAGCACCTTGGACAGCTCGGGCACGCGCACCCGGGTGGCCGTGTCCAGCAGCGGCTCGCTATGCCAGTGGCCGTTGCCGCGTGCGCTCAGCCGCTCCAGCGTGCCGCCATTGGCCAGCACCGTGCCCCAGGAGGGACTGGCCAGCAGCATGTCTTCCCGCAGGTGTTCGGCCTCGTCGGGGGCCAGCTTGCGAAAGCCGTGCTCGTCGCCGACGAACAGGGCCTGGAAGCCGGCCACCCACAGCCGCCCGTCGGCGGCCTCGGTCATCGAGGTGATCGGTTCGTTGCGCAGGCCATCCAGCATGACCTGCTGGAAGCTGCGCCCGTTGTAGCGATACAGGCCGCTTTCGGTACACACCCACAGCAGCGTGGCGCGGGTCTGCAGCAGGCAGGTGCCGGCCAGCCCTAGCAAGCCCTGGTCGTGGGCGTAACGACGAATGCTCGCGCTCTGCGCGCCGGCCAGATCGGCCAGCGACAGCAAGGCCAGCAGCAGCACCGCCAAGAGCGGTGCACGCCGGCCTGACGACCTGCATTGGCGGTACTCAACCCCCACGAGCGTTGCACTCTCCCACACATCGGCGCGTGTGGTCCGCGCCCCTCGCGCGGGTGTCTCACGCTTGCCATGGGCGGCCCCCATAGTAAGGCCGCAGTAAACCGACTAGCGGCTGTTCACGCGTGTTTCTTTAATGCTTAAGCAGGTATGGCGGCGTGATTGCGCAGCGGGCACGGCCATTGTCAGACGCGTGGTATTCCCAAGCCACACACCGTCGCTGCGGGCGCGATCACGCAAATGGCCTGAGGCCGGTCACGCGACGATTGCATGTTCGCCCGCACGCAGGCATCTGCGTGGCAGCGGACATGGCTTCCCCGGCCATGCGTCCGGCGCAGAGCTGCGCGCCCGCTCGGTTGGCAGAGCGCAGCATCGGCGCCGTCGTTCGGCCTGCGTCAAGACGCGGGTTCAATCGCTGGGGTGGCGTCGCAGCGCACATGATCGTAATCGATGCGGTTGCGTCCATCGCGCTTGGCGCGATAGAGCGCGGCGTCGGCGCGCGCCAGCAGCTGTTCCAGGGTCTCGCCCGGCTGGAACCAGGCCACTCCGACCGAGCAGGTCACCGGCAACACGCCGCCATCGATCGGGTAGTCGCCGCAGATCCCGCGATGCAATGCCTGCAGGCGATGGGTGGCTTCGACACTGAGCCCCGGCAGCAGCGCCAGCAATTCCTCGCCGCCGTAGCGACCGATGCGGTCGTCGCCGCGCACCAGCGTATCCAGGCGCCGGCCGACCTCGGCCAGCACCGCGTCCCCGGCCAGGTGGCCGTGCTGATCGTTGACCAGCTTGAAATGATCCAGGTCGATGAGCACCACCGCCAGCGGCCGGGCATTTGCATCGGCGCGCTCCAGCATGTCGCGCAGGGCAGCAAGGATGCCCGCGCGGTTGAGCAGGCCGGTGAGTTCGTCATGGGTGGCCTTGAGTGCCAGCGCGGCGCGGGCCGATTCCAGATCGCGCTTGTCCTGCTCCAACTCTGCGGTGCGTTGGGCCACCAACTGCTCCAGTTCGCGCTTGCGACGCAGCAGCTTGGCGGTACGCCAGCGCAGCAGCACGATCACCGCGGCGATGGCCAGCACCACGTAGCCGATCAGCGCGGGGATGCTGCGCCACCAGGGTGGGCGCAGCACGAACTGGAAGCGCGCCACCGCGCTTGCGCTGCGTTGGTAAGCATCCAGCACCTGCACTTCGAGCGTGTAATGACCCGGTGGCAACAGCGGGTAGGTGAGATGGCTGAGCGAGGTCGTGCTCCAGCGCGCCTGGTGGCCTTCCACGCGATAACGGAAGCTGATCCGGTCAGCGCCGCCTTCGACGCCGGGCGTATCAAGCTCGATATCCAGTGGCGTTTCCGACCAGTCCAGCGCGCTGCCGGCCCGGACGATCTGGGTGCCGCGACGGACCTGGCTGACCTCGACCTTGAGCGTCTGTGGCTCGAACAACCGCTGCGGGTCGCGTAAATGGCTGAGCCCCCTGCTGCTGCCGATCCAGATGCTGCCGTCGTCGTCCTCCAGAAATGCATTGGACGACAGGTCGTCCCAGAGCAAGCCTTCTGCACGCGTTATCCGCGACCAGCGGCCATGCTGGTACAGATCCAGCCCCTGGCTGCTGCCCACCCACAAGCGGCCCTTGCGATCGTGACGCAGGATGAAAGGCATCACCCTGGACAGCAACGGGTCGTCCACTGCCTGTACCGGCAGGCTGCCATCTGCCTGCAGGCGGCCGTGCCATAGCCCGGTTTCGCGCAGCGAGAGCCAGATTTCGCCATCGGGTGCGAAATCGATCTGGTACATGTCCTGCGTGGGCAGCGTCCCGGTGACCGGCACCTGCACCCAGGTTGTGCCGTCACGGCGATACAGGCCGTCGCCGGTGGCGGCCCACAGGCGACCTTGAGCATCGAACTCGATATCGCCGACGAACTTGGTCGCCATTGCCGGATCGGAGACCAGCGTATAAGGCGGGCTGGCCTGGCCGTGTCCGAGCCCGCGCGAGGTTGCAATCCAGACCGAACCGGTGGTGTCGAACAGGATCTTGTAGCCCGGCCGTGGCAGGTCCATCACCCGCCGGGTCAGCCCGGTGGCGGGATCGCGCCGCGCGATCGCGCCGGAGTAATACGACACCCAGGCCGCCCCGTCAGGTGCCAGCGCGATGTTCAGCGTCTGCGACAACGGCTTGCCATCCTCCAGCTGCCAAGGCTGAGCACGCGCAGCGTGTCGGGCGAGCAGGTTGGCACCGCCATCGGCGCCTATTGCGAGCGTGCCGTCGGGCAAGCGCTGCATCGACCAGATGGGCGCCGCAGCCATGCCCTGCGCTTCGGTGAGATGCTCGATGTTGCCGTAGCCGAGCAAGCGCTGCAGCCCGGTCCCACGCGTGCCGATCCACAAGGTGCCGGTGCTCTGGAACAGCAACGGGCCAACCATCGCATCCAACTGCACGCCCTGATCGGCGCCGATGTCGGACCAATGCGAGCCCTCCCAACGCACCAGGCCGTGATCCGAGCGCGTCAACATGCGGCCCTGCGCGTCTTCCACCATCGTGGTCGCACCGGACATGGTTTCGAAGCTGTTGTGCGGATTGGCCGGTCGCTCCTGAAAACGGGAGGCGCCTGGTTCGCGCGATACCATGACGCCGCCACCGCGCAGCCATAGCCGGCCGCCACGCTCGCGAAAGATCACACGCCAACGCTTGGCCGGGACCCCATCGGCTTCAGACAAGGTTTCGATCAGAGCACCGTTGGCGTCCAGACGACAGACACCGGCATTGCAGGACACCCACAGGGACTGGCCATCGGCTAACAGGGTCGGCCCGGTCTTCAGCAAGCGGCCCCCGGGCGTACGCAGTTCCAGCATCTGTACCTGCCAACGGCCATCGGCAGTCGGCGTCAACGCCAGCAGCGCGCCATCGCTGACGACCGCCACACCGTTACGGTAGGCCGCGATCACGTTGCCGGCATCTGCACGGATGCGTTTGCCATCGTTCAACACCTGCACGAACCGCTCGCCGGTGCGCACGAAGACGCCATTGGTGGTGGCAACCCAAAGCCGCCCTGAGGTATCCAGGGTGAGGGCGCGCGTGTAGCGGGCATCCAGCCCGCTTTCCCGCTCGACAGGAATGAAACGGTCGCGTTCGAAGCGGTGCAGCGCCAGCTCGGTCGCCACCCACACCACACCGCGCCGGTCTTCGACCAACCCGTTGATGGTCATGCCCTGCAAGCCGTCGACCTGCGCATAGTCGCGGAAGCTGTAGGTCTGTGCGCGCGCAGACGGCGGCAGCAGCAGGCCGATCAGGCATAGCGCCGCCAACCGCCACAGGACGCTGTCGCGCAAGCTGGATGGAGCGAACGACGCAAACAGGGAGGGCATCGGTTTCCGCGGAAAAGAAGTGGACGACGATCGGAGGGCTCAATCGGCTACAGCGTTGACGGCAAGCCACCCTGAAACTTGAGATTGCAGAGCGTCAGCCGGTCAACTCTCTTGCAGCATCGAAGGCGGTATCGAACATGCGTTGCACCGGCGGGGCGAACTCGCTGGCGAAGCTGGACAGCAGGAACAGCCCCAGCAACACCGTCAGCGGCAGGCCCAGCTGCATCGGATTCAGCGCCGGCGCGGCCTTGGCCAGCGCGCCGAAGGCCAGGTTCACCGCCAGCATCGCCACCATCATCGGCAATGCCAGCGTGAGCCCGCCGCGCAGGATCTGCAGGAACAGGGTCGGCGCCACCTCGGCGAAGGCGGCGGCGTCGGGAAGCGCGGTGCCGATCGGCAGGGCCTTGTAGCTGTCCACCAGCAGCGCGATCACCGCCAGGTGTCCGTTGGCCGCGAAGAACAGCAAGCCGAAGCCGAGATAGAACCACTGCGCGATCACCCCGGAGGTCACCCCGCGCAACGGGTCGGACATCTGCGCGAACGACAGCCCGGTGGACTGCGACACCAGTTCGCCGGCCATCGCGCCGGCCTCGAAGATCAGCTTGAGCATGAAGCCCATGCTGGCGCCCACCGCCAGCTCGCGGGCGACGCTGAGCACTGCCTGCGCGGTGAAACCGTCCCAGTCCGGCACCGGCGGCAGCAGCGGCGCCAGCACCATCGACAAGGTCCCGGCCAGCATCACCCGCACCCGTCCCGGCACCGCGCGGGTGCCGATCAACGGCATCGCGGTCAGCAACGCACCGGTGCGCAGCATGGTCCACATGATCGCCCCGACCATCGCAAACGCACGCTGGCCGTCGATCACCATCTGGGTGGCAGCATCCATCCGGCCGGGTCCGCTAGCCGATCAGGTGCGGTATGCGCTGGAACAGCGCAATGGTGAACTCCACCAGATGCCCCAGCAGCATGCTGCCGGTGGCGAACAGGGTGGCCGTCAACGCGACCGCCTTGGCCACGAAGGCGATGGTCGGTTCGTTCAACTGGGTGGCGGCCTGCACCACACCGATCACGACACCGACGACCAGCACCGCCAGCAACATCGGTCCGGCAATCCACAGGACGGTGACCAGGCCACCACGCAATTCGGTCAGGGCGATTTCAGGGCTCATGGGTGTGGTGATGCAAGTGGGGTGCCAAAGGACGGGATTGGGGAATCGGGAATCGGGAATCGGGAATCGGGATTCGGGATTCGGGATTCGGGAGGCGGGAGGCGGGAGGCGGGATTCGGGAGGCGGGAGGCGGGATTCGGGAGGCGGGAGGCGGGAGGCGGGAGGCGGGAGGCGGGAGGCGGGAGGCGGGAGGCGGGGCGGGAGGCGGGGCGGGAGGCGGGAGGCTGAATAGGGGGATGAGGTCTGAAGGTGGTGCGACGGTGTGGGCTGACCGAGGTGCGGTCTGCAGAGGCTCGCCCCTCTCCAGCGGGAGAGGGGTTGGGGTGAGGGTGCGAGGCGAAGCCATGCGTGTTGGGTGGTTCCGCTGGGACATCGCTCAGCGGTGCGCTTCTGCCGCTATCGGCTGCACTGGCTGGCGCGCTTGCTGTGTGCTCTGCGTCTGTTGCTCGACTTCGGGACCCCGCCGAAGCGGCAGGCCGGCTCGACATGCCGGCAGGGCGGCGCGCATGCAGACCTTGCGGCTAGGACGCGTTGAAGCTGGCCGCCAACGTGCCCACCACCAGCACCCAGCCATCCACCAGGATGAACAGCAGGATCTTGAACGGTGCCGAGATCAACATCGGCGAGAGCATCATCATGCCCATCGACATCAGCACACTGGCGACCACCAGATCGATGATCACGAACGGGATGAAAATCAGAAAGCCGATCTCGAACGCGGTCTTCAGCTCGCTGGTCACGAACGAGGCCACCAGCACCGGGAACGGCACCGCGTCCGGGCCGGCGTACTTGCCGTCGCCGGCCATGCCGGCGAAGGTCATCAGATCGGTTTCGCGGATCTGCGCCAGCATGAAGGCGCGCAGCGGCTGGGTGGTCAGCGTCCAGGCGGTCTGGAAATCGATCTGGTTGTTGAGGTACGGCGACAGGCCCGCGCCCCACATCTTCTGCCATACCGGCATCATCACCAGCGCGGTCAGGAACATCGACAGCCCCAGCAGCACCTGATTGGACGGCGTCTGGCCGGTGCCCAGCGCCTGGCGCAGCAGGCCCAGCACGATGGTGATGCGGGTGAAGGCGGTCAGCACCAGCAGCATCGACGGCAGCAGGGTGATCGCCGTCATCAGCAGCAAGGTCTGCAGCGGCAGGCTCACCGGCTGGTCGCCGATGCGGCCGACGC
Organism: Xanthomonas arboricola pv. guizotiae; assembly: GCF_002940205.1. Taxonomy (GTDB): domain Bacteria; phylum Pseudomonadota; class Gammaproteobacteria; order Xanthomonadales; family Xanthomonadaceae; genus Xanthomonas; species Xanthomonas arboricola_C. Next base: position 111,194 of record NZ_MDSK01000013.1, read on the forward strand.
TGACATTGGGCAGCGTCGGCAGCTGGTTGGAACCGGCCGGTACTGCGGCGGGCGTTGCCGCAGGCGCAGCGGCCTGCGCCATGGCCGGCAGCGCGGCCGGCGTGGCTGCGGCCAGCATCGGGGAACTCATCACCAGCAGGATCAGCACCAGGCGCACGCTGCGCCCCCAACGATTCCAACGGCTCAACATGTCACGGGTCCTTGCGCAGCTTCTGTGCGAGCAGCTGGGCGAAATTGGGGAGTTGCTTGAAAGTGGGCAGGGTGGGTGCGGGCGTGGTCGGCAGCGGTTCGGGCAGGCTGTGCAACGTGCTGATGCCGCCGGCGGTGACGCCGAGCAACAACTGTTGGCCGTTCACCTCCACCACCACCACACGTTCCTTGGCACCCACCGCCAGGCTGGTCACCACACGCAGGCCCTCGGTGCTGCGGAATCCGCTGCCGGGCATGCGCTTGAGCAACCAGCCCAGGCCGACGATCAGCGCCAGCACCAGCAGCAATGCAAACACCGCGCCAAACAGGCTGGGCGAGGCCGGGGCCTGCGCGCCGACCTGGGTGGCCTTGGCCGCGACCGGCGCGGCAGCGGCCAGCAGGCCGATCACCGCAGCCTCCGGATCCGTTCGCTGGGGCTGACCACGTCGGTCAGGCGGATGCCGAAGCGGTCGTTGATGACGACCACTTCGCCATGCGCGATCAGGGTGCCGTTGACGTACACGTCCAACGGTTCGCCGGCGCCGCGCTCCAGTTCCACCACCGAGCCCTGGTTGAGCTGCAGCAGGTTGCGGATCGGGATGCGCGCGCGGCCCACTTCCAGCGACAGCGTCACCGGCACGTCCAGGATGACGTCCAGGTTGAGGTCGGTGGCATTCTGGTCGTGCTCGGCCTGCAGGCTGTCGAAGGTGGCAGGCGCGGCGTCGAGGATGTCGGAGTTGATCATTTGCTGGGGTCCTGGGAGGGAACGGCGCGTGGGGCTTGCACGCCGGGCGGGCGTACGGCGGTGATCTTGACGGCGTTGTTGCCATTGGAAACGCCGAATTCGCCGGTGAACAACGGGATGTCTTCCACGCACAGCGGCACCTGGGCGGGCAGGTCGATCGGCAGGATGTCGCCGATCTTCAGGCCGGTGAGCTGGCGCAGGCTCATGCGCTTGCTGGCCAGTACGCTGGACAGGGTCACCTCGGCGGTATCCAGCTGCTCGCGCAGCATCACGTTCCAGGAGTCGTCGCGGTCGTTGCGGTCGCTCTGGATGCCGGCATCGAGCAGTTCGCGGATCGGCTCCAGCATCGAGTACGGCAGGGTGATGTGGATCTCGCCGCCGCCGCCTTCCAGCTCCACATGGAAGCGGCACACCACCACGTACTCGCGCGGGGTGACGATGTTGGCGAAGTGCGGGTTGATCTCCGAGTTGATGTACTCGAAGTCCACTTCCATCACCGGCGCCCAGGCTTCCTTGAGGTCGGCGAAGGTCTGCTTGAGCATCAGCTGCACCACGCGCATCTCGGTGGCGGTGAATTCGCGACCTTCGATACGGGTGTGGTAACGGCCGTCGCCACCGAAGAAGTTGTCCACCACGGTGAACACCAGGGTGGGTTCGAACACGATCAGGCCGGTGCCGCGCAGCGGCTTGAAGCGGATCAGGTTGAGGTTGGTCGGCACATACAGCGAGTGCATGTACTCGTTGAACTTGACCAGGTCGATGCCGCGCACCGACAGGTCGGCCGAGCGCCGGATCAGGTTGAACAGGCCGATGCGCCACAGCCGCGCGAAGCGCTCGTTGACCATCTCCAGGGTCGGCATGCGGCCACGGATGATGCGGTCCTGGCTGGACAGATCGTATTGACGGGCCTCGCCGGGCAGCGGCTCCGGCTCGGTATTGACCGCGCCCGAATCCACGCCATGCAGCAGGGCATCGATTTCGTCCTGGGAAAGCAGATCGCTGACGCTCATGGGGCAGGCCTTACTGGGTAACGAAACTGGTGAACAGCAGTTCTTCCACGCACTTCTTGCCGGTCTCGCTGGTCATGACCTTCTGCGCTTCGGCCAAAGCGGCCTTCTGCAGCTTCTGCTTGCCGACCAGGTCGGCCACATCGGCGGCCTTGACCTGCGACAGCAGCATCAGCAGATGCGCGCGGATGGCCGGGGCGTTTTCGGTGATCAGCTTGAGCTCTTCCGGGTCGCGGGTGACCAGTTGCACTTCGACCTGCAGGTACTGCGGGCCGTCGCCGGGGTCGGCCAGGTTGACCACGATCGCCGGGTCCATCGGGAAGTACTGCGCCGGCTTGGGCACTTCGGCCACCTTGGGCTCGGCGTGCTTGCCGCCTTTCTCATCGCCTTTGTGGCCCAGGAAGAACCACGCGCCGCCACCGGCGGCGGCCAGCACGACGACGCCGATGGCGATCAGCAGAATGGGTTTCTTGCCGCCCTTCTTCTTGTCGCCCTTGTCGTCTTTGTCTTCGGTCTTCTTGCTTTTTTCGGCCGCTGCCACGATGTGCTCCAGGGGAATGCTCACCCTGTCGATGCAATCGGCATGCCAAAACCGCGTCGGTTTCCTGGCGCAGGCGCTGCGCAAACCGAAAAACCCCCGCAAGCCTTGTGCTGCAAGGGGTGGAGGGCGTCATCGGCACTCGGCCGAAACGCGATGTTCAACGGCGCCGCGGTGTGCCCGGCGCATCACCTCAGGCGTAGGCGTCCAGCAATCCACGCTGACGTAACACCACCGACGGAATTCCGACGGGCGGGACGTCGTCCAGGCTCAGCCCAGTGCCGTTGGCGTTCCCGCCATTGCGATTGCCGGACGGGTTCTGCGGTTGCTGGCCGACATCGGCCTGGCCGAGCTGGAAGCCGTTCTGCCCGAGCATGTCGCGCAGCCGCGGCAGGCTCTGTTCCAGCGCCTGGCGGGTGTCGGCATTGGCGGCGGTGAAGCTGGCATTGACCTTGTCGCCGTCCAGATGCAGCCGCACCTCGACCGGGCCCATCTCGTTCGGGGTCACCTTGATGTGGGCGTGGCCGATCTTCTGCTCGGCCAGCCAGCTCATGCGCGCGCCGATGGCATCGTCGAAGGTGTCGCCGCCCAGGTCCGGGGTGGGGGTGGGCGAGGCGCTGAAGATCGGTGCCGCATCCTGCAGGCGGCCGAGTGCGGCTGCCGTGGTGGTCGGCAGCACGAACGCCGGGGCGTCCGGCGCGGCCGGGACGGCGCTGTCGTCGGTGCCCGGGTCCAGCACCTTGGCGGCCATGCTCATCAGTGCAGCGGTTTGGGCGTCGCCGCTCAAGGCGGTGACGGAGGTGGGCTTGGCGCCTGCGGCGGCAGCCGGTGCCAGCGCCCCCAACGAGGGCAGGGCGGTGGCGGCAGTCGCGGTTGTGGTGGGCGTGGCCGCGTCAGTCGGCAGCGCGGTTGCGGCCGGCGTGGTGCCGGCGGCCGCGGTCACCCCGGCCGCCAGTGCCGCAGCCGCGGCCGCCAGCACATCGCCACCCGGCAGTGCCTGCGCCAGCAGGCCCATGCCGAAGCCCCCCAGGCCTGGCGGCGGCCAGCCGGCGTCGGTCGCGGTAGCCGGTTCGGCAGGTGCCTCGTCGCTGGTGGTGGCGGCTTTCGCGGTTTTGCCGGTCTTGCTGGCCGCGGCAGCGGTGCTCTTGTCGGTCGCTGCCGCGTCCTTGGCGGCGCCGGACTTGGCCGGCTTGGCATCGCTGTCCTGCGCACGCGGGCGTGCGGTGGCATCGCCGGCCGCGTCGTCGTGAGTGTCGTCGTCGCTGCGCTGCTTGTCGGGCTGATTGGGCTTGGGCGCGGCCTGCTTGGCCGGCACGCGCTCGGGCGCCTGCGGCGGGGCCTGGTTCGGCGTGTTGGCCGGATTGAGCATGCGCGCGAACTGGTCCTGGCCGGCGTCCGGCTCGGACGAGGGATCGCTGTAGCTGGATTTCTTGCCGGTGCCGGCGAGCGCGCCGAGGCCGGCGGCGAAGGCGGACAAGGGGGTCATGCGGATTCTCCGTGGGTATCTTCGCTGCGGGCCAGGCGCGAGCGACGCGCGCCGAGGTCGTCCATCTCGCGCTGATCGCGGCGTTCGATCACTTTGTTTTCCTGGGCGCGATAGCTGGCGGCCAATTGCTCCAGCACCTGCTTCTCGCGGCTGGCCAGCAGCAGCCGGGTGCGCTCGGCTTCCACCTTGTTGCGGTTGCTTTCCACGGTCTGGGCCTGTTGCAGCACGGCGCTGTCGAGCCGGTCCAGGAAGGCGCGGCGGTTGCTCAGCGCAACCGCGCTGGTGCCGGCCATGTGGCTGTTGGCGTATTCCTCGGCGTAGCGGCGCAGTTCGTCCAGGCGCGACTGGTGGGTGTCCAGGACACGCTGGCGCTCGGCCAGGTCGCGCGCGACCTTGTCTTCCTGTTCCTGCGCGCGGCGCAGCAGCGGGTCGATCCGTTTGGATTGCATCATGGATTAATTCTCCGGTTCCACCAGCTGTTGCAGCGCGGACAGGCTGTCGCTCAGGACCGACGCCTTGTGCACGTCCTGGCCCAGGAATTCGACGATCTCCGGCCAGCGCGCCAACGCTTCGTCGGTGGCCGGATCGCTGCCGCGCTGGTAGGCGCCGATGGCGATCAGGTCGCGGTTGGCGGTGTAGGCCGACAGCAGCCGCTTGAGCTTGCGGATGCGCAGGCGCCAGGTGTCGTCGGCGATGTCCTGCACCACGCGGCTGACCGAGGATTCCAGGTCGATAGCCGGATACAGGCCGCTGTCGGCAACCCGACGCGAAAGCAAAATGTGGCCGTCCAGGATGGCGCGGGCGGCGTCGGCGATCGGGTCCTGCGGGTCGTCGCCCTCGGTCAGCACGGTGTAGAAGGCGGTGATCGAGCCGCGCCCCTTGGCGCCGTTGCCGGCACGTTCCACCAGCGCCGGCAATTTGGCGAACACCGACGGCGGGTAGCCGCGGGTGGTCGGCGGCTCGCCGACCGACAGGCCGATCTCGCGCTGCGCCTGGGCGAAGCGGGTCAGCGAATCCATCAGCAGCAAGACATTCAAGCCCTGGTCGCGGAACCATTCGGCAATGGCCGTGGCGCGGTAGGCGCCATGCAGACGCGCCAACGGTGGGCGGTCGGCCGGGGCGGCCACCACCACGGCGCGGCGCAGGCCTTCTTCGCCCAGGGTGGTTTCGACGAAATCGCGTACTTCGCGGCCGCGTTCGCCGATCAGCCCGACCACGATCACGTCGGCCGAGGTGAAGCGGGTCATCATGCCCAGCAGCGTCGATTTACCGACGCCGGAGCCGGCGAACAGGCCCACGCGCTGGCCGCGGCCGATCGGCAGCATGGCGTTGATGGCGCGCACGCCGACATCCAGCGAGGTGGTGATGGGTTCGCGCGCCAGCGGGTTGATCGACACGCCGGCCATGCCGACGCTGCCTTCGGCGCGGATCGGGCCCTTGCCGTCCAGCGGCGTGCCGTCGCTGTCGATGACGCGGCCGAGCAGGCCTTCGCCCACTTCCACGCCGCCGCGGCGTCGCGAGGGCACCACCCGGGCGTTCGGCAGCAGGCCGTGCAGTTCGGCGCTGGGCATCAGATAGGTGCGTTCGCCGGCAAAGCCGACCACTTCGGCATCGACCCAGCCGCCATCCACTTCGACCTTGCAGGTGGCGCCCATCGGCGCCTCGCAGCCGGTGGCTTCCAGGGTCAGGCCGACCGCGCGGCGCAGGATGCCTTCGCGGATCAGGGTGCGGCCGGCGCTAGGTTCCAGCCCGAGTCCACCCAGGCGGGTGGCCAGGCGCAGATTGCGTGCATCCAGCCAATCGGCCGGGGTGGCGCCCAGCAGGGCGCTCACAGGCCCGCTCCGGATTTGCGCATGACTGTCTCCAGCGCGGCCCGCAGGCGCGCATCCAGGGTGCCGTCGATGCGCACGCTTTCGGCGTGCACACGCAGGTCGCCGCGGCTCAGGCTCAGGTCCGGGGCCACGCGGGTGGTGCTGCTGGGTGCCAGATGCGGCAGCAGCGCGGTGATGTCGTCCGGATGCAGGCGCACTTCCACCTCGCGGCCGGCGCCGCCGACCGCATCGATGGCCTCCTGCACCAGCTCGGCCAGCAGCTGCGGGTCGGCCTGGTAGGCACGCCCGACCAGCGAGCCGGCGATGCGCACGGCCAGTTCGCCGAGCGCGCCGACCACTTCGTTCTCCAGCCGCGCCAGCGGGCGGGTGAAGTTGTCCAGGATGCCGTCGATCTGCGCGGTCAGGCGGCGCACTTCGGCCTGGCCCTGGGCAAAGCCTTCGGCATGGCCGCGCGCGAAGCCCTCCTGCTGGGCGGCATCCTCGATCGCCTGGATCTCTTCCAGGGTCGGCGGACGCAGCACCGGCTCGAGCACGGCCGGCTCGTCGTACTCCGGCACCGGCAGCGCCGGCTCCAGGTGCAGGTCGGGGGCCAGCCAGCGGGTGACCACGTCGTTCATACCATCGCCTCCGCACCGGCGCCGCCGAGGCTGATGGCGCCTTCGTCAGCCAGGCGGCGGACGATGGTGAGGATTTCCTTCTGCGCCGCTTCCACGTCGGCCAGGCGCACCGGGCCGCGCGCTTCCATGTCCTCGAGCAGGATCTCGGCGGCGCGCTGGGACATGTTGCGGGTGATCTTCTCGCGCACCTTGACGTCGGCGCCGCGCAGGGCCAGGCCCAGGCGCTCGCCGGACACCTCGCGCAGCAGCGTCTGCAGACCGCGGTCGTCCAGGTCCACCAGGTTGTCGAACACGAACATCAGGTCCTGGATCTTGCCGGCCAGGTCGGCGTCGATCTTGCCGATCTCGCCCAGCACGCCCTGGTCGGCGCCGGTGTCCAGGAAGTTGAGGATGTTGGCGGCGACCTTGATGCCGCCCACATTGGACGACTTGAGGTTCTGGTTGCCGGAAAACTGGCGCTCCATGATGTCGTTGAGTTCGCTCAGCGCATTGGGCGGGATGCCGTCCAGGGTGGCGATGCGCAGCAGCACGTCGGCGCGGGTGCGCTCGGGTAGCAGCTTCAGGGCCTCGGCGGCCTGGTCGCTGTCCAGATGCGCCATGACAATGGCAATGATCTGCGGGTGCTCGTTGCGCACCAGGTCGGCCACCGCGCGCGGGTCCATCCACTTCAGCGTGTCCAGGCCGGTGGTGTTGCGGCCCAGCAGGATGCGATCGATCAGGCCGCCGGCCTTGTCGGCGCCCAGCGCCTGGATCAGCACGTTGCGGATGTAGTCGTCGGCGCCCACGCCCAGCGAGGTCTTGCCGGCCAGTTCGCCGTTGAACTCGTCCATCACCTTCTCGACCTGGTCGCGCGAGATGCCGGTCATGGTGGCCATGGCGATGCCGATCTTCTGCACCTCCTTGGGGTCCATGTGCTTGAGCACTTCGGCGGCGTCGCTTTCCCCAAGCGACAGCAACAGCACGGCGGCGCGCTGTACGCCGGTCATCGGTGGTGTATCAGGCTTCACTGGCGACCCATCCCTTCACGACTTGTGCGACACGTTTTGAATCGGCTTTGACTGCTTCGCGTGCGACGCGCATGCGTTCTTCGTAGGCGTCCGGCAGCGCGATCGGATTCTTGCGGTCCTGACCGAGCTGGGCGGTGTCCTCTTCCAGGCGAGGAATCAGGTCGTCATCGTCGACCATCCGCACGTCGGCGCTCTGCGGAGTGCCATCGTTGCCGCCCTTGGCCTGCTTTTCCTTGATCGCGGTCACGCCGGTGAGCTGGCGCAGGGTGGGGCGCACCACGCCGAACAGCAGCGCCAGCACCACCACCGCACCGACCAGCAGGCGCAGACCGTTCTGCACGCGCGGGTCTTCCCACCACTTCGGACCTTCTTCACCGGCCACCGCTTCACGCACGAACGGGGCATTCATCACCGACACCGTGTCGCCGCGTGCCGCGTCGAAGCCCACTGCCTGCTTGACCAGGCCTTCGATACGGGTGAGTTCGGCAGCGGTGAGCGGCTGTTCGACCATCTTGCCCTTGGCGCCGGGGCGCGGGACGTTGTCCAGCAGCACCGCCACCGAGACGCGCTTGATGCGACCGGCCGGCTGGCGGGTGTGTTGCAAGGTCCGGTCCAATTCGTAGTTACGGGTGGCGCTCTTGGAACTTTCGGTCGGCGCGGCCGCTGCGGTGGCCTGGCCGTTGGCAGCGGCCGGGGTGCCCGGCGCGCCTGCGGCGGCCGGCGCCGGCGGCTGGCCGGGGCTGTTGCTGGTGGCGCCCGGAGGGCCCTGCGGGCCGGTCGCCGTGGTGCTGGTGTCGTTGATCTGTTCGCTGCGCAGCTTGGCCGGCTCGCCGTTATAGAGCTCGCGGGCTTCCTCGACCACCGAGAAATCCATGTCCACGCTGACTTCCGGGTTGACCCGGCCAGGGCCGGTCATCGGCTCCAGCAGCTCGCGGATGCGCTGGTTGTAGGAGCTTTCCTGGCGGCGCACTTGCTCGAATTGGGCGGCGTGCTGCGCGGCATCGCTATTCGGGTCGGCGATGGACAGCATGCGGCCGCTCTGGTCGACCACGGTGACGCGCTCGGGCGTCATGTCCGGAATGCTGGAGGCCACCAGATTGACGATGGCATCGACCTGATTGCGCTCCAGGCCCTGGCCGCCGCGCAGTTCCAGCACCACCGAGGCGCTGGCCACATCCCGCTGGCGGGTAAAGGCGCTGGGCTTGGGAATGGCCAGGTGCACGCGGGCCTCGCGCACCGGGCGCAGGGTGCCGATGGTGCGCGAGAGCTCGGTTTCCAGCGCGTGCTGGTAACGGGCGTTTTCCACGAACTGGCTGACGCCGAAGCCCGGGTCCTTTTCCATCAGTTCGAAGCCGCCGCCGGTTTCCTTGCCGGTGAGGCCGGAGCCGGCCAGCTTCAGGCGCGCGTCGTACAGACGGTCCTGCGGCACCGAAATGGCGCCGGTGCCCTGGTCGATCTTGAAAGGGATCTGCGCGGTGCGCAGCAGGTCGGCCGCTTCGGCATTGCCCTTTTCATCCAGGCCGGTGTACAGCGACTGATAACCGGGCTTTTGCGACCAGAAGAACACCGCCAGACCGGCCGCCACCGCCACGGCGATCATCGCCATCATGGTCAGCTTGCGGGTGATCTGCAGGCTGCGGACACGGTCGAACCATTGCCCCGCCTTTTCGGCGTTCTGGTTCATGTTTTCTTTGCTGATCGCGAGTGCCATGTGTCGTCAACCTTTACAGCGGCATGTTCATGACGTCCTGGTAAGCCTGGACGAGACGGTTGCGGACTTCCACGGTGGCGCGGAAGGCCACCTGGGACTGCTGGGAGGCGACCATGACCCGTGCCAGATCGGCACTGGGGTCGCCCATTTCGAATGCTTTGGCCAGCGCGCCGGACTTCTGCTGGGCCTCGTTGACGCCGCCGATGGCGCCGCGCAAGGTCTCGCTGAAGCTCGGTGCCTGCGTCGCCGGTGTTCCCTGTGCGCCGGCCAGCCCCTGGATCTGATTACCGCGCGCCGCATCGCCCACCGCACCCATCGGGCCTTGGCCCATCTGCGTCTGGTAGCTGCGGATCTGCGAGAGGATGGAGGTAACGGAGTCGCTCATGGGTGCGGTCAGCCAGGGAGGCATCCACACCAATGCAAGCGGCGTGCCGAAATCGTGCCGGGATTCCGGCACCGATACGTTCCCGTACGCCTGTCGCGGGCGCATCGCAGTGCGATGTCGCCCCCTCCGCCCTTCGGGCACCTTCCCCCGCAGGCGGGGGAAGGAGCCGGTGGTGGTCGGCTGCAGTGCAACCGACAGATCACGCGGAACCAGGCATCCCTGCTCCCGCTGGCGGAAGGCAACCAGACATCCCTTCTCCCGCTGGCGAGAGGCATCCCTTCTCCCGCTGGCGGGAGAAGGTGGCGCGTAGCGCCGGATGAGGGGCAACACGTCAGAAGCAGCCTAGTCGCGCGCTAATCCGGCAACCAGGCGGCTCGCCAGGTGTCCAGATGGCTGCCGCTCAGCATCCAGTCGCGGCGCACCACGTCACGCAACGCCGCGCCCTTCGCCGCTGAAGCGGCCGGATCGGCCAGATGTTCGCGGATCGCGCCGATCCAGTCGCGGTAGCGGTTTTTCACCAGCGTCACCGGCAGGTTGCCCTGGTAGCAGCGCACATCGCTGGCGATCACCGGATAGCCACAGGCGCCGTACTCCAACAGCCGCAGATTGCTCTTACACGCGTTGAACAGGTTCTGCTCCACCGGCGCCAGCGCCAGATCCAGATCCAACGCTGCCAGCGCCGCCGGGTAATGATCGATCTGCACGCCAGGCTGGAACTGATGGATGTGCTGGCGCAGCGCGAACGGGTACATTCCCATGAACACCCATTCGACCTCGTCGGCCAGCTCGCGCACCACGTCGGCGATCAGTTCCAGATCGCCGGTATGGCTGGCGCCGCCGGCCCAGCCGATGCGTGGCTTGCCGCCCTGGCGCTGCTGACGTTCGCTGCGTGCGGGCAGGTGCTCCCACCAATGCGGCGGCAGGCGGTTTTCGGCCACGCGGATGTCGCCATGCAACCCGGCGAACGCCTCGGCCAGGGCAGGGGTGGACACCACGAAGCGGTCCACCATGCCCAGCCCGCGCCGCACTGTCTTGAGGATGTCCTTGGGCATGTGCTCGCGGTGCGCATTCTTCAACGGCAGGTTGGGCAGGTAGTCGTCCAGCTCGTAGACCTTGAACGCGCGCGACAACGCCTGCATGCGCCGCATCGCTTCCAGCCGCGGCTCGCCGACCTGGCGTTGCAGGATCACCACGTCGGGATCCTGGCGCGCCAGCTCGCTGATCTCCAGATAGCCGTTGAACAGCACGCCTTCGACTATGCCGGCCTCGCGCAGGGCACGCAGCGGCTGGATCACCCGATAGTGCCCGCAGCCTTCGATATCGGCCGGCAACGCGATCACGCTCGGCAGCGGCCGCCACGACTGCAGTGGCCGCCAGCTTGCGCGCGGGTCTGCCAGCGCGAAGCCCGCGCCCGGGTCCAATGAAAAGCCCGGGTTGTAGGCCGGGTCGTTGGCCATCACCGGCAGCCACCGTGCGTACATCGCTTCTTCGTCGAGTGCCGTGGCGGGTGTTGCCTCGGGCGGATCGATCAGCAGCTGCGCACGTGCCGCGAAGACATTGAGATAGCCGGCCTGCTGCAGGCGCAGGCACAGATCGACATCGCTCCACTGCGCCAGCGCCGGTTCCAGTGCGAAGCCACCGGCGTCCATAAAAAGCTGGCGCGGCAGCATCAGGCATTCACCGCTCAACGCGCTGTAGTTCTGATCCAGCTGCAGACGCTGCAGATAGCCCGATTCGTCGAACGCCGCACCTGCGAAGGCGCGCGCCGCTGGTGCCCCCAGGCCCAGCAGCAGTCCGGCGTGATGCACGGTGCCATCGCCGCGCAGCAACTTGCCGGCGACCGCGCCGACCTCCGGGCGCAGCGCATGATTGAGCAACTGATCCAGCCAATCGGCCTTCATCACCGCCGCGCCGGCTGCCAGCCACAGCAGCACGTCCCCATGTGCGTGCTCGGCGGCGGCATTGCAGACCGCTTCGCGCGAGGGCTCGGCGGCAAAGCGCAGCACACGGATCTGCTGCATGCCCAAGGTGTCGATGCCGGCCAGCCAGTCGCGCAGAGCTGGCTCGGTGGTGCCGCGATCCAGCAGCAGCACTTCGTAGTGCGGGTAGGCGGTGCTGGCCAGGATGCTTTCCAGGCAGCGCTGCACCTGGGGCAGGCGGCCATCGACCAGTACCAGCATGCTGACCAGCGGCTGCTGCGCATGGCGGTAGTCCACTGCATGCCGGCCGGGGCCCGCGCTGTGGACCGCGGCGTCCGCATAGCCGCGCGCAGTGAGGTGCCGCGTAATCGCCTGGCGTTCGTCTTCGTCGGCATGCCGCGGTGTGGCCGATGCAATCAGCAGGGGCTCGGCGACATGACGAATGCAGGCCAGCCCGTAACGTTCGACCAGGCCGAGCTGGTAATCCAGTTCGAACGCCGCGCCGGGCCCAGTAGGGAAGCCGCCATCGGCCAGCAGCGTGCGGTGCCGCAACACCCAGTGCCGCGACAGCGTTGCCGGCGCGCTCAACAGCATGTCCAGAAACAGCGCCGGCCGTAGCGCCAGCCCCAATTGGCCGTTGTCCAACGCCATCACCTCGTCGGCGTAGATGGCCTGGCAGTCGTCGGGTAGCGCAAGCATTTCCAGTGCCAGCATCAGCAAGCCGCTGGCGGTGAACAGGCTGCCGGCATCGACCACCAGCACCCAATCGATCGCGTCTTGTGCGGCGATCACCCGATTGAGTGTTGCCGCCAAGCCGTGCGCGTCGATCAGCACGCCGCGCTCGCCGCATTCGGCAACCTGCTGCGGCGAGCGGCTGATGACCCAGGTGTGATGGCGTTGATAGCAGGCCACAGCGTCCAGGCTGGCCCGCGTTGCCGCGACCGCTGCGGCATCGCCGTGACGATCGATCAGCAATACCGCAATGCGCGGCCCGCCGGCATGCGCCTGCAGGCGCGCTTCGATCAACGCACGCTGCACCGCGTTCGGATGGCGCACGCCCAGCCAGGTAGCCGGCGCCACGCGCTCGGCCATGCCGGCGCTTTGCATCAACGCATTGACCAGATCCACCGGCTTGAACACGCGTGCCTTGTGCGGACTGAGCGGTGCCACGCGCACCTGTCGGTTGTCGCCGCCCTCGCGTCGCCAGCCGAGCTGCCGGATGCCCTGACGCAAGTCTTCATGGCCCTGATCGCCGATGCCCGGCTGATCGCGACCGCCTTGGCTGAACTGCGCACTCGAGACACGAAACTGCGTCAGCGGGCTGGCCAGCATCGCCAGGTTGCCGTGGCGCAGCAGCTTGACGTAGATCGCCAGATCGCCCACCCAATGGATGGCCTTGCCGTTCAAGGCCATGAGCTCATTGCCCAGCGCCAACAGATCGGCACGCCGTGCGAGCACGCAACTCGGCTCACCGATGAAATTGATGGTGTGATCGGCCAGGAACGACACCAGCTCCGGCCCGTCGATCAGCACGTCGTCGGCAAACGGGAAGCAGGTGGCCAGGATGTCCGGCAGCGGTTGCCCATCATCGTCGATACGCACCCGCCGCGAGGACACCAGCGCCGTGCCCGGATTGCGCTCGATCGCCTCGACCAATTGCGCAACGCAATCGGGCTGCAGCACATCGTCGTCGTGCAGGAACTTGACGTACTCGCCCTGTGCCAGGCCAATCCCCTTGATCGTGCTGCCGAGCTCGCCAAGCCGCGGCGTGTTGCGGTGGTAGCGAATAGGGAAGGGCGCATCCGCAACCCTGGATGCCAACACCGCCTCGATGGCGCCCTCGGCGTTGTCGTCGCAGATCACCAGCTCCAACGCCGGATAGGTCTGCGCCAGCACGCTATCCAGCGCCTGCGCGAAGTAGCGCGGCTTGTAGGTTGGCATGACGATGCTGACGAGGGCGGGAGAGCTCACGAGCGGTCTTGCGAGTTGATCATTCAAGAATTATCCGATGCTAGACGCAATGACGACGCGAATTGGTCCGATCACGCAGGAAGGCAGCGAAGATCGAATTGGTCGGCAACTAATGCAATATGCATGCCGCTGGAAGCATGATGCGTCGCCATCGGGAGCAATGGGTACGATGGCATGGTGCTGTCCGTCGGTCAGCATCCCCTTCTGGCTCCTGAAGTCACCAGTGTGCTTTGTCACAATCAGTTTGAAGTAGAAAGAGCCAGCGGTGGTCGTACGGCAGCACTTGTCACGTCCATCGCGTGCGTGACAGATGGAGCTTGCAACGAAGAACGGCACATCGACGATCCATGCGTGCATTGTTCGCCTGCACAGGTGTCATCTATGGAAACACCCTCGAGTGGTGAGTGGTGATGCCAGAAAAGCTTGCAACGTTGCAGAGAGCTAAGATGCAGCTTTCTAGCATGCCAATGATGGACGCATCGAGGGCGCACTGCATTCGAGATCTGGGCCGATGGGCAGTCAAAGGCCCGTGGGCAGTCTATCCAGAACGTCATAGGTAATGTTGATACTGCCGTTTCCGTTCGTCACTAGCCAAACGCCATAGCCAGGAGGTAGGTAGACCTGGTAGGGGAAATGGTCCGAGGGAGGAGCAACGCCGAGGAATATCACCCTTTTGGTGCCGTCCCCATATCCGGATGGTGCCGATGTGTCCGCGTAAACGGCAAGGCCTATTGCGGATGAAGCGCCACTCAAACTACATGTGCGAATCACTAGGCCATACTGGTTGGTGGCAGGAGAGACGATTTGCGTGACCACGTTGGCTGCAACTCCAACGTTCGCGAATTGAGTTCCTACTGGAACGATCGTTGTCTTGCCCGAGATTTCCATGACGGTTGCCTCGCTTCAGAGATGAGTCGATGGAAGGATATCCATCGAGGTTTACGGGGCGTTTTGAAGGACGACGCGCATGCCGAATCATCACACTACCCAGGAGAGGATAAACTGGCAAGCCGAATTTTTCGCCGCGTCAACAGCTTAGGTCATGATGTTAAATGACTGATTGTTAGCGTGCTTGCACAAGTTGACGTCGGCATAGACCGCCTGGCAGATTTCCGGCTGCGTTCATGGCTGCGGCAGATCTTGCGACTGTGCTGAGTCCTTGCGATAAACCACTTCGATCCAATCAGTGCGCAAGCTCTTTGGGTTCTTCGATAGTTTGGCGATGTCCCACAACGAAAAGCCGGCCGCCTGCATCAGGTTGACAACGTCAACGAAGCTGGTGGTCTTGCCATAGAAGTCGTATAGCCCGATCTCGATCACCGCGCACTCGGTGTGCTGCAGTATCCCAGTTGCGCCCTCCAGGACTTGACGCTCAAACCCCTGCACATCGATCTTGGGAATATGTACGAGGGCGATCCCCAGCGTGGCGCAGGCGTTGTCGAGGGTGGTCTTGCTGATCACAATTTCTTCGTTCGTCGCCTGCCGCGCATAACCAAGCGAGTCGGTGGAAACCGTATTGATCGGCAGCAATCCGCCCAAGTGCGAGATGCTCTGCCTGTAGTAGTGACCGACTTCTTCCTTCTCGCCCAATGCAACGCACATGGTGGTAGCGCCAAACTGCGCAGCCACTTTTTCTAGAGCGTGTTATGAACTTTGCTCTTGTCACGCTAACGTATACGGATGAAGCCTCGTAAGCCATATCCGACCGATATTTCCGACGAAGAATGGGCCTTTGCGGCGCCCTATTTGACGCTAATGGATGTGCAGGCACCGCAGCGCAAGTATGAGCTACGCGCGATGTTTAACGCACTTCGCTGGATCGCACGCGCCGGCGCACCGTGGCGATTGCTTCCCAACGATTTCCCGCCTTGGGAAGCGGTGTATCAGCAAACGCAGCGGTGGCTGCAGGCTGGCTGCTTCGAAGCCATGGTCAGCGATCTGCGCTCACTCTTGCGTGTGGCGCACGGGAAGAAAGGCCAGCCGAGCGCGGTCATTTTCGATGGCCGTACGCTGCAGTCCACCTGCGAAAGCGGGCCGCGTGCTGGATACGATGGCTATNATCGCCTTTGTGGATCAGGGCTATACCGGCGAAGAACCGGCGCAAGCGGCCAAGGAAGAAGGCATCGAATTGCACGTCATCAAACTGCAAGAAGCGAAGAAAGGCTTTGTTTTGCTGCCGCGCCGCTGGGTCGTCGAGCGCAGCTTTGGATGGGTCAATCGTTTCAGGCGACTGGCACGCGACTACGAGCGATTACCGGAAACCTTGGCCGGTTTGCACTTTGTTGTCTTCACGATTCTGATGCTTGGAAATGCAGCCACGCTCTTTCAAAGTTCATAACACGCTCTAGCTCGGCAAAATTCTGTGGATCCGGCTCGAACGAATACAGCTGGCAATCCGGATAGATCGACTTGAAGTGCTGGATCGACTCGCCCCTGTGCGCACCCACGTCCACTACCACCGGAGCGTTGGTCGTCAGTAATTGGTCGAAGAAGCGGCGAGGCGAGTACGCCTGAGCATGTTCTTCATTTCTGAGATCGGAAGTGCCGCAGATGGGCGAATGCATGCCGGGCTGAGTATGGAACGTCTTATCCTGCGTCATGGCGCGTTGTGCTCGCCGAGCTGCATCATGCGCAGTGCTGCTTCCACCCGCACTACATCAGCTGGAGTATCCACCGCGATCGATTGATTGCTCATCTGCACCATCCGCACCTCGAACCCCAATTCCAGAAACCGCAGGATTTCGATATCTTCGATCTCTTCCAGCGTGGTCTTGGATGTCACCGACGCAAATGCCCGCAATGCCTGCTTGGGAAAGGCGTACGCGCAGACCTGTCGCCACGCACGCCGGAACTCGCCTTGCTTGGTGATCGGGATCGGCGCACGCGACATGTATAGCAAGCGTCCATCCGGGCGCACAACCACTTTTGGCACACTTGGATTGCGGAACTCATCAATGTTGGCGACCGGACAATAGCCATTGATGACGACATCCGGTGCTGCTTCCGCGGCATCGATCAGCAAACGTACATCCGCCGGATTGAACAGGGGGTCGTCACCCTGCACGTTGATGTAAGAGCGGCTAACAAAACCCAGGAAGAAGGCGTAAGCAGATGATGGAGGATGCGAGCGAAAGCAACGCCAAGTGGAGATCGATGCGACGTTCA
>NZ_MDSK01000014.1 GCF_002940205.1 Xanthomonas arboricola pv. guizotiae
CCTGCATGGTCAATTGTTCGCCACTTCTGACATGTACTGGAAAATTCCGCTGGTTGCGCCTCGCGTCGCGGCTGGTATTTCAGCAGCCTGCTAGACGCGGACCTTGGCCTTGCTCATAAGGTGCCCTTGTCGAAACCGTTCACTAGGTCCGAGTACAACGCACGATGCCGACTTGGAGAGGGGCATTATCTTTACGAAGAGTTGTTCGTACAAGTGAGCGCAGGTGCTTCTCCACTTTTCATATCCACGCCCGTTCTAAATGGAAACGCTCACTTCAATTACAGCTCCGAGCATGGGGATCTGGATGTGAACGATGTTTCGGAAAAGTTGGGAGAACCCGGCGTCATGGTGGACTGGCTACGAAAGTACACCAGTGAAGAAGGAATCAACTTTTCCCAGCTCATCCACGATGACTACTTCTTGGCAATCAAGTTGACCTTCAACGCAGGCCTCTATGTCTCCGCAATGAAGCTTCTTGTCTGCTGCATCGACAGCTTGGCGTATATCGAGTACGGAGACGACCGAGAGGCCTTCGCGAAATGGATGGAGGCGTATTGCGATCTAGCACCACTGGGCATAACCGCCGCGGAGTTGTGGGAACTGAGGAACGGCATACTCCATATGACAAATCTCAGTTCTTCCAAGGTGCGAAAGAACCAGGTTCGCCGGATATCGTTCAGAGTTGGAGATGCCCCGGAAATCCCGCGCGATGCTGGAGGGGTCTACTACTTCGACTTCCTTGGCTTGGTGCAGGCCTTCGCTCAAGCTCAGGCTCGCTGGATAGAGAGCTACAACGACGATCGAGGCAAGTTCGCGAAGTTCGTGGAGCGGTACGACGAGACGATCTCTGATAGCAGGGTGGCATTCGCGCACGTGGGCGGCAACGGGTTCGCAACAGCCCCCTAACTGGTTCTTTGGGCGCGGCACTCCGTAGGCACATGAAAAAGAAGAGGATGCCCTTGGGACATCCCCTCCGAAACACGGCCGGGCCACCCGTTGCCCTCTGCGCACCTAACCAACCCGGCCGGGTTTGCGCGGTCAGGCTGAGCAGAGCGCAAGGTGCGCTTGGTGGTAGCCAAGTCGGTCGGCCCGGCGCTTCGTGGCCTGGTCTACGTACAGGTCCAGCGCGCGGCAGTACTGCATGCCAGCCAGGCGCGCCGCGTCGTCGAAGTAGTCGGAGTATGGCCGGACGCCCGCGGCCTCTGCCCGCTCGGCCAGGCACGCGAGTATGTCGCCGCCGGTGCGCAGGGCAGACACCATGCCTGCGAGCGCAATGGCCGCCGGGTGGTCCGCTGAGTAGTGGGCCAGCCTACGCATCGCCGTCGCCCCCGATCAGTGCGCGCTCGATCTGCTGCTCGCGCATGGCCAGCGAGACCGTGCTGAGCGGGTTCGCCTTGCCGGCGGTCCAGGCGCGGATGGCTACCAGGATGCCCTGGAGGCGAGCGTCGCCCAGCTTGATGTACTCCCGCACCTTCAGGTAGTCGTCCTGCCTCATGGCCCCCGCGAACTCGGCGGGGCCGACAGGCCGGTCCTTCGTGGGCAGCTTGTCGATCAGGGAGAGTACGGCGGACGCGAGTGCCACGTTGGCCGTGCCGACGGCGACCTGGGCCATGTGCCCAAGCTCGGCGGGACCCGCGTGCTGGAGCTGCTGGAGGTACTCGGTGCGCTTCGGGTCGCCCAGTGCGGCGCGGGCCAAGACCTTCGCCGGGGAGTCGTAAAACTCTCGCTGGCCGACGAGCTGCGCGTGCGGTGCGCCGGCTTCCTTGAGGATCTTGTCCAGCTCGGCCTTTGAGTTGTCCTTGATCTCGCGGACGCTGGCGAGCGTCTCGTGCTCGGCGAAGCGCGCCACGTCGGCCATGCCGATGCCGGGGGCGCTCTTCCAGCGCGCGGCGATCTGCTGCTTGCGGGTCGCGATGTCCTTGTTGAGCCGCTCGATCGCGGCGAGGGTGCGCTTGTGCAGCAGGTCCAGGGTCGAGGCAAGCTCGCCGATCTGCTGGGTGCTGAGGAGGGGGGTGTCGCTGAGGGTGATCTTCATGCTCGTTGGCTCCTGTGAGGTTGTAGTCCTCCGGTCGCCTGTCACGAGCGCATCCCCAGCCGTGGGGTGGTCTGCGCGCCAATGCGCTGACCGGATGCCTGCAATGTGTCGCGGAGCGTTGGGCGCGAACGCCATCGTTTCCCGGACGTGTTTCCCTCGGATCTGCCGCGGTCGCTGCGGCTTGCGAATCATGGGCGTGGCATCGCGCCACCCACCGATGGAACGTCGGGTGGTTGACTTCAGTTATTTAATTTAATTACACTCAATTTGCCATCCCGGCAGCAGTTCACACAGGAAATTAGAGATATGGGAAAGAAGAAGTCCACTGAGAGCCTGATTGCGGAAGCAGTTGCCAAGCTCGCGCAGGCTCAAGAGCAGATCCGCTCTGACGTGAATCGTCACGAGAAGATACTTGCAGTGCAGTCACTGCAGATCGATACGCTGGAACGGAATGTGATGGAACTGCGGAATGCTGCCATCGCTGCGGAGTTGCGCCTTGGCACTCCCAACAAGGATGTAGCGGCAAAGTATGGTCTGTCTGCTGGGCGAATCTCTCAGATTAAGAGAGACCAGTAGTCGACTGAGGCGAGGAACTGATCGTGGAGAGCTGCCCTTGGTAGATGACGGGCTCCTCCACGCCGAGGCAGGCGCGGCGGTACGCCTCGTCCAGGAGCGCGTCCATCGCGACGTCGATGGCCTTCCCCCAGCGGGTGCGAAACTCGACGTCGTTCTGCTTGTATTCGAACGCGAGGCGCCTGGAGATGCCGCACGCCTGGGCCGCCTGCGTCGGCGACGCGGTGTCCTCGAGCACCTGGAGGAAGACCTCCTGCACCTCGGGGGTGAACTTCTTTGCGGCCACGGCCGGCTCCCGAGAAAATGGCTTACGACGTGATCGTGTCGTGTTAGGCGCGCGCAGGAAGCCAGCGTTTCTCCTTCGGGATCATCGGCTTGGAGTGGCCCCGCCTTCTGCCTGCTGATTAGCGGGCCACGGTTCCGGGACGGTCCACGCGCGCGAGGGAGAGGTCTGGCGCGAGGTCGGACGGCAACCCGGCCGCGTTCCCCGCATCGGTCTCCACGCCGCCGCGCTCGGCCAGGCTCAGACCGCGCCGAATCCCTCACTCGACACGCAGCACGACGTTCTCAGGTTCAGCTCGGAAGCCGTGCGTAAAGCTGTTCGCTGTTTTTTCTTTGTTTTTCTTAGCTTTATTGATCTATGAACAACTTGAACAACTTGCACAGTTTATTTCTCACCGACGACGAATCGAATGTCTCCCCGCACCAGTGCAGCGCGTCGGCGTGGTCGGGGCGGCGTCGAAAATCCTAAAACGATTTCGGAGCCGCAAACCTCGTTCATGTCGTTCGCCGACGACTAAGCGCATGATTCGTAAAGCGAAACGAGCAAAAAGAAGCCGTTCGACACGTCGCGCGTCGAACGGCCTTGATTCCGTGCTCCCTCAAACCCAGAGCTGCGCCGACGTCATCCCGGCGATCGCCGCGAACTTGGCGCGCGCCTGGTCGAGCGCGGGGACGACGTACACCCACCTGTCCTTGCGGGCGCCGCTCCTGATCTGCCGCGTGGTGACGCCCACCTTGGCGAGCAGCACCTTCGCCAGGCCGGGCAGCGGCCTCGGGTGGCTGGTGCGGCCTCGCGCGAAGGCCAGGTAGCTCTCGTACAGGTCGGCCTTGTCGAGCTCGACCGCGCCGGCCTGCCAGTCCCTGTCCTCGTCGTAGCCCGGCAGCTCGCCTGTGTAGAGCAGCGAGTGCCACCACGCGAACTCCGCTTCCATGCCGCGCAGCTTCTGCTCGGCGAGCGCGCCGTTCTGCGGGATGTCGTTGCGCGGGTGCCAGCCCCGGATGTCGCGCGCGAGCATGTCGTGCAGGAAGGCGGCGCGGCCGCCCTCGTCTAGCTGGCGGTTCAGCGCGCGGAAGAACTCGTGGTCGTCCTTGCGGGAGTCGTTCACCTCGAACACCGCGACGCGCCGCTCGCCGTCCAGTCCGGCGGGCACGACCCAGTCGGAGTTGGAGGCCATGACGATGTGGATAAGGTTCTTCCCCATCACCGCATCGCGCCCCTTTCCCTCGTAGGCGACCGTCGGCTCCGTCACTAGGGCCTTGAGCTTCGCCTCGCCGGATTTGTCGCCCGCCCAGAACGCCTCGTCGGCGAACAGGCAGATGCAGTTCTGCAGGTGCGAGTTGAAGCGTCCCGTGATGTGCTCAGGCGAGCTGATGTGCAGGCCGTGCGCCCCAGCGATGTGCTGTAGGACGCGGCCCAGCGTGCCCTTGCCGGTGCCCTTCGCGCCCCTAAAGGCGATCGCTACCTCCGCGGGCTGCGACGGCCGCTGGAACATGGCAGCGATCCAGTTCAGCACGTAGCGGTAGCCCTGCGGGTCGCCGTCGGTCAGCACCTCGCGAATGAGCTGATCCAGCAGCGACCAGTCGCCCGGCGCCGGATCGACGGCCCAGCCGCGCCACAGTTTCAGCCAGCCCTCGTGGTTCTCCGACGGGTCGAAGGTGACGCCGTCGTACTGGCGGCGCTGCGGGTGCTTGAGCCAGAACTGCGCCCGCGTCGTCGGCCTGTCGTTCACCTGCTCCACGAAGCTGTTGCAGTACAGGTTCTGGAAGTCCTCCTTCGTGGAGCGCTGGTAGAAGTGGCGTCTGAGCACCGGGTCGAACATCTCGGTGAAGACGCGGAACTTGCCGTTCTCCATCACGACACAGTGCCTCGCGTTCATCTCCTCCAGCACGGCGGCCTTGCCCTCGGGCCTGGGCGGCTCGCGTAGCGCCGCATCGTCAACGCCCCGGCCCAGTTCGGCCAGGTCCTCGTAGGCGTCGAAGTCGTCCTCTGGCGCGGCGTGCGGGACGCCCGCGCCGTGCCTGGCGAGCACCTGGTGCAGGTGGCGCACCGTCGTCGGCCTGCCGCCTTGGCCCGTGCGGGACGCGAGCGAGTCCCAGCGGTAGCCGATGGACTCCGCGTGGTCAACGTAGCCCGCGGCCTGCGTGCTCCAGGCGATGAACTCCTCCCGGCCAGCGCCCGCAGTCCCGTGGTGGCAGGCGCACATGAGCTGGAACCAGTCGTCGTGCGTGCCCTCGCCGTAGTCGTCGGCGGGCAGGTCGGCCAGCGCGGCGGCAAGCTGCGACGGCGCGACCTCGCCCCACCTGTCGGCGTCGCCCGTCCCGGCAGGCATCTCGACCTGGCGGACGCGCAGCAGTTCGAGCAACGCGACCGGGGCTTCGGGCGTCTCGTCGGGGCCGAGCATCCAGAACTCCGACTCGTACCTGCGCCCGGTCTCTGGGTGCACCGATCCAGGCGCGACGACCTGCCCGCCCTGCTTCTTGAAGTCGATGCCGGGGTATCGCGGCAGCCTTCCGACGGTGGCGAGCCCCTCCGGCTTGCGCAGGTAGTAGTGGTGTCCGCCTCCG
This sequence comes from Xanthomonas arboricola pv. guizotiae, assembly GCF_002940205.1. GTDB lineage: Bacteria > Pseudomonadota > Gammaproteobacteria > Xanthomonadales > Xanthomonadaceae > Xanthomonas > Xanthomonas arboricola_C. Next base: position 5,456 of record NZ_MDSK01000014.1, read on the forward strand.
CCCGTGGCGACGTGCGGGCATGCGCCCAGGTCCAGGCCGCAGTTGGCGACCAGCGCGCGGAGCGAGTCGTCGCCGCCGTTGCGCGGGTCCACGTCCACGACCAAGTCGGTCGCGCGCAACCGCACGCCCAAGTTGCCGTTGCGGGCTCGCGCCTCTGCCAGCACGGCAGCGGGGTCGTAGCGGCGGTTGGGCCAGTCCTTGTCCCTAGGCGCCTTGCTGCCTCCCCTCAGGGGGATCAGCTCGTAGCCGGCCCGGATCAGGAACTCGGCGTCGTCGAATGATGGCGTATCGGCGGGGCGCCGCTCGGCATCATTGATCCCGTGAGCTCTGGCAGGCTCCGTCTCCTGGTCAGTCGTAACCTTGCGCCCACGGTCTAGCACGCCTTGGGCGTTCTCTTGTGCGGACATCGGTCAGCCCTCCGACTTCTTGCGGAGGCTGGCGGCGCGGCGGCGGCCGGCGAGCGCGGCCTGGGCGGCGCGCTGCACGCCGTCCCCCATCGCCTGGCCGCTCGCATAGTCGCGCAGGTCGCCCACGCGGTAGCTGATCAGCTTCGGGCCGACGCGGGAAAACTTTGGGCCGACGCCCTGGCACCTGTACCAGGCGAGCGTCGTGTACTTGAGGCGCAGGAACTGCGCGGCCTCGTCGGCGGTGAGCAGGGCGTCGTCGGGCAGCGAGTGCAGCTCCGCGAGCAGGTTCGTTTCCATCTCTTGTGACTCCGGGCAGGCTCCCGGCGCGGCGACGTGCCGCGTCGGGACTGCCTGCTGTGCGTCGCAGAGATGGATCCGTTATTCCCCTCAGTCGGCGGGGCGGGCCTCGGCTGTTTGGGCCGCCGAAAGCCTGGGTGCCGGCGGCTGGTGGCGCCGACACGACACATGATGCAACAAGCCGGCGCACGAATATGCCAACGTTTGTGCGGTCGACCCGGTGAGCCCAGGAGGCCCGGGGCGGTCCGGGCTGCCGAGCACCAAGGCCGATGCGCCCGGACGCGACACGGCTCAATCCTGGAGTCGTGGATGCGCCTCATACCGGAGGCGCATCCACCAGATCTGTTGCTACTACTTCTTCTTGCCGCCACCAGCAGGCTTGCGGTCGGGTGCCTGCGTCAGGACGGACCCTGCCAGCTTCTTCGCCGCGGTGGTGGAGGACTTCTGCTGGAGAACCTTGCCAGCCAGGCTGGACAGTTCCTTGGAGGACTTCTCGTTCTTGCTCATTGCGGGTTACCTCGTGAGTTATGGGCTAATGGTCAATCTGCACATCTGAAACGCTTCACTGGGCGGGCTGAAGATGGCGTGGGGCACGAATGCCCCACACCTTTGCCCCAGCATCAGTCGAACAAGTTCAACTGACCGGGATGGGACCGCCAGTGTTGGCACACGTGCTCAGTCCGGCCGAACCGGAATCGCGTGTATGCCCGCACGAAGACGGACCTCATCTCGGAAAGCCTGCCCATAGGCGCACCTCCAATCTGAGTAATTGGAGAGCAGTTGTTGCCCGCGACCCTCGACGGTAGAATGTCGAGTTGTCCTCACAAGACAGTCGTAGGTGGCGGGGTCGCCCTCTTTCACCTTCGCCATACAAGCCCCGGCGTCGTCGCTCCTGACCGAGCGATTCCGCCGGGGTTTTTCGTTTCCGCCCGGCCTATCCGGGCGCCGCCTCTTAGTCAGCCTTGTCATGTCGGAGGCTAGAATACACACCCCTCTAGCCTCGCGCAAGGCTCAAATAGACTTATCCAGCCTCCGCTGGTAGGATGACCCCGTTCGTCACAGGAGTCAGCAATGAACGAGAGTGCCCCCGGCCCGGCTAAGAAGAGTGCCAAGCATCGCAGCCCCGCCTACCCCGGCTTGGACCTCAAGGCGGCAATCGAGCGTGCGCGATCCTTCTACCATCATGAGAAGCGGTCGTCGGCGAACGTCGCGGTGGCCGTCCAGCATTGGGGCTACTCGCCGTCCAGCAGCGGAGGCAGGCAGACACTGGCCGCCCTCATCTCCTATGGTCTTCTTGAAGACAAGGGCAGCGGCGATCAGCGCTCCGTCACGCTGTCAGACCTCGCACTTCGCATCCTTCTGGACGATCGGCCTGACTCCATCGAACGGGCTGACGCCATTCGGAGGGCGGCGCTATTGCCCAAAATCCACTCCGAGTTGTTTTCCAAGTGGCCTAGCGAGCTGCCTTCCAACCCGAATCTCCGTCACTACCTTCTGATCGAGAAGAAGTTCAACGAGAACAGCGTGGATGACTTCATCAGCCAGTTGCGCACCACAGCGGACTTCGCGCGCATCTACGCGACCCATTCGGCGAACGCTGGGACCTCTTCTGCACTTAGCTCAGAGGACGAGGAGCAGGATACGGCGCTGCCGGAGACGCCCATCGAGCCTGCATCTGTTAATCGCATCTCATCCGGCACGGATCAGCCAACTATTGCTTTGGTATCTAGCGGCAAGCCGGCCGGCGGCGGCGAACCAAAGAGGATGAGGCAGGACGCTCTATCGCTCGACGAAGGCCAGGTCGTCCTGCAGTGGCCTGACCGACTCAGCGAAACCAGCTTCCAAGATCTCAGCGATTGGCTTGAACTGCAGTTGCGCAGGATCAAACGCAACCTACAAAGCGAGTAATGCAGGCTGGGGCATGCTCGACTAGTTGCACGCCCCTGCCCATGCGTCGGCAATGTTGTCTCGCCCCTCAAGGATCACGCTCTTTCCGCCCGACACGAAGCGCCGGAAGCCGGTGTATCCGCCGAGTTCGTTCTTGGCGTTGACCCGGCCGCAAGCGACCACGCCGAACTCCTCGGTGTAGTTGGCGCGCACGTCCCGGAACTGCGCGGCGTCCGGGTCCTTCAGCTCGCCCCTCACCGCGCGCTCGGCCGCCACGATCGTCTCGGCGCCGAACCACTTCTCCTGCTGCGCCTTCTTCTCCGCTGCCGTCATTGGGCGCTCCGGCTCTGGCTTCGGTGCCTCCGGCTGCTGGGCCTGCTCCTGCAGCACCTCGGCCACTACTGCGGGCGCATTAGCAGCCGCGGGCTTGCTGCGCGGTACCAGCTTCGACCCGGCCCAAGCCAGGGCTACCAGGACGACCAGAAGAACCCCTATCCGCTTCATGCACTCCCCCTGGGCAACGCCATTAAATAGTCTGTTTTGGACTAATCCAATACGGACTCTAGCGTGCGGTGACCTGCCTGTCACCGCGCGATGGCCCAATCGACCCACAACCCCGACTATCAGCTACTGCTGACCGTCCTGAAGGCGGCCCGCAAGCGGGCAGGCGTGTCGCAGGTCGATCTAGCCGAACGGCTGGGCAACACGCAGACCTTCGTGTCCAAGTGCGAGCGCGGGGAGCGGCGCATCGACGCCGTGGAGCTGGTCGAGTTCGCCGAGGCGCTCGGCGTGGAGCCGCTCAGGCTGCTGGGCGAGTACCTGGAGCAGCGCGCGGCCAAGCTGCGGCCGAAGTCCAGAAAGAGCAGCGCGAAGGGACGCTGACCGCAGGGATGGTGCCGCTTGTCCGAATCGAACGGACGACCTACTGATTACAAATCAGTTGCTCTACCGACTGAGCTAAAGCGGCGATGTCGTACTTCTCTTGCTCAAACCGTGACCGGCTTGTCCCGCAGTCTACGCGCTGGCGAGCCTAAAGCCTTGCCGCGCTTAGCCTTCTGGCTCGTCACCACAACAACCGCGTCCGAGTTACAAGGCGGTTGCTCTACCAACTGAGCTATGCCGGCAAAGGCAGGCGCGTTGCGCGCCGGTGCGCATTCTAGCGCAGCGCGGCGCAATCTAGCGACCGCTGACGCGTTGCACCTGCGGTGCCTTGCAATGTGCCGATCGCCGCCGTGCTGCGCACATCGATCCACCAGCGCGATTGCCCGGTGCCGCTGGGCAGCAACTGTGCCGGAAACCCCGCACCGACCAGGCTGGCCTGACGGCGCTCGGCACGTTCGCGACTCTGGTACTGCCCCAGCGCGATGCTGTTGTCCTCGCCCTGGGCAATCACGTAATAGTCGCTCATGCCGGCGGCGGCGATGCGCTTGACCAAGGCCTGCGCCGCTGCACGATCGCCGACATTGGGCAGCATCACCCGGAACGTACTGACCCCGGCGTCCTTGTCCTCGCGCACGCGGGTGCGCGTGGCCTGGCCACGCAGGCGTGCCAGCGCGGCATCGGCATCGGCGCGCGCCGCGTACGGCCCCAGGCTGGCGCAGCGCTCCGGCGCAGCGGCGGGAGCAGGTACCGCTGGCGATGGCTTGATCGCCGCTGCTGCAACCTCGGCCGGTGCCGGAGCGACCTTGGTTGGTGGAGGAACCTGTGCCGACGTCTGCGACGTTGCGACTACCTTCCCGGCGACCGCAGCAGCCGGAGAAGACACTGCCGCTGCTGCCGTCTCAGCCTCAGCCTCAGTCGATGTCGATGTCGATGTCGGTGTCGGTGTCGGTGCATCCGATGGTGCGGTGACCGCAGCTGCCGGGTCCATGCCTGCCTCGCTCGCCTCGCCTGGCCCTGCTGGTGATGCTGGCGCAGTGCCCGGCAGCACCTCCAGGCGCGCCACACCGGCCGGCTGCGGCGGTGCCGCCACCGCTGCCGGTGCCGGCTGCAATGCCCACCACAAGGCCACACCGGCATTGAGGACGATCAGGACGACGATGAGTGCGCGGACATACATGCGATGGATTCTAAGCGCGGGCAGTCACAACCGGCGAGCGCTGGTCGGCTCGCTGCCCACGCCAGGCGGTAGGCACAGTGTACGAGCGCTGCCGACCGATTCCGTCTTCCGGCCGCGCCCGCCGCGTGGCCGCACGATCGCATGGCTCGCCGCTCAAGGCGCCGAAGCAGACCTCGCCCAGGTCGCCAGCCCATCCAGCACCAGCGCGGCGCGGAAGCTGGCATCGGGCAACAACGGCAGCAGCGGCGGCGCGCCGCCCCCGTGCACCAGCAGCCGCACCGGTACGCCCAGACTGCGTTGCGCGTGCTGCAGGCTGCGCTCGATCAGCGCCACCGCCGCGCCATCGCAGCCGGAGGTCAGCGCGTCGTCGGTATCGTCGGCCAGCTCGACATAGGTCCCGCCACTGGCCGGCAACTGCACCGCGCGCGCATGCAGCGCCTCGCGCATGGTGGTCGGCGAGGCGGCGATGCGACCGCCGTGGTGCCGCCCATCGGCGCCGAGTACATCGATGGTCAACGCGGTGCCCACGCCGGCCACCAGCACCGGTGCGTCGCCGCGTGCGCCCAGCAGCGCCAGGAAGCGATCGACCCCGAAGCGGCTTGGGTCGGCATAGGCGATGCGGATGCCGGCGCATTCGGCCGCGGTCCGCACGATGCGCACCTGTTCGAAACGCTCGCGCAGGCAGCCGAGCATGCGCTGCGTCAACGCCGGCGCAGCCACGCTGGCCACATGCGCGATGCGACCGGTGGGCAAGGCCGACAACGCGGCCGCATCCATCGCCTCGGCACCGTGCGGCCAGGCCTGCACGTCGCCGGCGCGGTCGCCCTGCAGCGGTGCGTACTTGAATCGCGAATTCCCCAGGTCGAACAACCACTCGCTCATGCAGGTCTCACGCTCACTTCTCCGGAATGGAACAGCCGCACCGTCTCGCCCAGTTGCACCCGCAACGCGCCGTCGGCCGCCAGACCAAGCGCAATGCCGTGATGCCGAGTGCCGGCCTCCTCGACCTGCACCGCGCGGCCGCTCAGGACGTCCAGGGCCGCATAGCGGCCCAGGAACGGGGCCAGCCCCTGCGCCTCGAACAGCTCCAGCGCCGGCAGCAGCGCCGACAACACTGCAGCCACCACGGTATCGCGCGACACCGCGTGGCCGGCCAGCGTATCCAGATCCACCCACGGTTGGTCGATCGCAGCGGCCGCTGCCGCCGGCATATGCACGTTCAAACCCAACCCGATCACCGCGCGGGCGTTGCCGGCCATTTCGCCGCCGCCTTCGATCAGCAGGCCGCCCAGCTTGCGCTCGCGCGCCAGCAGATCGTTGGGCCACTTCAACCCGACATCGGCAAAGCCACAACCGCGCAGGGCCTCGGCCACCGCCACGCCCACGGCCAGGCTGAGCCCGGCCAGCTGGCCCAATCCGCCGCTGAAACGGCGCGAGGCCGACAGATAGATGTGCGCACCCAGTGGCGAGGTCCATTGACGCCCACGCCGGCCGCGCCCGCCGGTCTGCCGCTCGGCCAGCAGCACCGCCACGCCCTGCTCCGGCGCCGGGCGCGCCAGCAAGCTGGTGTTGGTGGATTCCAGGGTCCAGGCAATCTCCAGCGCAGCCAGGCCTGCCAGCGCATCGGCCGCCATCGCCGCACGAATGCGCGCGTCGTCCAGCAGGTCCAGCGGCGCCGCCAGGCGGTAGCCGTCCCCGGCCCGCCCTTCGATCTCGACCCCGGCCGCGCGCAGATTCTGGATCCGCTTCCACACCGCCGCACGGGTCAACCCGGCATCGCGCGCCAACGCATCGCCGGATAGCCGGCCGCTCGCAAGTTTGGCCAGCAAGGCGCGGTCATCCACGGCAGGTCCCCAAATCGATCCGCGAAAGTATGCGCCAAGCGTCCGCGCCCGCCCAGCCTGGCTTGCGTGATGGAGTGAAAAGCACGTTATGATCGGCCACTCACGCCGCTTGCCCTGGATGTGGACGATGCGCCGAATCACGGTTTGCCTGCTCCTGTTGTTGGCTCCGCTTGCCGCGCTGGCATCGGACCAGCTGGCCGATGGCGATCATGAGAGCTGCATCAGCAGCAACTCGGCGGCACGCGGCAGAACCCCCAACGGCGAGCCGGCAACCCCGCCACGTGCTCCCGCGCACAAGCCCGCGCCGGCCACCGGCGGTGGTGGCAGTGACGGCGATGGACTGTTCCCCCGCATGCGCACGATGCCGCGCTGGCATAGCTTCCTGCCGGGCATGTTCCGCTGATCCAGTGGTTGTTGCGCCGGCTGCGCCGGCCGCCGGCCGATATTCCCGATGCCTTATGGCTGCCGGTCAGCCGCCGCTGCGCCTGGGTCGCTGCGCTCGATCCGCCCCGCCAGCACCGACTGCGTGCCTTGGCCGCGCAGTTCCTGCAGCAAAAGACCATTTCCCCGCTCGACGGGCTGCAGCTGCAAGCGTACGACCACGTCCTGCTGGCTGCCACCTGCTGCCTGCCGCTGCTGAACATCGGCGCGGCCGGCTGGCGTGGCTGGTCGCAGTTGATCGTCTACCCGGATGCATTCCGCGTGCAGCGTACGCATGTGGATGCGGCCGGGGTGATGCATGCCTGGGACGACACCCTGACCGGCGAAGCCTGGGAACAAGGTCCACTGATCGTCAGCTGGGCCGACGTACAGGCCGACCTGGACGACCCGCAGGCCGGCTTCAACGTGATCGTGCATGAGATGGCGCACAAGCTCGATGCACTCGATGGCGCGCTCGACGGCACCCCGCCGCTGCCGCGCGCTGTGCAGCGCGCCTGGGCACGCGATTTCCAGCGCGCCTTCGATACGTTCTGCCAACGCGTCGATGCGGGCGAAGACACCGAGATCGACCCGTATGCCGCCGAAGCGCCGGAGGAGTTCTTCGCGGTCGTAAGCGAATACCACTTCTCCGCGCCGCAGCTGCTGGCGCGCGTCATGCCGGATGTCGCTGCACAGCTGACGTATTTCTATGGGCCGTCGCCGTTTGCGTCGTCAACGCAGCGCTGAGGGTGGGGTGACACGTCTGCATGAATTAGGCTGTCGTCATGCGACGCTGTCGCGCGCATCAATCGCACGCGTTCAACCGACTGACCACAACAATGCGCGATGCCGCACGCGAGACGGATCGCCATCGGCAGCGCATTGCCACGCACTCTCACACCAACCCAAGATCGCGCGGCCTGGCACCGGGAAACACCCGCTCCAGCTGCGCAGGCGACAATCCCCACAACCGGCTCAGTACACCGCCGAACAGGCTGCGGTAATTGGTAAGCACCGGATAATCGCGGTTCTGCAGCAGCCGCGCCTGCGCAACGTCTACCTGCTCGCCGGCGATCCGGCCGCCATGCACGCTGCCACCCAGCACCCAATAGGTGGTGCCGTGCCCGTGATCGGTGCCCTTGCTGCCGTTCTCGCGGAAGGTGCGGCCGAACTCGGACAGCACCACCACCACGGTGTCCTTCCATGCCGGTCCCAGGGCGTCGGCGTACGCCGCCAGCCCTTCGCCCAGATTGCGCAGATTGTTCGCCAGGCCGCCTTCGACACTGCCCTGATTGGCGTGCGTGTCCCAACCGCCGACATCGACAAAGCCCAGTCGATAACGCTCGCGCATCAGGCTTGCCATGCGCCGGGTTTCGTCGGCGAAGGTGCGCGCACTGGCGGCGCCGCGACCGGCCTGCTCCATCTCTTCGCGCAGCTGCGCGGTAACCTGCTGACGCAGTGCCAGTCCCTCGCGCGCAGCCGCCGCCAGCGGCGTTGCGTCGTACATCTGCGACAGGATCTGTGCCTGACGCGCATCCAGGCCGCCCTTGCCGATGCCCCGCAACGACACGTTGGGCAAGTCGCCGCCGCCCTGGAAGGTCAGCGGCAAGGAATCGGTGAAGGCAATCGCCGGCACTCCGCTGAGCACGCCCGACAGGCGCGCCATGAAGCCGGAACGATAATCGCGGCGCTGCCGGCCGGCCTGACCGGATTCGATATCGTCCTGGGTTTCGAAGTGACTGCGCGACAGATCGTCGGTACCGGCAAACGGCACGAACGCCAGCTGCCGGCTTTGCCATAGCGGCAGCAGCGCATCGCGCATCACCGGGTTGAGACCCCATTGCGTGTCCAGCGCAACGGCACTGTTCGGGTTGGCCGCATCCGGCCGCGCGATCGCCAGGGTCGGACGCGCCTGATAATAAAAATCGCTGGCGTGCGGCACCAGCAGATTGTTGCTGTCGTAGCCGCCGCGCAGGAACACCACCAGCATGCGCGCGCTGTCGCGTGGCGCAGCAAACAGGCGACCGCTCCAGGGCAGACTTGCGGCCGCAGCAGAGGCAAGCAGAAATTGACGTCGTTGCATGGCGCGCTCCTGTGGCGGTGGTCGCTGGTCGAACGTTGAAACAGCGGGTTTGAATCGGCAGCCGTCGAATCGGCGACCCTCGAATCAGCGATAGTTGAAGTCCGGCGATGACAGCAGGAATCCGTTCCATTCCGCAGGCGAACGCGCCTGCGCCAAGGCATCGCGCGTGCCGCTGGAAAGCGACGGCGCCACCCAGCGATACGATGGACGCGTGTCGATCTGCGTCAGCGCCGGCAGTGGCGTGTCGTTATCGCCATCGAAGCGGAACAGTTGCTTGGGTCCGCTACCCAGCGAACGTGCCACCTCGAAGCGTCGCGCCAGTTGCCCGGAGCTGGTCCATGCCTGCGATTGCAGCGACCAGCCATCAGGGGTGATGCGCCCGAACAGCGGCTCGCCGAGTTGCTGCAGCCAGCTCGCCATCGGCGCGGCATTGACCACCGGCTGGCCCTCGTACGCCAGCCGCATGGCCGAAACCACGAACCGATTCGGATCCTTGAACTTGCGTGGTTGCGCCTGCGCAAATTCCGGCGCGTCCAGCATGGCCTGCATCACCTTGGCGATGTCGCCATCGCTGCGTTGAAACGTGTTCGCCATGCGCTCGACCAGCGCGGCCGGCGGCTTGTCGCTGACAAAGTACTCGGCCAGGCGCTGCGAAATGAACTGTGCGCATGCCGGCTGCCGCACCAACAGCTGCACCGCACGCTCGATCTCATCCAGGCCGCCCGCGGCGATGCGCTGGCCCAGCAAGGTCTTTTCGCCGGGTTGATGGCGCGCAGGATTGAACTCGAACAGCCCCTCGCGCACCACCTGCGGCTGCCCCGGCGCGGCAGTCGGCAAGGGCGGAGCGCCCTCGGCCTTGACCGGCACCAGGCCGGCGCCGGTGAGTATCAGCGCCAGTTGCTGCACGTCCTGCTGGCTGTAACCGCCATGCACGCCCAGCGTGTGCAGTTCCATCAGTTCGCGCGCGTAATTTTCGTTGACCTTGCCCTTGGCGTTCTTGGCGTTGTCCAGATATTCCAGCATCGCCGGGCTTTCCAGCGTCGCCATCACCAGGTCGGCGAACTTGCCGGTGGCATGCGGGCGGATCGCGTTTTCCATGTAATCGGCCGCCATCCATTTCACCCGCCCCTTGTCGGCGTACACGCTGAAATGATTGAGCCAGAACCACACCAGCTGCTCGCGCGTCTGCCCCGGCGCATACACCGCACGCAACAGCTGCGCCTGACGCGCCTGGGTCAGCATCTGCCCGCCACGCGCCTGCCATGCCTTGCGCAAGGCGGTCTTTTCCTCGCCATCGGGCATGTCCTGCAGGCGGATCTTGTCGGCCTCGTACTGCGTCAGCAAGGTCAGCAAGGGCGTGTGCAGCGCATCGAAGTGCTGCAGTTGTGCGCGGATCGGCGCTGGCAACGCCGCATCGTCGCTGGCCTGCAACAGCGACCTGCCGTAGCGCTCTCGACCGAGCCGCTGCAGTTGCGCGGCGCTGTCGGCATCCACCCCGTAGGTCGCACGCTGCAGCCAGCGCGTCTGCGCCGGCGTCAGTGCCGGGTTGGCAGCACTGCACGACATGGCGAAGGCACAACCCGCCAGCAGCCATGCCAGCTGCCATCGGCGATGGAAGCGCGTACCCACTGGATATGCGCTCAGCCCGTGCATCTGTGCATTGCGCTCGAACATGCAGCTCTCCATCGCAACCGCCTGCAACCGGCCCAGTATGGTCAAGCCAACGCGCGGGACGTTAAACGGTTGTCGGAGTGCGCTGCAGCGTTGACCACGGGTTCATTCCGCACCCCACGCCGGTCACAGTCCCGGCGGCAGGGTCACGTCGAAGCGGGCGCCGCCCAGTTCCTGCGAGCGCACCACCTGCAGCTCGCCGCGGTAGGCCTTGATCAGGTCCTGCACGATCGACATGCCGATGCCGTGGCCCTGCACGCGCTCGTCGCCACGCACGCCACGCTGCAGGATCTTGGCCACGTCTTCCGGCGCGATGCCGGGGCCATCGTCTTCCACCGACAGGATCAATCCGGCGCGACGGCTGCCGGTGGTGGGACCAGGCTGGGCGGTCAGCAGCACGCGGCTGCGCGCCCACTTGAAGCCGTTTTCCAGCAGGTTGCCCAGCAGTTCCTGCAGATCGCCCGGCTCGCCATGAAAGCGCGCATCGGGCGAAATATCGAATTCGCACAGCACGCCCTTGACCGAGTACACCTTCTCCAAGCCACGCACGATTTCTTCGGCGGTCGGCTCGATCGGCAGCGGCGCGGCAAACAGCTTGTGCCCGCTGGAGGCCGCGCGTGCGAGCTGGTAGGACACCAGATCGTTCATGCGGCGCAACTGCACATCCATTTCCTCGTGCAGATCGCGCTCGGACTGCCCGCTATCGAGCTGGGTGCGCAACACCGCGATCGGCGTCTTGAGGCTGTGCGCAAGATCGGCCAGCGTATTGCGCTGGCGGTCCAGATTGTCGCGCTCGCTCTCGATGAAGGCATTGATGCTTTCGGTCAGCGGCTCCAGCTCGCGCGGATGCTGCTCGCTCATGCGCTGGATCTCGCCGCGCTGTACTTTGGTCAACTCGTTGATGACCCGCCGCAGCGGACGCAGGCTCCACTGCAGGATGAAGGCCTGCAGCACCAGCAGCACCACACCGGCACTGCCGAGGTAGAACCACACCGCGCCACGGAACACGCGCAGCTGCGCGCCCATCGAGCGCGCATCTTCCATCACGTAGATGGTGTACGGAATCTCGCCGCCGTGTTCGCGCTCGACATAACTCACGCCCAGGCCGTAGCGATACAGCTGGCCCACGCTGCCGTCGATCTGGGTCATCTCCAGCGGGCCGATGAACTCTTCCTGGCGCGGTTCGAGCATGCGCCCGTGCGGAATGTTCGGGCCCTCGGCCGACATCGAGGTCCAGCTTTCGTCCGGGCGCACGACTTCCACATAGAGCCCGCCGCCGGGCACATCGAAACGCGGATCCGGCGGCTGGCCGCCGATGTACAGCGAGCCATCGCGCACGAAATCGATGTTGGCGGCGTACGCAGAGGCGTAGTTCTTCAGCCGTTCGCGCAGGTTCTTTTCGGCGGTGTCGGCAAACGCCACATCCAGCGCATACCCCGCCAGCGCGAGGAAGGCCACCAGGCTGAGGCTGGCGGCCAGCAGCTGGCGGGCCTGCAGCGAGCGTGGCCGCCAGCGTCTATACCACTTGGAGCGGCCCGGCACCTGATCTTCCTGTTTGCCGACGCGCGGACTCAGCCTTCGGTACGCGGGATGGCGAAACGGTAGCCGCGGCCGCGTACGGTCTCGATCGGCTTGAGCTCACCATCGGGATCGAGCTTCTTGCGCAGGCGGCCGATGAACACCTCCAGCACGTTGGAATCGCGATCGAAATCCTGCTGGTAGATGTGCTCGGTCAGATCGGCCTTGGAGACCAGTTCGCCGGCATGCATCATCAGGTACTCGAGCACCTTGTACTCGTAACTGGTCAGGTCCACGTTGGCGCCATTGACGCTGACCGTCTGCGCTGCCAGATCCAGCGCGACCGGGCCGCATTCCAGCGTCGGCTTGCTCCAGCCCGCCGCGCGCCGCAGCAGCGCATTGACGCGCGCCAGCAGCTCCTCGACATGGAACGGCTTGACCAGGTAATCGTCGGCACCCTGCTTGAGGCCTTCGACCTTGTCCTGCCAGCTCGAACGCGCGGTCAGGATCAGCACCGGGAATTTCTTGCCCTCGTCGCGCAGCGCCTTGATCAGCTCCATGCCCGACATCTTGGGCAGGCCGAGGTCGATGATGCCGACATCGAACGGGACTTCGCGGCCCATGTACAGGCCTTCTTCGCCGTCTTGTGCAGCGTCGACAGCAAAGCCCTCACGTTTCAGGCGCGCGGCAAGGGTCTCGCGCAGCGGAGCTTCGTCTTCGACCAAAAGGATACGCATGCACTCTCCCTAGTTACGTTGTCGGCCCATGGCCGGGGAATTTATAAGACTTAACGCAGAACTATCTACGTTTAGTGGTTATCGTTGCGTGGTGGCGCATCCGGCGGCGCCTGGCTGCGCGGCGGCGCGGCCTGCGGCTGCTCGGAGTCGTACACGGTGTGCACGCGCCCATCCTTCATGTACTTGACCCGGTTGAGATTGCCGCCGTCGAACGGCACGCGCTCGGCGCTGAGGATCTGTCCACCGGTGGACCGCTGCACCTGTCGAATGGTGTCCGAGAGCGTGCGCCCGTTGCCGCGTGCGGAAGGCGGCAATGGATCGCGCCCCGCATGCGACATTGGATATGCCTGCCCCCACGCCAACGGCGCTGCCATGGCTAGCCCGAGAGCAACCAGGACGACATGGCAAGCGCGGCAGGACGGCTGGGTCACAATGAATCCTAGCGGGTTGTTCAGGAACATTCAAAATTCGTGAAGCCGGCCACCAGTGATGGCAAGACCGGACCCGGGAATAGGCCCGAATTCTTGATTTTTTGGGGTGAATCCCATCTGAACTTTTTAGCTTTGTGTTAACGCTGTTCAGTGAAATGAATTCTGGACGCCTGGAATGGCGCCTGTCGCTGGATCCCGCAGCCGCGTCCGGCAGTGGGTACCCCGGTCAGAGGCAGGCAAGGCCGATCGCGGTTCAGGTAATGCAAGCGGCAGGCCAGTTCAGGCCACCACGCGCCAGCCCTGGGTGTCGGTGCGCTGCAAGGCCTGCTCCACCAGCTCCCAACCGGCACCGGGCCGGTGTGCGCCCTCGCTCAGGACCTGCCGGAACGCGCGTCCGCCCGGCTGGCCATGGAATAGCCCCAATACGTGCCGGGTCATGTGCTTCAATGCCAGGCCTTGCTCCAGTTGGGACTCGACGTAGGGCCGCAAGGCGCGCAGTAATTGGTCGCGCGGCTGCTCCGCACGATGCGTCAGGGCTGCATCCAGGCGATGCAGCAGGTAGGGGTCGTGATAGGCCGCGCGGCCGAGCATGACACCGTCGGTCTGGCGCAGATGCTCCATCGCGGCCTCCACCGCCTCAATGCCGCCATTGAGCACCACCGGCAGCGCGGGACGCTCCTGCTTCAGACGATACGCCCAGTCGTAACGCAGCGGCGGCACTTCGCGGTTTTCCTTGGGCGACAGGCCCTTGAGCCACGCGTTGCGGGCATGCACCACCACCATGGCGGCACCGGCTGCGACCACCTGATCGACGAAGCCGGCGAACACGGCATAGTCGTCATCATCGTCGACACCGAGGCGGCATTTGACCGTGATCGGCAGCGTGGTCGCCGCACACATGGCGGCAACACAGTCGGCGACCAGGCCCGGCTCGCGCATCAGGCAGGCACCGAAGCGCCCGGCCTGCACGCGATCGGACGGGCAGCCGCAATTGAGGTTGATCTCGTCGTAGCCCCACTCCTGCGCGACCGCCGCGGCCTGCGCAAGCAGTGCCGGCTCGCTGCCGCCCAGTTGCAGCGCCAGCGGATGTTCGACCGGATCGAACCCGATCAGCCGCGCGCGATCGCCATGGATCACCGCATTGGCGTGCACCATCTCGGTATACAGGCGTGCCGAGGGTGCCAGCAGGCGATGGAAGACCCGGCAATGGCGGTCGGTCCAGTCCATCATCGGGGCGACGGACAGGCGCAGGGAGGCGGCGTAACGATCGGCGGAAGCGGTCATCGACATGTGGCCGCAGCGGGCAGCCATCGGAATGCGGAACAGGATCAACAGCTTACACGGGTGCCGATGAATCTGCCGCAGCGCGGCACGGCATCCTGCGAGGCTGCCCTGCCGGAGCCCTCTGGTCGATTAGCCGTTCACTGCGCCATGTGATCGACCGAGACGGATTTGCCGGATTCGGGCATGACGCGCGTCGATCAAATGCGTTGATGGGGCGCTTCGGCGTCCGGCATCGCGGCTATCACTGCCACCGAAAGAGACGAACGACACTGCGCTGGCGCTGCTGTCGTTGCCCTCGCTCGCCAGGTGCGCGCGTTATCGGGCGGCATCGCTGCAGGCTGCGCAGTGCCTGGGCGTTCGCCCATGTCGAGCGAACGCGGTGCATGATCAGTAACGAGCGGAGCTTGTGTCGTCCAGGGCTGGCGTCGCGCACTGCGCCTGGACAGGATCTGCAGTTACGGGTTGCGGAAGCCCACACGCTCTTCGGCGCTCAGCGGCTTGCCGAGCGCATGGTACGAGGCGACCAGGGTGATCAGGGCGGTGCCCAGCACGGTGTAGAAGCTCCACGACGTGGCCAGCACATGTACCTGACCGAACACCAGCGCGACCACGGCGGTGGCGGTGCACAGCACCATCGCCAGCAGGGACATCAGGAAAGGGATGGAGGGATCGAGCTTCATGGTCCGGGGGTTCCAGTGTGCGATAGCGGAAGCATCGGCGTTCGCAGCGCTTTCTTGAACTGTTTTTTGCGGTTTTTCCAAACAGACTTCCAGCAAGTCAGCGCGCGCTCAGATTTATGTCAAACCCTTGGCGCACAAGGGTTTCCACGTCAGGAGACTCCTGACGCAGTGGCGGGAAAATCACCACTTCCGCCAGAGACCCAACGCGCCTGTGGCAGAAAACCGGCGGGGCGATGGCTGCACTTTTTCTGCGGGTCGTGGAGGCAAGTTGAGCAGGTGGGCGAGCAACTAGCCGATCCGGGAGCGACGATTCACTGCGCTCGGTGCACGATGGCTGACCTCCGAACCTGGCGGGGGCGATGGCTGCGCTTCTCGGGATGTGCTGAAGGCAGATTGAATAAGTCGACGCGCGACCAGCCGATCTAAGAGCGAGGATGCGGTGCGCTAGGTGCGCAATGGCTGACATCCGAACCACGTCGGTGGTCATAGTCGCCAGTACGCACCAGTGGCGTCAGCGCGCGATGGGGCGCTGCAAGCGAGGCCATCGAGGCTCCGGGTATCGAGAGGTGCAGGACTCAGGCGATGGCGATCAGCGACTAACCAACGGTCACTGTGACGGAGCTGGCGTCGCAACCACGTACAGCGCGTCGAAGATGGCGGAGCGCGAGGCGTGCAACCCGCCCGGATGGGGCCTACAGGCGGCTGGCCGGTGGATAACGGTGCGGCACGCTGCAGCAAGCATCACCGATGGCTCTCGCCGGCATCGGTGGCCGGACTGGCACCTGCATCGGCCGCATGGCGCCTATGCGAGCTTGCTGACGCCTGGCGTTACGCATGCCAGGCTCGCCACACATGAGTGGCGCGCTCAGCGCGCCGGGGACGTCGCGAACTCGCCGCGTTGCAGCTTGGTCACATCGTTGCCCTGCCCGTCCTTGAGGCTGAGGTCCGCGCCCTTGGCGGCCAGATCCTTGAGCACGTCGGTCCGCTGGAACAGTGCCGCGTACATCGCGGCGGTCTGACCGGCATTGTTGCGCTGGTCCGGCGCGCAGTCGGCCTGCATCAGCCGCTTGGCAATACCCAGCTCGCCCTTGAAGATCGCGCCCATCAGCGCGGTGTTGCCGCGCTTGTCCTGCGCGCAGGGGTCGGCACCGGCGCTGAGCAACTGCTCCACTGCCGGGCGCTGGCCGTGATAGGCCGCCAGGATCAGGGCGGTGTAGCCCTTCTCGTCACGGGTGTTGAGGTCGTAGTGCGAGCGGATGAACTCGGCCAGCATGTCCTGCCGCCCTTCGCGTGCCGCGTCGAAGAAGTACGCGCGCAACTGCAGCTTGATCTGCGCCGGGTCGGCGCTGGCAGTGGTGGCGCTGCTGGACGTCGGCGCAGGCGAGGCGGCATTGGCAGCCGCAGACAGGGTGCCAAGCAGTAGAAACAACAGGGTGCGCATACGGCTCTCCCGATAGCGAGACGGCACCGCGGCACAGGCCGCGATGCCGTGGGTGGATCAGTCCTGCAGGCTGGAGGCCAGCTGCTTGACCCGGGCCAGGTCGCCCTTGGCGACACGCGTCACGCCAGTGCCATACTCGGGGTCGGCCTTGTACAGGAACGACAGCAGGAGGTGCTTGCTCTCGGTGTCGGTGGTGGCCAACGACTCGCCGAAACTCTGCACCAGGTCGGCGCGATCCTTCTTGCTGTAGGACCGATACAACTCACCGGCCTGCTTGAAGTTCTGCTCGCGGGTGATCTTGGCCTGCTGGGTGGTACCCGACAGCGGCAGTTCGCTATAGCGTGCAGCGGTGTCCTGCGGACGCGGCTCCAGACGGCTCGGCTCGTAGTTCACGCCACTGCTGGTGTGCCCGGTGTTCGCCTCGCCATCCTGGTTGCCGTTATTGACGGCCACGCGCGGGCGGTTGACTGGCAGGCTCAGGCCGTTGGTACCGACGCGATACAGCTGCGTGTCGGCGTAGGAGAAGATGCGGCCCTGCAACAGACGGTCTTCGGAGGGTTCGATACCCGGCACCAGGTTGGCCGGCGCCATCGCCACCTGCTCGGTTTCCTGGAAGAAGTTGTCGACGTTCTTGTTCAACACCATCTGGCCGACCTTCTGCTCCGGCACGTCGGGCCAGATCTTGGTGGCGTCCAGCGGATCGAAATCGAACTTGGCCAGGTCCTCCGGCTTGAGCACCTGTACGTACAGGTCCCACTTCGGGAAGTCGCCCTTCCTGATCGCACCGACCAGATCGTTGGTCAGGTGGCTGTAGTCCTTGGCCTGGACGGCGGCAACCTGCTTGGGATCGAGATTCTTGATGCCCTGCAGCGTCTTCCAGTGGAACTTGACGTAATGCACCTCGCCCTGCGCATTGACCAGCTTGTAGGCATGCACGCCGTTGCCATCCATGAAGCGATAGCCGGCCGGGGTGCCTTCGTTGGAGTACAGCAGGGTCAGCGTGCGGGTGGATTCGGGCACGTGCGAGAAGAAGTCGAAGCGACGCGAATCGTCGTCCAGGTTGGTACGCGGGTCCGGCTTGAACGCGTGGACCATGTCGGGGAACTTGATCGCATCGCGGATGAAGAAAGTGGGGAAGTTGTTGCCAACCAGATCCCAGTTGCCTTCGCTGGTGTAGAACTTGGTGGCGAAGCCGTGCGGGTCGCGCAAGGTTTCCGGCGAGTGGTTGCCGTGCACCACCGAGGAAAAGCGCACGAACACCGGGGTCTTTTCGCCGGCACTGAACACCTTGGCCTTGGTCAGGCTGGATAGATCGGCGGTCGCGGTGAACTCGCCTTTGACGCCGGTGCCGCGTGCATGCACCACGCGCTCGGGGATGCGCTCGCGATCGAAGCGCTGCAGCTTCTGGATCAGTTGCACGTCCTGCAGCAGGGTCGGGCCATTGGCTCCGGCGGTCTGCGAATTCTGGTTATCACCGACCTTGGCGCCGTTGTCGCGGGTCAGGACGGATTGGGCGAAGACCGGCGGGGCGATCAGCGTCGGGGCTAGCAGGGCTAGCACCATGAGGGGTCCAGGGCGCATGGCGTCAGCTCGTTTGAGGGAGCTGAATCATGGCCAGCGGACCGAAGCGTGAGAAGTCGTTAGTTATGATCGCTGCGATAGACGAACATGATGATGACTACAGAGCGTGATATGCATCGCGTTACAAAGCGGCGGCACGTTGAAGATCATGCCGCTTGTGCCGCGGATGCGGTGGCCAAGTTGACTCACAGCGACGCACGCAGCGCGTTGGCGACTGCAAGAATACTGCAGTGCAGAAGATCGGCACACTCAGGAACCAGCGACAGCATGCGGTGAAAGATACGCACAGGGCCGGGTGTCATCGCCTGGTGGAAACCAAGGCACCACACCTTGCAACGTCTTCTTTAAGCAGGCATGCACGCGCGACCCATGCGTTAAACAGTAATCATCGCCTCGCACCTGGATCGCTCACGGTTCAAAGGCCCCCAGAACCGCCCTGTTCGTCAGGCAAACCGACGTCTGCCCGTCTGCGTGCCAGCCGCGCAGGATCCTCCAGCTCGAACAGGCTGCCGTCCGCCTTGCGCTGGGTACCGTAGCGCTGCGGCTTGCCCGACATGATCAGATTACGATCCACGAACAACGCCATGTCCGCGGTGCTGTAAGACCCGCGCGCCACTGCGACCTCGATGCTCTTCAGGAAGCCATCGCGAAACGTGCGGTCAGTGGAGTGCTGCGCGACCAAAAAACCAGCGTGCGCCCCGTCTTCGCCAACCGACGCAACATCGGGGAAGCCGAATTTCTCGATCAATGCAGACAGCGCAGCCTGGTTTTCCCGTTGCGACGCAACCAGACGCATGGCCATGTCTTTCGCTGCGCCTTGGTTGGCCTGTAGCTGTTGCGCCGTGAAAGCACCACGAATCTGCTCGCGGATCTTCTGATCGGCATCAGCCAGTGCCAGCAGCTGTTCGCGGTAAGAGGCGTTCATGCCTGGACGACCTTGCTGCAGAGTGCGATCGGCTCCGGCAATCGCCCATCCCGCAGTCGTCAGCTGCCATAGCAGTACCCCGAGCATCACTGTCTTCATCCGCAATCCTCCGGTATCTGAAAAGGTCACGACATCGCGTCGATAAAGCACGGCAGGGAAAGATACCGCTGCCATCGACACCACACGCGCAGCGACGGGCACGGTCATGCACCGCAAACGTGTGACAGCGGCACTCTGCGAGACGGATGTTCCATCCTCCGCACGGGACTGGCGCAGGGCTGCCCTGGACTAGCCGATCACCCGCTTGAACGGTGGCAACGCGTCGATGATGCGTTTGCCGTAGCGGCGCGTCAGCAGGCGCGAGTCGAGGATGATCACGCGGCCGTGGTCGCTGGAACTGCGGATCAAGCGGCCTGCAAACTGCGTGAGCGTGCGCAGCGCGTGCGGGATGGCGATCAGGTTGAAGGCGTTGTGGCCGCGACTTTCCAGCCATTCGCTCAGGGTCGAGGTCTGCGGGTCGGTCGGCACCGCGAACGGCACCTGGGTGATGACCACGGTGGTGCAGGCATCGCCGGGCAGATCCAGGCCCTCGCCGAAGGAGTTCAAACCGAACAGCACCGAGCCCTCGCCGGCGGCGATACGGCGCAGGTGTTCGGTGATCAGCTGCGACTTGTTGCCCTCGCCCTGCACCAGCACGCGATTGCGCTGCGCCAGCGGCATCAGGTCGGCGACCTTTTCCATCTTCCAGCGCGAGGTGAACAGCACGATGCTGCCTTTGGAAGTCCAGTCGAGTTCGCGCACCAGGTAACGTGCGACTTCCTTCGGGTGGCCTTCGCGATCGTCTGGGGTGACCGGGAAATTGGGCACGATCAATTCGGCCTGATTCGGTAGATCGAACGGCGAGGCCAGCGAGGCCATCTCGGCGTGATCGGGCAGGCCGTTGTCGATGGCGAAGGATTGGAAATCGCCGCCACCGGTGAGCGTGGCCGAGGTCATCACCACCGAATCCACCTCGTTCCAGATCATCGTGCGCAGCACCTGCGCGGCCGACACCGGCGAGCAATGGCAGATCAGATCGCCGTCGCGCGAGAGGGTGATCCAGCGCGCCATCGGCGGCTGACCTTCCTTGTCTTCGCGCCGCCAGCCGCTCCACAGATTGTGTTGCTGCTCGGCCATCTCCAGGGCCAGGCCAAGGCTGCGCTGCAGGCGTTCGCGCGCCGAGTCGTCCTGCTTGCCCTTGGCAATCGCGCTGTGCGCGGCATGCACCCAGTTGAACAACGCGCGGGTTTCTTCGCCAAGCTCTTCGATCGCCGGGCCCCATTGCGGCGGCAGCTTGCCGTTGGCCGCACGCCACAAGGGATCGCGCTCGCCGGGCTCGGGCTTCCACACGCGTTCGACCTCGGCGTGGAAAGCCTTGAGCAGCTTGGACACGCGCGCAGCCACCTCGATGGCCTCGTTGGGCAACAGGTTGCCGATCTTGTCCTTGTCCACCGCGCGGTAGGCAGCGGCGATGAGGATCTGCAACCGTCCGGTGCGTTTGGCCATCTCGTCCAACGGCAGGCTTGCGGCGCCCTGGTCGATCGCCACGCCGGCGATGTGATGGCCTTCGTCGAGCACCAGCAGCATGTCGGCGGGCGGGGCGATCAAGGGCTGGCCATTCTCGGCATCGCCCAGCGACAGCGACGACAGCAGCAATGCATGGTTGGTGACCACAATCTGCGCTTCGCGCAAGTCGGTGCGCGCCTTCAGCACCGGGCATTGCGCGGCGTAGCTGCAGCGGCGGCCGGCACAGCCGGAGGCCGGCGTGGTGATGCGCAGGCGCAGCGGCACCGAGACCTGCTCGGGCGCATCGTCCAGATCGCCGTTCCAGCTGCGCTCGGCGTAGGCCGTGGCCAGGCGCTTGGCCAGATCCGCGTCGGCCGGGCTGAGCGGGCGGTCGTAGAGCACCTGCTCGTCGTCGAACATGCCTTCCTGGCTGGTTTCGCCCTGCAGCTCGGCAGCGTTGCGCGTGCACAGGTAGCGGGTGCGGCCCTTGGCCAGCGCGACCGTGGCTTGCAGCCCGGTGGCCTTGAGGAAGGCCGGGATGTCGCGCTCCACCAACTGCGACTGCAGCGCCACGGTGCCGGTGCTGATCACCAGCTTCTTCTTGGTGGCCAGGGCGATCGGCACGCCGGCGGTGAGATAGCCCAGGCTCTTGCCGACACCGGTGGGCGCCTCGGCAATGCCGATGCCGCCGGAGGTGGCCAGCGCGCGCGAGACCAGGCCGATCATCTGGCTCTGCGCCCGCCGTGTGGCAAAGCCGGGCGTGTTGGCCTGCAGCTTGGCGTAGGCCTCGCGGATGCCGGCCTTGATCGGGTCGGTCAGAACACGCTGGGTGGGAACCGGCGCCGACGGCGCGGCCGGTGGGGCGACTTCATTCATCGCGCTGTTTTCGCACGGACCGGCGCAGCGCCTGCGACCGGCGTGGCACTCGGCTGAACGTGGTTGCTGGCGCGGGGCGGCGCCACCGCCAGCCTGGTCACGGGTGCGCACGCTGCACGGCCACTGCATGCGTCGGATCCGATCATCGCCGGCGGGCACTGGCCGCAAGTTCTGACCCGAAGGGTCGCGCAATGGATGCCGACCCAATCACCCTGCCCTGCCTGCAACGAGCAGGCAGCGTCGCTCCACGCTGTCAGCGGCCTTGCGTCCGCGGCGGCCATGCATGGCGCGCCCAGACCAGCCCGATGACCACCATTGCGACACCCATCAGCAACATGCCGGCGCCCACGCCAGTGGGCCCGAAGCGTTCATACAGCAGGCCGCCGCGATTGACCGCAGCCAGCGCCTGCGGATGCAGCAGCGTCCACCCGCCCTGCCCGGCACTGACCAGCCCCACCACCACCAGCGCGATGGCTTTGAGCGGAATCATGGGCGCGGGCCGGCGGCGGGCGGCATGCGTTGCAGGCTGCCTGCCAGCGTCCACACCAGCACGCCAATGCCCACGCCTTGCACCGCCATCAGCACGAAGTGGGCGATGCTGACCACCATGCTGATCTGACGCACATTGCCTTGCTGCAGCAACAGCATCGGAATCGCCTGAAAGGCAACCTCGGCAAACAGGCAGCCCAGCAGCAGCCAGAGCGCGGCCAGCCCGGCACGCCGCAAAGGACTTTGCGAGGCACGCCACAGCAGAACCAGCCCGAGCAGCAACGCGATCAGCATCGGCACGCGCGACAGCAGGCTGCTGACCAGGGTCAGCAGGATATCGGTGGCGGTGACGCTGCCCACCTCAGTCGGCACTGACCAGAACGGCCTCGCGCGCGCGCAGCGCGGCGTAGACCGGGTCGGTGTCCGGGCGCACGCCGTGCCACAGCGCGAAACTCTCGGCGGCCTGCTCCACCAGCATGCCCAGGCCATCGACGGCGTAGCGGCATTGCGCCGCGCGTGCCCAGGCCAGGAAGGCGATGGCGGTGGCGCCGTAATTGAGATCGACCGCCGCGGTGAGGCTGTTGACCAGGCCCAGCGGCATGGCGAACGCACCGGCGTCGCGATCGCGTCCAGCCGCAGTGGCGTTGACGATCAGTTCGAAGTCGCCCAGGTCGCGCAGGTCTTCGATGTAGCGCGAGACCACCCGCCCCGGCTCGCCGAGCGCATCGCACAAGGCGTCGGCACGCTCGGGCGAGCGGTTCACCACCACCATCTCGGTGATGCCCGCTTCCAGCAGCGCCGGCGCCACGCCGCGCGCGGCACCGCCGGCGCCGAGCAGCAGCACACGGCGGCCGCGCAGATCCAGCCCGTAGCGGTCGGTGAGGTCGCGCACCAGGCCGGCGCCATCGGTGTTGTCGCCCTGCCACTGGCCGTCGTTGCGCACCAGCGTGTTGACCGCGCCGGCCAGACGCGCGCGATCGCTCAGGCTGGCCGACAACGCACAGGCGGCTTCCTTCAGCGGCAGGGTCACGTTTGCGCCCTTGCCGCCTTCGTCGGCGAAGCGCTCCAGCGCGGCAGTGAACGCCTCCGGCGGTGCGTCGATGGCGGTGTAGTCCAGCGCGATGCCGGTCTGCTTCCCGAAGTCGGCATGGATGGCCGGCGACAGCGAATGGGCGACGGGGTGACCGAACACGGCATAACGGGATACGGGCATGAAACGCTCTCTGGTTGACTAGACTGTGCGCGACTTGAGGCAGGAACCCCGCATGCAACTTCGATGGACACTGCTCGCGCTGGCGGCAAGTTTACTCTGCGTCCCGGCCGCGTCGGGGCTTGCCGAATTCGGCATCGAAGGCATGGGCGTGGTCTCCACGCCGGCCAACGAAGCGCGCGCCACGCTGAGTCCGGACGGGCAACGCATCGTCTGGGCCAGCGACCGCGCCGGCGGCAGCGGGGGCTGGGATCTGTGGCAGGCCCGGTTGAGCGGCGGGCGCTGGCAGGACGCAGACGTGCTGCCGATCAACACCGCGCAGGACGAGACCTCCCCGCTGTTCAGTGCCGATGGCCGCTGGCTGCTGTTTGCCTCCACTCGCCATGGCGGTGCCGGCGGCGCCGACCTGTATCGCGCGCCGGTGGATGCGCAGGGCCGGATCGGTACGGTGCAATCGCTGGGCGCGGCGATCAACAGCCGCGGCGACGAGCGTTCCCCGACACTGTCGCTGGACGGCACCCGCCTGCTGTTCGCCAGCAACGGCCACGGCGGCGCCGGCGGCATGGACATGTTCGTGGCGCGCTGGGACGGGCAGGCGTTCATCGCGCCGGTGGCGTTGAGCGCCATCAACAGCGCTGCCGACGAACTGGATGCGGCCTGGCTTGGCGATGGACGGGGACTGGTCTGGGCCCGCGGCCGGCAGGATGGTCCCAGCCAGTTATTGCTGGCGACCTGCAACGACGGCCATTACCGCGTGGGCCAGGCATTGCCGCTGTCGTTCAACGGGCCGCGGGAACGCACCTTCGGTGCGGTGGTGGATACGGCCAAGCCGGGCGAGTTGCTGGTGACCGGCAGCGCGCGCGCGCCACGTGCGGGGCAGCTGGACATCTACCGGATGAAGGCGCCGGCGGTGGAGGGGGATACGAGCTGCCGTTGAGGGTGCGTGGATGCGCAGACTCTTGCCAGGGGCTGCCCGGGATACGACTTCACGCCAACGCAGCGATGCAGTGGCGATGACCGCGTTCAATACACATCGCGCCGATAACGGCCCGCTGCGGTCAGCGACTCCAGCCGCGTCTCGCCCAGCAATTGGCGCAGCGTGGCATCGACCTCACGCGCCATGCTGTCCAGGCTGCCGCAGACATGGATCACCGCACCGCGATCGATCCAGTGGCGCAAGGTGTCGCCGGTCTCGCGCAAGTGATGCTGCACGTAGCGCTTGTGCGCCTGGTCGCGCGAGAACACACGGTCCAGCTGCTGCAGATGGCCACGCGCATGCCAGGCCTGGAGTTCCTCGGCAAACAGACCATCGTGCGCGGCCTGCCGTTCGCCGAACAGCAGCCAATGTCCATGCACGCCGGCCAGCTCGGCCTCGCGCAGCAGACTGCGCAAGCCGGCGATACCGGTGCCGTTGCCGATCAACACCATCGGTGCCTGTTCGATGCGATGGAAGCCGGGATTGGTACGCAACCGCGCGCGTATCTGCCCACCGACGGGTGCGTGGCAGATCAGCCAGCCCGAGCCCAGGCCGGGGCTGCCGTCGGCACCTGTGGTCAGGCGCACCACTGCGGTCGCAACGCCATCGGCCGGCACGCTGGCCAGCGAATAGTCGCGGGTCGGCAGCCAGGCGCAGGCGTCCAGCCAGGTCTGCGGATCCGGATGCGGCATTGGCGGGCGCGTGGGCGGCTCCGGCAGCACGCGCTCGGCGACGGCCTGCTGCAGCGGCAGCAACTGCGCATCGACATGCACCAGCGCGTCGGGCGGCAGTCCCCAGGCGGCCAGGCACGCGCGCACATGCGTGTAGGCGTGCGCCGGCTGCACTTCGAGAATGTCGCCGGCCTGCCATTGCGTACCGGGCGGTGGCAGCAGATCGATCTGCCAGATCGGTGCGCCCTCGCTGCCCGGGTTGAGATGCGTGCGCGCCGACAATGTCCAGTGCAGCAGCGTCGGGCGTGCCAGCGGCACCGCGGCCACCGGCGCACCGGCAATCTGCGCCAATTGCGCATGCCATTGCGCCAGGGCCTGCGGATCGGTGTTGTCCATCTCCACTGGCGGAAACAACGACTGCGCGCCCTGCGCCTGCAGCCACTGTTCGATGCGTCGGGAAAACCCGCAGAACTGCGCGTACTGGCGGTCGCCCAGGGCCAGCACGGCATAGGTCAGCTGCGACAGCGTCATGCGCTGACGCAACAGCTCGCGCTCGAAGCTGCGTGCGGTATCGGGCGGCTCGCCATCGCCAAAGGTGCTGACCACGAACAAGGCATGCCGGGTGCCCTGCAGATGCTGCGCGGTGAGCTGTGCCAGCGAGCGCACCTGCACTGGCAGGCCGGCCGCCTGCAGGTGCCCGGCCGCCTGCCAGGCCAGCCGTTCGGCAAACCCGCTCTGGCTGGCGAACCCGATCAACCACGGCTCGGCCTGCGAGGCCGCCGGGGCACCATGCAGGACATCGCGCGCGGCGCGCAGTGCGCGCTTCTTGCGGCGGCGATCCAGGTACAGCATCCAGCCGGTCACGAAGAACACCGACATGCCGACACTGGCCAGCATCACCACGATGCGGCCCGGCAGCCCGAAGAAGCTGCCCGAGTGCAGCGGAAACATGCTGACCAGCAACTGCTGGCCGCGCGGCAGCAGTGCATAGTCCTGGCGACGCAGCAACGCACCGCTGCCCGGCTCGATCTCCAGATTGTCGTAGGCGCGATCGTGATCGGGATGGTCGGGCAGGAACCGCACGCTCAGCGGTTGCCCGGCACGCGGCGGGATACGCAGGTCCAGTGCCGTGCTGTGCGTGGCCGGGATGGCATCCAGGGTGCGCTGCACGGCCGCGAAGTCCACCGTGGCCGGGCGGTGATCGCGCCCGTCGCCACGCATCGCCGGCTCGGTGCCGAGCAAGGCCACCATGCCGTCGCGATACCAGTTGTAGGACCAGGTCAGCCCGGTCAGCGCCACCAGCAGATACACCAGCAGACACCAGGTGCCGAACACCGCGTGCAGGCTCCACAGAAAACTGCGCCCCTGCCGCCGCCATTCCACCGCCCACCAGGTGCGCAGACTCCACCAGCGTCTCGGCCAACGCAGATACAGGCCGGAAGCGCAGAAGAACAGCAGGATCAGGGTGCTCGCACCGGTCACCGCCTGGCCACGCTTGCCGGCGGTCAGATGGCGATGCAGGTCCTCGATGAAGGCAAACGCGCCGCTCAGCCGCGGAGCGGCGACTCTGTCGCCGGTATACGGATCGAAATACACCCGGCCGCCCCCCTTGCCGGCCAGGCGTGCGGTGGACGGACGCTGGCCGGTCGGATCGATCAGCATGCGGGTGACCGCCTGTTGCTGATCCAGGTCCAGCCGACGCAGCAGCACATCCACCGGCAATGGCCGCTCGCCTGCCGCATGCCGCTGGGCCAGCTGCGCGATGGCCGGATTGGCCAGCCGCACGATCTCGTTTTCGAACGACATCGACGCGCCGGTCAGCCCCATCACCGACAGCACCAGGCCGGCCGTGATGCCGAGCAGCCAGTGCAATTGGAACAGGCCGGTCTTGAGCACGCGCGCGCAGCCTCGAACAGTGGGCTCGCTATTGTAGATGAGAATCGTTATCGCAGTTTGCGCGGGTTTGCGAGGCTCACGCCACTGCCGCAAAGCGATCGCGCTGCAGCTGCGGCGTCACTCGATCGTTGCAGCAACACCGACACCCGCCGATCCGCGGGAAGCAGAGCGATCAAAAGCTACCTGCGCTGCACGATCCTTGTTCGTCCGGCAGTCCTCAGCGCGCCGCACGCAGCGCAGGCCGGGAGAGACCACGGCCTGCGGGATCATTGCGGTGTTCGAATCGCGCCAAGCCTGCAAGCGCCGATTGCGGCCTGGAGGGCGTCACAGCACCGCCTCAGCGCACTCAGCCTTCCCGCAACCAACGCGCCACCTGCGGTGCGAAATAGGTCAACACGCCATCGGCGCCGGCGCGCTTGAACGCCATCAGCGCTTCCAGCACGCACCTGCGTTCGTCCAGCCAGCCATTGGCGGCGGCGGCCTTGAGCATGGCGTACTCGCCGCTGACCTGATAGGCGAAGGTGGGCACGCGGAATTCCTGCTTCACCCGCCGCACCACATCCAGATACGGCATGCCCGGCTTGACCATCACCATGTCCGCGCCCTCCTCCAGGTCCAGCGCGATCTCGCGCATGGCCTCGTCGCTGTTGGCCGGGTCCATCTGATAGGTGGTCTTGTCGGCCTTGCCCAGATTGCCGGCACTGCCCACCGCATCGCGGAACGGGCCGTAGAACGCCGAGGCGTACTTGGCCGAATAGGCCATGATGCGCACGTTGAGATGGTCCTGCGCATCCAGCGCGCGGCGGATCGCACCGATGCGGCCATCCATCATGTCCGACGGCGAGATGATGTCCACACCGGCTTCGGCATGCGACAGCGACTGCCTGACCAGCGCCTCGACGGTGATCTCGTTGAGCACATAGCCCTTGGCATCGATGATGCCGTCCTGGCCGTGCGTGGTGTACGGGTCCAGCGCCACGTCGGTCATGATGCCGAGTTCGGGAAACCGCGCTTTCAGCGCACGTACCGCACGCTGCGCCAGGCCGTCCGGATTCCAGGCCTCGGCCGCGTCCAGGCTCTTGCCGGCCGGGTCGATCACCGGGAACAGGTCGATCACCGGAATGCCCAGTTCCAGGGCGTTCTCCGCCTCGCGCAGCAATTCGTCCAGCGACAGGCGTTCGACGCCCGGCATCGACGCAATGGGCGCGCGGCCGGACAACTCATGTACGAACACCGGCCAGATCAAATCATCGGTGGTCAGCGTGTTTTCGCGCATCAAACGGCGCGAAAACGCATCGTGGCGCATGCGGCGGGGACGGTAATGGGGATGGGCCATCGTGGGCTCCTGTCAGCAGCCCGCAAGTTTACGCCCGCGACCCGCCGCCGAACGCGCTGCGACGCAGTGTCGCAGCGGTGCAACGGGCCTGATCACGCTGCGATCAATCCAAGCGCGATCCCGTTGAGCAACGGAATCGGCTCACCATGCGGGGAATTCATCCGGATGGCGGCGGCGCGCGCCGATCACCTTCATCGGTTGCCGCCGCCGGCAGTTCCAGATCGCAGGGCCTGCCTCGAAGGCAATGCCGCGCCCTAGATCACGCCGCCGCCCAGGCTCAGGCGGATCACCCCGACCACGATCACCAGGCCGTTGAGCAGCAGACCGGTCTTGGCACGTCCGCGATTGCCGGCCGAGGTGAACAGCAGCGCGATCGCCGCGATCAGCGCGCCCAACGCCGCAAACGGGATCAGGAACCAGTTGCCCCAGCCCAGCAACGGGATGAAGGCCAGCATCATCCACAGCAGCGCCACAATGCCCCACAGCAGGCTGATCAATCCCACGTGCCACCTCGCCATTCAAAGAAGCCCCGAGCTTAGCGCCGCGCCCGCCAAGGCGCTGTGGGCAGATGGTCACCCTGACCAATGGCGGCTTGGCGGTAGCCTCACGTGGGCATGGCTAGGGTGCGGCAAAGTCCAGAGCGATTCAGTCCGGGCGCCGGATCATCGTTGCCATTACCCACAGGGGGTCCCACCATGTACATGCAATCGCTGATCAGGAATGCCGCCATCGCGGCAGCCACCGTTGCCTTGCTGGCCGGTTGCGCCAGCAGTTCCAAGGTGATGCTGGGCCAGGCGCGCGCGCCGATCGACCCGGCACAGGTGCAGGTGTATTCCAATGCACCGGCCGGCTCGGTGGAGATCGCCCAGCTCGAATCCACCAGCGCAGCCGGTTTCGGCACCCAGGGCCAGACCGATGCGGCCGTGCAACGGCTCAAGCGCGAAGCCGCCAAGCTCGGCGCCAACGGCGTGGTCATCGTCGGCGTGGGCTCCGAGCGCTCCGGCGGCGGCCTGTCGGTGGGCGGCGGCAGCTACGGCGGCCGCGTCGGCGGCGGCCTGGGCATCGGCATCCCGACCACCCAGAAGCGTGCGGCGGGCATGGCGATCTGGGTGCCGGCGGGGGCCAGCGATGCCGCTCGCTCGCCGCCTGGCCAGTAAACCGCTCGACTTGGATTCGGGCGCTTTCGACCAGCATCACTCAAGCACCGGACGGGGCTGGCCCTTTTGTTGACGCTTTTTAGTCACAAAGCGCCCTGGGCCGGGTTGTAGTGAAACGCCAAATCGGATGCAGTATCCTTCGTCGGCAGACAGGTTGAGCCGGCCAGGCGATGGTTCACTAAAGGGTTGCTGCTAATTCGCAAGACATCACTCGCACTTGGCAAAGCGCAACCCTTGATCTCAATCACCTAAGGAATAGCCATGAAAAGCTGGATAGGGATGTTGATGTTGGCGGGATGCTTTGCTGGACAGGCGACGGCGCAGACCAAGGGCGTGACGCTGGTATGCCGCATGAACGATCCTTTCCTTTTCTGCTCAGACGGCTGTGCGGACCCTGACCACCACTGGGCACCGCTGGACCCAATCCAGGCCACCATAGAGCCCGTTGCGCCCTATTGCCCGTTTCCGACGACTGCGGATACGAATTACTGCAAAGGCTGGTCACAACGTGCCTTCACGGCGTATTTCCAGTACGTAAGTGTCTGCCCGAAGGCGAACAAGACGGGCGAGTGGACGGGCAAAAAGCCTGCGGACATGGTGCCGTTCAAGCATTGATTCCAACCTGCGCGGTATGAAACAGAAATCTCGCCTCGCTAATCCAGAGGCGATGTTGACGAAGACGCGTTGACGAATATCTGCGCAAACGCATCTCCATCGACTGCCTAACCTTTCAATGCTCAGGTACCAAAGCAGTCAATACCCCGGCTAGCGGAGAGTTCGCCGGAGTATCGAGCAACACAAGGCCAAGGCGCACTGAATCCTGCAGGCGCTCCGTCTCTATTTGTCCTGTGCGGGAATGAACTGCGTCTCCACCGCCTTGGCCAGCTGATCCGGCGGCAGCAGGCCCTGGTCGAGCAGGAAGTTGTTGAACGCGAGGCGGTCGAACTTCTTGCCCAGGGCCAGTTCGGTGCGCATGCGCAGTTCGAGGATGCGGGTGTAGCCGTAGAAGTAGCTGCCGGCCTGGCCGGGGGCGCGGACCGTGTAGCGGTCCAGTTCCTGGCGGGTCATGGCGGGCGAGAGGCCGACGTCGTCTTCCAGTACCTGGCGTGCGCGTTCGCGGTCGATCAGGCCCAGGTTGAGCATCGGGTCGAGCATGGCGCGGGCGGCGCGCAGCAGGCGGAACTGCAGGGCGATCAGCTGGCCGTCGAGCGGTTCGTAAGGCACCATTTCGGCTTCGGCATACAGCGCCCAGCCTTCGACGTTGACCGAGTTGAAGGCGAACATGCTGCGCGCCAGCGAGACGCCGCGTTCGACCATGGCGGTGAACTGCAGTTCGTGGCCGGGGCGACCTTCGTGGGCGCTGAGCGTCCAGGCGGCCGAGCCGAAGTTGAAGTCGTCGTACTGCTCCTTCTTGGCGCCGTCGGCGGTCGGGTTGCCCAGCGGCAGTACGAACTGGCCCTGCTGGCCGGTGTTGCCGATCAATGGAGCCGGCAGGAAATGCGGGGCCGGCTGCGCCGCGCTTTCGGCGGCGCTGCCCAGGCGCATCTGCATCGGGCGGTTGGGCACATCGACGATGCGCTGCTTGCGGATGATCGGGTCGATCTGGTCGATCACGCCGCGGTAGTGGGTTTCCAGCTGGTCGTCGGCAATCTTGTTGCCCTTGAGCGCGCGGATCACCTCCACGTAATCGCTGCCCTGCACGCCCTTGGCCTTGGCCACCAGCGGGGCCAGCTGGCGCATGGCCGAGCGGGTTTCCATGAACTCCAGTTGCGCGCGCTGGATGAGCTGCTGCGGGGCGATGTCGATACCGACCTGCTTGAGCTGGTAGGCATACAGCGGCTCGGGCAGGCGGGTGTCCTTGCGCGCCTTGGGCAGCACGGTGCTGCGGGTCCAGGCGGCGTAGTCCTTCAGTTGCGTGGACATCGCCTTGAGCGCTTCGTCGGCGCCAGCAATCCTGTATTTGGCGAACAGCTCGCCGATGCCGGCCACGTACGTATCCACATTGGCCAGCGCCTGCTCCACTTCGCGCTGGGTGGGCTGCAGCAGCGCCTTGTTGCCCAGCTTTTCCTCGTAGCGCTGGCGCGCCAGCGTGGTGGTGGGCGTGCTGCCCGGCACCAGCCCGACGTAGCGCTTGAGGCGGTCCAGCGCCTTGGCGCGGCGCTCGGGCACGGTCTGGTCGGAGAGCAGGCCGTTGAGGCCACTGAACACCAGTTCCGGAGCGTCGCTCCAGGGCAGCAGGTAGCGCTCGTTGAGCTCGCTGCCTTCGATGTTCTGCTCGGCCGCGCCGATCATGATCTGCAGGTCCTGGCGCACGTCGACGTCGCGCTCGGTGGCCAGCTTGGTCTGCAGCGTGGCGCGCGCCTTGCGCATGGCATCGCGATAGCGCGCGGCGTTGTCCGGGCCAAAATCGACGACCTGATCGTCGTAGCCGGGCACGCCGAAGAAGCTGGCGTATTCGGGCTGGAACGGCGCCTGCGCGTTCAGCAGGATCTGTGCATAGCCGTTGCTGGTCTGCACCCAGGCCGGCGTTGCAGCTTGGGCCTGCGCGGTGTTACCGGTCTGTGCCTGCAATGGCAGCGAAGCAGCGAGCGCCAGCGCAACGGCGAGAACGAGTGGTTTCATGGGGCGGATCCGCAAGTTGAGTAGCGCGACCCTACGCATCCGCAGCGGCTGCGGCAATGCCTCTTAGGTCATGGTCGGCAGGAATGCGGCGGCGCTTGCGGATCGGCTACCAGGTTGCTTGAATCGGCCGGTCTGCTGGCGAATATCAGCATTTTGCTAGCGCCATCGCCCATGCCTGCGGCTGGCGTCCACCTGCCGCCGACTTCCCTCGCCGCGGCCCGTGCAGGCCCACGCCGAGACGGGCGTCTGCTGCCCGACCGGTCCTGTGAATGTCGCCGATGCCAGGCGTCGGCGGCCGTTTGCCCCTGCAATTCGCGTGTCCCGTGGAAACCCATTGCCGGCCGCTCAGGGCATCAGGCAGCGCTGGATGAATGCCTCCGCGGTCTTGTAGCGATGCAAGGCGGTGCTGCCGGACAAGCCGTGCTTGGCGCCGGGATAGGTCATCAGTTCGAAGGCGCTGCCGCGCGCCTGCAACGCGCTCATCAGCGCGGTGGAGTTGGTGAACAGCACATTGTCGTCGGCCATGCCATGGATCAGCAGCAGCTTGGCGCGCAGGCCGTCCAGATGGGTGGCGATGCGTGCGTCGCGGTAGCCTTCGACATTGCCGGCCGGCAGGTCCATGTAACGCTCGGTGTAGTGGGTGTCGTACAGCCCCCAGTCGGTGACCGGCGCGCCGGCTACGCCGCAGGCATAGGCCTCGCTGTGCCTGGCCAGCAGCATCAGCGTCATGTAGCCGCCGTTGGACCAGCCCTGCACGCCGATGCGTGCGGGATCGACCCAGCGCTGCGCCTTGAGCCAGGCCACACCCTGCAGTTGGTCGTCCACCTCGACCGTGCCCTGCCTACCGTACAGCGCACCACCGAAGGCACGGCCACGCCGCGGCGTGCCGCGGTTGTCCAGCGAGAACACCACATAGCCGCGCTGGGCAAGGTACTGGTCGAACAGCGCATCGCCACGGCTGGGCCAGGCATCGAGCACGGTCTGCGCGGCAGGGCCGCCATACACGTACACCATCACCGGATA
Source organism: Xanthomonas arboricola pv. guizotiae (assembly GCF_002940205.1). Lineage (GTDB taxonomy): Bacteria > Pseudomonadota > Gammaproteobacteria > Xanthomonadales > Xanthomonadaceae > Xanthomonas > Xanthomonas arboricola_C. Next base: position 38,522 of record NZ_MDSK01000014.1, read on the forward strand.
GCGCTTGGCCGGGTCGAAGTCGTCCGGTTTGATCAGGCGATACTGCAGCGGCGTGGTGCCGTCGGCAGCGGTGAGCGTGCCGAATTCCACTGGGCGCTGCGCGTCACGGTATCTGGCGTACGGATGCTGCGGGTCGGTCAGGTCGTTCTTCAGCAGCGTGGCGATTTTTTCACCATTGGCGCGGAACAGCTCGATCTGCGGCGGCGTGGTGGTGTTGGACCAGGTGTCGACATACACGCTGGCATTGCCGGCGAAACTGGCGGCGTGCGTGCCGTGGGTTGTCGAACGTTTTTCGATCGCACCGCCGGCCAGCGGCACGGCGTAGATATGGGCCTGGGTCGGCGACTCCTTGCTGGCGGAAAAATACACCGTGCCGGCTTGCTCATCGACGGCGAGCAGCGCATCGACCACCCAGGCGCCGGAGGTCAGCGGCGTGAGCGTGCGGCCGTCTTCCGATGCCACATACAGATGCTCGTAGCCGCTGCGCTCGGAGTTCCAGACAAAGCGGCCGTCCTCGAGGAAACGCAGATCGTTGTGGAGCGGCACCCAGGTCGGCGAGGTCTCGGTGATCAGCACGCGTTGCTTGCCGCTGGCCAGCGTGGCTTCGATCAACTCGAGGGTCTTCTGGTCGCGCGACTGGCGCTGGAAGGTCAGCCGCTGCGCATCGCGCCAATCCACCCGTGCGAGATAGATATCGGGGTTGTTGCCCAGCTCGATCCAGCGCGGCACGGCGTTGGCGCGCGGTGCGATCACACCCAGTCGCACGGCGACGTTGGGCTGGCCAGCCTGCGGATAGCGCTGGCTGATGACCTCGGTGTGGTCGGCATAGACTTCAGGGCGCTTCTGTACCGGCACGCCGGATTCGTCGATGCGCGCAAAGGCGATCGCCGAGTCGTCCGGCGCCCACCAGTAGCCGGTGTGGCGATCCATTTCCTCATCGGCGACGAACTCGGCCACACCGTTGCCGATGGTCTCGCTGCCGTCGCTAGTGAGCTGCAATTGGTTGCCGCTGGCCAGATCGATCACCCATAGGTTGCGCTGCCGCACGAAGCTGACGAAGCCGCCCCTGGGCGAGAGCTTGGCGTCGGTGGCGAAGCCTTCACCGTGGGTGAGCTTGCGCACTGCCGCCGCGCCGGTCTTGCGCAGGTCGTACAGGTACAGTTCGCCACCGAGCGGAAACAGCAGTGCATGTGCGTCCGGCGCCCAGTGGTAATCGACGATACCGGCGAATGCGGCGATGCGTTGGCGCTCGCGGCGGGCCTTTTCGACATCGCTGAGCGTTTCGGTGCCGGGCAGCACGAGCTTGGAATCGACCAGCAGGCGGGTCTGGCCGCTGGCGATGTCGTACTCCCACAGATCCAGTTGATTGCGGTCGCTGTCCTTGCCGCGCAGGAAGCTCACGCGCGAGCCGTCGGGGGCGACCTTGGGTTTCATCAGCGTCGGGCCGGACAACGGCAACGGGCCGGTGATGGCATCGAGGGTGAGCTTTTCGGCGTGGGCGGTGGTGATCGTGCTGAGCATGAGGGCAAGGGCGGCGAACAGGGCGCGCATCGAAGATCCTGTCTTGAGATAACGCACAGGATGCGGGCGCGTGGGGTGTTTGAGAAGCGCGGCGGGTGATGGCGTGCGTGGACCGTACCCTCACCCCAACCCCTCTCCCGGGGGGGAGAGGGGCTCGAGCGCCTTGTTGAATTGCCGTACGTGCGCTGTTTTTGCTACTGCACCCTCAGCGTTTGCCGAACAGATGCCTGCGCTCTTCCTCGCTCAGCGGCTTGCCGGCGTGGGGGTTGACCTGTTCCTTGAGCGCGTACGCACGTTGCGTGGCCGGGCGCGCGGCGATGGCGTCGTGCCAGCGCTTCAGGTGCGGGAAGGCGGCATAGTCCGGCTTGAGGTCGCCATACACTTCGATCCACGGATAGCTGGCCATGTCGGCGATGCCGTAGTCGTTGCCGGCCAGGAAGGCGTGGTCGGCCAGGCGCTTGTCGAGCACGCCATGCAGGCGGCGCACCTCGGCGTTGTAGCGCTCGATCGCGTAGGGAATCTTTTCCGGCGCATAGACATTGAAGTGGCCCATCTGGCCGCTCATCGGCCCCAGCCCACCCATCTGCCAGAACAGCCATTCCAGCGCGGCGATGCGGCCACGCGCATCGCGCGGCAGGAAGCGGCCGGTCTTCTCGGCCAGATACAGCAGGATGGCGCCGGATTCGAACACGCTCTGCGCGGGGCCGCCGTCGGCCGGTGCGTGGTCGACGATCGCCGGCATCTTGTTGTTGGGCGAAATCTGCAGGAACGCCGGCTCGAATTGTTCGCCCTTGCCGATGTTGACCGGCTTGAGCGTGTAATCCAGCCCGGCCTCTTCCAGGAACAAGCTGACCTTGTGGCCGTTGGGGGTGGGCCAGTAGTACAGATCGATCATCGTGCGCTCCAGTTCGAAAGTGGGGTGTAACGGCAGACACAACCAGCCAGGCCGTCTTCGGCGTGCAGACATGGGAGCCGGCAAGGTGTCTAGCGCACCTGCCGAATCCGCTTGCCTTGTGCGCATGCAAACGCCTGCGCTCGCGACGTCAATGACAATGGATGGGAGTACGAATCGCCATCGCAGAGTGATGGTACGGGCAAGCGATCGCGCGCGGATACGTCGCAAACCCTGCCCGGTGGAACGATGTGTGGCGCGATTGGCTGGCCGCCGATGCTGCAGTGCAAATTGACTTGGTTAAGGCCGCAATAACAAATGCTCGATTGTTCGATCGACCTTCGCCTGTCCCGCCTGGGGCGGGCCTTATCATTTGTTTGGGGAAGAATCACCGTGAGAGAGCCACGCACCCTGCCGCGCACGCGGCGTCTGACGTCTGCCCTGCTGTTTGCCCTGTCGACGCCGCTGGCCGCGCAGACCGCGCCGGCACCGCAGTCCACATCCACCGTCCCCGGCGCGAGCCAGGCCGACCCCGCCACGCTCGATGCGGTGCAGGTCACCGGTATCCGCGGCAGCCTCACCTCGTCAATGAACGTCAAACGCGATGCCCAAGGCATCGTCGACGGCATCGTGGCCGAAGACATCGGCAAGTTCCCCGATACCAATCTGGCCGAGTCGTTGCAGCGCATCAGCGGTGTGTCGATCGACCGTTCGCTGGGCGAAGGCTCGCGCGTCACCGTGCGCGGCGTCGGCCCGGACTTCAACCTGGTGCTGTTGAACGGCCGGCAGATGCCGGGCGCCAGCATCGAGGAATCCAACGCCTCCAACTCGCGCGCGTTCGACTTCGCCAACCTGGCGTCGGAGTCGATCTCCGGCATCGAGGTGTTCAAGACCAGCCGCGCCAGCACGCCCACCGGCGGAATCGGCGCGACCATCAACATCAAGACCAGCCGGCCGCTGGACAACCCGGGCCTGCATGCCAATGTCGGCCTCAAGGGCGTGCACGATGCGTCCAACGAGAACCTGCCCGGCCGCCTGCAGGGCGATGCGCTGACCCCGGAAATCTCCGGCATCTTCAGCAATACCTCGGCCGATGGACGCTTTGGCGTATCGCTGAGCGGCAGCTACCAGGAACGCGACTTCGGCTATAGCCAGGTCGGCGTGCCCAACGGCTGGCGTTCGTTCCGCGGCGATTCCACCGCCTACGGCACCATCCCGCAGCCGGGCGCGCCGGGCTCGGAGAACATCGTCAACCGCCCCGGCCCGAACGATATCTATTCGGTGCCGCAGAACCTCAACTACCGCGTGGTCGGCGTCGAGCGCCAGCGCACCAACGGCCAGTTGACCCTGCAGTACAAGCCGCTGGACAACATCACCACCACGCTGGATTACACCTATTCGGAAAACAAGATCCAGCAGCAGCGCAACGAGATGTCGGTGTGGTTCAACTACGGACCGTCGGCCAGCGCCTGGACCAATGGGCCGGTGGCCGGCCCGATCACCTATTCGGAGATCGTCAATCCGGCCACCAGCGATCTGGCCACCGCCGGCTCCAACGCAGCCACGCGCAACCAGAACAAGTCGCTGGGCTTCAACGTGGATTGGGCGGTGAACGACCAGTTCAAGCTCAACTTCGACATCCACCGCTCCACCGCCGAAGCCGGTGCGGACAGCCCGTACGGGTCGAGCAATTCGCTGGGCGTGTCCGGCTTCTACCGCGGCACCTCGGTGGTGGATTTCAGCAAGGATTTCCCGGTATTGCAGCAGCAGCTGGGCTTCGGCCTGACCGGGCTGGATCCGTCGCGCACGCTGGTCACCGGCTCGGCGTTCCGCAACAGCTACATGAAGTCGGAGATCGACCAGGCCCAGGTCAACGGCGACTTCACCTTCGAAAACTATTCGCAGTTGAAGTTCGGTATCGGCAGCACCGAGGTCAAGAACCGCTCGGCGTTCTCCAACGTGCAGCGCGACACCTGGGGCGGTGCCGGCACCGCGGCCGATTATCCGGACGATCTGTGGATCCCCAGTGCGTTTGCGCAGTACTTCGATGCGATCGACGGCAGCGGCAATCCGGCGCAGTTCAACCAGCTGTTCCTGTTCGACTTCGAACGTGCCCGCCAGGCGGCCGCGCAGGTGGCCGGAGACGATGCGCTGTACCGCACCTCGCCGGTGTTCACCACCGACCGCCGCGTGACCGAAAAATCCAAGAACGCCTACCTGCAGTGGAACAACAGCTGGGACGATCTGCGCGTGCCGATCAGCCTGGCCGCCGGTGTGCGTTACGAAGAAACCAAGGTGGAGGCGCAGGCACTGGTGCCGGTAGCGGTGGGTATCGACTGGGTCGCCAACAACGAGTTGCCGATCCGCCTGGCCGACTCGGCGTTCGCCAGCGGTAGCGGCAAATACGAATACTGGCTGCCCAGCCTGGACCTGAGCTTCAAGCTCACCGAGGATCTGGTGCTGCGCGGCAGCTACGGCGAAACCATCGGCCGGCCCGGCTGGGGCGATATCCAGGGCGGGCAGACGCTCAACCAGATCGCGCGCCTGGAAGGCGGCACCGGCCAGGAAGGCAATCCCGGCCTGAAGCCGCTGCTTTCGCACAACATCGATTTTTCGCTGGAGTGGTACTACAGCGATGCCAGCTACGCCTCGGTGGGCTTCTTCCGCAAGAACATCGACAACTACATCGGCGTGACCACGCGCAACGACACCTCGCTGGGATTGAACACGCCGGTGGGTGGTGCGTACTGGAACGAAGCGCTGGGCAACGGCTGCGCCTCGGCCGACCTGACCTGCATCCGCAACTACATCTTCCGCAACCGCGGCGGTGCGCCGGGTGTTGTGCGCGGGCAGGACGATTCCAACGGCAACGCCACCGGCGTGATCAGCGGGCAGCCGGGCGATCCGGTGGCCAACTTCGCCATCACCGCGCCGGCCAACCAGCGCTCGGCCTCGCTGGACGGTTGGGAATTCAACCTGCAGCACATGTTCGGCGCCAGCGGCTTCGGCGTGTCGGCCAACTACACCATGGTCGACTCCGGCCTGACCTACGACAACTACGTGATCGGCGAGCAGTTCGCGCTGGAAGGGCTGAGCGATTCGGCCAACGTGGTCGGCTTCTACGATCGGGACAAGTGGCAGGTGCGTGCGGCCTACAACTGGCGCGACGAGTTCCTGGCTGCACGTTTCGACGGCAGCGGCCAGCCCAACCCGGTCTACACCGAAGCCTATGGCCAGCTGGACCTGAGCATCGGCTACCAGTGGACCGAGAACCTGTCGCTGAGCCTGGAGGCGATCAACCTCACCGACGAGGTGCAGCGCCAGCACGGCCGTCACCCGAACCAGATCGTCTACGCCACCCAGACCGGCCCGCGCTACATGCTGGGCGTGCGTTACAAGTTCTGGTGATGCAGCGCGTTGGTCATGCAGTGATGTTCTTCTAAGCGCCCCCGGCAGTGGGTCTGCCGGGGCGTTTCGCACGGCTCTCTCGTGGCGTTTCCCGGATGTGTCGCATCCGGGACTTGCCATGCCGAAGCAACTGTCCAAGCATGGGCCACGCGCCCCGCGTGTTGTGCCAATCCCCCATGACCAATGCCGTGTTGTTGAACAATCTCGACCACCGCGACCTGCGCGTGATCACCGCACACGGCGCCGCCTACGGCGACGACGTGATGTCGGCCGCGACCTTTCCGCAGGAGTTTCGCCAACTGCAGGCGCAGTACCCGATCGTGTTCCATCGCAGCGGCGAGCGCAGTTTTCAGCCGCTGGCATTGCTGGGATTACGCCTGGGCGAGAACCTGTTCCTGGACGGCGCGCGCTGGGATGCGCCGTACGTACCGCTGGCGATCCAGCGGCAACCGTTTTTGATCGGCGAACAGCCGGACGGGCCGATGGTGCACGTGGACCTGGACAGCCCGCGCATCAGCCGCAGCGAAGGCGAGGTGCTGTTTCGCGAACACGGCGGCACCACCGAGTTTCTCGACCACATCAGCCAGGTGTTGCGCACCCTGCACGATGGCCTGGCCGCGAGCGAGGCCTTCGTCGCACGCCTGCTCGAGCACGCCCTGCTCGAACCGTTCGTGTTCGAGGCCACGCTGCAGAACGGCCTGGAATGCCGTCTGGCCGGGCTCTACGCCGTGCACGAGGAACGCCTGCGCGCACTCGACGATGCGGCCTTGCTCGATCTGCACCAGCATGGCGATCTGGAACCGTTGTACATGGCGGTGGCCTCGATCGCGCAGTTCCGCCATCTGCTCGACCGCATGCAGCGCCGTCATGCTGGCTGAGCCGCGCGCCATCGAAGAACGGCACGGGCTGGACCCGCAGCAGCTGGACCCGGCCGTGCTGCGCTCCACCACGCCGCTGGTGTTGCGCGGGCTGGTGCGCGACTGGCCACTGGCGCAGGCCGGCGCGACCTCGGCGCAGGCGGCGGCCGCCTACCTGCGCGGTTACGATCGCGGCGAAGCGGTGGTGGCACAGGTCGGCCCGCCGGACATCGGCGGGCGCTTCTTCTACAACGCGGACATGAGCGGCTTCAATTTCCGCCCCGAGCGCGTGCCGCTGGGCGTGGTACTGGACACCTTGCTGCGCGACCTCACGAACGCCCAGCCACCGGCGATCTATGTCGGCTCCACCACGCTGGACACCTACCTGCCCGGCTTGCGCGCGCACAACCCGATCGCGCTGCCGCAGGGCGAGCCGCTGGCCAGCATCTGGATCGGCAACCGCACCCGCATCGCCGCGCACCAGGACCTGCCCGACAACCTGGCCTGCGTGGTCGCCGGGCGGCGGCGCTTTACGTTGTTTCCGCCCGAGCAGCTGGCCAATCTCTACATCGGCCCGTTGGATCTGACCCCAGCCGGGCAGCCGGTCAGCCTGGTGGACGTCACCGCACCGGATCTGCAGCGCTTTCCGCGCTATGCGCAGGCGCTGGAACATGCCCTGGTCGCCGAGCTGGCGCCTGGCGATGCATTGTTCATTCCCAGCATGTGGTGGCATCACATCGAAGCGCTGGAAGGCCTCAACGTGCTGGTCAATTTCTGGTGGCGGCAGAGCCCGGCCTACATGGATTCGCCGATGAACGCGCTGATGCTGGCGCTGCTGAGCATTCGCGACCTGCCCGCCGAACAACGCGCCACCTGGCAGGAGGTGTTTCGCCACTATGTCTTCGAGGCCGACGACAGCACTGCCGCGCATCTGCCCGATGCCGCGCGCGGTGTGCTGGCACCGATGGACGACGCCCGCGCGCGCAGCCTGCGCGCCCGGCTGCTGCAACGCTTGAATCGCTGAGGAATTCGCCATGCCCGACACCACGCCTTCGGACCCGCAACAGCGCCCGGTACGCCGCGTCGTCATCGCCGGTGGCGGCACGGCCGGCTGGATGGCCGCCGCGGCCGTGTCGAAGCTGCTGGGCCGGCACCTGCAGATCACCCTGGTGGAGTCGGACGAGATCGGCACGGTGGGCGTGGGCGAAGCCACCATCCCCAGCCTGGTCACTTTCCACCGCTTGCTGGAGATCGACGAGGCCGCCTTCATGGCCGCCACCCAGGCCACCATCAAGCTCGGCATCGCGTTCGAACACTGGCGCGATGTGGACAGGCACTACATCCATTCCTTCGGCCATACCGGCACCGATCACTGGAGCGCGGGGTTTCAGCATTTCTGGTTGAAGGGGCGCCAGCGCGGCATCGCGCGCGACTTCGGCGACTACTGCCTGGAACTGCGTGCGGCGCAGGAAGGCCGCTTTGCGCACCTGCCCAACGGCGGCATGAACTACGCCTATCACCTGGATGCCGGGCTCTATGCGCGCTTCCTGCGCCGCTTCAGCGAAGGCTTTGGCGTCAAGCGCATCGAAGGCCGCATCGGCCAGGTGGAAACCGATGCGGAAAGCGGCTTCCTGACCGCACTGACGCTGCAGGACGGCACCCGCGTGGAAGGCGATCTGTTCCTGGATTGCACCGGCTTTGCCGGCCTGCTGATCGGCAAGACGCTGGGCGTGGGCAGCGACGATTGGTCGCGCTGGTTGTTCGCCGACAGCGCGCTGGCGGTGCAGACCGAAGCGGTCGGCACGCCGGTGCCCTACACCCGCTCGCGCGCCGATCAGGCGGGCTGGATGTGGCGCATTCCGCTGCAGCACCGGGTCGGCAACGGCATCGTGTATTCCAGCCGCTACATGGACCAGGACGGCGCCGCGCAGGTACTGCAGCGCAATCTCCGCGGCCGCGCACTGACCCAGCCGCGCGCACTGCGCTTCACGCCCAATCAGCGGCATCGGGTATGGGACAAGAACTGCGTGGCGCTGGGGCTGGCCAGCGGCTTCCTGGAGCCGTTGGAATCGACCAACATCCATCTGATCCAGCGCGGCATCATCCGGCTGATGCAGACCTTTCCGCAGGTCATCAACGCTGTCGACATCGCCGAGTACAACCACCAGGCCGCCGCCGAAATCACCCATATCCGCGATTTCGTGATCCTGCATTACCACGCCACCGACCGCCGCGACACGCCGTTCTGGCGCGATTGCGCGGCGATGGACATCCCCGACACGCTGCGTCACCGGGTGGAGTTGTTCCGCCAGAGCGGGCGAGTGTTCCACCAGGCCAACGAGCTGTTTGCCGAGAACTCCTGGGTGCAGGTGATGCTGGGCCAGGGCATCACGCCGAAGCAGCACCACCCGGTGGCCGACCTGATGGGCGATGCAGAGCTTCGTCATTTCCTGGAGACCATCCGCACGCGGGTCGATGCCGCATTGGCACGCCTGCCTGCGCATGCGGACTTCCTGCGCCGCTACTGCCCTGCGCCGCCGCTGCCCGAGCCGGCCACGCGGCTGCCGGCCGACGCGGCACTGGCCACCGGAGTGCGATGAATTTCGCGCCCGGCAGGCGCCCCCCTTGGCTTAGACCGCCCCAGCAATGCTAGATTGCCGCTTTGCCGTCCATTGCGGGAACAATGGCCGGCCTCGCCGCAGCATCTTTCGCAATCGGGGTAAGGGGGACGCATGTTGGATCTGACACAGGGCCGTATGGCACGCCGGATCGCGCCGGTCATTTTGCTGGTCGGCCTGGCCGCCTGCTCCAGGCAGGACGACAAGGCCGCCACCACCGCGCCTGCCACCGGCACCACGCCTGCGGCAGCGGCCGCCGCGCCGACGCCGGCCACCGCAGTGTCGCCGCAGGTGCAATCGATGGCCGCCGACCAGTTGCGCGCATCGGCCACCAAGGCCTTGCAGGACAATCGCATGTACGCCCCGGCCGGCGACAACGCGGTGGAGTACTACCTGGCCTTGCGTGAAAAGCAGCCACAGGACGCCACCGTCAACAGCGCGCTGACCGATCTGCTGCCGTACACGCTGATCGCCGCCGAACAGGGCATCAGCCGCGAAGAATTCCCCGAAGCGCAGCGCCTGATCGCGTTGATCGAAAAGGTCGACCCCAAGGCACCGGCACTGCCGCGGCTGAAGACTGGCCTGGAAACCGGCATGAAGACCGCCGCCAGCCGCTCCGAGCAGGATGCCGAGCAGGCCAGGAAACTGGTCGAAGACAAGGCAAAGCAGGCGGCCGAGCAGAAGCGTCTGGCCGAGCAGCAGACCCGCGAGGCGGCCGCTGCGCAGCAGATCGCCGCGCAACAGGAAGCCGCCCGCCAGCAGAGCGCAGAGGCCGAACGCCAGGCCGCCGCGCGCCGTCAGGCCGAGACCCCGACGCCGGCTCCGACCCCGGCCGCCCCGCGCCCGGCCCCGGCGACTGCCGCAGCTGCACCTGCCGCGCAGTCGCTGCGCCCGATCAGCACCCCGGCACCGCGTTATCCGCCGGAAGCGCTGCGCGCCGGCACCTCCGGCGAAGTGCTGGTGGAACTGACGGTCGGCACCGACGGCTCGATCACCGCCTCGCGCGTGCTGCGCGCCACCCCGCCGCGCGTGTTCGACCGCGAAGCGCTCAATGCGGTCAAGCGCTGGCGCTTCGAACCGGTGGCCGCACCGGTGACCACGCGGCGTACGCTGTCGTTCAATCCGGGCGGTTGATGGCTTCAGCGCTGATGACTTAGGAAACGCAAAAGCCCGCAGCGATGCGGGCTTTTGCGTTGTGGCGGTAGTGGGTTGTGGCAGTTGCGTAACGGCGCGTGGAGCGTTGTGCACTGGTGCAGGCATGGTTGCACGTGCATTCGCACCCCGTACCCTCATCCGGCGCTACGCGCCACCTTCTCCCGACGGGAGAAGGAACATCGCACTAACAAAGCCCCTCTCCCGTCGGGGCGAGACGGCACGGCTTGCGCGTCACTGGCGCGCGTGCCCTGGTGCGCCCGCACCGTCAGCGCGGGACGGGGTGCGAAGCGAAGTTGGGATGAGGGTACGGCGCCGCCGGGTACCGACAGCAAGCAGCCAACTGCCAAATAAACTCACCCCGAAATCGCCAGGCGCTCCTGGTGATACCGGCGCACTGCCGCATACCACAACAACGCGGCAACCCCAAAGCCCGCCAGCAGGTACACCGCCCAGGTCTGCGCAGTGATCTGCTCGTGGCGGATCACCTTGAGCAGCATCTGGTTCTGCGCCAGGAACGGCACCGCGAAATGCCATAGCTGCGTCTTCAGCGGATACGCCATCAGCGCATAGCCCGGCAGCATCGGCAGCAGCAACAGCCAGGTCATGTGCGCCTGCGCTTCCTTCATGCTCTTGGCGGCGGCGGCCAGATAGGTCAGCAGCGAGGTGCCGATGAACAGCATCGGCACCAGGATGAACAGCATCTGCAGCATCGGCACGAAGCCGACGTTGAGCTGGCGGCCCAGGTTCGAGGTGGACAGCTGCGCACTCACCTTGAAGGCCAGCAAGGTCAGCAACAGCGACACCATGCCGATCACGCAGGCGGCAGCGATCTTGCCGCTGACGATCGCACTGCGCGGCGCCGGGGTGGCCAGCAAGGGTTCCAGCGACTGGCGTTCGCGCTCGCCGGCGGTGGCATCCAGGATCAGCGAGGCGCCACCCAGGAACGAGGTGATCACCAGCAGCACCGGCAGCAGCATCGCCATCATCTGCCCGCGCTTGGCGTCGGCCGTGGCCAGATCCTGCGCGGCGATTTCCAGCGGCCTGCCCACCTGCGCATCGATGCCGCGCGCCAGCAGGCGCAGTGCACCGACCTGCTGGCTATAGCTGCCGAGCGCGGCCTGCAGGCGCAGGCTCGGCACGTCGGCCTCGCGCCGCGTGCTGTCCTTGATGACCTCCACCAGCGCCGGGCGCCCGGCGCGCCAATCGTCGGCGTAGCTGTCGCTGATGCGCAATGCCACATCCACATCCTGATTGCGGATCGCGGCGGTCAGATCGACCGGCGCATCGACCGCATTGAGGCCCTGCGCGGCCAGGAACCGCACCAGATTGGGCGCGTTCTCGCGGCCGAGCATGGGGATCTCCAACGGCTTGTCGACCTGCGTACGCACGCGGCTTTCGCTCAATGCGCCCATGCCCAGGATCAGCACCGGATACAGCAATGGCGACAGCAGCAAGGCCAGTGCGAGCGTGCGGCGATCGCGGCCGATGTCGCGCAATTCCTTGCGCAGCACCGTCCATAGCGTGGACAACAACGATGTGGTGCTCATGCGTGCAGTCCCTCGTCCGAGCCGATCGCCTTGACGAAGGCGTCTTCCAGGTTGTCTTCGCCGGTGCTGGCGCGCAGTTCGTCGGCGCTGCCGCAGGCCACCACCGTGCCCTTGGCGACGATGACGATGCGATCGCACAGCGCCGCCACCTCCTGCATGATGTGGCTGGAAAAGATCACGCAGCGCCCCTCGGCCCGCAGTTGCTGCAGGAAGCCCCGCATGGCGCGCGTGGTCATCACGTCCAGGCCATTGGTGGGCTCGTCCAGAATCACGTTGCGGGGGGCGTGCACCAATGCGCGCGCAATCGCGGTCTTGGTGCGCTGGCCCTGGCTGAAGCCTTCGGTCTGGCGATCCAGAATGTCGTCCATGCCCAATGCTTTCGACAGCACGTCGGTGCGCTGCGCGATCTGCGCGCGTGACAGACCATGCAACTCACCGAAGTAGGCGATGTTCTCGCGCGCGGTCAGGCGCTTGTAGACACCGCGCGCATCCGGCAGCACGCCCAGCGCACGGCGCACCGCCACCGGGTCGCGGGCGGCATCCACACCGTCCACGGTGACGCTGCCCTGGTCGGGCGACATCAGCGTGTAGAGCATGCGCAAGGTGGTGGTCTTGCCGGCACCGTTGGGGCCGAGCAGGCCGGTGATCTGGCCGTCGGCAGCACTGAAGCTGACCCCATCGACCGCCTTCACCAGCCCGGTCTTGGTCTTGAACGATTTGTGCAGGTTGTCGACGACGATCATGCGTGCGCCTCCGTGGCGTGGTCGGTGCGGCTCATGGTTCCCATCCGTTGAACGAGGTAAACGCGGGCACGTTGTTGAGGCTGGCCACGCAGCTGGCATCCAGCGCCTTGGCGTCGGCGGTCTGCAGGAACTGGCCCAGCACCTTGGGCATGCACCCCAGTCGAAACACCCCGTGGCCCTGCCCCGGCGCCACCAGGTGACGGCCATTGGGCAGGCCCTGCAGCACACGCTCGGCATAGCGCGGCGGCGTCACCGGATCCAGCTCGCCCGACAGCAACAACACCGGCAGGTTGGATTTGAACGGTGCGACGTCGGCAGCCGGGGTCGGCTTGGTCGGCCAGGCCTTGCAGGGCGCGAAGAACATCTGCGCCACCTCCGCTCCCAGCAAGGTGTCGTCCTTGCCGGCGGGCGGCGTGTAGCGGCCGGCGTCTTCGCTGCACAGCACCGACCATTGCATCGGGCGATTCATCTGGTCGGACATGTCCGAGGCGCTCATCTGTGCCAACGCCATCAGCGAGGCGTAACGCCCTGCCGCCGCCTCGTCCAGCACCAGCGGCAACAACGAGGCGGTTTGCGGCGCATACGAAAAGCCGAACGCCAGGCCAACCACGGTATCGGCCGTCACCTGCTCGTGGTGCAGTTCACCGGTGCGCGGGTCGCGGTAATCCACCGCCACCGGCGCCTGACGCAAGCGCTCCACCACCTGCCGTAGCTGCGTGCGCGTGTCCACCGGGAAGCGTTTGGCGCATGCCGCGTCCTTGCGGCATTGGGTGGCCTGCAACGCGATCGCATCTTCGAACGTGCGCGCGAACTCGCCGCCGATCACCAGATCGTTCGGCGCCACGCCATCGATCACCAGCGTGCGTGTGTGTTGCCGGTAGCGCGCCGCATAGTGCTGTGCGACCCGGGTGCCGTAGGAGCCGCCGATCAGGTTGAGCGTCTGCACGCCCAGTGCGGCGCGCACCGCATCCAGATCGCCAATCGCCTCGCTGGTGGTGAAATAGCGCGGATCGGCATCGTTGCGCAGCCCTTGTGCGCACTGGCGCGCGTAATCGGTCAATTGCTCGGCGGTGGCGGCACTGCTGTTTTCCAGCACCAGCGGCTTGCCGGCGGCATCGCGGCACGCAAGCGGATGCGAACCGCCGGTGCCGCGCTGGTCGACCAGGAAGATGTCGCGCCGCTTGCGGACTTCATGCAGCCCCATGTCCACGATCGCGGCGACCTGGGTGGTCGATTGTCCCGGCCCGCCGGCAATGAAGAACACCGGATCCGGCGTGCTGCCGGCGCCGGCCTCGCTTTCCAGCCAGGCGATCTTCAGGTCGATGCTGCGCCCGGTCGGCGCGGCCGGGTTTTCCGGCACGCGCAGGCTGGCGCATTGCGCCTCGATATTGCCGGCCGCGCTGCCGGAACTCAGCGTGCACGGTGCAAATTGCAGCGTGCCGTAACGATTGCCTGCGGCGGTGCCGGTCTGCGGCTTGCCGGCCTGCGGCTGCGCGGTGCCGGGCGTGGCTGTGCCCGTCTTGGGCGTGGCAGCCGTGTTTTCAGCCGGCTGCTCCGCAGGCTGACATCCGGTTGCCAGCAATGCGATCAGCAGCGCCGCCACCAGTGTGGGTTGCTTCACCATGTTCAGCATCTCTCCTGATAGTTCCTGTCCCCTGACGCCGCATCCGGTCGGGTGTGACCGGCGCGGCTACTGCCCGTCTTCGTAAAGAAAGACGTGCTCGATCGATTCCCCGAACAGACGCGCGATACGAAACGCCAACGGCAGACTGGGATCGTACTTGCCGGTCTCCAGCGCATTGATGGTCTGCCGCGATACGCCCAGGCGTTCGCCCAACTCGCCTTGCGACCAGCCGCTGGCCTCGCGCAATTCGCGCACCCGGCTATTCATTCGAACCGTCGGGCATTGATGCTTTTGGTGACGCCGTAGATGGCGCACAACATCGGAAACACCCACAACATCGCCACCGTCGCAGGGATGTCGATCAGCTCGGCGGCCTGCAGGAATCCGCCGGTCATATACGCGCCGCTGACCAGGCCGGCGGCAATGGCGATCGACTCCAGTTCGATGCGCCGCTGCATCTCGTCCGAGTCGCGCACGTAGCGCGCCACCGCACGGATCACCAGGGCGACCAGCACGGCCGGCAACAAGGCGATCAGCACGCGCGCCCAGCGCGGATCCACATGCGCAAGCAAGTATCTCCAGAACAGCATCACCACCACATACAAGCCCATCGGCACGCCGAATTCGCGGTGATAGCGCCGTGCCAGTGCCGGCCGCGTGCTGTCGCGCAGGCTGCCGCGCGACAGCAACAGCAGCAGCGACAGCACCAGGCAAGACACGCCCGCGCCGGCACAGAGCCCGGCAAGGTGGGCACTCAGCGGCAGCAGCTGCCAACGACCGAGCGCGCTGACGGCGAGCAGGCCGGCTCCCAGGCAGAGCGCCAGGAGCGCGTTGCGTCTGCAGCCGGTCATGCGCGTTGCCTCGCGCGCGCCGATGGACGCACTGGCAGGCCAGTGCCACCCATCCCGGAATCGCTGCGCAGCGGCCGCTGCGCCGACCATGCCGGTATGCACTCCCATTGCCGATGCTGCTGACGCATCCTCTTCGCCTGTCAAGTCAACTTGACAGGCACGATGCGCTCGGCACGGCCCACTGTCAAGCACCCTTTACACGTTCGACCGCGTGCAATCCCTGCCCATCGCCACGCAACGCTGGCAGCAGGATGACCAAGCACGCCGGTCCGCAGCACCGGGCCGGAGCTGGGTTACGCTGCGCGATCGAACATTGGCGGGAGCGGTGATGCGTCTGAAGACCTGGTTGGCAATTGCACTGAGCGGCTGCATGGCGAGCTCTGCCATGGCGCAGGAGGCGGCGCCTCGCACGATCGAACTGGATCTGGCCAGCGCCGCCGGGCCGGTCGACCGGTTCTACGACCTGTCGATCGGCTCGGACTTTCCCGGCACCTTGATCCGCAGCGACAGCCAGGCGCAACTGGTTCCGGCGGTGCAGGAGCTGGGGTTTCGCTATATCCGCTTCCACGACGTGTTCCATGACGTGCTCGGCACGGTGAGAGACGTCGACGGCACGCTCGTCTACGACTGGACCAAACTGGATCAGCTCTACGATGCGCTACTGGCCAAGCGCATCCGTCCGTTTGTGGAATTGGGCTTTACGCCCGCCGCGATGAAGACCTCCGAACAGACGCTCTTCTACTGGAAGGGCAACACCTCGCATCCGGACCCGGCCAAGTGGGCGCAGCTGATCGATGCGTACGTGCGCCACATCCGTGCGCGCTACGGTGCCGACGAAGTGCGGCAGTGGTATTTCGAGGTGTGGAACGAGCCCAACCTCAGGGATTTCTGGGAGAACGCCGACCAGCAGGCCTACTTCGACCTGTATGCGAACACCGCGCGCACGATCAAGGCGATCGATCCGCAGCTGCGCGTCGGTGGCCCCTCCACCGCCGGTGCGGACTGGGTGCCGGAACTGCTGGCCTTCGTTGCCAAGCACAAACTGCCGATCGACTTCGTCACCACGCATACCTATGGCGTGGAGGGCAGCTTTCTCGATGAAGACGGCAAGCAGGACGTCAAGCTGTCGGCCTCGCCGGATGCCATCGTCGGCGATGTGCGCCGCGTGCGTGCGCAGATCCAGGCTTCGCCGTTTCCGGAGTTGCCGCTGTATTTCACCGAGTGGAGCAGCAGCTATACCCCGCGCGATTTCGTCCACGACAGCTACATCAACGCGCCCTACATCCTGACCAAGCTCAAGCAGGTGCAAGGCCTGGTGCAGGGCATGAGCTACTGGACCTACACCGATCTGTTCGAAGAACCCGGCCCGCCGCCCACGCCCTTCCACGGCGGCTTCGGGCTGATGAATCGCGAGGGCATCCGCAAGCCGGCGTGGTTTGCCTACAAGTACTTGAACGCGCTCAAGGGCCGCACTATTCCGCTGCGCGATGCGCACGCATTTGCGGCGGTGGATGGCCAGCGCATCGCCGCGCTGGCCTGGGATTGGCAGCAGCCGGTGCAGGCGGTGAGCAATACCCCGTTCTATACCAAACAGCTGCCGGCCACCGACAGCGCAGCGCTGGTGTTCCGTCTGGCGCAGGTGCCGGCCGGCAACTACCGGCTGCAGGTGCGCAAGACCGGCTACCGGCGCAACGATCCGCTGTCGCTGTACATCGACATGGGCATGCCCAAGGAGCTGGCGCCGCGGCAGCTGGCGCAGCTGCAGCAGGCCACGCGCGACACGCCCGAGCAGGACCGGCGCGTGCGCGTCGGCGCCGATGGCGTGGTGGAGATCCGCGTGCCGATGCGCAGCAACGATGTGGTGCTGATGACGCTGGAGCCGTCGGCGCGCTGAGCGCCCGGCACGCCATTGCGCCTGCAATCAGGCGAGGCGTTGCGGGTGGATTGCATGCGTGCAGCGATGCGCGCAGTTCGGCGCGATGTCCCGACCGTGCATCGTTCGTGACGTCGGGTGCGTCATGCGTGCGTTGCGGCATGTCGCGCGCATCGCCGCAGGACACTGCAGGCACGGCTTCATCAAGGTCCGGCGCGCTGGGCCGTCGTTCAGTCCGCGCAGCGCACAAGGTTGAAAGCGAATCGGCGTGACCGGTGTGCAGAACTTGAAGCAGCAGACAAAACCTAGCGCGGTGACCAGCCGGTGCGGACAGCGCGGAGGAACCGCAGGGCACGAGTGATGCATGCAGATTCCGAGCGCCGGCCGCGCCCACCTGGTGGTGAGCGCAGTCGTTTTGAGAACCGCCCTTACTTTAGATAGGTCTTGAGAATGGCGGTGATGTCGTCGACCGCCAACTCGCGCTCGCCCAGTGCCTCCGGTGCCGCGACGTGGTGCTTCAGGTGCTCACTGAGCAACTCGACCATCAGGCCCTGCGCAGCGCCACGAAACGCCGCCACCTGCGTCAGCAACGCGGTGCAGTCCACGTCCTGCGCCAGGGCTTTCTCCAGCCCCTCCACTTGCCCACGGATCCGGCGCACGCGGGCGAGCAGCTTGGATTTGTCCTGATTCAGATGTGCCATTGCCATATACCCCCTGGGGGTATCTGAGATACCATAGGGGGGTATCGTAGCCAGAGCCCCTCCCGATGTCGATCACGCACGCCGCGCCGCACTGCGCGCAGTCGCATACCTTCGCCAGCGCCAACCCGCTTGCCGAGCGCAGCACCCGCAAGGCCGTCATCCTGACCGTGGTCATGATGCTGGTGGAGATCGTCGGCGGCTGGACGCTCAACTCCATGGCCCTGCTCGCCGATGGCTGGCATATGAGCTCGCACGCGCTGGCACTGGGGCTGGCACTGTTCGCCTACCGCTTCGCGCGGCGCAATGCCAACGACCTGCGTTTCAGCTTCGGCACCTGGAAGATCGAAGTGCTGGGTGGCTATACCAGCGCGATCCTGCTGTTGGGCGTGGCCGGCCTGATGGCGTTCCAGTCGCTGGAACGGCTGTTCTCGCCCAAGCCCATCCAGTACCAGGAGGCCACCGTCATCGCGGTCATCGGCCTGCTGGTCAACCTGATCTGCGCCTGGTGGTTGCGCGACTCGCATGGCCATGCGCATGGCCATCACCACGGCCACGCCCACGCGCATGACGGTCATGGCCATGGTCATGCTCATGCCGATCTCAATCTGCGTGCCGCATATCTGCACGTGGTGGCCGATGCGGCGACCTCGGTCCTGGCGATCGTCGCGCTGCTCGCCGGCATGTACTGGGGCGTGACCTGGCTGGATCCGATCATGGGCATCGTCGGCGCGGTGCTGGTCACCGTGTGGGCATGGGGACTGCTGCGCAGCACCGGCCGCGTGCTGCTGGATGCGGAGATGGATGCACCGGTGGTGGAAGAAGTGAAGCAGGTCATCGCCGAGCTGCCGCATGCCATCGACATCGGCGACCTGCATGTCTGGCGCGTGGGCAGCGATCGTTATGCCTGCGTCGTCAGTCTGGTCACGGCGGCCGACATCGATGCGGACCTGGTCCGCACTGCCCTGCAGATCCACGAGGAACTGGTGCACATCACCGTCGAGTTGAAGCGCCCGCCAATGGGGCATGCTGCGGTCTAGCGTTCGCAGCGCGCTGCATTCGTCGGCCTGCGGTCTTCAGTGCGCAAGCCGGTGCTACGGGCCCCGGCAGGTATCCACGGGCTGACCATGCTCGGCAGACACCAGCTCGGTAGCAGTCGAGATCGTCGGTGTGCATGGTGCAAGCGACGCATGACCGTCTGCCCGATCGTGCGCGGGGCCAAACGCAGCTATGCTCTTCGCCACGCCGGCGCTGCCAACGCACGCAGCCGGCATGTCGCACACTTATGTTCCGGCTCCTGCGCACCATCGGCCCGGTCAGCGCGCCGTCTTGCCGACCACGCTGCGCATCAATCGGCTTGCTCCGAGCACCACGCCGGTCAGCGAGAATGCCAGCCCGAGCAGTAGTGGCCCGAGTTGCACCACGCGCCTGAGCACGGGATGCGACTGCAGCAGCGGAACGTTGGTCGTATGGATGGCCAGATACAGCCAGGCATAGGTACGGCGACTGGCATCCAGTGCCAGCAGCGGTGCGCCGCTGGCCGGGTCGAAGTACAGCGCAGTGCGCGCAGGCGCTGCCACCGTCAGCCGCAGCGCATCGGCGGCAATCGCGTCGGCCTGGCGGTACAGCGCCTCGGCACTGTCGGGTGGCGTCGGCTCGCGATCCAGCGTCCAGGCATGCGCTGCCGCATGCCGGATCGCGTCGGGCGATAGCCGGGTGCCGGTGATGCGCCCGGGCATGCCTTCGCTCACCGCCGCACCGGCCGGGCCGCGTCCTACCGCAACAGGACGCCCACCGACCGCGGTGAAGTCGATCTGGGTGGCGCCCGACAGGCAGCGCAGCGCGCCGGCATTGATGCCTGCCAGCACCGTCGGCAAGGGCGCACCGGCATAGCGCGCGACCTTGGCCGGGTCCGGAATGCCTCTGGAGAACAGCCTGCCGTGGTCCATCGACAGCCAGCCGCTGAAGATCCAGCCCAGCACGAACACTGCAGCGATCAGGCCCAGGCCGTGATGCCAGCGAAGCCAGCCACGAAAGCCCGACCACGCAGGCCTGGGGCTATGCGCGCGTTGCCAGCTGCGATACACGCCCAGCACCGTGCCGGCGCCGGCGCTGCACAACGCCGCCAACGCCAGCCACCAGACGGTTCGATCCCACGCGGTAAAACTGCGCCGCAGCTGGGTGAAATACAGCCAGTGCGGAACCGACCCGACCCAGTTCCATGCCCGTTCGCTGGCACGGGTGCGCTGCATCACTTCGCCGGTCCGCGCAGAGACATACAGCACCGTGCCCAGGTCGTCCTGCAGCGCCGCGCGATAGAACGGCCGCCACGGATCGAACTTCTGGTGCACGCTCCATTGATCGTAGTCCAGCGGGCCATCCAGTCGCCGCACCCCGGCATGGCCGAAGGCAGCGGCAATCGCGCCGGCAGCCTCGGCACTCAGCAACCCACGCACCTGCCCATCGATGCCATCGACGGCAACCGTCGCCGTCGCGCTGCCGACGACATAAGCGGGGCGCCCACCGATCGATACCAGCCGCATGGCCGTCGCATCGCGCACGCTGCGCAGGGCCTGCGCCGGCGCAACCGTCAGCCGCGACACGTCGATCCGCTCGGCGTCGCTCCAGCGTTGCTGGGGACTCAACGCGGGAAACGGCACGAACGCCAGCACCAGGCCGCTGGCGAACCACACCGCAAACATCAGGCAGAACGCCACCCCGGTCCAGCGATGCAACCAGACGAGCCAGAACATCTTCGGCCGGCGCCGCGCGGCCCGATCAGAAGCGTGCATGCAGGCTCAGCTCCAGCGTCCTGGGCAATCCCAGGATGACCTGGCCCGGGTAGAACACATCGGCCCATTGCACGTAGTCGGTGTCGAACAGATTGTCGGCATGCAGCGACAACGCAACCCCGGGATTCAGGTCGTAGGTCGCGTACGCATTGGTCAGGGTGTACGACTCCAGCCGCAGCGTATTGGCCAGGTTTCCGTAGCGCGTGCCGACATGCCGCACCGACAGGCCCAGCTCCAATGGCAGGCCGGCCACGTTTCTCACGCTGGTCCAGGCATTGAACAGCGACTTGGGCACGTTGGCCGGACGATTGCCGGAGGCGTCCAGACCGGTATTGCTGTCGATGAACTGCGCGTACTCGGCATCGACGTAGGCGTAGTTGGCGCTGGCGCTCCACTGCGATGCCAGCTGCGCATCCACGCTGAGTTCGAACCCGCGCGAGGTTTGCTGCCCGATATTGCTGAGCGCGTCCTGCGCGGTCAGCGCCAGGATGTTGTTGCGCTTGATGTCGTAGAGCGCCAGCGTGCCGCTGAGTCGTTGGTCCGGCGTGGCGGCCTTCAGGCCCACTTCCACCTGCCGGGATTTGCTCAATGCAAAATCCTGCCCCGCATTGACGATGAAGATATTGGAGCCGGCCGGATCGGTGGCAGTGGTGTAGGACGCATACGGTGTGATGGCCGGGGTGAGCGCATACACCAGACCGATGCGTCCATTGGCGGGGCGATAGGTCCTGGAGAAACTCGACGCTGCCTGAAACTCCCCATCCGGGCCGTAATTCTTGCGCTCCAGTTCGAGAGATTCGTAACGCCCACCGAGCACCAGCTTGGCCTTGTCGCTCACATCCAGGGCGTCTTCGACAAACAGCGCCGCGTTGGTCCAGGTGGTCGGGCTACGCCGACGCACCCGTTCGCCGAACGCACCGCTCGGCCCGCGCGCAGCCAGCGCCACGCTGTCGCCATCGGGGAAACCGCGGTTCCTGACGAACTCCAGGCGGCTGTAATCCAGCCCCACCACCAGGCGATTGTTCAGTCCGGCGATGCGCTGGTCGAAGGTGGCGCTGGTCTGATTCCCCCATAGCGTCTGATCGTGATACACGAAGAACCGGTCGCGATCGATCAGGTTCGTCTGCGTGTTGTAGCTGTAACTTTCCGAGTTCAGCCAGCGCCGATCGGCATGAAAGTAATAGGCCATGTTCTGCAAGGTGACGGCGTCGGAGAGCTTCCATTTCAGATAGGCCTGCGGCCAGAGCTGACGCGAATCGATACCGGCATCGGCCACGTTGTAGTTGTTGCGGCGGGTGGAGCCATCGACGACATCGCCGTCGGGCGCGCGCAGGATGCCGTCGAGGGGAGTGCGCGCCACCGTGGCCGGCACCAGCGGCGTGCCGAAGTACGTCGACGGCTGGTCCTTTGCATAATCCAGCGAGAACTGCGCGCTGAGATCCTCGCGCGGGCGCCAGAGCAGCGACACGGTGGCATTGAGCGCGCTGGAATCGGCGCCATGCACATAGCCATCGGACGATACCCGGCTGATGTCGGCGCGGTAGGCCCAGTCGTCGTTGAGCCCTCCTCCGGCGCCGAGCCCCCAGATCCGCCCGCCATAACTGGATGCCCCGGCCAGCAGCTCGTACGTACCGGGGCCGAAGGTTGGCGCCTTGTTGGTCACATTGACCGCGCCGCCCACCGCGCCCTGACCATAGATCACCGACGCCGGGCCTTTCAACACTTCGACCGATTGCAGGTTGAAGTTGTTCTGCGGCCGGTTGGTCATGTTCGACGGCCCCAGATACAGGCCGTTGTGCAGGATGGTGATCTGCCCGTCGGTGAAGCCGCGCATCGAGAAGGTCGCCGGATTTCCCGGCGAGCCGCCGGTGTTGATGCCCGGCAAACTCTCGGCCGCCTTCTCCACGCTGCGCAGGCCGCGTGCTTCGATCGCGGCGGCGTTGATCGCATCCAGCGTGCCCGGCGTCTCGCGCGCGGACAGATTGAGCCGGCTGCCGGTCGGGGTGAATTGCTCCAGCGAACGCAGGCGGCCGCTCACGACCACCTGGTCCAGCGTGGTCGCCTCGGTGGCTTGCACCGTGGCTGTCTGCTGCGCGCGTGCGGCGCCGATGCAGCCCAGTGCGGCGGCAATCGACAAGGACAGCAGCATGGCTTGCGTGCACGTCATGCGCGTTCTCCAGGGAGGCAGGTGGAAGACCGGGTGCGTACCTCAGCGCTGCCGCGCAACCGCGAAACGCTGCGAGAGGTAGGCGCGAATGGCGGCCTCGTCGTCGATCACGCGGTAATGCGCAGCGGGTTTACTGCCAACCACCTCGGCATCGGTGGCGGCCAACACCAGCACCGGCAGCGATTGGTGCTGCTCGCCCAGCAGATCGACCAGCACCTGCCTTGGCCGCGGAAATGCCAGCCGCCGGATCTCCAGCCCCTGCGCAATGGCCGGGGCAATGCTGAGCAAGCCTTCGATGGCGATGCAGTCGCCGCAGTAGAAAGGGCCAGCGCCGTCGACCGCGAATGCGGTGTCGGCCAGGAATAAGGTGTCGCGCACTAACGGGTTGCTCACCGATCGCTCTCCGGGAGTGTCTGCGAACCAGCCGATGGCTCAGCTCGCATGACGAGGACCAGGCGCCATGTTGCGCAGCAGCAGGCAATGGGTGAAAGTGGCGTAAACGCCATCTATCGGTCATTTCATGCCAACTTCGAAAAAACGCCTGCGTCGCGATGCGTCGCCGCCCCTGGTGGTGGTGGTCGCGTACGACCAGCTCGGCCTGTTCGAATTCGGGATCGCCACTGAAATCTTCGGACTGCCGCGGCCGGAAGTGGGCCCGGGCTGGTATCGGTTTGCCATTGCCGCGGCCGAACCCGGCCCGCTGCGTGCGCTGGGCGAACTCCGCATCGCGGTGGATGGCGGACTCGATCTGCTCGATGCCGCCCACACCATCGTCATTCCCAGCTGGAGAGATACCAGTGCGTCGGCACCGGATGCCCTGATCAAGGCGCTGCAACGTGCGCATAAACGCAAGACCCGGATCGTCTCGATCTGCGCCGGCGCCTTCGTGCTGGCCCAGGCGGGTCTATTGCAGGGGCGCAGGGCCACCACGCATTGGCGCAACGCGGAGGTGCTGGCCAGCCATTACCCGCAAATCACCGTCGAGCCGGGCGTGCTCTACGTCGATGAGGGCGACATCCTGACCTCGGCCGGCAGCGCTGCAGGCATCGATCTCTGCCTGCATATCGTGCGCGCGGATTTTGGCCCGGCAGTGGCCAACCAGGTCGCCAAACGGCTGGTGATGCCGGTGCATCGCGACGGCGGGCAAGCCCAGTTCATCGAGCGCCCGGTGCCACCCATCCACGAAAGCACCCGGCTCGGGCCGCTGCTCGAGCGCATCGCCCAGGACCTCACCGCCAACCACTGTGTGGACGCGCTGGCCAGCGCGGCAGGCATGAGCCGCCGCACGTTCTTGCGCCGGTTTCAGGCCACCACCGGCATGTCGCCGGGCAAATGGATCGTCAACGAACGGCTCAACCGTGCGCGCGAGATGCTGGAAACCTCCGGCGCCGACATCGAACAGATCGCAACGCGTTGCGGCTTCGGCTCGACCGAGACGCTCAGGCACCACTTCCGCCGCGCGCTGGCGTTATCGCCAACCCAATACCGGCGCGTGTTCGGCGGGCATCGCGATGCTGTCGACGGGCCTTGAACGTGCCGGCGCAGGCGCACCAGGCGTGATCAGCGAGGCCGCGCAAGACGGCCGGGCAGCGTGCGACTGACTCAGGGTTTTGCCGGGGCCGGGCTGACGTATTTCTCGCGGCGGATCTGCGCGTTCGGCAGGCCGGCTGCCTTCAACGCCTCGATGCAGCTGTCCACCATGTCCGGGTTGCCGCACAGGTAGGCGATGTCGCCCTGCGCATCGGGCGCGAACCCGGCCAGCTGCTGCTGCACGTAACCCTGCCGTACATCCGCATGCGGCTGCTCGGGCAGTGCGCGCGAAAAACACGGCACATAGCGGAACTGCGGGTGCGCATCGGCAAACGCGCGGAAGTCGTCGCCGTACAACAGCTCGGCCGGCGTGCGTGCGCCCTGCAGCAGCAGCACCTGCACGCCGCGGGTGGCGATCGCCTCGGCCAGCAGCGGCAGCATCGACCGGTACGGGGTGACGCCGGTACCGGTGGCGATCAGCACATAGCGCCGGTTGTGGTCGCCCGGCGGCAGGCAGAAGCGCCCGTAGGGGCCGCTGGCCTGCAACTGGTCGCCGATCTGCAGGCCTTCGAACAGCGCGGTGGCCGAACCGCCGGGCACGAAACTCACCGCGATATCCACCGCCTCGCCCGGTCCGAGTGCATGGTCGTGGATGGTCGCCAGCGAATAGCTGCGCTTGGTCGGCGTACCGTCGGCGGCATCGAAATGGATCTGGATGAACTGCCCGGGCTGGAAATCCAGCGGCTGCCCGTCGTCACGCAGGAACTGGCAGTGGGCCACGGTGGGCGCAATCATGCGCCGGTCGACAAGCTTGAGGGGGAATTGAACGGGCACGAACGTATTTGGGACAGTCTGTGATCGGGGCTTGCCCCCGCGGGCTTCTATAATAACGGCCTGCAACTCGCTGCGCCGTCACGCTGACGCGAAGGAACATCTTGAATTCCCCATCTCCGACCACCGCACCCGCGCTGCGTGTGTGCGATCTGCGCAAGACCTACGACAACGGCACCCAGGCGCTCAAGGGCGTCTCGCTGGACGTGGCGCCAGGCGATTTCTTCGCCCTGCTCGGCCCCAACGGCGCCGGCAAATCCACCCTGATCGGCATCATCAGCTCGCTGGTGAACCTGTCCGCCGGCCAGGTGGAAGTGTTCGGCACCGACCTGGTCGGCCAACGCAGCGACGCGATGCGGCTGATCGGCCTGGTCCCGCAGGAGGTCAACTTCAACCTGTTCGAAAAACCCTTCGACATCCTGGTCAACTACGCCGGTTTCTACGGCATGCCGCGCGCCGAGGCCGAGCGTCTGGCCGAAGCCGAGCTGCGCCGCTCGCACCTGTGGGAAAAGGCCCAGGTGATGAGCCGCACGCTGTCCGGCGGCATGAAGCGCCGGCTGATGATCGCCCGCGCCATGATGACCCAGCCGCGGCTGCTGATCCTGGACGAGCCCACCGCCGGCGTGGATATCGAGATCCGCCGCGACATGTGGCGCGTGCTCAAGGAGATCAACGCCGCCGGCACCACCATCATCCTGACCACGCATTACCTGGAAGAAGCCGAGCACCTGTGCCGCAACCTGGCCATCATCAACCACGGCCAGATCGTCACCCAGGGGCCGATGCGCGAACTGCTGGCCAAGCTGGACGTGGAAGGCTTCCTGTTCGATATCGACGGCGACCTGCCGGCCGAACTGCCGGTGATCGAAGGCACCACGCTCACCGCCATCGACGGCCACACGCTGGACCTGGACATGCCGCGCGCGATGGACCTCAACCGCGTGTTCGCCACGCTCGGCAGCGCCGGCATCCGGGTGCGCTCGATGCGCACCAAGAGCAATCGCCTGGAAGAGCTGTTCGTGCGCCTGACCGGTGACGCCCCGGTACCGGCCACTGCCCCCACGCCTGTCGTCCCCAACGGCACACCGCCCGCGCAGCCGCGCAGCGGAGGCCAGCCATGAACGAGATCCGCACCGTGACCGAACCCACCAACGCGCGCCGCAACTGGATTGCGCTGGGCACCATCGTGCGCCGCGAAGTGCAGCGCATCCTGCGCATCTGGGGCCAGACCCTGGTGCCGCCGGCCATCACCATGACGCTGTACTTCCTGATCTTCGGCGGGCTGATCGGCTCGCGCGTCGGCGACATGGGCGGCTACTCGTACATGCAGTTCATCGTGCCGGGCCTGGTGATGATGAGCGTGATCCAGAACAGCTACGGCAACATCTCCTCCAGCTTCTTCGGCGCCAAGTTCGGCCGGCATGTGGAAGAGCTGCTGGTCAGCCCGATGCCCAACTGGGTGATCCTGTGGGGCTACGTCTCCGGCGCGGTGCTGCGCGGGGTGATGGTCGGCGCGTTGGTGCTGATCATCGCGATGTTCTTCACCCCGGTGCGCATCCCGCATCCGCTGGTCACGCTGACCACGGTGTTGCTGGGCGCGACCATCTTTTCGCTGGCCGGCTTCGTCAACGCGGTCTACGCCAAGAAGTTCGACGACGTGGCGATCGTGCCGACCTTCATCCTGACCCCGCTGACCTATCTGGGCGGCGTGTTCTATTCGGTAAAGCTGCTGCCGCCGTGGGCCGAAGCGGCCACCCACGCCAACCCGATCTTCTACATGGTCAACGCGTTCCGCTACGGCCTGCTCGGCAGCTCCGACGTGCCGATCTGGGTCGCCTACGCGCTGATGCTGGGCTTTGTCGCGGTGCTCGGCGCGCTGGCGCTGTGGTTGCTGCGGCGCGGTGTCGGGCTGCGTAGCTGACGCCGGGCGCGGATTTCATTGGGAACGCCGGTGGCTGGCGGACGCGCTAACCCCCATCCGCCCTTCGGGCACCTTCCCCCGCCTGCGGGGGAAGGCAAGACCAGATTGACTGAGGACAGATCACTTCATGCGCATGCTCATTCTCGGCGCCGGCGGCACCGGCGGCTATTTCGGCGGACGCCTGGCGCAGGCCGGCGTGGACGTCACCTTCCTGGTGCGCGAGGCGCGTGCGGCGCAGCTGCAGGCCGATGGCCTGCGCATCCGCAGCCCGCTCGGCGATGCGGATCTGCCGGTGGCGCATGTCACCGCGCAGGACCTGCCGGCCCTGGTGGCGCAGCGGCCGTTCGATCTGGTGATCCTCAGCTGCAAGGCCTACGACCTGGACAGCGCGATCGAGGCGATTGCACCGGCGGTGGGCGAGCACACGACGGTGCTGCCGATCCTCAACGGCCTGCGCCATTACGCGCCGCTGGACGAGCGTTTCGGTGCGGCGCGGGTGCTGGGCGGGCTGTGCTTCATCAGTGCCGCCAAGGGCGAGCACGGCGAAATCCTGCACCTGGGCAAGCCGGCGGCGATGACCTTTGGCGAGCGCGATGGCAGCGCCGCATCGGCACGCGTGCAGGCGCTTGCGGCGGCCTGCGCGCAGGCCGGTATCGATCATGTGGCCAGCGAGCAGATCGCGCAGGAGCAGTGGATCAAGTACAGCTTCCTCACCGCGCTGGCGGCGGCCACCTGCCTGATGCGTGCGCCGGTCGGGGCGATCGTGGCCACCGACGACGGCCGTGCGCTGATCAACGGCCTGTACAACGAATGCCTGTGGGCCGCCGATGCAGCCGGCCAGTCGATTCCGGAAGCCGCGCGCGCCAAGGCATTGCAGACGCTGTTGCAGGTCGACTCGCCGTTGAAGGCCTCGATGCTGCGCGACCTGGAAGCCGGCCAGGACGTGGAAGCGGCGCAGATCGTCGGCGACATGCTCAGGCGCGTGCGCGAGACCGGCCGCAACGCGCCGTTGTTGATGGCCGCACACGTGCATCTGCAGGCATATCAGGTGCTGCGCCAGGCCTGACGCGGCCAGAGGGACGGCACTGGTGGGCGGCGTGACGCGACGGCGCCCCTCATCCGCCCTTCGGGCACCTTCCCCCCGCATGCGGGGGAAGGGAACGGGTGGTTCCATTGCATTGATTGCATCGCTGGATGCCGCATCGCGCGACGCATGACCGCAGTGCCATCACCACACAAGGCACACACCACCAATCCCTTCTCCCGCATGCGGGAGAAGGTGGCGCGAAGCGCCGGATGAGGGTGGACGCCGGCCGGAGATACCGCATCGCGCGACGCATGACCGCAGTGCCATCACCGCACAAGGCACACACCACCAATCCCTTCTCCCGCATGCGGGAGAAGGTGGCGCGCAGCGCCGGATGAGGGTGGAGGCCGGCTGGGTTGATCAGCACAAGGCTCCGTCCACGTCCCCAGGCGCGCGATGGAAACTGCAGCAACCAGGCATGGCCGCGCGCATGCCTGGCGCGACCAACTTCCCCATCCGCCCCCGGGTGGCTACGTATAAGCCTGCAGTACACAACGCTCATCGTGTCGTTGCCTTCGCGCCATCACGACGCGGCGCCCACGATGCTCTGCGTCCCATCGCCCGCGTCGCCATCCATGAAGCTGCTCAGCCACTTGTTCCGTGCCGGTCATTTCGTGATTCTGGCGTTTTTCGTACTGTGCGCGGCCGGTCTGGTGGCGATGGCCGGGCTGGAGCTGTGGCATGGCTTTACCCCCGGCGGCGACATGGTGGTGCGCGACCGCTTCAACGTGGTGCTGGAGGCAATCGGCCTGCTCACCGTGGCGCTGGTGACGCTGGAACTGGGCCAGACCATCTTCGAGGAAGAGATCCTGCGCGACGTCAAGGTCAGCGGCCCAACCCGCGTGCGCCGCTACCTGTCGCGGTTCTTCGTGGTAATCGTGATTGCGCTGGCGATCGAGACGCTGGTGTCGATCTTCGAGCTGATGCACGACGACCCGGCCAAGCTGCCGTATGCGGCGGCGGTGGGCCTGTGCGCGGCGCTGTTGCTGGTCGCCTGGGGCGTGTTCGTCAAGCTCAATCGCAGCGCCGAGGAGCCGGAACCCGAAGCGATGGAAGAGACCAAGCGCGAAGACCGCGAGGTCGAGGAATAAGAGCGGCTAACAAAACGTAGCGAGCAGTCGTCAGGTGGGAGTGGGCGGCGCGGAGGAACCGCAGTGTACGAGTGTTATATGCCGCACCGAGCACCGGTCGCGCCCGCCTGGCGGTGAGCGTAGTCGTTTTGTCAGTTGCTCAAGCGCGGTCAGCTGCTGACGGCTGGCAGCGGCGGCACCGAGGTCGGCTTGCCGTCAGCATCCAGGGCGATCATCACGAAGTGCCCGCGTGTGCACAGCTCGCGCGCGCCGCTGAGCAGATCCTCGGCGATCAGCTCCACTTCCACCTTGATCGAACTGCGCCCCACCGACACCACCCGCGCGATGGTTTCCACCATCTGGCCCTGGCGGATCGGCAGCTTGAAATCCACCTGCTCCGAGCGCGCGGTCACCACCGCACGCCGCGCATAGCGCGAGGCGGCCAGGAAGGCGGCCTTGTCCATCCACGCCAGCGCCTGCCCACCGAACAGCGTGCCCATGTGGTTGGTGTGGTTGGGGAACACGATCTCGGCCATGCGGACTTCGATCGGTGGCTGGGTCTGCAGGCTGTCTGACATGAGGGGTTTCCAGGGAAAGGGGGCGCGTCGCGCCAGGGCGATTGCAGCAGCCCGGCGCAGACAGGATAGGCGGTCAGCCGCAGCGGCGTACGCCGGAACGACGCGCAGCGGTGATGGGCAGCCATCTTGCCGACGCGGGCGCTGTACTGCGTTTGCGCGCGGCTGGCGTGGGCGGCTGGCGTGGGCGGCTGGCGTGGGCGGCTGGCGTGGGCGGGTGGCCGGCGGCCGGCATGCGGCGTGGCTGTCGCAGGCGTGATGGGGTTTATCGGGACGGCGGTCGCGGCCGGGGCCGCTCCTACGGGAGCATCAAGATGGCATCGCGATCACCGGGTAAGGCGGCGGCATGCAGCCACCTTTCCGATGCGATGACGTGCAGCCGCAGGCGCGCAGCCGGCTGCGCAGCCACGCTGGCTCAGAGGCTGGTCTTGACCGCGGTTTCCACCTGCGCGGGCGACTGGAAGCCGGGCAGGCGCGCCACCTCGCTGCCATCGCGGTACAGCGCCAGGGTCGGGGTCTGGCGCAGGCCCAGGTCGCGGAAGAATTCCTCGCCCACCACTTCCAGCTTGACCTTCAACAAGGCCACGCCCGCAGCGGCATCGCTGCTGGCGAACTTGTCCAGCGACATGTCGAGCATGCGGCAACCGGGGCAGTTGTCCTTGTAGAAATCCACCAGCGCGCGCGGATGCGCGGCCAGGGTCTGGGTGTAGTGCTCAGGCGACGTGACGGTAATGGTCTGCATTGGGATCGTTCTTGCATTGGGCCAGGACTTCGTCGGTCCAGGCGGCGATGGCCTGCGCGTCGCGCTGGCCGTGGGGCATCTGTTCGATGGTCAAACGGGCAAACGGGCTGGCGAAGAACTGGGCGATGCGATGCACCGCGCCGCAAAAATACTCCTCGCCCCATTGCGTTTCGCCGGTGCCGAACACCGCGACACGCGGCGGCTTGCCCAGCGTTTGGACCAACTCGACGATGAAGCGTTTCATCTCCGCCGGCGTACGCCCACCGTTGTCGGTCCAGCTACCAAGCAGAAACAGCTCGTACTGCCCCGGCGCATGCGGCACCTGTTCCAGCCGCTGCACGTCGGTTTCCAGCCAGGTCACCACATGCCCCGCCGCTTCGCAGCGCAACGCAACACTGCGCGCAACATCGCGCGTGTTGCCGCTCAACGATGCCAGGGCGAGCAGGATGTTCATGGAGTCTGGGAATGGGGAGTCGGGAATAGGGAATCGGAACAGCGGGACGCGTCTGCTTTCGCTCTTACCATTCCCGATTCCCTATTCTCTATTACTCACAGATCGTCGAAGCCGTTATCTGAATTGGTCTTCTTGTACGAGGCATTGCGCATTTCGAAGAAGTCGGTCTTGGTTTCGGTGAAGTTGTCGGCGTAGGCCTTGATCCACGGCATCACGTTGTCGTT
Organism: Xanthomonas arboricola pv. guizotiae; assembly: GCF_002940205.1. Lineage (GTDB taxonomy): Bacteria > Pseudomonadota > Gammaproteobacteria > Xanthomonadales > Xanthomonadaceae > Xanthomonas > Xanthomonas arboricola_C. The sequence continues at coordinate 69,702 of NZ_MDSK01000014.1, forward strand.
GGCGCCTTCGTACAGCTTCTCGATGCCGAGCATGCCGGCCATCTTGTTGGCACGGTACTTCACGTAGCGGATCATCTCGTCGACGTCGATGCCGTCGATGCCGTCCAGCACTTCGGCCGTCCACACCGTTTCCAGGTCGATCGCGTGCTCGAAGGCCTTGTGCACGTAATCGGTGAGCTGGTCGCCCTGCAGCGCCTGATTCTCGCCGATGATGGCGCGAATCAGCTCGCTGATGAACTTGGAGTGGGCCAGTTCGTCGCGGTTGATGAAGCTGATGATCTTGCCGGTGCCGGTCATGCGGTTCTGGCGGACCAGATTGTAGAAATACGCAAAGCCGGAATAGAAGTTGATGCCTTCCAGGATCGAGGACTGGATCAGCGAACGGATCAGCGTTTCGGCCGTCTTCTCGCGCATGAAGTCTTCGTAGGCGCCCATGATCGGCGCGTTGCGCTTGATGATGGTCGGGTGCGTGCGCGCGATTTCGAACACGCGGTTCTGGTCGGCCAGGCCGGTGATCGAGGCCAGCACGTAGCTGTAGCTCTCGTTATGGATCACTTCCTGCTGGCCGATGATGGCGGCATTGGCATGCGCGGCCGGGTCGGTGATGTATTCGGCGACGTTGTAGATGAAACGCGTCTGCGGCGAATCCAGCGTGGCCAGCAAGCCGATGATCGAATCGTAGGCATTCTTTTCGCGCGCCGACAGCTCGTTGTACTGGCGCGCGTCGCCCTTCATGTCCACCTCGTCGGGGATCCAGAAGTTGGTCGACAGTTCCTTGTAGGCCCGATAGAAGGACGGGTACGGGATGTCGTTCCAGTTGAGGATGCCCGAGGTCTGACCGTTGATGATGCCGGTCGAACGGTTCGGGTGGCGCGGCTCAAGAATTTTGATGCGTTCAAGCGGTGTTGCGGACATGGGTTTCCACTCGTGTTACAGGCGTCGCGCGTACAGACAGCAACGGCGGCGCAACAAATCAATCTGGAGGAAAGCCCCCTGAGTCAGGGGGCGCGCCAAAGGCGCGGGGTGTGGATCCTAATGAGCCGGGGCCCACGGTTCGCAAGGCGAACCGTGGGGAGCTGAAGCGCGAATGCGCTTTAGCTCGAACACCACTCGCACTCACTGATGTCGATATCGTTGGAGCGCACGTAGTACGTGGTCTTCAACCCTTCGCGCCAGGCGGTCATGTGCAGGTCCAGCAGCGTGCTCGCACGGATGGTGCTGGGCACGTAGAAGTTGAAGCTGATCGACTGGTCCACGTGACGCTGGCGACGCGCGTTCTGGCGCACGCTGGCGAACTGGTCGACCTTGTAGGCGCCCTTCTCGTAGTACGGCCAGGTTTCCAGCGACAGGCCGGGCGCGGCAACCGGACGACGGAAGTCCTTCTTTTCTTCGTAGTAGAACGCGCTGTAGATCGGGTCGATGGAGGCGGTGGAACCGGCGATCTGCGCGGTGCTCATGTTCGGCGCAACCGCCAGCATCCAGGCGTTGCGCACGCCGTTGACCGCCACCTGTGCGGACAGCTCCAGCCACTGCGGGCTGTTGTAGTCGCGCGCACGGAAGTATTCGCCGGTGTGCCAGTCGCTGCCGCGGAACACGCTGTAGGTGCCCTTTTCCTTGGCCAGCTCCATGCTCGCCTGGACGGTCAGGTAGTTGATGCGCTCGTACAGCTCGTCGCTGTAATCCTCGGCTTCCTTGGCATTCCAGTGGATGGACTTCTGCGCCAGCAGGTGGTGCCAACCGAAGGTGCCAAGACCAATCGCGCGGTACTTCTGGTTGGTGATGGTGGCCTGCGGCACCGGCAACTGGTTCAGATCGATCACATTGTCGAGCATGCGCACCTGGATCGGGATCAACCGCTCCAGCACGTCGGCGCCCAGCAGATCGGCCTGGTCGGCCTGCACGGTGATCGCGCGGCCCAGGTTGATCGAGGACAGGTTGCAGACGACGAAGTCGCCGGCCTTCTTGGTGGTGACGATCTGATTGCCGCTGATGATCTCCTGCATCATCCGCGTCGGGCTCATGTTCTGCAGGATCTCGGTGCACAGGTTGGACGAATAGACCATGCCCTCGTGCTTGTTCGGGTTCTTGCGATTGACTTCATCGCGATAGAACATGAAGGGATTGCCGGTTTCCAGCTGGCTGACCATGATGCGCTTGAAGATTTCGATCGCCTTGACCGTCTTGCGGGTGATGCGCTCGTCGGCGACCACTTCCTCGTATTTGCGACGGAAGCTGCTGTTGACGTCGCCCTTCTTCTCATCGTAGAAGTCCTGCAGGTACCAGCCCTTGATCCGCTTCACTTCGTGCGGGTCGAACAGATACCAGTCGCCGCGACGCTCGACCGCTTCCATGAACAGGTCGGGGATGCACACCGAGGTGAACACGTCGTGCGCGCGCAGGCGCTGGTCGCCGTTGTTCAGACGCAGATCCAGGAACGCCTCGATGTCGCGGTGGAAGATGTCCAGATAGACCGCGATGGCGCCCTTGCGCTGGCCCAGCTGATCCACCGACACCGCAGTGTTGTTGAGCTGCTTGATCCAGGGCACCACGCCGCCGGAGGAGTTGGACACGCCACGGATCGCCGAACCCGACGAACGCACATAGCCCAGGTACGCGCCCACGCCGCCGCCGTGCTTGGACACGCGCGCCACGTCGGTGTTGGAATCGTAGATGCCCTGCAGGCTGTCGTCGACGGTGTCGATGAAGCAGCTCGACAGCTGGCCGCCGACCTTGCCGGCATTGGCCAGGGTCGGCGTTGCCACCGTCATGTACAGGTTGGACAGCGCCCAGTAGGCCTCGCCCACCAGCTGCATGCGGCGCTCGCGGCTGCCCTTGCCGGTGCCGATCTCGTCCTGCATCAGGTACAGCGCGATGGTCAGCCAGCGCTCCTGCGGCAGCTCGAACACGCCGCGCGAGTTGTCGGTGGCCAGGTAACGCGTGGCCAGCAGGTACAGGCCGTTGTAGGCGAACAGCTTGTCGCGCTCGGGCTCGATCATCTTGCCGGCTTCGATCAGCTCGTCCTTGGAGTAGCGGCGCAGGATGTCGTTGGAATAGACATTGCGGTCGGCCAGGCTCTCCTGCAGGCCGACGAACGAGCCGTACTTCTGGCTGGCGTCGTAGAAACGGTTGCGGCTGGCGCGCTTGTACAGGCGGCGCAGGTACAGGCGCGCGGCAAAGTGCTCCCACTCCGGGGTGGTCAGATCGACGCGGGCCTCGGCCTCGCGGATCAGGTGGTCGACCAGGTCGTCGGCGTTGACGCTGTCCTTGCGCTCGACAAAGCCGAACACCGAGCGCTTGTAGTCGGCCACGTCCAGCTGCGGGAATTCGGCATGGATCTGGTCGATGGCGCGCTCCAGGCGCTCCGGCTCGAACGGGATCCGGCGGTTGCCGGCTTCCTTGGTGATCCAGGTGGCGACGGCTTGTTCTTCGATGGTCTGTGCGTGCATTGCGATGGCTTGGCGGGGAGGCGGCACGATGTCCGACGGGTCGGTCAATTCCGGCGCGCCGCAACCGGGCACGCTGACACTGGCGGGAACGCTGGTGGGTGTTGCGGTACCGGCGGCGATCGCGGCAAGGGTGTCGTTGGTGGTCATGCGTCCTCCATGCGTAGGCACACGAACCCGGCTGGGGACGGGCTGCGGCCGGATCCGGACTCCCTGGACAGCGATGGCGGTGCGCGACGACCAGCACGCAAGACCCACGGTCTGCGGCGGCATCGCCTTCACCAGCCATCTCCTTTCCGGAGATTCCACGGCCGCCACCGCGCGGTGTGCTGTCGCGCAGTGGTCGGTGGCGAAACAACCGCGGCGCAACAAGACCACGCCGCCAACTCCAGGCAACGCCTGGATGGCTGTAGTCATCGTTGCGACTGCGGCAGGGAGGCCATTTCGACCGCGGCCCTGCCGCGATACGTGCTCCCACTGGTCCGGCCGCCTTGTGCGACCAACCACCGACTCCCCCAAGATAGTGGGGTCACCCGGAGGGGTCAACACCAAATGTAGGAAAATCCCGAAAACCCTTACAGCACAAAGCACTGTCTGACGAACGGTCGATGCCGCTCCCTGTAACCCGCCAATTTGGTTGCGCAGTCAAGGCCCAAACCGGCAATTCTGTCGATCAGTTGGGTCCGGTTGGGTTGGCTGCGACACCCATCGAGACTGAAGCTGGTCACAGTTGTGCCCCTGCCGCAGGCGGCACCGCACGCCTTGGGGGCCTGCCCCGGCCCGGCAGTGAGAGGAACTTGCCGCTGCCGAATCCAGGTCGAGTGCGCGGTGCCCTCACCGCTCGCGCGACACGCCGTAAACCCGTCCCTGAGGGCTCGGTGGCGGCATCCATGCCGCCACACGGTCCCGCAAGCGGCAAGGACACCGCACCAGAAAGTTGGTCGGTGGTCGCGTGAAAGCTGCTTGTAGCGCGTTGCGCATCAGACTTGATCCGGCGCGTCATGATCGAACAACGCCCATTAAGCACTGCCCCTACCGTGCAGACCGACCATCTCGACTGGTCCTTGCCCGCTCACCGTCGCCGGACCTTACGCGGCATGGATGCCGCGTAAGAGCTTACAAGGACGTACTTGCAGCGTGTCCCGCGATGGTGGGCGGGCAAGGGCCCTGCAGCCGAGCCGCAGAACAGCGGCGCCCGTCCGTCAGCGACGCCCGCCCGATGCCCGCGAAGGCGCTGTCAGGCCGCTCTAAAGTGAACAGCGTGACGTCCTGAGCGCGGCCGCGCAGGATCAGATCTCGGTCGGGCCGAGATGATGGCGCTTGCGGTAGCGGATCGACGACCACACCGAGGCGGCGATGAACGCCACGCCGATCAGGCCGGTCAGCACCTCCGGCACGTGGTAGACGGTGCCCACCAGCATGATGATCGCCAGCACGCCGATGGCGTAATGCGCGCCGTGCTCCAGGAACACGAATTCGTCCAGGGTGCCCTTGTGCACCAGGTAGACCGTCATCGAGCGCACGAACATCGCGCCGATCGCCAGGCCCAGCATGATGATGACCACATCGCGGGTGATCGCGAACGCGCCGATCACCCCGTCGAACGAGAACGAGGCGTCCAGCACTTCCAGGTACAGGAAGGCGGCGATGCCCGAGCGCTTGGCCGGGCCCATGCTGCCGTCTTCGCTCTCTTCGGACTCGAACAAGGCATCCACGCTGCCCACCAGCAAATACAGCAGGATGCCGCCCAGGCCGGCGAACAGCACGCTCTGGAAGATCGCCTCGGGCAGGAACAGCTTGGTGCACAGCAGCACAGTCACCGCCACGATCACCGACATCGCGTCGGCCTTGCCCAGCTTGCCGACCAGCCGCTCCACCGGGCCGAGCCAGTGCAGCTTGCGCTCCTGGTCGAACAGGAAGTTCAGGAACACCAGCAGCAGGAACATGCCGCCGAAGGCGGCAATGGACGGGTAGTTGTCGGTCAGCACCTGGCTGTAGCGGTCCGGCTCCTTCAGCGCCATCTGCATCACCGGCACCAGGCCCATGCCGGTGGCCACCGACACGATCACGATCGGAAACACCAGGCGCATGCCGAACACCGCGATCAGGATGCCGACGGTGAGGAACAGCTTCTGCCAGAACGCGTTCATGTGCTTGAGCACGCCGGCGTTGACCACCGCGTTGTCGAACGACAACGACACCTCCAGCACGCTCAGCACCAGGCACAGCCACAGCGCCTGCCAGATGCCCATCGCGGAGGTATGACCCCACCAGGCAGCCAGGCCCAGGCAGATCGCTGTGACCAAAAACGACATTCTGAAATCGCGGAACATTGACACTCCCAGGCGGGCCGAGACGACAGCCGAAGCAACCGGCCAGGGTGAGGCCCGGCAGATCCGGCATGCGGTGGAGGATGGGGACCGCGGCGTGACGCTAGGTCAGGCCGGGCGTGGCTCGCCCATTATAGGGAGTGTCACCGCCATCAGGGTCGCATCGTCCGGATCCGGGCGTATCCCGAAGCCCAGGCTCTGGCACATCGCCAGCATGGTGCGGTTTTCGCGCAGCACCTGGCCTTCGATCTGCTTGAGGCCCAGCCAGCGCGCGTACTCGATCATGATGCGCATCAGCTGCCAGCCGATGCCGTGGCCCTTGAGGTCGGAGCGGATCAGGATGCCGTATTCGCCGCGCTCGTAATCGGCGTCGGCATGCAGGCGCACCGCGCCGAGCATGTCGCCGGTCTTGGGGTCGATGGCCACCAGCGCGATGGAACGGGCGTAGTCGAGCTGGGTCAGCCGGGCGATGAATTCGTGGCTGAAATGCTTCACCGACTGGAAGAAGCGCAGCCGCAGGTCTTCGTCGGTGACGCGGGCGAAGAACGCGCGGAACAGCGCGTCGTCTTCCGGGCGCACCGGGCGCACCAGCGCATGCGTGCCATCGCCCAGCCCGATCTGGCGCTCCCATTCCTTCGGGTACGGAAAGATCGCAAAGCGTGGATGGCCGCGGCCCTTGTGCAGCTTGCGCGCCGGCGCCACCGCCACGCGCGCGTCCAGCGCGATCACGCCATCGCGGTCGGCCAGCAGCGGGTTGATGTCCAGCTCGGTGATCTCGGGGATGTCGGCGGCCAGCTGCGCCAGCTTGACCAGCACCAGCGCCACCGCGCGCTCGTCGGCGGCCGGCACGTCGCGGTAGGCCTTGAGGATACGCGACACCCGGGTGCGCCCGATCAGCTCGTGGGCCAGGCGCAAATCCAGCGGCGGCAACGCCAGCTCGCGGTCGTTGATCACTTCCACCGCGGTGCCGCCGCGCCCGAACACGATCGCCGGGCCGAACACCGGGTCGTCGGCGATGCCGGCGATCAGTTCGCGCGCCTTGGGCCGCAGCACGGTGGGCTGCACGATCACTCCTTCGATCAGCGCATTGGGGTGCGCGGCGCGCGCACGCGCCAGGATGCCGGTCGCCGCTTCGCGCACCGCCGCCACGCTGGACAGGTTGAGGCGCACGCCATCCACATCGGACTTGTGCGCGATGTCGCTGGACAGCACCTTCAAGGTCACCGTGCGGCCGACGGCCAGCAGCGGGTCGGCCAGCAACGCGGCCTCGTTGGCGGTGGCAGCCACCTGCAGCGGCACGATCGGGATGCCGTAGGCGGCCAGCAGGCGGTTGGTGGCGACCGGGTCCAGCCAGCGCCGACCGGCGGCCAGGGCGTCGTCGACCACCGCCCGGGCGATGCCGGCATCCACCACGAAATCTTCCGGCAGGCTGGGCGGGGTCTCCATCAACGCCGCCTGCGCCTCGCGGTAGCGCACCAGGTGGGTGAAGCCGCGCACCGCGTCCGACTCGGTGGCATAGGTGGGCACGCGCGCGGCATTGAGCGCGGCGATCGCCGCATCGTCCTGGCCCAGCCACACCGCAAACACCGGTTTTTCGCGCTGATAGCGGTTGCGTTGCTCCAGCGCGCGGGTCAGCGCCTTGGCCGCATCGGCTGAAGAAGTAAACGCAGTGGGCACGTTGACCACCAGCAGCGCGTCGTTTTCCGAATCGTCGAGCAGCGCTTCGATCGCTGCGGCATAGCGCGGCCCGTCGGCGTCGACAATGATGTCGACCGGGTTGCTGCGCGACCAGCCCTGCGGCAGCGACTGATCCAGCCGCTCCAGCGTCTTGGCCGACAACTCGGCCAGGGTGCCGCCGCGCAGCACCAGCTGGTCCACCGCCAGCTGCCCCACCCCACCGCCGTTGCTCAGGATGGCCAGGCGCCGGCCGGGAAAACTGCCGAGCCGGCCCAGGGTTTCGGCGGCTGCGAACAATTCGTCCAGCGCGCCCACCCGCAACAGGCCGGCACGTGCAAATGCCGCGCCATACACCGCGTCCGAACCGGCCAGCGCCTGCGCGTGGGTGTCGGCATTGGGATTGATGCGGAACTGGCGCCCGGACTTGACCACCACCACCGGCTTGGCGCGCGCGGCGGCGCGTGCGGCCGACATGAACTTGCGCGCATCGCCGATGCGTTCGACGTACAGCAGGATCGCGCGGGTGCGGTAGTCGGTGGCGAAGTAGTCGAGCAGATCGCCGAAATCCACATCCAGCGTATCGCCCAGCGACACCACTGCGGAAAACCCCACCGAGCGCGCCACGCCCCACTCCACCAGCGCGGCGGCAATGGCGCTGGATTCGGAGATCAGCGCCAGATCGCCGGCCTGCGGACAATGCGCGGCGATGCTGGCATTGAGCCGCGCATGCGGGGCGATCACGCCCAGGCAGTGCGGGCCGAGGATGCGCATGCCCTTGGCGCGCGCGGCCGCCTCCATGCGCGCGGCCGGCGAGCCGGGGCCGTTGCCCAGCCCGGCGGTGAGGATGATCGCCGCGGCCACGCCACGCCGCGCCGCGATGGAGACGATGCGCGGCACGATGCGCGCCGGCGCGGTGATCACCACCAGGTCGGGCACCCACGGCAGATCGGTCAGCCGCGCCACCGTGCGCACGCCGTCGATCTCGCTGTAGCGCGGGCTGACCCAGCCGATCTGACCAGGGAACCCGGCCGCGCGCAGGTTGCGCACCACCGCCCGCCCGGCCGAGCGATCGCGCGGACTGCCGCCGACCACCGCCACGGTGCCGGGACGAAAGACCTGCTGCAGGTGGTAGGTACTCATGGCTAAAAGAGACAACGGGAAACGGACACGGTACACGTCGGCCCGAGCGCACGTCATCGATCACGCGGCGGAGAAGCGCGACGCAGCGCCTGCTATTGTTGTGAACGATTCCCATTTTCGTTAATATCCCGTGGTCAGCCAGCTTCCTGCGCCGCCCCGCGCCCCTCCGCCAGCGACTTACTCGGAACAGGGCCCCCCATGAAACTGCTGACCTTGTCGGCGCTGCTGCTCGCTGCCTCCGCCTCTGCGCATACCCCTTATCTGGCACCCAATACCTTCGCGCCCCAGCCCGGCCAGACGGTGACCCTGGACGCAGCCTTCGCCGAGACCTTTTTCGTCCCGGAGGCGGCCTTCGACCAGAGCCACTTCAGCATCACCGGGCCCGACGGCCGCGATGTGGAACCGGCCCGGGTGCAGGCGCTCGACACCCGCACCGTGCTCGAACATACCCTGGGCAAACAGCCCGGCACCTACCGGGTCAGCAGCGGCCTGCGCGTGGGGGCGCAGTTCCGCACCTGGGAGCTGGACGGCAAGCGGCAGACCGTGCGCGACCCGAACGTAGCCATGCCCAAGGGCGCCACGCTGATCTCCAGCTTCCAGTCGCGCACTTTGGCGCAAACCTATCTGAGCGTCGGCAAGCCTGATCGCCGCGCGCTGGCGCCGCGCAACCGCGGGCTGGAACTGGTGCCGGTGACGCACCCCAACGATCTGTATGTCGGCGAGAGCTTTGCCTTCACGGTGCAGTACGACGGCGTGCCGCTGGCTGGGCAGAGCGTGGACATCAGCGAGGCGGTCTGGACCTCCGACCGCAAGCCGACGCAGGTCAGCGTGACCACCGACGCCTCGGGCCGCGCGACCTTGAAGCTGGACCACGCCGGCACCTGGCTGGCGCTGACCCGTCACCGCACCCCGGCCCCGGCCGATGCCCCGGTGCGCGAATACAGCAACAGCACCACGCTCACCTTCCAGGTGCTCGAACAATAGCGTTGCGCAACCGCTAACCGCGGTTGCATCGCCCTGGCAGCATGACACTACCGGCGCGGCCATCCGCCCGGCACCGCACTCCACCTGCAGGCCCAGCCAGCGCCACGGCCCGGCACCGTTTCTCCCCTCAAGAGGCAATCCATGAACACTGGCTCCCTGGCCGGCGCGTATCTGTGCGCGCTATTACTTCCTGCCACCGCTCTCGCCCAATCTGACCCGCGCCCGTTGCTCGGCGGTCACGGCAACAACGTGCAGGCCTTCATCACCCAGCATGACGACGACCGCGACGGCCGCATCACCACCGCCGACTTTGCGGCCTTCCGCCGCGCCCGCTTCGACGCCACCGACCGCAACCACGACGGCAGCGTCGACGAGGACGAATACGTGGCCGAGTTCCGCCAGCGCCGCCAGCGTGCGCTGGAGCAGGAACGCGGCGCACAGGCGGCACAGGGCCGGACCCGCTTTGCCGCCCTGGATGCCGATGGCGACGGGCAGGTGTCGCGCGCCGAATTCGACGCGGCCGGTGCGCAGGACTGGGCGCGCGGCCAGGCGGCGCTGGCGGCAGCAGCCAAGGATGCGCCTGCCGATCGGACGCAGGCCTTCGACCGCAACGGCGGCCGCCCGGGCCTGCCCGACAGCGGCTCGGCCGAGGGCTTTCTCGCGCTGTACGACGAAAACGGCGACGGCAAGGTGGGCCGCAAGGAATACGCGGACCTGCGCGCGGCGCAGCTCGCCAGTGCCGATGCCGACCGCAACGCGGCACTGTCGCTGGACGAGTACTGGGTGGAATTCGAAGACCGCCTCAACCGCCGCCTCACCGCGCTCGAACAGGCCGACGACCGCCAGGTGCATGTGCGTTTCACCGTGCTCGACACCGACAAGGACCAGCGCATGAGCTTTGCCGAGTACCAGGCCTCGGGCCTGCGCACCTTCGCCCGCGTCGACCGCAACCACGACGGTGTGGTCGATGCCGGCGATGCCGCGTTGCCGCCGCAGTCGCCTGCGACCGCGCCAGCGACTGCGCCGGCCACCACGCCGGCCCGGGCCGACTGACCTCCCGACGCGGGCCTTGCCGCCCGCGCCCCTGGCCCGCCACCGGCGGGCCCACCCAGCCACGCGACCGCTCTTGCCGCCCGCAGCCAGGTCCGCGCCTTCCGGCGCCCCTTCCCCTTTCCTGACTGTGGACTTCACGATGACCTCGACACCGACCCTGCTGGCCCTGGCGATCGCCGCCGGCCTGGCCTTCCCGCTGCATGCCGAACAGGCACCCGCCGACGCCACCACCTTCGACCCGGTCGAAGTGAAGGCCGCGCGCGACAAGCGCGCCTCCAGCAACCAGAACGTCACCACCCTCGACACCGCGCAGCTGCAGCAGGAACAGGCCGAGAGCATGGAAGACCTGATGCGTTACATCCCCGGCGTGAGCATCGCCGACATGGGCCGCTTCGGCGAGAACGGCTTCAACATCCGTGGCCTGGAAGGCGACCGGGTGGCGATGACCATCGATGGCCTGTCGATGGCCGAGGGCGTGGAGACCGCGCGCGACTACGAGTTCTTCCGCGCCGGCCGCGGCGGCGTGGACGTCGATTCGCTCAAGCGGGTGGACATCGTCAAGGGCGCCGACTCCATCAGCGCCGGCAGCGGCGCGCTCGGTGGCGCGGTGGTGTTCACCACCAAGGACCCCTACGACTACCTCAAGGCCCAGGGCAACGACAGCTATATCGGCCTGAAGACCGGCTACACCGGGCATAACGACCAATTGCTCGGCAACCTCACCGTCGCCAACCGCAGCGGCATCGTCGAATCGATGCTGAGCTACACCCGCCGCGAGGGCCACGAATCGGAAGGCTGGTATTCCAGCACCGACATCGACACCGGCAGCGCGCGGCGCACGCCCGACCCGGTCGACAGCCAGAGCGACAACGTGCTGGCCAAGCTCGACGTGGTGCCGAACGCACAGCACCGCTTCGGCGTGGTGTACGAACGCAACCGCTCGCAGAACCGGGTCGACAACCTCAGCCGCGTCAGCGCGCCCAGCTACGCCGAGCGCATCGGCGAAGACAGCAACGACCGTGACCGCTACGGCCTGCGCTACTTCTGGAAGGCCGACAACGCCTTGTTCGACACCCTGGAGGCGCAGCTCGACCGCCAGCAGACCGACAGCCGCGGCACCACCCGCATCCTCACCCAGAGCGGCAGCTCGAGCACGCCGGCCACCGCCGCCGCCACGCGCTGCACGGTGGCGCTGCCGTGCCGCCGTGCCGAGGACCGCGACACCGAGCAGACCCTGGACCGCCTCGCGGTCGGCTTCGACAAGCAGCTGCATGGCAGCGGCTGGTCGCAAGCACTGTTGTACGGGGCGGCCTGGCAGCGCCGCAGCATCGACTTCAGCGCGATCGACTACCGCTGGAACAACGCCGGCACGCTGGACACCGCCACCGTCGACCCGGCGCAGGTGCCCCAGACCGATGCCGATACCTGGAGCGTGTACCTGCGCGACCGCATCGGCCTGCTCGACGACCGCCTGCAGCTCACCCTGGGTGCGCGCTACGACCACTACCGCTACGCGCCGACGCTGTCGTCCACCTTCGTCGATGTCACCGGCACGGTGCGCGAGGTGACCTTCGCCGCACCGACCTGGCAGGCCGGCATCAGTTACGCCTTCACCCCGCAGCAGACGCTGTGGTTCCAGGCCGGGCGCGGCTTCCGTGCGCCGACCACCGCCGAGATGTACGCCCCGACCAGCATCACCGCACTGACCCGGCTGGACACCGGCGCCACCGTCAACGTGCCGACGGTGGCCGCCAATCCCGCGCTCGACGCCGAGCGCAGCCTCAACCTGGAACTGGGCTGGCGCTGGGAGAGCGACTGGGCGCGCGTCGGCCTGTCGGTGTTCCGCGACCGCTACGACGACTTCATCCAGAGCGAGACCGTCACCACCGATGCCGGCACGCTCTACCAGACCTGCACCCGCGGCGTGTGCACCACGCGCAACGGCTACGCCTACACCACGCTGCTCAACGTCGGCCAGGTCGAGGTCAAGGGTGTGGAACTGGATGCGCAGTTCAAGCTCGGCGACGCCTGGCTGCTGCGCGCGGCATGGACCCACAATCAGGGCGAGCTGGAAGATGGCCGCCCGCTGGACAGCATCAATCCGGATCGCGGCGTGCTCGGCCTGAGCTGGCAGGGCCTGGACGAGCGCCTTCGCGTCACCGCTAACATCACCCACGCGCTGGCCAAGAAAGCCAAGGACGTCAATGTCGATAACGACATCTTCGGCGCTGCGGCCGAGCCGTTCCTGAGCGACGCCTACAGCGTGGTCGACCTGTTCGGCAGCTACCGCGTCAACGCGCACGTGCGCGTCAATCTCGGCGTCTACAACCTGTTCGACAAGCGCTACTACCAGTGGGCGCGCATCCGCAATGTCACCCGCGGCGATTTCTACCTGTACGGCTATGCCACCGACGACGGCATCGGCCGCTACAGCGAACCGGGGCGCAACCTGCGTGCCACGCTGTATGTGACCTTCTGACGCGATCGCCGCTGTGCATCGCTGCATGGACTGCCGTGCAGCGATGCGCGGTGGACCAGCCACTACGGCCTGAGCCTGCACACGCCGCGCTACGCCGGGTGCCGGTCCGCGGAGTCAGTCATCAGGTCAGAGGTGCCGCAACACCTGCGGCACCTCGACCATCGCAGTCCTCATCCAGGGCATGGCGGGGCGCAACTTCCGCGCGCCCCGCCCGCTGCGCTACAACAAGGTGCCGCTGAGGATGGCGGCGGCGATGCTGAAATAGATCACCAGCCCGGTGACATCCACCAGCGTGGCCACGAATGGCGCCGAGGCGCTGGCCGGGTCGAAGCCGAGCCGTTGCAGCACGAACGGCAGCATCGATCCGGACAGCGAGCCGAAGGTGACGATGCCGATCAGCGCCGCGCCGATGGTCAGCGCCACCATCTGCCAGTGCGGGCCGTAGTCGTACAGGCCGGCGGTCTGCCAGATGGTGATGCGCACGATCGCCAGGAGGCCCAGGATGGTGCCCAGGGTGAGCCCGGTCGGCAGCTCGCGCAGCGCCACCTTCCACCAGTCGCCCAGGCGCAGCTCGCGCAACGCCAGCGAGCGGATCAGCAGCGAGGTGGCCTGCGAGCCGGAGTTGCCGCCCGAGCTCATGATCAGCGGAATGAACAGGGTCAGCACCACCGCCTTGGACAGCTCGTCCTCGAAATGCTGCATCGCGCTGGCGGTGAGCATTTCGCCCAGGAACAGCACGCTCAGCCAACCGGCGCGCTTCTTGATCATCTGGCCGAAGCCGATCTGCATGTAGGGCTTGTCCAGCGCTTCCATGCCGCCGAACTTGTGCACGTCCTCGGTGGATTCGGCGATCAATGCGTCCAGCACATCGTCCACGGTGACGATGCCGAGCACATGGCCGTGCGCATCCACCACCGGGATCGCCAGCAGGTCGTGGCGGCGGATCAGGCGGGCGACTTCTTCCTGGTCCAGCGCCGGGTCCACCGTGACCGGCGGGTTGACCTGTGCCACCTCCAGGATCGGCGCCTCCGGCGCGCCGGTGATCAGCCGGCGCATGGTGACCACCTGGGTCAGCACGCGGCTGTGCGGGTCGAGCAGATAGATCGCATAGACCGTCTCGCGGCTGCGCTCCACCTCGCGGATGTGCTGCAGGGTGCGGCCCACCGTCCAGTCGGCCGGCACCGCCACGAACTCGGTGGTCATCAGCGCGCCGGCGGTCGTGGGCGGGTAGCGCATCAACGCCTGGATCGACAGCCGCGCCTCGGCGCTGAGCAGCCACAGCAGCGGCTGGCGCTGCTCGGCATCCAGGCCATGGAAGATGTCGGTGGCGCGGTCGTCGGCCATCTGCCCGAGCAGGGAGGCGGCCTGCGCGGCCGGCAGCAGCGCGACCAGCGCGCTGGCGGCGTGCAGCTCGGGCTGTTCGAGCAATTTCACCGCACGCGGCTGCGGCAGCGCGGCCAGCACCTGTGCGGCCTCGTCGCGGTCGAGGGTATTGAGGTATTCCACCGCATCGGCCGTGTTGAAGTCGGCCATGGGTGCGATCAGGGCATCGACGCCTTGGGCAAGGCGCAGGGTTTCGTTGTACATGGTGGTTCGCCTGGTGACGACCGTCGTCGATGACAGCCGGCGAACCTGAGCCTCAGGCGCGCGCCAGCGGGGTCATCGACCCGGGTCTAGGGTGACTGTCGCTGGACATGAGGATGGGCTCCGAAAGGTGCGCACCGACCGGTGATCCGGGCGGCGGCGCGGCGCAGTCTGCGCGCCTGCGCCAGCCCGGTCAATGCCCTGCGCAGGCCATGCTCAGCGGGCGTGCAGGCGGACGCCGCAACGCGCGGTCTGTCATGTCGGCAAGCGACTGCAGTGCACCCGGGTACCGGCCGTGCGCTACCCACCGAGACGGCCTGTCATTGCCTGCACCGGTGGCCTGCGTGCACGCCTGCACGCCTGGCGATGTGGAACGACGTGGCGAATTGCTGCCCGCGACGAGAGGCTGCCGGCTTGCATCACCGAACCGGCGCACACCGCCAATCCACACAGTTGCAGGCAGGACACGCCGATCCGGACCAGCAGCCGACCGCCGGCGGCATAATGAGACCCTCAACGGAGAACGTGCATGCATAGCGGTGGTCTGGAACTGGCGTTGGTGCTGATGCTGGCCGCCATCGTGGCGGTACCGGTGTTCAAGCGCTTCGGCCTGGGCGCGGTGCTGGCCTATCTGGTCGCCGGTGTGGTGCTCGGGCCCGATGGCGTGGGCGTGGTGCAGGATGCCGAGCGCATCAGCGGCGCGGCCGAGATCGGCGTGGTGATGCTGCTGTTCGTGATCGGCCTGGAACTGTCGCCGGCCCGCCTGAAGGTGATGCGTCATTCGGTGTTCGGTGCCGGCGCCACCCAGGTGGTGGTGACCGCGCTGATCCTGGGCGGCCTGCTGATGCTCGGCAAGCTGGGCTGGAAAAGCGCCTTGGTCGTCGGCGTGGCGCTGGCGCTGTCGTCCACCGCGGTGGGCCTGCAGCTGCTGGCCGAGCGCAAGGCGCTCAATAGCGACTACGGGCGCCTGGCATTCGCCATCCTGCTGTTCCAGGATCTGATCGCCATTCCGTTGCTGGCGGCGATTCCACTGCTGGGCGGCAGCAAGAACGCCACGCTGGCATGGCCGGACGTGGCCAAGGCGATGGCGGCACTGGCGCTGGTGATCCTGTGCGGGCGCTTCGTGCTGCGCCGCCTGTTCAACGTGGTGGCGCGTACGCGCATGCCGGAAGTGTTCACCGCCAGCGCCCTGCTGGTGGTGCTGGGCACCGCCTGGATCATGCAGGAAGCCGGATTGAGCGCCAGCCTGGGCGCGTTTCTGGCCGGCGTGCTGCTGGCCGATTCGGAATTCCGCCACGAGCTCGAATCGCAGATCGAGCCGTTCGAAGGATTGCTGTTGGGGCTGTTCTTCATCTCGGTCGGCATGGGCATCGATCTGAACCGGGTGGCCGCCGAGCCAGGCCTGATCGCCGGCGGCGTGGCGATCCTGCTGGTGGTGAAGTTCTCGCTGCTGGTCGGCATCGGCAGCGTGGCGAAGTTGCCGCTGCGCAGCAGCCTGATGCTGGGCAGCGTGTTGTGGCTGGGCGGCGAGTTCGCCTTCGTGGTGTTCAACGAGGCCGATCGGGTCGGCTTGCTGGAGCGCGCCAACCACGATCGGCTGGTGGCCGTTGTCGGCGTGTCGATGGCGCTGACCCCGCTGTTGCTGCTCGGCATGCAGCGCATCCTCAACGGGCCGCTGCGGCTGCATGCGCCCAAGTCCGACCGCCCGTTCGACACCATCGAGGCGCAGACGCCCAAGGTGCTGGTCGCCGGCATGGGCCGCTTCGGTCAAGTGGTCGCGCGCCTGCTCACTGCGCGGCATGTGCCGTTCGTGGCGCTGGAGCACAACCCGGACACCGTGGAAGATTTGCGCCGCTTCGGCAGCCAGCTGTACTACGGCGACCCCACGCGACCGGAACTGCTGCGCGCCGCCGGCGCCGACCGCATCAAGGTGTTCGTGATCGCGGTGGACGACCCGGACACCAACATCAAGGCGGTACGGCTGATCCGCCGCCTGTACCCGCAGGCCACCGTGCTGGCACGCGCACGCAATCGCCAGCACGCCTGGAAGCTGATGGACCTGGGCGCCGAACCGTTCCGCGAGGTGTTTGCCTCCAGCCTGGAACTGAGCGAACGCGTGCTGACCTCGCTCGGCCTGGACGAGACGGTTGCCAAGGATCACGTCAAGCGCTTCCGCCAGCACGATGAAGAATTGCTGCATCGCCAGCACCTGGTCTACGACGACGAAGCCAAGGTGATCCAGACCTCACGCGACGCACGCGCCGACCTGATGCATCTGTTCGAAGCCGACGTCAAGGCGGATGTGGATACTGAGCCGGCGCCGGTAACGCCCGATCGCTGAGCTCTGCGTAGGAGCGCGCTTGCGCGCGATGAGGCGTTATCGGCAACCCCTCATCGCGCGCAAGCGCGCTCCTACAGGGATGTTCTGCACACACAGCCGCCGCACGATCGCAGCGGCTGCATGTTGATCGCATCACTCAGCTGCGCGGTGTGCGCACTGCGGTCTTGCTGGCCGACTTCTTTGCTGCGCTCTTGCCAGCCGCAGCCTTGCTCACGGCCTTTGCAGCTGCTTTTGCGACCTTCTTCGTCGCGCGCTTGGTGACCGATGTCCTTGCCGCCTTGCCGGGCGAACCGGCTGCGCCTTGAGTGGATTTTGCAGAAGGTGCGGCGGCACGTTTGGGTGTCGCCTTACTCGCTTTCTTCGCGGTCTTCTTGGTGGCTTTCTTGATCGGCGTGGCAGCGCCAGCACGCGCTTCCGGCGGCCGCCGCGGTGGTGGTTTGCGCCCGGGGGTGAGCGCGCGCCAGGCGTGGCCGCCGTTCATGGCCAGCAAGGCGTCGGCGGCCGAGGGGCCGGCGCTGCCTGCAGCGTAATTGGGAAAATCGCTGGGCGGTTGTTTCCAGGCATCCAGGATCGGCTGCACGATGCGCCAGGCACCTTCCACCATCGCCGCATCCTGGAACAGGCCGGCCTCGCCGTTCATGCAGTCCTGCAGCAGGCGTTCGTAGCCCACCGTGTATTCCTTGGGGAACCAGTCGCGATAGCGGAAGTCCATGCGCACCGGTGCCAGGCTGACCTGCGCGCCGGGGCGTTTGACGTCGAACTGCAGCGAGATGCCTTCGTCGGGCTGGATGTGCAGCACCAGCCAGTCGGGGCCGTAGCCGCCCACTTCGGTGCTGCGGAACGGCGCCAGCGGCGCCGGCTTGAAGCGGATCGCGATCTCGGTGGTGCGCTCGCGCAGACGCTTGCCGGTGCGCAGGTAGAACGGCACGCCGGCCCAGCGCCAGGTGTCGACCTGCAGCTTCATCGCCACATAGGTTTCGGTTTCCGAATCGTCCGGCACCGTGTCTTCTTCGCGGTAGCCGGGCACGGCGCTGCGGTTGACCGCACCGGAGGCGTACTGGCCACGCACCACGTCTTCGGGCTTGATCGGGCGCACCGCTTCGATCACTTCGGCGCGGCGGCGATGCATCGCTTCGGTGGTGAATGCGGCCGGCGGTTCCATGGCAATCATCGCCAGCAGCTGGAACAGATGGTTCGGCACCATGTCGCGCAGGCAGCCGGTGGGATCGTAGAAGCGTCCGCGCCCTTCCACCCCGATGGTTTCGGCGGCGGTGATCTGCACATGATCGATACGGTCGCGATTCCACACCGGCTCGAACAGGCCATTGGCGAAACGGAATGCAAGAATGTTCTGCACGGTTTCCTTGCCGAGGAAGTGGTCGATGCGGAACACCTGGTCCTCGTGCAGCACCTTGGCGACGGTGGCATTGAGCGCGACGGCGCTGGGCAGGTCGTGGCCGAAGGGTTTCTCCACGATCACCCGACGCCAGCCCGCGCCCTCGCGTTGCCTGACCAGCCCGGCTTCGCCCAGGTTGAGCAATACCGGCTCGAAGAAGCGCGCGGCGGTGGCCAGGTAGAACAGCACGTTGCCCTGGGTGCCGTAGCGCTTGTGCAGCTTCTCCAGCGCGCCACCCAGGGTGTGATAGGCGCCCAGGTCGGTGAAATCGCCGCGCAGATAATGCATGCGCTCGCGCAGCCATTCCCAGGTGTCGGTGTCGAACTCGTCGGTCTGGAATTCGGCATCGCGGCTGCTGAGCAGCTCGGTCATCGACTGGCCCATCGTCGTGCGCCACGAACGCTCGCTGATATCGCCATGGTCCATGCCGACGATGGCAAACTGCTCGCCCAGCGCACCGGAGCGGCGCAGGTTGTACAGCGCCGGCATCACCAGGCGCTTGGTCAGATCGCCGCGCGCGCCGAACACCACGATGATGCACGGCGGGGTGGTCTCTTGCTCACTCATGGATGCGTTTCCTTTTCGCCCATGCGTCCATGCAGGCGCAGTGCTGCATTGACCAGGGCCACGTGGGAATACCCTTGCGGGAAGTTGCCAAGCATACGTTTGCTGCGCGGGTCGTATTCTTCGGCGAGCAGACCCACGTCGTTGCACAACCCGAGCAGGCGTTCGAGCAGCGCGCGCGCCTGGTCGGTGCGGCCGATCAATGCATAGTTTTCCACCAGCCAGAAACTGCAGGCCAGAAAGGTGCCTTCGCCGGCCGGCAGGCCGTCGGCGCTGTCGTCGGCGCGATAACGTTCGACCAGTCCGTCGATGGTCAGATCGCGTGCGATCGCATCGGCGGTGGCGGCGATACGCGGATCGTCCGGCGGCAAAAAGCCCACGACGGGAATCAACAGCAGCGAGGCATCCAGCCGATCCGAGCCGTAGCTCTGTACGAAATAGCCGTCCGGGTGCACGCCTTTTTCCAGCACTTCGGCGCGGATTTCTTCGGCAAGCCGGCCCCAGTGCGCGCGTTTCCCAGCATCTGCATTGGTGATGCCGTCGCGCGCGCCGCAATCGAAGGCCAGCCAGGCCATGACCTTGGAATGCACGAAGTGGCGGCGCTCGTCGCGGATTTCCCAGATGCCTTCGTCAGGTTCGCGCCATAGCGTTTCCAGCGTATCCAGGATCTTTTCCAGCAGCGACGCAGAGGAGCCATCGTCATCGGACGGCGGCGGCACGCCTTTTTCGCGCGCGTAGTGAAAGGCGCCGACCAACTCGCCATAGACGTCGAGCTGGAACTGATCCACCGCACCGTTGCCGATCCGCACCGGGCCGGAATGTTCATAGCCGGGCAACCAGTGCGCTTCCCATTCCTGCAGGCGGCGTTCGCCGGCGATGCCGTACAGCGCCTGCAATTGATCCGGCGAACCGGCAATGGTGCGTTGCACCCAGTCGCGAAATGCCGCCGCTTCGTCGCGATACCCGGCCTGCAACAACGCAATCAGGGTGAACACCGAATCGCGCAGCCAGCAGTAACGGTAATCCCAATTGCGGCTGCCGCCCAGGTGCTCGGGCAGCGAGGCAGTCGGCGCGGCGACGATGCCGCCGGTGGGCAGATAACTCAACCCCTTCAGCACCACCAGCGAGCGGCGCACCTGCTCGGTCCACGGCCCGACATCGGTACAGCGCCGCGCCCAGCCGTGCCAGAACGCGGTCGTGCGTTGCAGTGCCTGTTCCGGATCGATCAATGGCGGTGTGGCCTGATGCGATGCGCCGTGGCTGAGCAAAAACCAGGTGCTTTCGCCCTCACCCAGGGTGAAGTCGGTTTCGGTGCCCATGTCTTCGCCATGCAGCGTTTGCGGCGAACGCAATGCAAGTTGATCGGGGCCGGCGATGGCGCGGATGCCATCGACGATGCGCGTCACCCACGGCACCGTGCGGCCGTAATTGAAGCGGAAGGTCAGACGCATGTGCATCGGCACGCTGCCCTTCACGCAGCGAACGATGCGCACCAGATGCTGGTGGATCTCGCCGTTTTCGCTGGCGACCATGAAGTCGACCAGCTCCACCGTGCCGGTATCGGTGGTCATGCGCGTGCGCAGTACCAGGCTGTCGTCTTCGTAAGCGCGCTCGCTGCGGAAGTCGCCGGCCGGCGACAACGCCCATTGCCCGTGCTGCTCGTCGCCCAGCAGGGATGCGAAAAACGCATCGGAATCGAAGCGTGGCAGACACAGCCAGTCGATGGTGCCGCGGTGGTCAACCAGGGCCGCGCTGTGGCAATTGCCCAGCATGGCGTGGTCCTCGATACGCACGCTCATTGGTGGGGCGCTTCCTTCCGGCGAAAGAGCGCGCAGTTTTGCATGCGCGGTGTCGGGATCAGGTTACGACTGCGCGGGCAGACGCAGCAGCGGTGGCACCGTGTGTTCCAGGCGACGGATCAGTGCCGGATCCATGTACGCATAGTCGTCGGGAATCTGCAGGCAGATCACCCGGCAATGGCGCAGGTGCGCGGCGAAGCGTTTGCGCAGCAACTGCAGATGGCGGCGTTCCATCACCAGCACCAGCTGCGCTTCCTGCAACAGCTCCGGGGTGAGCTGTACCTCCGCATCGGCGGCCAGCCCCGCCGATTGCGTCTGCACGCCCGGCCAGTCGGCGAACACGCGCTCGGCAGTGGGGCTGCGCAGGCGGTTGCGGCTGCACACGAACAGCACCCGCAGCGGTGCGCCGGCGCGCTGGCTCAGCGGCCTTCGCGCAGGAAGCGCGCCATCGAGGAAACGCCCGGCAGCGCGGGTTCGAACTGGCCGGCTACATCGATGAAGCCGCGCATGATCGCGATCTCGCGCGGGGTGCGGTTGAGCGCATCGCGGCGGTCGGCGTCGGCGCCGGCACGCAGCAGGCGCTGCACCAGCAGCGGCAGGCCGTGCAGGGCGGCCAGGTGCAACGGCCCGAAACCGCGTTGATCGGCCACGTCCAGCGAGACGTCCTCGTCGAGCAGGCGTTCCACGCCAGCCAGCACCACCTGCTCGTCGCAGGCGGTGCCCGGCTCGGCACGCGCACCCAGCACCAGCAGCAAGGGGCTGACCCGGCCACCGGCCAGGTCGTCCGGGTCGGCACCGGCCAGCAGCAAGGTGTCCAGCAAGGCCAGCAAACGGCTCTTGTCGCGCGCGGTGAAACCGTACAGCGCGGCGCAATGCAGCGGCGCCAGGCCTTGATCGTCGTTGGCGTGCACATCGGCCGCGGCGGTGAGCAGGCGCGCCACGATATCCGGCAGGCCCAGCGCGCAGGCCAGCATCAGCACGGTGACGCCGCCGGGCAGGCGGTGTTCGATCTGCGCGCCGGCCCGCAGCAACGCGGCCACGATCTCGGTCTGGCGCATGCTCACCGCCGCCGACAACGGCGTGGCGCCGCTATTGGCCGCGCGTTGCGGGTCGGCGCCGCGCCCGAGCAGATGCGTCACCACGCCGAGATGGCCGCCACCGGCGGCGCGCAGCAGCGCGGTGCAGCCCTGGGCATCGATCGCATCGACCGGCAGGCCGAGATCGATCAGGCGACGCACCGCATCGGTGTCGCCGACCATCGCGGCGGCCGGCACGTCCGCCTCGCGCAGGCTGCGCTGCGGCAGCGACCAGATGCGCCAGTCCAGCCAGTCGGCCAGGTCGCGGCGGCCGATCGACAGCGCCACGCCCAGCGGGGTCTGCCCGTCGGCAGCGCGCGCTTCCGGCGAGGCGCCCTGCTTGACCAGCAATTTCAGCGACGCCTCGCGGCCCAGCGCGGTGGCCAGGTGCAGCGCGGTCATGCCGTGGCTGTCGCGTGCCTCGCGGTCCACGCCGTGCTCCAGCAGCCACTGCTGCAGGCGCAGCCAGCCCAGCCGCACCGCCAGCGACAACGGCGGATCGCCGGCCGCCGACGCGGCGAACGGGTCGGCGCCGCGTTCGAGCAGTTCCAGCGCGAACTGTTCCAGCCCGCGCGACGCCGCATCGTGCTGCACGCAGGCGCTGAGCAGCCGCGTCAGGCCGCCGGCCCCGGCCGGCGACACGCCATGGCGCAGCAGCGCCTGCAGCGCCGGCACCGCCTCCACGCCGCGCGACAGCAGCGCAAACATCGGCACATCGCCGCAGGCATCGCGCACTTCGGCATCGGCGCCGTGGCGCAACAGCCAGTCCACTGCATCGGCGTTCAAGGCCAGATGCGCGTCGTGCAGCAGGCCGCCGAGTTCTTCCGGGCCGCACAGGCGGGCCAGTGCGACCAGACCATCGCGCTGGCCGAACTGCAGGCCTTCGCGCAGCAGCACCAGTGGCGGGCGATCGGGCAGCACCGCCACGCCGGGGGTCTCGCCGTGCGCGTCGCTGACCGCCGCCGGCAAGGGATAGCCGGGATCGAGCAACTGCACGATCGCCCAGCGCCCGGCTTCGGCGGCCACATCCACCGCGCGACGGCCGTGCGCGTCGGCGCTGTCGGCCGGCACCTGCAGCTCGAGCAGGCGCCGGATCAGCGCCGGCGACACGCTGTCGGCGGCGCAGGCCAGCATCACCGCATTGCGACCCTCGCCGTCGGTGGCCAGCACATCGGCCTTGCGTGCGACCAGACGTTCGAGCACGCCGCTGCGCGCCTGCCGCGCCGCATCCAGCCACGGCGTGCGGCCGAGCAGGTCGCGCGCTTCCAGATTGGCGCCGGCTGCCAGCAGCGCCTCGACGATGTCGCCGTGTCCAGCCAACGCCGCTTCGTGGAGGGCGCTGCGGCGTTGGCGGTCGCGCGCATCCACGCGCGCCTTGTGCTTGAGCAGCAGCTGCACGCCGGCCGGGTCGTCTTCCTCGGTGCCGGCCGCGGCCAGCAGCACCGGCGCGCCACCCTCCGGTTCGGAGTGCGCGCCGCGTTCCAGCAGGAACTTGGCCAGCCGCCAGTTGCCGACCTGGCAGGCCATCGCCAGCGGCGAGTGGCCTTCGTTGTTGAGCGCATCGAGTTCGGCGGCGGCATCGCGCAGCAGCGCGGCCACGCCCGGGTCGGAACTGCGCACCGCGTGGTGCAGCGGCGTGTTGCCGTCGTTGTCGCTGGCGCGCGGGTCGGCCCCGTTGGCCAGCAGCGTCATCACCGCGTCCGGGCGGCCGTGCCAGCTGTCGCGGGTGGCGGCCAGCAGCGGGGTCATGCCGCGATGCGGCTGGTTGACGTCGACGCGGCGCACGATCAACTCGCGCAGCAGGCGCAGATCCGGCAACACCGCGGCCAGCGCGGGCAGGCTGCGTTGGTCGCGCCACTCCGGCAGCGGCATCGCCTGCGGATCGGCGCCGGCGTCGAGCAGCTGCAGCGCACGGTCCACGCGTCCGCTGCGCGCGGCCTCGAACAGTTCCGGCACCAGTTGGTGCTGGGCCACCGGCTCCAGCGGACGCGGCTCGGCCGCCGCTTCGGAAAAGAAATCGGCCGCCTGCAAGGCCGCCGGCGCATCGCTGCGCGCCGGGATGGCGGTGCGTTGCAACAGCAGGTGGGCGGCGGGCAGCAGCACGCTGGCGGCGATCGCCAGACTCCAGCGCAGGCTGCCCGTCAACCAGCCCGGCCAGGCCAGCGCCACCACCAGCGTGCACATCGCCAGCACCAGGGCTGCGGCCAGCAAGCCGCGCCAGGCGTGCAACTCCTGCGTCGCCAGCGCATGCCAGCGCGGGGCCAGCGCGCCGCCATCGCGTTCGACCTCGCCCCACAGCGGCCAGGTCCGCCACAGCCCGAGCAGCGCGGCGCTGACCGCCACACTCAAGGCCAACGCGGCGGCCAGGCTACCGCTGTCGCGCAGGGCGGTCAGCGGCCAGCTGATCAGCGCGGCCAGCGCCAGCAGGCCCACGCCCCAGATCGCCAGCAGCGGCGGCAAGGCCTGCGCAACCGCGCGCGGCCGGCTGGGCAATGCGCGGCTACCGCGCGCCCACGACACCGCCAGCGCGAAGGCCGGCTGCGCCAGCCACAGCGTCACCGCGGCGACACCGCCGCCGATGCCGCCCAGCAACGACAACGCCACGCCGGCCAGGCCGGCCAGCGCTGCGGCCCGCAAGCGTGCGGCCCGCGCGGCCTCAGTCATGGTCGCACTCGCCCGCCAGCACCACCGTCTTGGGCAACTGCAGATAGAAGCCGTGCCTGGCGAGCGCTTCGCGCACCGTGGCCACGTCGGCCTGCGCCAGCCGGCGCTCCGGCGTCAACGCCACCTCCAGCACGAACGCGAACGGCGCCAGCTGCGCATGCACGGCGGCGGGAAGACCGGAGAAGTCGTCGCGCGTGGCGAGATAGACGAAGGTGTCCTGCTTGCGTTGGCTTTTATAGACGTAGGCGTGCATGCGCGCGTGGTCGCGCTCGATCGGCAAGTGTGTCGCAGGATTGTGTCCCAATTGCGCCGATGGCGAAAGCGCGGCAACGCGCGAAAACTCCAGCCCCGTCAGCGACATGACCGGCACGTTCAGTTGCGCCATCGACGGGAGCCGCACCCGCCATCGATATACTGAGCCCACTTCTTGCCAGCCAGACCACCGTGAGCCACGCGCAGCATTCGTCCCAGATGGCGCCGGTCGCCGTCACCGCTTTTACGTCCACCACCGCGCTCGGCGCCGGGCTCGATGCCCAGGCCACCGCCCTGATTGCTCGCCGCAGCGGCATGCGTCGCAACGATTTCGGCCCGCAGCCGCTGGCGTGCTGGATCGGCCGCGTCGACGGCGTGGAAGACGTGGTGCTGCCGGAGGCCCTGCAAGGCTGGGACTGCCGCAACAATCGCCTGGCCTGGCTGGCCCTGCAGCAGGACGGCATGGCCGAGGCGGTGCAGGCCGCCGCGCAGCGCTACGGCGCCGAGCGCGTGGCGGTGATCATCGGCACCTCCACCTCCAGCATCGGTGCCAGCGAAGAGGCCTACACGCGGCTGCTCGAAGACGCCGACGGCGCGCGCTTCCCCGACGACCTGGATCGCCCGATCGTGCACACCCCGCACTCGTTGGGCGACTTCGTGCAGCACGCCACCGGCCTGCGCGGCCCGAGCGTGACCGTGGCCACCGCCTGTTCGTCCAGCGCCAAGGTGTTTGCCCAGGCCGCGCGCCTGATCGACGCCGGGGTGGTGGATGCCGCCCTGGTCGGTGGCGTGGACACCTTGTGCGGCAGCGTGCTGTTCGGCTTCAACTCGCTGCAGGTGGTGGCGCCGGAGCTGTGCCAGCCGTTCGATGCGCGCCGGGTCGGCCTGAGCCTGGGCGAGGCCGGCGGCTTTGCCCTGCTCGAACGCACCGCCGCCGCGCCGGACGCAACGCTGTGGCTGTACGGCTATGGCGAATCCAGCGATGCGCACCATATGTCCGCCCCGCATCCGCAGGGCCTGGGCGCGCAGCTGGCGATGCGCGGCGCACTCGAACGCGCCGGCCTGGAGCCGGCCGCGGTGGGCTATCTGAACCTGCACGGCACCGCCACCCCGGCCAACGACAGCGTCGAAGCCGCCGCGGTGGCGGCGATCTTCCCGGCCACCCTGCACGCCAGCTCGACCAAGGCCTGGACCGGCCACACCCTGGGCGCAGCCGGCATCGTCGAGTCGGTGATCGCGCTGCTGGCGCTGCGCGACGGCGTGCTGCCGGGCACGCTCAACAGCGCAGTGCCCGACCCCGCCTGCGGCCCGCAGATCCGTTTCGACAATGCCCATTCCAAGATCGATTACGCAATGAACAACTCCTTCGGTTTTGGCGGCAACAACTGCTCGCTGCTGTTCGGGCAGGCCCGCTGATGCTGGCTGCCAGCATCGAGGGGATCGGCTTCTGGACCCAGGGCCTGCCGAGCTGGGACGCCGCGGCGGCGTTCGTGCGTGGCGGCGCGCTGCAGGACACCGGGGCACGCCCGGCGCCGCAGCTGCTGGCCGCCAACGAGCGCCGTCGCGCACCGGACACGGTGGCGGTCTCGCTGGAGGCCGCGCTGGCCGCCTGCACCGCCGCCGGCCGCGAGCCGGCCAGCCTGCCGTCGATCTTCACTTCCACGTACGGCGACCTGGCCATCTCCGACTACATGTGCACCACCCTGGCCAGCGACCCCACGGCGATCTCGCCGACCAAGTTCCACAACTCGGTGCACAACGCCGCGGCCGGCTACTGGACCATCGGCGCCGGGGCGATGACTCCGGCCACCGCGATCAGCGCCAGCCTGGGCAGCTTTGCGCAGGGCTTGCTGGAGGCGCTGGTCCAACGTGCCGCCGGCATGGACGCGGTGCTGCTGGCCGGCTACGACGCCCGCTCGGTCGGGCCGCTGGGCCGGGTCGCGCCCAGCCAGGGGCTGCTCGGCGGTGCGCTGGTGCTGGGCACGCCCGGCCAGGCCGGCAAGCCGCAGTTGCGGGCGCGGCTGGACGACGGCACGCCGACGCCGGGCGCCGGCCCGCTGGCGCGGCATGTCGCCGCCAATGCGATGGCGCCGATGCTGCCGTTGTTCGACCTGATCGCCACTGGCGGCGCAAGCGTGGCGCTGTACGCCGGCCCGGGGCGGGTGTTGCGCGTGGAGCTCCAGCAGTGAGCCGGCAGCCGCTGACCCGCGAGGACACCGCGATCCTGGTGCCGGCGCTGAACGAGTCGCTGCGCATCCGCGAAGTGGTCAACGATGCGCTGACCTATTGCTCCAACGTGATCGTGATCGACGACGGCTCCGACGACGGCACCGCCGACTGCATCGCCGGCCTGCCGATCACCTTGATCCGGCACCCGCAGCGCAAGGGCAAGGGCGCCGCGCTGCGCAGCGGGTTTGCGCAGGCGCAGCGGATGGGCATGCGCGCGGTGATGACCATGGACGGCGACGGCCAGCACAAGGCCGCCGATTTCCCGCGCCTGTTGGCCGCGGCCAACCGCCACCCCGGCTGCGTCATCGTCGGCGCCCGCATGCGCAAGCGTGCCACCCAGCCCACCATCCGCCGTATCGGCAACGATTTCGGCGACTGGGGCATCGCCTGGGCCTGCGGCTTCCAGCTGGTCGACAGCCAGAGCGGCCAGCGCCTGTATCCGGCCTCGGTGTTCACCCTGCCCGACGTGCCCGGCGAAGGCTTCGTGTTCGAGGCGCAGCTGCTGATTTCCGCCGCACGCCAGGCCGGCGCGCGCGTGGTCGCGGTGCCGATCGAAACCCGCTACGCCGGCACCTCGCCGGGCGCGTTCCGCAAGAGCCATTTCCGCCTGGTACGCGATCTGTGGGAAATCACCTCGCATGTGGTGGTCCAGGCCTGGAGCTACGGGCATATCTGGCGCGAGTACCGCCGCGTGCGCGCCAACCCGGTGCTGATCGACGACGCTGACGGCGAATTTGCTACTGTGCCGGCGGTCACCAGGAGCAAGCCGTCCCCATGAATGCACAGCGTGCCGATGTCGTCATCACCGGCGGTGGCCTGGCCGGCCTGAGTCTGGCCCTGCAGCTGCGCCAACGCGATCCCGCGCTGGCGATCACCGTGCTGGAACGGCGCGCGCACCCGGTGCGCGAGGCGGCGTTCAAGGTGGGCGAATCCACGGTGGAAATCGGCGCGCATTATTTTGCCGAGGTGCTGGGCCTGCGCGAGCATCTGGAGACCGAGCAGATCCGCAAGTTCGGGTTCCGCTTCTTCTTCTCCGACAAGCGCGAGGACATCGACCGCTGCACCGAGCTGGGCGTCAGCCGGATCCTGCCGACGCCGTCGTGGCAGATCGACCGCGGCCGCTTCGAAAATTTCCTCGGCGAGCGCGCCCGTGCGCAGGGCATCACCTTCCTCGACAGTTGCAGCGTCAAGGGGGTGGACCTGGCCGATGACCAGGCCGACCACGCCGTGCGCTACGAGTGCGCCGGCGAGGCCGGCACGCTGAGCGCACGCTGGGTGGTGGATGCCAGCGGCCGCGCCGGCCTGCTCAAGCGCAAGCTCGACCTGGCGCAGGACAACGCACACGACGCCAATGCGGTGTGGTGGCGCGTGGAAGGCCTGATCGACCCCAATGGCTGGTCGCAGGACAGCAGCTGGCTGCAGCGTTGCACGCCGCCGGACCGCTGGCGCTCGACCAACCACATGTGCGGGCCGGGCTACTGGTTCTGGCTGATTCCGCTGTCGTCCGGCGCGCATTCGCTGGGCATCGTCTGCGATGCGTCGATGCATCCGCTGGACACCATGAACACCCACGACAAGGCGATGACCTGGCTGCGCACGCATCAGCCGCAGGTCGCCGCCACGCTCGACCAGGCCGACTACCGGCTGCAGGACTTCCTGTTCCTGCGCAACTTCTCCTATGGCTGCAAGCAGGTGTTCTCGCCGCAACGCTGGGCGTTGACCGGCGAAGCGGGCGTGTTCCTGGACCCGTTCTATTCGCCCGGCAGCGACTTCATTGCGATTTCCAACACCTACATCTGCGAACTGATCGGCCGCGACCGCGCCGGCAGATCGCTCAGCCCGTATGTCGAGCTGTATCAGCAGCTGTATTTTTCGTTCTACGAAAACACCTTGACCCTGTACCAGGACCAGTACGCGCTGTTCGGCGATGCGCAGGTGATGCCGGTCAAGGTGATCTGGGATTACACCTATTACTGGTCGCTGCTGGCGCCGCTGTTCTGCAGCGGACGCATCGCCGACCTCAGCCTGCTCTCACGCATGAAGTCCGATTTCTTCTATGCGCGCGACATGAATCTGGCCATGCAGCGCGTGCTGCACGACTGGGGCCAGCACAACACTGCACGCGGCCTGG
This sequence comes from Xanthomonas arboricola pv. guizotiae, assembly GCF_002940205.1. GTDB lineage: Bacteria > Pseudomonadota > Gammaproteobacteria > Xanthomonadales > Xanthomonadaceae > Xanthomonas > Xanthomonas arboricola_C. Next base: position 98,844 of record NZ_MDSK01000014.1, read on the forward strand.
CCGCCGACGATGGGCGCCTGCTCGATCAATACCTGATCGGCTGGTTCAACGAACTCAATGGCGCCTTGAACGACACCCTCGACGACGATGCCTTTGCCGCACGCATCCACAGCAACGTGGCGCAGATGGCGGTGCTGGCACGCGAGATCCTGCAGCAGGCACGCCAGCGTCATGCCGCGCTGCCGGACCACGGGCTGGACGCCTTGACCGCCAACGCCATCGGCGAGCCGATCCTCACCGCCGCCTGGTACGCCGACGCGGCGTGAGCTTGATCGAACGCGCCGGCAACGGCGCGTTTTTGCTTGCTGTTTGTTTGCTTGGCGCTCGCGTGCTGCACGAGCGCGAGCTGGTGATGAAGATCGACCAAACCGGCAACCAAGCCGGTCTGCACTGCTCGCAACCATGCACACCGACCATCTCGACTGGTCCTTGCCGGCTCACCGTCGCGGGACCTTACGCGGCATGGATGCCGCGTAAGAGCTTACAAGGACGTACTTGCAGCGTGTCCCGCGATGGTGGGTGGGCAAGGGCCCTGCAGCGAACGTCGCAGATCCGCTGCGCTCAACCCATCCCACCATTGATGCCGATGACCTGGCCGTTGATGTAGCCGGCTGACTCCGAACACAGAAACGCGACCAATGCGGCCACTTCGTCGGGCTTCCCCACCCGGCCGGCCGGTACCAGTTGCTTGATCACTTCCGGCGCGAAGCTTTCGCCGACCATCTCGCTTTCGATCACGCCTGGCGCGACCACGTTGACGGCGATGCCGCGGCTGGACATCTCGCGCGACAGCGATTTGCTGGCGCCGTGCAAGGCGGCCTTGGCCGCGGCGTAGTTGGTCTGCCCGCGATTGCCCAGCACCGCCGACACCGACGACACGCTGACGATGCGGCCCCAGCGCGTACGCGCCATCGGCAGCAGCAGCGGCTGGGTGACATGGAAGAACCCGTGCAGCGACACGTCGATGACCCGATGCCACTGTTCGGCGTTCATGCCGGCCATCGGCGCATCGTCGTGGATGCCGGCGTTATTGACCACGATCTGGATCGGGCCGCCCTCCAGCAGGCTTGCCAGCGCCACCGCACTGGCCTGCGCATCGGCCACATCGAATGCCACCGCCTCGGCGCTGCCGCCGTCGGCCACGATCGCTGCAACCACGTCATCGGCGCGGGCGATATTGCGATTGGCATGCACGATCACATGGCGTCCCTGCGCCGCCAGCTGACGGCAGATCGCACCACCAAGATCGCCGCTGCCGCCGGTGACCAGGGCGCGGCGCTGTGGAATGGAAGTGCGCATGGAAGCCTCGATGAAAGCCGCAGACACGACGGCGGAAAGAGCCTCATCCTAACGACTCGCAGCAGGCACAGGAATAGATCGCCCGCATTGATCGCCCACATTCGGTAGGAGCGCGCTTGCGCGCGATGAGGCTTTAGCGGTGACGCTTCATCGCGCGCAAGCGCGCTCCTACGGGGCCTGCGCGGCGCCCAGCATCACCGTGGCGCGCCCTTCGGCGAGCAACTGCGCGCCGTGGCTCAGGCGAAAACTGTATTGCTGGCTGTCCTCGCCCTGCAGCAACACCTGCGCTTCGCAGACGATCGCATCGGGCAGGTCGTCCAGATACGCGACATGCAGGTCCACCGCACGCAGCGCCACCAGCATGCCCGGGCGCACCGGCTTGCCCGATTCCCGGCCGAGCAAGCCGCCATGCACGGCCATGGCCTGCGCGCCGTATTCGCATAGATGCAGCGCGCGCAGGCGTCCGTTGCACCGCAGTGGATGCGTGTCGCTGCGATGGGCATCGCTGCGCAACACGATGCGCTGCGCATCCCAGTCCAGCACTGCTTCCCACAGGCACATGCTGCCCTGGTGCGGAATCAGCGCGGCGATCGCCTCACGTCCCTGCATGTACATCTCCGTGTCTTGCGCGCTCCAGCGCCGGCTCGCGCGATACCAGCAAGGCGAGGATGAAATTGAACAATACCCCCAGCGCCACCGTGCTGCCGATCGCACGCAACACCGGAATGCTGGAAGCGGCCAACAACGCGAACACCAGCAGCGTCATCAGGCTGCACACGATGAGCGCGTGCAATGTGCGCAGCTGGTCGGCGTGATCGTCGCCGGCATGGTCGAAGAACAACGCGTAATCCAGGCCCAGGCCTGCTGCCAGGATCAGCGCGATCAGATGGAACAGATTGAGCTCAACACCCATGCCGCGCAGGATCGCCAGGATCAGCACCGTGGTCAGCGCCATCGGCAGCAATACGCGCACGATCCGGCGCGGGCTGCGCAACGCGATCGCCACCGTCACCGCCAGCAACAGCGCGGCCAGCACCAGCGCGCCGAGCACACGCCCGCGATACGCGGCCACCAGGGATTCGGAGGCATCCTTCAGATCCAGCAACTGTGCGCCGCTGCCTTGCACGGCGGCGGCCAGCACCGACGGATCGCGCAGGCCGGTCAACGACACCAACGCGGTGCTGCGATCGCCACGCCCCAGCAGCAGCCCGCCGACCGAGGTCGCCAGCGGCGATCCGGCCAGGTCCTTCAGCACCAGCGGCGCAGCGCGCCTGGCAGTGTCCAGGTCCTGCAGGAACGGCGCGAACGCATCGCTGCGAAACGGCGTGGCGGCCACCGCAGTGTCGGTCAATGCGCGCGCCTGCGCAGCATCCGGCAACGCGACCTGGCGCGCACGCTGGGTCTTGATGCTGGGCAAATAGCGCGCGGCCATGTCGTAACCGGTCAGCGCGCCGTCGCGCACCAGCGCATCCAGGCGCGGGCGCAGCTGCTCGCTGGCCTGCAACGCAGCTTCGTCGTTCGCTGCAGGCAGCGCGAGCACGTAACGCACGTCGGGCGCGCCCAGCTCCTGGCGCAGATGCGTGTCCTGCGCCAGTGCCTTGGGCGGCACCGGGGTCAATTTCGACAGATCGTTCTGCCAGAACTGCCCCGGCGCGAACGCGATCACCGCGATGCCGACCAGCGCAATCGCCACCAGGCTGATGCGCGGCCGCGGCAGGCGCGCGATGCCGCGCCACAGCGCGGCGAGCATGCGCGAATCGGCGTAGTCGCGCGGTGCCGGGTCAATCAACGACGGCAACAGCCACCGCGTGGTGATCGCGGCGGTCGCCAGCCCGGCGATGGTGAACACCGCCAGCTGCCGCAAGCCGTCCACACCGGAAAACAGGAAGGTCACATAGGCAATGCAGGTGGACACCACCCCGGTGGCCAGCGTCGGCCACAGATGCCGCGCGTTGTCGCGTGGATCCAGACCCGGACGTTGATGACTGAACAGGTGGATCGGGTAATCCTGCACCACGCCGATCAGGGTGAAGCCGAAGGCCACGGTGATGCCATGCACGCCATCGAACAGCAGCGCCACCGCAGCCAGACCGGCCAGGCCGGCGCTGGCCAATGGCAACACGCCGAGCACCGGAATCTTCCAGCTGCGGTAGGCGACCAGCAGCAACAGCACCAGGCCCACCGTATCCAGCGTGCCGATCCACTGTGCCTCGCCCTGCGTGCGCGCGGTGATTTCCACCGCGAATGCACCCGGCCCGGTCAATGTCAGCCGCGTGGCGGTGCCCTTGCTGACCTTCGCGAAGGCCGCTTGCACGGCGTCGTAGGCCAGCTGCTGGCCGGTGGGGTCGAACCCGGCCGCGCGCGTCTGCACGATCAACAGCGCCGAGCTACCGGCACGATCGAACCACACGTCGTTGCGCGTCTGCGGCGCCGCGGCCGGCTGCAGGGTGTCGGCCAGATGCAGCACTTCCAGCGTGGGGTCGCGCGGCAGCAACGGCTCCACCATGGCCGCTGCCGGCGACCCCAGATCCTGCACGCGCGACTGCAATGCCGCTTGCAGGGTGTGCGCATCCAGCGGCGTGGTGTCGAAGCTGTCGCTGAGCAGATAGCGATACGGCAGCAGGCGCTCGGGGATCGCATCCAGCCCCGCAGTGCCGCCGTTGCCGACCAGCTCGAACAGCTGCGGCTGTGCGGCCAGGGCCTGCTGCAACTGCTGCGACTGCTCGGCAAGCACGGCCGGGTCGCTGTTGGACAATGCCATCAGCAGCAACCGCGAGCCAGGGCCTTCGCCGAGTTCTTCGATCAGCAGTTTTTGCGCCGGCGTGCGCGGGGCGGGCATGAATTTGCGCAGATCGCCGGTGACCTTGAGCGTCTCGCTCAACCAGAACCCGGCCACCGCCAGCAATGCCAGCCACAGCAGCGCCAGGCCGATGCGGCGGTTTGCGTTCAACTTAAACGCCATGCGCAAGCCTCGCTATGCCAGCGGAACGTCCACCGGCCGCGCGCGCGGCATCGGGCTGCAACGGCGCTTTCTTCTTTCTGAGGGCGGGCATGAATTTGCGCAGATCGCCGGTGACCTTGAGCGTCTCGCTCAACCAGAACCCGGCCACCGCCAGCAATGCCAGCCACAGCAGCGCCAGGCCGATGCGGCGGTTTGCGTTCAATTCAAGCGCCATGGTGTGCATGCCCTGCAGCAACGACCGAACGCCCGCCGGCCGCGCGCGCGGCTTGCGATGTCTTCGGCAGCACGCGCGTTTTGGCTGCGAATGGTGTGATTTTTCTGGAGACGACCGACGCAATCATCTTGTGCGCAGTCACGCGCCCGCACCGTGGCAGAGCGTGGTCAGTGCGGCGGCATCGGTCACGCTGGCCGCCTCGCGCGCCGCGCCGGCCAGCAGCGTGCGCTGCACGTCGCCCTTGGCCGGCACGCTTTCGATGCAGCGCAACTCGTCATTGCGCCCGTACAGCCGCAACTCGCGTACCTGCTTGGCCACGGCGGCGTCCTTGGGCTGCAGCGTCAGTTGCCAGGCCTGCGGCTGGCCCTGCCCGCCGATGCGGTAGTGCTGCTCCAGCAGCGCGCGGTCGCCGCCCAGCAACGCGCCGAAGCCGGACTTCAAGCCGGCCAGTTCGGGCACCCGGCTCAGCGAAAAACGCCGCGGCGATTTGCCTTCGCGTTCCAGCACGCCCTCGTCGCCCTGCAACGTGGTGGTCTCGCGATACGGCGCGCTGACCTCGCGCACCAGGGTCTGCGCGTCCGGGCGACGGTAATGGCCCTGCACGCGCAACGGCGTCTTCAGCAGCGCCGAGCCGCGCAGTTCGACGAACTCGGTACTGACCGGTGCGGGGCGTGCCAGGCGCTGCAGCACCTGGCCGACGTCCAGCGCCTCAGGCGGTGCGGCGCATAGCGGTGCGGCGCTGAACAGCAGTATCAGCATCCACGGCAGGGTGCGGCACATCGGCATGGTGGGTGTTCCAGAAATCGTAGAAGTTGAACCAGTTGTACGGCGCGTAGCGTGTGTAATGTTCCAGCCTGGCGGCGTAATCGCGCATGAGTACCGCCAGCACCGGTGCGCGCTGGCGACGCGGCACGTCCAGGCCCTCGCTGAAGGTCTCGAACGCCAGCTCGTAATGATTGCCGCCGCGGTACAGGCCGAACGCCAGCACCACCGGCACCTTCAGCGCCGCGGCGATCAGCCACGGCGAGGTCGGGAACATCGCGTTGCGGCCGAGGAACGTCGCCGGCAACGCCGGGTCGCCCTCGCGCGGGCGATCGATCAGCAGCGCCACCAGCGCACCGGCGTCGGTGGCGTCCTTGATCGCCATGACGATCGAGGTGGCGTCCATGCCGGCGTCAATGATGTTGGCGGCCAGCTGCGGATTCAGCGCGCCCAGCAGCTCGGTCATGGCGCGGTTGTGGGCCTTGTCCAGCACCACCTTGACCTGCACGTCCGGCCGCTCGGTGGCCAGCACGCGCAGCGCATCGAAGCTGCCCAGGTGCGAGCCGAAGATCAGCACGCCGCGGCCGCGATCCATCTGCGCATGCAGCTGGTCCAGCCCGGTGATGTCGACCCGGAAGCGCTGCATCTGCCCACACAGCATGTACACGCGGTCCAGAATCGTCGAAGCGAAGGTGTGGATATGCCGCGCCACATCGCGCAGCGTGGCCGGGCGCTCCAGCACGCGCGTCAGATAGGCACGCGAGGCGCTGCGCTCGGGCGCACGCACCAGCAGGAAGTACAGCGTGATCGGATACAGCAGCGCGCGTCCCACCGCGCGCCCGGCGTGCCGGGCGATGCCGCGGATCAGCCACAACGCGAAACGTCCACCCCCTTCCGGGCGCTGCTTCCACTGACTGCTCATCGCGCCGCCTCCGCCACCAGTTCGCCGCTGACCAGCAGCTCGTCGGCGCGCTGCACGCGAAAGCGCCAGCGTGGGCCGGCGCCATCCAGCGTGACCGAGGCGGTCTGCCCCGGCAGCAGCGGCTGCACGAACTTCACCTGCGGCAGGCGTGCCGCCGCACGCGGGCCATGCAGCGCTTCCACGGCCTGCAGCACATGGTCGAGCACGACCACCCCAGGCACCACGGGACGCCCCGGAAAGTGCCCGGGCAGGCAGGGATGATCATGCGGCACGACGAAATCCATAAGCGCGAAACTCAGATCCTGGGTTGAAGCATTGCAGCCACGGCCTTGTGGGCCTGCTCGGTCAGTTGTTGGCGATCCGGCGCATCCGGCCCGGTCACCGCGATCGGATCGCCGATCCGTACCCGGATGATGCCGGGACGCACCCTGAACACACCATCCACCGGCAGCACCTTGCCGCAGCCATCCAGCGCCACAGGAACCACCTGCACGCCAGCATCGATAGCGGCCTGCAGTAGCCCGGCCTTGAATGGCAATAATGCGCCAGTACGGCTGCGCGTCCCTTCGGGAAACAGACACAACTGCTTGCCCTCGCGCAGCAGCGCGGCAGCCTGCCGGCGCACCATCGCCCCGGCACGGCGGCTGTCGCGGTCCAGGAACAGCATGCCGGTGGCGCGCGCATACCAGTTCACGAACGGCACCTTGAGCATTTCGTCCTTGAGCAGGAAGCGCAGCGGCACCGGCAAGGCGTGGAACAACGCGCAGATATCGATGATCGACTGGTGGTTGCTGACGAACAGATAGTTCCTGGACCAGTCCACGCGCTCGCGGCCTTCCACGATCACCGTGGCGCCGGCACCGCGAAACAGCACCGGCGCCCACATCCACGCGCCCATGCGCAGCAGGCGGTCGGTATCGCGCGTGATCGCCAGCAACGCCAGGGCGTAGACGATTCCGCCAGCGGTAAACGTCAGCGTAAAGGCCAGTTGCAGCAGATTGAACACGGCCCACGCCAGGCGCGACGGCATCCTTGCCAGCGGCATCTTTGTCTTGTCCCCGAAAATGTGCACGTACGTCGCTGCCCCTGGCCACGCACTCAGCGCAGCAGATCGCGCCAGAAGTCCGGCCCGAGCCGCGCCATCTGGCGCAAGAAGTCTGGCAGATTACGATAGGGGCGCTGTGGAAACCAGCGGCCGCGCAATAGATATTCGCCCACGAAGAACCCGCCAACCACCCCGTACGCCAGCAGATTGGCAAACAGCGATGCGCGCGCGTCGCTGATCGGCAGCGGCGAGGCATGGCCCAGTTGCGTCAGCACGCCACCGGGTTCGGCGCACAGGCCCAGCACCAGGTTGACCAGGGTCAGCGGGCACAGCAGCAGCGCCCAGGCCAGGGTGAGGCGGCGCGTGTAGCGGTACTGCTCCGGGGTGATCGGCATGCCGGCCTGGCGATACAGCCCTTCGACGATCCGCGTGATCAACGGGGTGCGCCCACGGCGCAGGCTGCGGCCGAAGAACCAGGCAATCCAGCCGGTGAACACCACCGGCGGCGCGGCCAGCACCAGCATCGCGTACGGCGAGTGCCACAACGCGCTCAGGCCCAGCAGGGTCAGCACGGCCAGCGCCCAGGCCCAGGCCCGGCGCGCGACCATCGGTTCGATCAGCACCATCAGCACCAGCAAACCACCGGCGATGACGGCCAACTCCGGGCGATGGCTGGCGTTGGCCCAATGCGCCAGCGGCGAATACGCCACCGCCAGCAACACGCCCAGCCCCAGCACCCACGGGGGCGCATCGCCGGGCGCGGCGGTCGCAACCTCAGACGGTCTTGTTGGCTTCGACATGCGCCGACAATGCGCGCAGCGACGCGAAGATGCGACGGTTCTCGTCATTGTCCGAGCGCAGCTGGAAGCCATAGCGCTTGCTGATCGCCAGCGCCAGTTCCAGCGCGTCGATCGAATCCAGTCCCAGCCCGGTGTTGAACAACGGCGCCTCCGGGTCGATGTCGGCGGGCTGGACGTCTTCCAGGTTCAGGCTTTCGACCAGGAGTTCGGCCAGTTCACGTTCGGCAGCGGTTTGCGAGGACATCCAGAGAGCTTCCAGGTCAGGGGCGGGCGATAGATTCACAGCGAAATTGCAGAACAACCACCACAGCGGCGCAGACAACCGTCAGGTCGGCATCGGCGATGCTGCGGAGTACAGACAAGTGTACGTTGCCGGGCCGGCCGATTCCGAGCACCCGCCACGCCGACCGCGCAGGCCGTATTGCGAGGATGTCGATGGTTGTGCAACAGCGAGTCGGCGGCCGGCATACCTGTCCGGGCGGCCGGTCAGGCTATCATGACTGCATGACGCTCGCCCGCTGCAGGTTCGTTCCAGGATGACTTCCACCGCTGTTGGCCCTACCCCGACCGCCAAGCCGGCAGCCGGGCCGGCTCCCGGACCCGAGTGCCCGGATGTCCTGATCATCGGCGGCGGGCCGGCGGGCTGCGCGGCCGCCATCGTCCTGGCCCAGCAGGGCTGGCAGGTGACCTTGCTGGAGAAGGCGCAGCATCCGCGCTTCCATATCGGCGAGTCGCTGCTGCCGATGAACATGCCGATCCTCGAACGCCTGGGCGTGTTGGAAGAGGTGCGCGGCATCGGCGTGCTCAAGCGCGGCGCGGACTTCCCCAACGACAGCGGCGGCTACAACACCTTCCGCTTCTCGCATGCGCTGGAGGCCAAGGCCGATTTCGCCTTCCAGGTGCCGCGTGCGCAGTTCGACCAGATGCTGTTCGAACGCGCGCGCGCGGTGGGCGTGGATGCGCGCGACCAGGTCAAGGTCGACGCGGTGGAGTTCGACGGGCAGCAGCCGGTGCTGCAGGCGCAGGGCGTGGCGGGGATGCAGCAGTTCCGCCCGCGCTATCTGCTCGATGCCAGCGGCCGCGACACCTTCCTGGGCAACCGCCTCAAGCTCAAGCGCGCCAATGCCAGGCATCAATCGGCCGCATTGTTCAGCCATTTCCGCGGCGTGACGCGCCGACCGGGCGAGGATGCCGGCAACATCAGCATCTACCGCCATGCGCACGGCTGGATGTGGCTGATCCCGTTGCCGGACGACATCATGAGCGTGGGCGCGGTCTGTTACCCGGAATACATGAAGACCCGCAAAGGCGACAGCGAAGGCTTCTTCATGTGCACGCTTGCGCTCAACACCGAGCTGAGCGCGCGCATGCTCGGCGCCGAACGCGTGGCCCCGGTGCATGCCACCGGCAATTACGCCTACGAATGCACGCGCATGTCCGGCCCGCGCTGGTCGCTGCTGGGCGATGCCTACACCTTCGTCGACCCGATGTTTTCGTCGGGCGTGTTCCTGGCCATGCACAGCGCCGAGCGCGGCGCGGCGATGGTGGACCAGGCCCTGCGCATGCCGCAGCACGAGGCAAGACTGCAGCGCGCCTTGCAGCGCGAGCTCAAGCGCGGCGTGGACGAGTTCAAGTGGTTCATCTACCGCTTCACCTCGCCGACCATGCGCGCCCTGTTCGCGCAACCGCAGAACACCTGGCAGATCGAGCAAGCGGTGGTGGCGATGCTGGCCGGCGACGTGTTCGACAGCCCCAGGGTGCGCCTGCGCCTGCGCGCGTTCCGTGCCATCTATGCGCTGACCACCTTGTCGATGATGCCGCGCGCCTGGCAGTCCTGGCGCCAACGCCGACGTCAGGCCACGCTCGGCTTCGACGGCGACACCTTGCAACACGATACGCAACAACGAGATACGCGATGACCGCTTCCCAGGCCCAGACCACGCACCCTGTGCGCCATCCCCGCCTGCAGGTCGACTATGTCGATCAGACCGACCCATCGGCCTTGCTGGCCGACCCACAGGTGCTGGCCGTGTTCGGCTTCGGCACGGCGGCGCCGCGCCTGCACGACCCGCGCTACCTGCGCGTACCGCTGCAGCCGTATCAGGCCCACGTGCTGGAAGTGTGGCGCAGCGATGCGGCGGTACACAGCGGCCGCGATGGCAACATCGCCTGGGCCAGCGACGGCCGCCTGCAGTTCGGCGTGATCGAAATCGACGAGCAGGATGTCGATATCGAAGCCGCCGCCGCCAGGGCCTATGCGGAAATCACCGCCTTCGTCACCGGCAGCCGGACTCCGCGCCTGCTGCGTATCTGGAACTATCTGGACGCCATCACCCTGGGCAGCGGCGACCGCGAACGCTACCGGCAGTTCTGCGTGGGCCGTGCGCGCGGCCTGGGCGCCTTCGACAATGCGCAGCTGCCGGCCGCCACCGCGGTGGGACGCTGCGATGCCGAACGCATCATCCAGATCTACTGGCTGGCCGCCAGCGACGCCGGCACCCCGCTGGAAAACCCGCGCCAGGTCAGCGCCTACAACTACCCGCGCCAATACGGCCCGCAACCGCCGAGTTTCGCGCGCGCCATGCTGCCGCCGGCCGGCAGCGACATGCCGCTGCTGCTGTCAGGCACCGCCGCCGTGGTCGGGCATGCCTCGATGCACACCGGCCAGTTGCTGGCGCAGCTGGAAGAGACCTTCGCCAACTTCGACGCCCTGCTTGGCGCCGCCCGCCAGCACACCCCCGCGCTGCCCGCGCAGTTCGGCGCCGGTACCCGCCTGAAGGTCTACGTGCGCGAGCAGGACGACCTGCCCAAGGTCGCGCAGGCACTGGACGCCCGCTTCGGCGATGCGGTGCCGCGTCTGCTGCTGCACGCGGTGATCTGCCGCGACGAGCTGGCGGTGGAGATCGATGGGGTGCATGGGTGAGCGATTGCGGGCATCAGTACTGATGCCCGCTGCAGCCACGCAGCGGCAATGCTCGGTGGCGAGGCCTGCGCTCAGCCGTTGAGCAAGCCCAGCACCACATCGCGTGGCAGCTTGCCGGTTTCGTTGCGTGGCAGGGCGGCGAGTTTGCGCAGGCGGCGCGGCAGGAACACCGGGTCGACGCCGACGCGCAGGGCGGCGAGGATCTGCGCTTCGTCCAGGGCCGGGGCGACCACCAGTGCGGCGATGCGGCCGACCGCCTGACCGGGCTCGGGTGCGAGCTGCACGATGGTGCCGTCGACGACGCCCGGGATGGCCAGCAGGCGACGGGTCAGGTCGGCCAGCGAGGCGCGTTTGCCGGCGATTTCCAGCAGATCGGCCTGCCGGCCGCGCACCTGGAAACGGCCGTCGGCAGCCACGTCCATCATGTCGGCCAACAGCACCGGCGTGGCCAGATGCGGTGCGTGCACCAAGGTGCCTGCCGCCTGCGTTTCCAGGCGTACACCCGGCAGCGGTGTCCATGCCGCTTCCAGCGCAGTGCGGCGCACGGCGAACACGCAGGTTTCGGTGGACCCGAACATCTCGCGCACCTCGCCGCCAAACCGCGCTTCGGCGGCCGCGGCCACCTCCTGCGCCAGCGGCGCGGTGGCCGAGACGATGCCCACCAGCGGCGGCAACGCCACGCCGGATTCCACCAGCGCACGCAGGTGCACCGGCGTGGTCACCAGCACGCGCGGGGCAGGAATGTCCGATAGCGCACGCGCCACATCGTCCGGGAAGAACGGGCGGCCGGCATGCACCGCAAGCTCGGTCACCATCGGCAGCAGGACCGACAATTCCATGCCGTACATATGCTGCGGCGGCACCGTGGCGACCACGTGCGGCACCCCGTCGGTGTGCGCCCACAGGCTCTCCAGCGCGACCAGATCCTGGCGCGTGCTGGTCAGGAAGCTGCCCCAGGTCTTGCGGTTGGGCTGCGGGCTGCCGGTGCTGCCGGAGGTGAAGCCGATCGCCACCAGGGCGTCGTCGGCCAGCTGCGGGATCGGGCCTGCGGCCTGCGGCAATTCGGCCGGCAGTTGCCAATACCGCGGCGGCGCCAACTCCATTGCCAGATCGCCCAGGCAATATGCATCGGCATGCCGCGCCTGCACTTCGCCGACCACGGCCGGCGCGCGTGAGGACGGCAGCAACGACACCTGCCCGCGCAGCGCGCACGCATAGAACGCGACCATGAAGCGGTAGCGGTCTTCGCACAGATTCACCGCGTGGCGAGCGTCCGGCAGCTGCTGCGCCAGGCCGTGCACGTGTGCGATGAAGGTGGCCAGATCGACCGCCTGCCCCGCGCGCCAGGCCAGCGGCCGGCCGGGCGCACCGACGGCCATCGGGTGGGAAAAGGCAGCAACAGGCAGGCTGGACATGGGAACCGACGATCGCAAAAGCGCGTTAGCTTGGCCGCCACCTGCCCTGCTGGCAAGTCGGGCGGTTTCCGGCTGGGTCACGAGGGCCGCGCTCGGGAACTTCGGCGAGGCCCGTGCGCCAGGCGCATTCCAGCTCATTGCAGCTGCGCATCGCAGCTGGAGTGCATTGGCCCGCAGGCGCGTCCGCAGCCTGCGGGCCAACGTGCGCTCACCTGCTTGTGGTCGCGTTCGCCACTGGCCCGTGCCTTGCCCGTCGATGACGCACTCGCCCAGCGCGCACATGACCTGTGGCCCAAGTCCCCGACGGAAGCGAGCTGCTAGGCTTGTGCGCTCCTCGTTGCGTGCAGTTGTTACCGATGCCCAGATTGTTGCCGCTGTCCTTGTTGTTGCTGGCTGTCACCGCGCATGCGCAATCCGCCACACCGCTCACCATCGAACAGGTGATGGCCGATCCGGACTGGATCGGGCCGTCGGTGGATCAGGCCTGGTGGCAGTGGGACGGCAAACAGGCGCAATACCTGCTCAAGCGCGACGGTTCCCCGGTACGCGACACCTATCGCCAGGGCGCCGGCGGCGGCGGCGCCGAACGCGTGGCCGACACTGCACGTGCCGGCCTGGATGCGGATGACCCGAGCTACGACGCGACCCGCCAACGCATGCTGTTCGCGCGCAATGGCGACATCTTCCTGCGCGATTTGCGCTCCGGCGCGCTGACCCAGCTGACCCGCAGCAACGAGGTCGAATCGCGGCCGCAGTTCGCCAGCGACGGCGGCGCGATCTGGCGCGCTGGCAACAACTGGTACCACTGGCGCGCCGACGGCGGCACCGCACAGGTGGCGGTGGTCAAGGCCGAGCGCGACCCCAACGCCGCTCCCAAGGCCGATGTGCTGCGCGAGCAGCAACTGGCCACGCTGGCCACCCTGCGCCGCGACAAGCAGCAACGCGACGCGCTGCGCACGCAGGAAGACGCCTGGCGCCGCGCCGATGCCACACGTGCGGCAGCGCCGGTGTACCTGGGCGATGAGGTGGAGATCGTCGACAGCGCGTTGTCGCCGGACGGCCGCCACCTGCTGGTGGTCACCCAGGCCAAGGGTGCCGAAGAGGGCCAGGCCGGCAAGATGCCCAAATACGTCACCGAATCCGGTTACGAGGAATTCCAGGAAGTGCGCACCCGCGTCGGTCGTAACGCACCGGTGGCGCACACGCTGTGGCTGGTGGATGTGGGCGCCGGCACTGCAAGACCGCTGTCCTTCGACAGCCTGCCAGGCATTGCCACCGACCCGCTGGCGGCGCTGCGCAAGGCCTCCAAGCGCGACGCCCTCAAGGGCAACCGCGCCGTGCGCGTGGAAAGCGACGGCGATGGCAGCGGGCCGTCAGTGCACTGGAGCGACGACGGCCGCAACGTGGCGGTGGAGATCCGCGCGGTGGACAACAAGGACCGCTGGATCGCCAGCGTGGACCTGGACAACGCCAAGCTGCAGCCGCGTCACCGCCTCAGCGACAGCGCCTGGATCAACTGGGACTTCAACGATTTCGGCTGGCTGCCCGACAACCGCACGCTGTGGCTGCTGTCGGAAGAATCCGGCTATTCGCAGCTGTACACGGTGGAAGGCAACGGCAAGCCGCGCCAGCGCACGCGCGGCAAGTGGGAAGTGTCGATGCCGGTGCCCAGCGCCGACGGCAGCAGCATGTTCTTCCTGTGCAACCAGAAATGGCCGGGCGATTACGAGGTGTGCAAGCTGGACCTGCGCAGCGACCAGCTCAGCGAAGTCACTGCGTTGAATGGCGTGGAAGGCTTCAGCCTGTCGCCGAACGGGCAGCAGTTGCTGGTGCGTTACTCAGGCAGCTACCTGCCACCGCAGCTGGCGGTGGTGCCGGCCGCAGGCGGCCAGGCGACGCTGCTGACCGACACCCGCACGCCCGCGTTCAAGGCGCAGCCGTGGATCGCGCCGCAGTATGTGCAGGTACCGTCCAGGCATGGCGCCGGCACGGTCTGGGGCAAGTACTACGGGCCGCAGAACCCCGAGCCCGGCAAGCAATATCCGATCGTAATGTTCGTGCACGGCGCCGGCTATCTGCAAAACGTTTCCGAGCGCTACACGCCGTATTTCCGCGAGCAGATGTTCCACAACCTGCTGGTGCAGCAGGGCTACATCGTGCTGGATCTGGACTACCGCGCCTCCGAAGGCTACGGCCGCGACTGGCGCACGGCGATCTACCGCAACATGGGCCACCCGGAGCTGGAAGACTATCTGGACGGGCTGGAGTGGCTGGTGACGCAGAAGCAGGGCGACCGCGCGCGCGCCGGCATCTACGGCGGCTCATACGGCGGCTTCATGACCTACATGGCGCTGTTCCGCAGCCCCGGCACCTTCAAGGCCGGCGCGGCGCTGCGCCCGGTCGGCGACTGGATGCAATACAACCACGAGTACACCTCCAACATCCTCAACACGCCCGAGCTCGATCCCGACGCCTACAAGACCTCCTCGCCGATCAACTACGCCGACGGATTGCGCGACCATCTGCTGATCGCGCACGGCATGGTCGACGACAACGTGTTCTTCAAGGACTCGGTCGACATGACCCAGAAGTTGATGGAACTGCACAAGGACAACTGGCAGGTGGCGCCGTATCCGCTGGAACGCCATGGCTTTACGCGTGCCGATTCGTGGCTGGACGAATACAAGCGCATCCTCAAGCTCTTCAACGAGCAGGTGAAGCCGTAAGCCATGCCGCTGCGGCCGGGCGATGGGTGCTGCATCGCCCGGCCGGCGACATGGCGCGCAGCGCCAGCATCCACGCGCTGCGGCAAACGACAGATCGCCCAGGTTGCACGCGTGATGCGCTGCTAGGTCACCCGTCGCCATGCATCACCCTGCCCGGCACTCACCTGCACGTACGCAACTGGCCCTAAGCTTGGCGCAGGATCGGCAGATCGCTGGCGCATCGCGCTCCTTCTGCCGGCCCGCCGCCCGACCGGAGCGCCGCCGGCACCGCAGCGGTTTCCGATTCGCGGCGCGCAGAAGGTAATCGCGATGGGCCTGTGGGACCGTTTGTTTGGACGCAAGACCCCGGTGGCGAAGACGCCCCGAGCCGAACCGACCGCAGCGCCGGCAGCTGCAGCCGATGACACCGAGACCGAGGTCCAGATCGACCCGGCACTGCAGCCCGCACTGAGCCTGTTCCAGCGCGGCGATCAGCTGGGCGCCTACAACGCTGCGCAGGCGCAGCTGCACCTGGGTGCCGACGCGCAACGCCTGTGCGCACTGGCGTTGAGCGCGCTGGACCGCTATCGCGAGGCGTACCCGCACTGGCTGGCGCTGTACGAGCTGGAGCCCACCGCGCACAACGCATTGCAGTTGGCGACCACCTCGGTGATGTGCAACGAGATCGATCGTGGCGAACAGTGGCTGCTGACCTTCGACGACCTCAATGCGCAGGAGCGCTCCACCTCGCCGGCCACCGCACGCACCAGCTTCCTCACCGCACTGACCCGCGCCGGCCACGGTGCGCACGCGCTGCCGCACCTGGAATGGTTGCGCGAGGCATACGCCGGCATGTCGATCACCGACAGCCACTTCCTCTACGTGCGCGGGCTGCCCTTCTTCGAAGCCTTCCTGGAGCGCAGCACACCGTTGCTGCGCCAGTGCCTGCCGGCCGACGCGCTGCCCGGTTGGTACGCGCAACTGCAGCCGGCCCTGGATCCGGCTGGTCAAGCCGCGGTGGCCGCCCATATCGCAGCGCTGCAATGAGCGCGCCGACACCGCGCCCTCGACCGCGCGGCGGCTTCGTCACGCCGCTGGCGTGGGTGTCCCTGCTGCTGGGTGTCGTCAGTGCGATGTCCAACCTGGTGCAGATCGTGATGATCGTGCTGATGCCCGACGCGGCGGCGCTGGGCTTGCCCGAAGGGATCACCCTGCCCGCCTCCTTGCAGTGGCTGATCGATCATGCGTTGTCGTTGTCCGTCGTAGGCGTGGTGCTGTCGGTGGCCTTCGCATGGTTGAGCTGGGCCTTGCTGCAGCGACGCGAGTGGGCGCGGGTCGGGTTCGTGGCGGTGCTGCTGGTGACCGCACTGCTCAATGTCGGTGGCCTGGCGTTGATCGGGCCGCTGTTCGAGGGCGTGCAGGCGATGCTGCCTGCCGATGTCGTGCACAGTCCCGAGTGGCCGCAGCTGCAGGCCCGTCTGCAGGCAACCCGCCAGGCGGCGTTGCTGCTGACAGGCCTGGGCGTGGCGGCAATCGGCTGTCTCCACGCTGCGCTGGCATGGCGGTTGTGCACGCCTGCAGTGCGCGCCGAATTTGCCGCCTAGCGCGGGCGCAACGCATAAGGAAATCGAGACGTCGAGCCGTGGCGACCGTTAGACACGGCACGAGGCTTGAATCAAAGGTCCGGTGAGTCGAGGGCGATGCCCTCCCACTATCCAGGACACGCCGTGAATCCGTCTGTGGAGGCTTCCTGGCAGCATACATGCCGCCAAGGGTCCCGGAGCCGGTCAGGACACCGCACCAGGATGTTCTTAGGTTGCTTCATTGAAAGCCCGCTGATTGCTAGGCTCGTCTTGGGAAACTGATTGGGCGCGCTGCAACGACAACGCCGTCATGCTCTGCTTGTAGCCTGCACACCAACCATCTCCGGCGGTCCTTGCCCGCTCACCGTCGCGGAACCTTACGCGGCATGGATGCCGCGTAAGCGCCTACACGGACGTACTTGCGGCGTGTCCTGCGATGGTGGGCGGGCAAGGGCCCCGCAGCCAAACCGCCGATCGCATGCCCTGCTTCTGCTTCTGCTTCTGCTTCTGCTTCTGCTTCCGCTTCCGCTTCCGCTTCTGCTTCCGCTTCCGCTTCTGCTTCCGCTTCTGCTTCCGCTTCTGCTTCCGCTTCCGCTTCTGCTTCCGCTTCCGCTTCCGCTTCTGCTTCCGCTTCTGCTTCTGCTTCTGCTTCTGCTTCTGCTTCTGCTTCTGCTTCCGCTTCTGCTGCTTCTGCCTCGCCCACACTGCCCGGTCCCAACTAGGGCCTGTTAACACATCCGAAGCCCATCAACGACCAGGACGAAGTTGAGGAATCCAAGGAACATGACGTCCAACTTCTCGAAGCGC
>NZ_MDSK01000015.1 GCF_002940205.1 Xanthomonas arboricola pv. guizotiae
CCAAAGCGCACTAGGGATCTCGTTGCGACGTGTCATGCCGGCAATGTTGTCGCCGACTCAACAGAATTCAAGGGTTTTGTTAGCCGCTCTTAATTCAGGCGTTAGGCCGACATGAAAGATCACGACCCGGCTGCAGATTCTCTGCCCCCTGACTCATCTCTATCCAGCAAAGATGCCATGTCTTCTGATCGTTTCGACCAAAGCCGCACACTTCCTGCAGAATCGGAAGGCATCGCGCGCCAGCGCATACGCGTCACCTTCCGTATGCTTGGCTCGCTCCTGCTGGGCGGAGTGGCGATCATGGGTTCGGTACTGGTCTTTCGGCAAGGCTTGCTACCACTGATCGATACGGTGTTCCAGCCTGGACCCGCATGGCTCAGCGTGTTCAGACGTGCCGGCATCATCCTTGTGGCCATCGTGGGCTACTGGGCCTATGTTCACTGGCATGAAAGGCGCAAAGCGACCGAGCTGCGGCTGCAGCCGGTTCCCCTGATACTTGGCGGTGTAGGCGGCGCCGCTCTGGTAGCGTTGCCGATCGCCATGCTGTTCGCGTTCGGCGCATACGAACTGGTGCTGTTTCGCGGCGCCTCGCCGGCTCTGCTGGGCGTGGCGGCCTTCATTGGAATTGCGGCCACCCTAGAAGAGCTGGTCCACCGGTGCCTGCTGTTTCGTCTGCTGGAGCGGGCTTGGGGAACAGTGGTGGCATTGGCGGTGCAAGCGGTGCTGTTCGCCCTGCCGCACTTGGAGAACGTCGCGCACGGTGGACCCGGCGATATCGTAGCCATGCTGATTTCGGTGACAGTGCTGGGCCTGCTATGGGGCGGGCTGTTCGTCCTGACGCGCAACCTATGGGTGGCGGCCGCCAATCACGCAGCATGGAACTTCACCATCTTTCTCAGTGGCGTGCCGCTTTCCGGTATCGAGGACTGGCGCGCCGTAGCGCCGCTCGAAAGCCGCTATGCCGGGCCCGACTGGCTGACCGGCGGAATGTTCGGTCCGGAAAGTTCGCTGCTGGTGATCGTGTCAGCCACAGTCGTGGTTGTGCTGTTGCTGCGCGCGGCACGACGGCGTGGCGCCTTCCTCAAGCCGGCGGCCTAACAATGCGTTCAAGGCGACGTGCGTACCGCACGTGCCTTAACTCCGGTGTTAGGCAGCTATGAAAAATTCCGTCTCGCGCTTTCAAGGCAAGTCGTTTGGTTGGGGGTTCATCCTTTTCATCGGTTTGTTTTCGGCGTCCGCTTTCTGGGGCGAGTCGGTGGGCCTTAGCAAATTGGCTGCCGCCGTTCTGTTCGGTGTGAGCGGCTTTATTCCATTCCTCATTCAGGCCTTTACTGGTTGCGCGCTTGATGGCGCGTGGGTAGCCAGATTCAGCCGCAGAGAGCATCCAACCAAGTATTGGCTGTTGCTTGCTCTTTCTGCTGCTATTGGCATCGGCTTCTCATATGACGCGTACAGCACGTACATGGAGGCTGCACATGTCGCGGCTTAACAATTCTTGCGAATCTTCATGGTGGCTTTGAAGAAGACTGGAGATGCGATAAGGCGGCGGCGCACGGATGCGAAAGTAATTTCGCAACCTGCTAATTCATTTCGCACCTGTCCGTTAAATTGCGGTATAGCCGCCTCATAATAAGCGCTTATCTAGACCGTCGGTGGCGCCACACCTATAGATCAAACTTCGAATAAAACGCCATATCCTGCTTGCCCCTAAGGAACCTCTGAACAACTCTTGGCGTTGCGAGCGAACTTGGGATTTCGCTTGATCACGACAATCTCCGTTGCTGAAAATCAATCACTTACGCGTGATGGCTCCAACCTCAGGCGTCGATCAGAAGTCTATCGAGGAGTTGTTCAGAGCTTCCCTAAGCAAAAAGCATTCCATATGCTCCGCGCCCTGCGTCCGAGGTTACTCTTCGCGAGGCGCTGCACCTGCGCCGTGTGGTCGCGCCATCCGGCTCCGCTGACCAGTTAGAATATGCCGACATTAGATCGATGTCACATTTATTATGTTGGAGATATCCATATAGGCTAGACGATTTACCGCATTTTTTGACCGGAAGGGGTTTGACGGTCAACTAAATTCTGACCCGCAGCCAAGCATAGCGCTCATTGGTCAAGATCCCGTCTCAGTTTTAATCATGAAACAGTGCATCAACGCGGCTCTTTCAGTAAAAAAGAAGATCCGTGCCAAACATTTGGTGTTACGGAATGGCTTTCTCCATCTGGGCTGGGAAGGTCTCGCCACAAGCTGTATTTGCGTTACCCAAACTTGATGAATTTTCCATAAGGTGAACAATATGAAGGCAGTGCTTGCACGATCCCATTCCTTGTCGTCACTCGATCACATACGCCAACCTGAATCTGGCGCGGATAACAATTCGGGTTTGGCACCTGACGCGCAGCTTAGCCATAGCGTCTACCGTCAGTCCGAAGACAGCAGGCTGCCAACCACCAAGCCCCCGCAGCGGCGCGGTGTAAGCCTCCGGCCAGCTAGCCCCGAGGCTGCCGGGCAAGGATCCGGCCGTACTGATAACAATGGATTGGAAACCCCACTACTGACCTCGTTAGCGGCTTTTCAAAAACCCGGGCATGTCGGCTCGGTGCGCAGGGAGTCGGGCCGACTTGTTTCTGACAACTCGGTCGTGCACGCGTTGTTATCTTTCGCGCAGGCTGACCAGCCATTCCCGTCACAGGCCGCGAGCATTGAGGGGGTCCGACTAGAGATGGCGTCGCGTCGAGACCCGGAGAAAGCGCTTGAGGAGTTCAAGGACGCATTCACGGTGGAAACGGCGCAACTGATGCCCACCGCCGACTCGTCAGAGCGGACAGCTGAGCAAATCGATGCTGACATTCATATCCCCTTATTGCTTAAGGCGATTGAGCGGGGCTCCGCAGCATTTGGCCCAAGCGCTTTGATCGAGATGGCAGACGGCAGCCAGATCAGCGCGAAAGCGTTCCTCGCCTCGTGTGCACCAGATGTCATGTCCAATGACGATGTCCTGTCGGCGTTCATCAAACAGAAACTCAAAGGGGACGAGGACCTCCAGGTTCGTCTGGGTGCACAGGAATTGCTACATGTGGCGACCAAGAAAGAATTCCAGCTCGGCGGCTTGGCCGGTAGCATTGGCGTCAGCAGCATGCTCGGCTCCGCATGGGAACTCGGCGCTTCGGAACTGTTGAAAAAAGCCATCTTCGGCAAAAATTTCTCGCCCAGTCAGTATGCTCTGCAATTGGCCGGAATCGATTCAGTGCCGCCTTTGATAATCGAGACTATGGACACCATGTGTGTGCTCGCAATCATCAAGGGTATGAAAGGTGAGGACTGGTCAATGCGCGACCTGCTCCCCAAGGCGATGAAAGCCGGTGCCATCTCTTCAGTTGTGTCATTCCCCAATAACGTCTTGCAGTACGCAGGCTTTAAGTCAGGATTAGGTGATCTTGCGGCCAATACGACGACAACCGAAGCGGCCATTTTTGGCGCTGCTTCAGGCATTCCACCCGAAGTCAAGGAAAGCGAAGAGTTGATGCGTGCTGGATTGTTCCAGAGCATTAAGGATGGCGTGATGGCGCATCCCGGCGAGAACATGGGCCCGGAGGAGGCGATTGAGCAGATGACGCGCCATGCGCTCGATATTGCCCCCGGCGAAAGCACCGCTGTCAAGTCTATGGGGCTGGCATCCATTGTCGGGATGATCCCGCTGATCGCCAGCGACAAAGCCACAGGATTGCTCTCGGAAAAGGTGCTACGTATCTTCCGGAGCGCCGTCTTCAATCCGATCGAAGCCATCGCTCTGAACGCGCTGGCGCTTGGCGGACGCGTGCATGTTCCTGGGCTATTCGAATCCGACAATGCTAAGCACGCGCGCGTTGTGCAAACCATTCTGACGCGAGCAAGCGAGCACATGGAAAGCGGAGAACGGGAAATTACCGCAGAAGAGTTGCATCAGATTTTGGTTCCCAGGAGCGAGTTCCTTCGTCATGTAGGAACCGCGATTGTCAAAGGCATGAATGCAAGCTTCGAGGCCCTTCCCGCGCTGGCCCGTAAACTTGGATATGGCGAAACTCCTTTGGCCGAACGTATTCCGTATCAGGACCTGGCTGTGTCTGATACGGCGCACCAACCCGCACCCTGAGCCGTAATCCACGGGATAGCCGGGGTTGCGATCAGTGGTTGGGGGATCATTGGGATACCTCGCTCCGCAGCTTCGAGGGATGCACGGCGCTGGCGAAGTCAGCGCCGTTGCGTACTGCCTAATCCAACAAGAGCGGTAGGGTACCTAGCACAACAACTGCAAATGGTTGTGCTAGGCATCTCAAGGCGTGCTACCAAGTTGTTTGCAACTCGGCCCAACTTGGGTTGACAGCACTTACGCCATCGCTTCGTCGGCATCCAGCGCAACCGCCGGCTGCTGGGCATGATCGAAGCGTTCGCGTGCGGAGCGGATGGCCGCATGATTCTCGCCTGCCCAGTTGAGCAGCTCCGAGATCGGGCCGAGCAGCGCCACGCCGAGCTTGGACAAGGCATATTCCACGCTGGGCGGCTTGGTCGCGTAGACCTTGCGGGTGATCATGCCGTTGCGCTCGAGGTTGCGCAGGGTCTGGGTCAGCATGCGCTTGGAGATGTCCGGCACGGCGCGCTGGATGGCGCTGAAGCGGGAGGGGCCGGGGATCAGCGTCAGCAGGATCAGCATGGTCCATTTGTCGCCGATCTGATCGAGCACATCGCGCACCGGGCACTTGGTGGCGTCGAACGGTATGCCTTGCAGGGACGGCGGCGGCGGAAACAGAGCAATCGCGTTCACTGGGATATCTCACGGTAACCAGGGGGTGGAAAGCTGCCTCCTTGCGGAGGTTCGAACGGCCCTGACAATAGGTGCGCGGACCAAGAGTCTAGATAGTAGACCACGCCTCTTATCAATACCTACTGGAGTTCACCATGGCACACCCCTCCCCCCTGATCCTCGTCACCGGCGCCAGCGGGCAGCTGGGCGCATTGGTGGTCGACGCACTGCTGGCGCGTGTCCCGGCCGCTCGGATCGTAGCAACGGCCCGCGATACTGCGTCACTCGCGCAGTTCGCAAAACGCGACATCACCGTGCGCCGCGCCGACTACGCCGACCCGCAGAGCCTAGATCAGGCCTTCGCGGGCGTGGGCCGGGTGCTGCTGGTGTCGTCCAATGCGGTGGGCGAACGCGTGCCGCAGCACCGCAACGTGATCGAGGCCGCCAAGCGGGCCGGCGTGGAGTTGCTGGCCTATACGAGCGTGCTGCATGCCGCTACCAGCACGCTCTCGCTGGCACCCGAGCATGTGGCCACCGAGGCGCTGCTGCGCGAAAGCGGCGTGCCGCACGTGCTGCTGCGCAATGGCTGGTACACCGAGAACTACACCGGCTCGATCGCGGCCGAGGTGGCGCATGGCGCGGTGATCGGCAGCGCCGGCGAGGGCAGGATCAGTGCGGCCACGCGCGCCGACTATGCCGAGGCCGCCGCAGCGGTGCTGGCCGCCGACACGCCGCAGGCCGGCAAGATCTACGAGCTGGCCGGCGATACCGCCTTCACGATGGCCGAGTATGCCGCCGAGGTGGCGCAGCAGTCGGGCAAGCCGGTGGCCTATCACGATCTGCCCGAAGCCGACTACGCGGCGGCGTTGGTGCAGATCGGTCTGCCGGCCGCATTCGCACAGGTGCTGGCGCAGTGCTCGGCATCCTCGCGCGGCGGCAGCCTGTTCGACGACAGCCACACGCTGAGCCAGCTGATCGGCCGCCCGACCACCCCGCTGCGCGATGCGGTGGCGGCGGCATTGCAGGCGACGCCGGCCGGCTGAGCCGGGCCGTGGCACGGTGCTGCGCGACACCGTGCAGCCGCGCCGGCCCGGCGCTACGCCACGCGGTGCGTGATCCGGCAAAGGCGGGCGATGCCCGCCTTTGCCATGTTGTTGAGTCATCGTCCCTTGCCACGCGTTGGCGACGACGACAGCACGCCATGGCCGTGCACAGCACGCGCTTCGGCCTTTGCGTCGGCAGCTGCTCCTGGCGGCACCATCTGCTCATGGCACCGCGGGCCGCCGGCCGGCGGCAGCAACCAAAGCGTCACATCGGTGCCCCGTGCGAACGCCGCGCGCCGATGGGCCTGCCTTCTGCGCGTCGCACAACTGACACGCGCCAGACACGCAGCTGACATAGCGCTGCGCTGTGCCGGGCCGCCGATGTCACCAAACTGACATCAAATCTAAATATAACTGCACGCATTGCCGCACCGTCAGGACGACCGGGCGCCTGGTGGGCGTGCCGGCGCCGTGTTCGCCGCCCGCCGGGCAGCGCAGGCCTGACGCTGCCGCCGACCCGTTTCCCTTGCACGAGCCGGACCAAATGAAAAAACGCAATCTCGCCACCGTCCTGTGCGCCCTCAGCACGACCGCCAGCGGCAGCACGCTGGCCGCCGAGCTGGAGCTGTACGTGGACCGCAAGACCAAGCAGATCTTCGCCGAGCCGGCCCCGGGGCGCGACAAGCTGGGCAAGTTCGTGCAGGTGGACGAGAACGGCAAGCTGCCGGCGTCGGCGATGCCGGCTGCACCGGCACTGCCGCCCGCCCCTGCGGCGGCGGCGCCTGCCGACACTGCCATCGCCCAGGCCGCACCTGCACCCGTCCCGGCTGCGGCAACGGCCAAGGCTGGCGAGGCCGGCAAGAAGTGGTACGACAAGCTGAGCCTGCGTGGCTACACGCAGATCCGCTACAACCAGGGCATCGGTGGCGACGCGCAGGATCTGCGCGCACCCGGCGACCGCTTTATCGGCAACGACCAGAGCCTGGGCATCCGGCGTGCGCGCCTGGTGCTGAGCGGCGATCTCAACGAGCACGTGTCGCTGTACTTCCAGCCGGACTTTGCGAGCACGCCGACCGGTTCGACCACCTCCAACTTCGCGCAGTTGCGCGATGCGTATGCCGACATCTACTTCGACAAGAAGCGCGAGTACCGCGTGCGCGTGGGCCAGTCGAAGATGCCGTACGGCTGGGAGAACCTGCAATCCAGCCAGAACCGTCTCACCCTGGACCGCGCCGACGCGCTCAACTCCGGCCTGCGCGACGAACGCGATATCGGTGCGGTGTTCTACTACAGCCCCACCGTGGCCAAGGGCCGCTTCCAGGACCTGGTCAAGTCGGGCTTGAAGGGCTCGGGCGACTACGGCGTGATCGGCGCCGGCGTGTACAACGGCCAGGGCGCCAACCGCGCCGAGCGCAACGACAGCATGCATGCGGTGGTGCACGCCACCTACCCGTTCAAGTTCGCCAACGGCCAGTACCTGGAAGTGGGTGCCGATGCCTACAGCGGCCGCTTCGTGCCGACCGCGGCGGCAGTCAACATCGGTGGCCGCAGCTTCACCCCGGCCATCACCGACCCGAACGGCTACACCGACCAACGCGTGGCCGCGCACATCATCTACTACCCGCAGCCGTTCGGCCTGCAGGCCGAGTGGACGGTGGGCCGCGGCCCGGAGCTGGATGTCGCACAGCGGCGCATCCGCACCCGCTCGCTGAGCGGCGGTTACGTGCAGGCGATGTACAAGCACGATGGCAGCTACGGCACCTTGCTGCCGTACCTGAAGTGGCAGACCTACCGCGGCGGCTCCAAGTTCGACACCAATGCGCCGCGCATGCGCCTGGACGAAGTGGAAGCCGGCGTCGAGTGGCAGCCGATGGATGCGCTGGAACTGGTGTTCGCCTATTCGAAGATGAAGCGCACCGACGTCACCACCGCGCCGTATCCGGTGGTGGAAGGCGACTTGCTGCGGCTGCAGTTGCAGGTCAATTACTGAGCCCTGCACCGTGATGGACGACCAGCAAGCCCCGCATGCGGGGCTTGCTGGTTGGTGCGTCGCGAGCCGTGGTGGCCACTTGCGACGGCAGGATGGCGCTAGCCGCCGCCCTGTTGCTTCGGCTGCCGATCAAACGCCAGCACCGGCGCGCTAGCGGGCCGCCAGTTCTGCGCGAATGATGTCTGCGCCTGCGCTGAGTGCCTTGAGCTTGCCTCTTGCAACGTCCCGGGCCAGAGGCGCCATCCCGCAGTTGGTGGACGGGTAGAGCTTGTCGGCATCGACGAAGCACAGCGCCTTGCGCAGCGTAGCGGCCACTTCCTCCGGCGTTTCGATCGTAGTGCTTGCCACGTCGATGGCTCCGACCATCACCTTCTTGCCGCGCACCAGTTCGATCAGGTCGATCGGCACGTGCGAGTTCTGGCACTCCAGCGAGATGATGTCGAGCGTGGATGTCTGCAGCTTGGGAAACGACTCTTCGTACTGACGCCACTCCGACCCCAGGGTCTGCTTCCAGTCGGTATTGGCCTTGATGCCGTAGCCGTAGCAGATGTGGACGGCGGTTTCGCAGGTGAGCCCTTCGACCGCACGCTCGAGGGTGGCAACACCCCAGTCGTTGACCTCGTCGAAGAAGACATTGAAGGCCGGCTCGTCGAACTGGATGATGTCCACGCCGGCCGCTTCAAGCTCCCTGGCTTCCTGGTTGAGGATGACGGCAAATTCCCACGCCAGCTTTTCGCGGCTTTTGTAGTGCGCGTCAAAGAGGGTGTCGATCATCGTCATGGGGCCAGGCAGCGCCCATTTGATCGGCTGACGGGTCTGCTGGCGCAGGAACCTGGCATCGTCCACGAACACCGGCCTGGGGCGGCTCACCGCGCCAACGACGGTGGGGACGCTGGCGTCATAGCGATTGCGGATCCTGACGGTTTCGCGCTTCTCGAAATCGACGCCGCTGAGGTGTTCGATGAAGGTGGTGACGAAATGCTGGCGGGTCTGCTCGCCGTCACTGACGATATCGATGCCGGCGTGCTGCTGTTCCTGCAGCGACAGGCGCAATGCATCGTGCTTGCCTTCGATCAGTTCGGCGTCCTGCAGTTTCCAGGGAGACCAGAGTTTCTCCGGCTGTGCGAGCCAGGACGGCTTGGGCAGGCTGCCGGCGGTGGAGGTAGGGAGCAGCTTTTTCATGATGAGTGGTGTCTTGCGTTCTTGTTGATCAGACAGCGTGGTGGGAGACCCACTGCGCGAGAATCTTGCCGTAGGGCCTGATGAAGTGCTCCTCGGTGAATTTGCCCTGCGTCACCGCGAGCTGGCTGCGCTCTTCCCGGTCGTAGACGATCTGGGTAGAGGAATAATCCTGGTGCTTCAGGCTCGGCTGGTAGACGGCCCCCGCCGCGGAATTGGCGTTGTAGATTTCCGGGCGGTAAATCTTCTGAAACGTCTCCATGGTGCTGATGGTGCCGATCAGCTCCAGGTTGGTGTAGTCGTTGAGCAGGTCGCCGAAGAAGTAAAAAGCCAACGGGGCGACGCTGTTGGGAGGCATGAAATAACGCACCTGCAGGCCCATCTTCTCGAAGTAGCGATCGGTCAGGGAAAATTCGTCCTGCCTGTATTCGATGCCCAGGACGGGGTGCCGGTTGCCGGTTCGGTGATAGACCCTGCTGCTGGAGACGCTGATGCAGATGACCGGCGGCTTGGCGAAGCGCGCCGTATAGGCGTCCGAGTCCACGAAGTGCTTGAACAACTTTCCGTGCAGGCTGCCGAAATCGTTCGGGACACTGAAGCCGGATGCATCCTGATTGTGCGCCGGCAACAGCACGCTGAAATCGTAGTCGCGCACGTAGGAGGAAAAATTATTCCCTGCAATGCCATCGATGCGCGCGCCGCTCGTCTTGTCGAGGATGCTGGGCTTCAATATCTCGATCAACGGGAATGCATCGCCGCTTTCGGTCTCGCCGATGTTCATCTCGACAGAGATGATGTCCAGTTCCACCGCATAGCGGTCGCGGGTGGGGTTGTCCCAATGCGCCAGGTCGTTGCAGCGGTTGTCGATCATCGCAAGCGTGTTGCGCAGGTTTTCCTGCCGACGCTGGCCCCTGGCCAGGTTGGCAAAGTTCGTCGTGTTGCGCGTATTGGCCGCGGGACGGTAGTCCTGGTCGAACCGCTGACGTTTGATGCTGAAGGTGAATTCTTGAGTCATTGCAAGCTGACGCCTTGTTTCCGAAATTGAATACGAGCGCAGGTCTCGGCGCAGGGGTGGATCCCTGCTGGATGGATGCCGGAACTCCGGATCGGTGGGCAATCGCCAACGAGTCCCGTGGCCGGCGAAGGGTGTGGTGGCCCGCCGGGCAACCGTGGCTGGATGGCCTCAGGCCGCGGCCACGTTTTCTGCGGCGATGGCACCTGCCTGCCGCGTCAATGCGATCAGCGGCAATGCCCGCTGCACCGCCAGCCTGGCCCGCTCGGCCAGGGCCTCGTTGTGCACGCGGTAGTCCAGGAAGTCGCGGTCGGTGGCGTAAACGCCCAGCGGCAAGGTGCGCGCCTGGAAGAAGCTGAAAAGTGGCCGCAGCTGGTGGTCGATCACCAGCGCATGGCGCTCGCTGCCGCCGGTCGCCGCCAACAGCACCGGGGTGTCGATCAAGGCATCCTGGTGGATGAAGTCGAAGAAGTGCTTGAACAGCCCGGTGTAGGAGCCGCGATAGACCGGCGTGGTCACCACCACCATGTCGGCCTGCTCCACGGCGGCAAGTTCCTGCTCCACCGTTGCCGGCAGCTGCGAGCGCCACACCGCACCGGCGAACTGCGGCGCCAACGCCCCGAGTTCGATCAGGTGTTGCTCGCACGGCACCGCAGCGGCAATCAACGCCAGCAGGTGCTCGGCCAGGGCGGCGGCCTTGGAGGGGCGCTGCAGCCCGCCGGAGACCGCGACGACGCGGAGGGGACGTGGCACGTTGACAGTCATGCGGGTTGACCTGAAACGACGAACCCCGATGCTAGGGCTCGCATTCAATGAAGTAAAATGGTGTTATTTCAACAATCCATGAATTCTGATCATCTGAATGCTTGAGCGCATCCATCTCACCATCGTCCAGCAGGTCGAGCAGCAAGGCTCGCTGACCGCCGCCGCCGGCGTGCTGAACCTGACCCAGTCGGCGCTGAGCCACAGCATGAAGAAGCTGGAGCAACAGCTGGGCACCGACGTGTGGCTGCGCGAGGGACGCAACCTGCGCCTGACCCAGGCCGGCCAGTACCTGCTGGCGGTGGCGAACCGGGTACTGCCGCAACTGGATCTGGCCGAGGAGCGCCTGGGCCAGTTCGCACAGGGCGAACGCGGCGCGCTGCGCATCGGCATGGAATGCCATCCCTGCTACCAGTGGCTGCTCAAGCTGGTGGCGCCCTATCTGGCCACTTGGCCGGATGTGGATGTGGACGTCAAGCAGAAGTTCCAGTTCGGCGGTATCGGCGCGCTGTTCGGCTACGAGATCGATCTGCTGGTCACGCCCGACCCGCTGTACAAGCCCGGGCTGCGGTTCGAGCCGGTGTTCGACTACGAGCAGGTGCTGGTCGTGGCCAAGGGCCATGCGCTGGCGTCGGCGGCCTACGTCAAGCCCCAGCAACTGACGCGGGAAGTGCTCATCAGCTATCCGGTGGATCTCGAACGCCTGGACATCTACAGCCAGTTCCTGCTGCCGGCCGGTGTCACGCCCAGGCGCCACAAGGCCATCGAAACCACCGACATCATGATGCAGATGGTGGCCAGTGGCCGCGGCGTGGCCGCCATGCCACGCTGGCTGGTGGAGGAATACGCCGCCAGGATGGACGTGGTGCCAGTGCGGCTGGGTGCGCGCGGCATTCCGAAGCAGATCTTCCTGGGCGCACGCGAGGCAGATATCGCCGTCGACTACCTGCGCGCCTTCATCGAACTGGCCCGCCAACCTGCCGATGGCACCACGACATCCGGAGCCCACTGATGGATACCACCGCAACCCGCACGCCACTCCCCCTGCCTGCCGGCCACGACAAGGTGTTGCTGCATTCCTGCTGCGCGCCATGCTCCGGCGAGGTGATGGAGGCCATGCTGGCGTCCGGCGTCGACTACACCATCTTCTTCTACAACCCCAACATTCATCCGCGCAAGGAATACGAGCTGCGCAAGGACGAGAACATCCGCTTTGCCGAGCAGTGCGGCGTGCCCTTCGTCGATGCCGACTACGATCGGGACAACTGGTTCGAGCGGGCCCGCGGGATGGAGAACGAACCCGAGCGCGGCGTGCGTTGCACCATGTGCTTCGACATGCGCTTTGAACGCACCGCGCTGTATGCGCACGAGCACGGCTTCCCGGTGATCACCAGCTCGCTGGGCATCTCGCGCTGGAAGAACATGCAGCAGATCAACGACTGCGGCGTACGCGCTGCGGCCAGGTATCCGGGCCTGGTGTACTGGGAATACAACTGGCGCAAGGGCGGCGGTTCCTCGCGCATGGTCGAGATCAGCAAGCGCGAGAACTTCTACCAGCAGGAATACTGCGGCTGCGTCTACTCGCTGCGCGACACCAATCGGCACCGCGTGGAAAGCGGGCGCAATCGCATACAACTGGGTATGAAATTCTACGGCGATGCGGAACAGGACGATTGAGTGCCCGCGGGTCATGGGGCGCGGCCGGGATTTCGATGTGCTCTTGGCTCCTGCCCGCTCGATCGGGGCTGACGCAGCGGCGCAGCCAATCACCACGACAGGACGGCAACACCCTTGATCGATCCGGACACGCCCAGCCTCGCCAGCCCCATCACCGAGGCCTATTCGCTGGAGATCAGCGCAAAGCACATTGCCGGGCTGGCTGCAGCGGCGCCCCGGATCACGCATGGCGCAACCATTGCCATCCCCTACCTGCCCAACCAGGACGACGACGCGCGGCTGGCCGCGGCACGGGTGGTGCGCACACTCGGCTTTCAGCCGATGCCGCATCTGTCCGCGCGCCGCATCGCCTCGCGCGAGCAGCTCCACGCCTTCGTCAGCCGCGCCGTCGAGGAAGCCGGCATCGAGCGCTGCCTGGTGATTGCGGGCGATCCGCCTGCTCCGCTCGGGCCGTTTGCGGACAGCTTGTCGCTGCTCGATACCGGGATCTTTGAGCGCTCCGGCATCCGGACCATCGCCGTGGCGGGGCATCCGGAAGGACATCCGAGCATGCCTGCAACCGATCGATGGGAGGTGCTGCAACGCAAGTGTCGCAGCATCGCCGAGCGCGGCATGGCGCCGCTGATCGTCACCCAGTTCGCGTTCGATGCCGACATCGTGCTGACGTGGTTGCAGGCGCTGCGCGCGCACGGCATTGCACATCCCGTGCGCGTGGGCGTACCCGGTCCTGCCGGCGTGGCAGTGCTCGCACGCTATGCCGCCAGCTGCGGTGTCGGCGCATGCGCATCGATGCTGTCCAAATACGGCATCTCGCTCGGCAAGCTGTTGGGCACCGCAGGGCCGGATCGTTTTGTCGATCGGCTGGCCAGTGGCCTGACTGATGCGCACGGTGAGGTCCACATGCACTTCTATCCCTTCGGCGGCATCGCACAGACTGTCGCGTGGGTGGAGCAATACCGCTCCCGCTCCGCGCGGGTTCAGGCGGACTGAGGCGCGCCGAATTCGGCGTTGCAGATCGACCGCAGACCTCTGATGTTCATCAGGCAATGCGCCGTGGAACTCGGCATCTCCACGACCTCGATCACACTCTGTACTTTTTAGTTCTGGTGGGTTGTTTGCTGCGCGTGAGGTGCTGCGGCGCACAGCAGACCTGTCACACATGCGGGGTATAACCATCGGCGAATCGCGGCGAGGGGGCGCTGCATCCGATGCCGTTGC
The DNA here is from genome assembly GCF_002940205.1 of Xanthomonas arboricola pv. guizotiae. GTDB lineage: Bacteria > Pseudomonadota > Gammaproteobacteria > Xanthomonadales > Xanthomonadaceae > Xanthomonas > Xanthomonas arboricola_C. The sequence continues at coordinate 13,663 of NZ_MDSK01000015.1, forward strand.
CATGCGCGGCGGCATCGCTTCTGCAACGTTCAAGGAGAGATGTCGCCATGCCGAAGCCGTCGCTGTTGTCCTTGCTGTGCGCCCTGTCGCTGGTCTCCATGCCGCTTGCCGCGGCCGAGCTGCAGCCCAAACAACTGGCTGGCCCACCGGAGGAGTTCGCGCAGATGCGCGCGCCTGATCCGGCCGAGTCGGCGATCCTGTCCAAGAGCGCCTTGCTGCCGGTGGAATTGACGCCGGCCGGCACCTCCGCACGTTGGCAAGGCACCTTGCCGGTGGAAAACGGCCATCTGCGTTTCATGGTGCTGGCCGGCGACCAGCCGTGGGAGGCGGCAGTGACTGCACCACCCACGGCCGGCGCGCGCGCGGCGGCCGTTGCACCGCAACTGCAGACACAACGCACATTGCTGGGCAGTGCCGAGAGCGGCAGCAGCGGCATGCGTTACGCGGTGGAGTCCGCGCAGAACGGCAACTGGGCGCTGACGCTGCAATCGGCGGCACCGGTGGCGCAACGCGGGTATGTGCTGATGGAAGGCGATGCGCGCACGCAGCTGGCTTCGTACCCGCGCCATCGTCGGCAGTAGGTCGGCCAGTCGCTGACGCTCAACGCCTTGCTCAGCGGCAACGATGCAGGCGGCGCGAGCTTGCTTGCTGCACAGGCGGGGCAGATCGAGACAGCGAGCCTGCGTGTGATCGACCCGCAAGGCGGCATCCGCACGCTGCCGATGGCCGATGACGGACAGCACGACGATGGCGCTGCCGGCGATGGCGTGTATGGCGGCACGTTCCAACCGACAGCCGAAGGCACCTGGATCGCACAGGTGATCGTGCGCGGTCGCGACTAGGCCGGGCAGCCGTTCGTGCGCACCAGCGAGCATGTGTTGCCGGTGCTGGATACTTCCCTGCGTCTGCTCGGCAACGCGCTCAGCGCACGCGCTGCCGACGGCACCCCGGCTCAGCATTGCCTTGCCGGTCGCCGCACGCGGCAAGGCACCATCGCACTACCGCGTGCTTGGCCAGGTCTGGGGCACCGATGCCACGGGCAAGGACGTGCCGGTGGCATGGATCGGCGGCATGCTGACGCCGCAGCAAGGCCAGCTACCGTTGAGCCTGGACGAACGCTGGGTCGCGCGTGCCGGCGCGCGTGCGCCGTTTACGCTACGCGGGCTGCGCATCGAAGACCCGGATCATTACATCCCGCTGGTACAGGCCGACACGCTGCCGTTGCAGCTGCCCGCGTTGCGCCGCACCAGCATCGCGCGCTCCGCCACTGCGGTCGACGAGAGCATGCGCATGGGGCCGCGTCCGACGACGCTGGCCCGTGCCAGTGCGATGGCGCAACCGCAAGCCACGGGGTCGCAACTGGTGCTGGTGCACGGGTATTGCTCCAACGGCGTGTGGCCGCAGGCGCAGTTCACCAATGCGTCCTCGTTCCTTGATGCCAAACAGAACCGCAGCAACGACCAGTTCGCACAGCGGCTGGCGCAGTTCGCCAGTCAGTGGTCCTCGTTCGCGACGGTGGCGCACAGCCAGGGCGGCATGGCCGCGCTGCGTCTGTATACCTACTACTGGAGCGGGCTGGATAACGTCACAGGGGGGCGGGTGATGCAGTCGGTCGGCACGCCGTACCAGGGCACCAATCTATCCGGCATTCTGGCAGCGGTGGGCTCGTGGTTCGGCGTGGGTTGCGGCACCAATACCGACCTGACCTACGACGGCGCCAAGGCCTGGCTGCCCGGTATTCCGGCCGATGCGCGCGCCAAGGTCAACTACTACACCACCTCGTTCGCCAAGACCAACTGGTACACCAACGACTACTGCAACGCGGCCTCGGACCTGGTGCTGAACGACCCGGAAGATGGCACCGTGGAGCAGGTCAACGCGCAGCTGCCGGGCGGCGTCAATCGCGGCCACACCACCGGGCAATGCCACACCACCGGCATGCGCGACCCGGCGCAGATCTGGATGCCAGCCGCAATGCAGTGATGAACGCCAACGCGGCGAGATAATTGCGAGATGATGTGCGATGCGATGGTCGGCGCCTACGCGCCGGCCATCTTCTTTCACGATCTGCAACGCGCTTCAGCCGGTTTTCTCAAGCATGGGACGCAAGGGGTCTCTGTTCCGGAAGGGCGATGGTGACTGTGCCGCAGGCGCTCCCTGGCTATCGAACTCCCCGCTAAGGCGAAACAGTCTTCTCGCGGCCCCGGGCCAGGCCAATATTGCGCCTCGCGTTTCGTCGCAATTACCAACTCAGTCCAAATCCTCGCGGATAAGCCACCTTCCCTGTATTTGTCTTCACGTCGTAACTTTTCCAAAGATTTACCGGCAAGTTGCCGCGCGGCGTCAGTTTGCCAGTGAGCACTTCCGCTAGCGACAACATGGAGGGACCGAGCCACACACCGTTGTTATATCCGTAGTAGGAATAAGCGGCGACAGCTGCATCCGTGTCCTCGGAATAATTGACGATGTCGTATGGCGCGCGCAAGGAGAGGTGGACGCGCTTCTTCCCCAAGCCAGCAGCATACCTGAGCCAATCGAGATACCTGTTGTCGTCCTGCACCACGTTCGCTTGCGCAGCGGGAACAACATCCTGCTCGACTGCCGTATAGCTCGTCGGCAGGGTGCCAAGCAGGAACACATCGCACTTGGCGATGTTTTCTCTTATCTGCGCGTCAGTGAGCGTCGCCTCATCTGCGGCAACCACACTGCGGTATCCTTCCTGTCCCATCGCGACCGCAATGCCTGTGGACTGCTGAGCTTGAGGCGTCAGGACGAAATAGCGCAACGATTTGTCTTTCAACGGCAACAGAGACTGGCGATTTATCACCACGGTTATAGACTGATCCGCAATCGCTTTCTGGACTTCTCCTGCAACCAAGGAGGACGCTTTGGTAAAATTTCGGTCGCTCCTTGTCAGCAGGTTATGCCGAGCTTTGAGTTCCAAAATTCGTTCTACCGAGGCATCTATGTCATCCTCGCTGATGCGTCCTTCTCTAACCTCTTCGACAATCAGACTGACAAGTCGAGGCAGAAGGTCGGCCTGAGAGGGTGAAGAGATACTAATTGGCATCAGCGCAATGTCCACTCCCGCAGAAAACACCTTCGCGACGGAATCTTCTTGGTTGAAGTTGTCGGTGATCGCCCCCATGTCCAGCGCGTCAGAAATGGTCACGCCGGCATAGCCTATTTCGTCGCGCAAGATGTGCGTCTGTATCTGACGCGACATGGTGGCGGGAACTATAATCCTTTGCCCGTTACGGTTAGTGACCAGACTTTCATCCAGCGCCGGATACTGGATATGCGCCGTCATGACCATGTCCGGAGCGGCGTTTGCGGAGACGGCCTGTTGATAGGGCGCAATATCGATTGCGAAGGCTTGGTCCCGCGAGAGATCCACGCGGGGAAGGCCAGTGTGCGAGTCGGTTGAAGTGCTGCCGTGGCCCGGAAAGTGCTTATAGGTGGTGACCAGCCCCTGCTGCTGCATTCCGACTGAAATTTTTCGGGCCAAGCGAGATACGACATTTGGATCGTCGCTGAATGCACGAACGTTGATTACCGGATTGAAGGGGTTGGCATTGACATCGGCCACCGGTGCGAAGTTGGTATTTATCTTCAAGGCAAGCAGATCCTGAGCCAATAACCTGCCTTGTTCAAAGGCAAGCTGTTCGCTTGATCCTCCTTCAATGGCTGCCGCAAGCGCCATATTGCCAGGAAAGGACGCATACTCGTTACGGGGAAGTCGAAAGACATTACCTCCCTCATTGTCCGTTGCAATCAGCAAATGCACTCCCCCGCTGCTCTCCATTCCAGCATACCAAGCCGTAAGTCTTTTGATCTGGAACTGATCCTTGAAGTTATTTGAAAAAAGAATGACGCCGCCAACGTGATTGTTCTTAATTATTCGGCCAATTACGTCATCGGGAACTGTCATGTCCCGCTTTTCATTACCCGTCGGGTCCCAGTAGCGAAAATCAAGCATTATTTTCTGCCCGATTTTTTCTTCGAGCGTCATTGCCTTTACTTTTTCTCTTATGTTCACAGCAACCCTCTCTCTGCCACCCATGCCGAACATGCTCCCGCTGGAGCCTGCGGCGCTCTTTGCGCTGACCAAATGAGCGTACGTCGAGCCGTTTTCCGCGACATGATCGACAAACCTGGCCGTTCCGAGAGACGATTTGGATGTCGCCGCGACGCTGTCAGCGCGATTCACGGCCGTTGTCTCAGCGGACACGCCCGGCCCGCTGAGAAGACAGGACGTCAGCAGCAAGGCAAATACTGTCACTCTGGGGCGGGGTCGAGCTTTTCTCGGAGATTTCATTGTGCACCTGCATGATTGCATCGGGATGTAGTGCCCGATGCGCGCGGATGCGATCTGCGGAGGCAAGCCACCCGGCATGATTCGGCAGGCCACTACACTGCGCAACGGACCGATTTTTTGAAGAGTTCGCCGCAGACAGTGGCAGGTATCGCCAATGCTTATTCCGGATATGTCTTCCAGGAAAGCGCGAATTGCCCGCCAATGTGCAGCACTTTCCGTGGGTCTTGCTTTCCTTTGGCGAAAATTCGCTACCGATAACGAATGCTTCCGAAATTTCGTTGGTTTGCCCTGACAGACTCTGGTTATTAGCTGAAAGAATCGATCTGATAGGCAGCTGAATGCCAGTTCGAGCCACCTAGCCCAACACCAGGCGTTGCCCGTAGCTGAGATCTGCGCTCCCGGAGAGCACTGGATGCTCACAATTCCCCGCAGAAGCTCCAAAAATCAGGATCACTCAAGACCGGGCCGTGGTCCTGCCAGAGGTTTTCAGCAAGCTACTCGGCGTAACGAACACCCCTGCCATTGGGTCGCCCCGATCAGTCCCTGACCGTGTACCGGCGAGGGACGTGCCGCGACAGGGATGCCTGGCGCATGCTGGGTCAACGTGATGCCTGGCGACCTAAAGCGCCCGCAGCGCGATGTATCACGCCACCGCGCAAGGTAAACAAGCGAGGCTTTCCCTGGCCGACACCGCCTACCGCTTCAATCGAAGATTCCGGTTGAGCGAACGGTTATCGCGACTCGTCAATGCCAAGATGGAATCCAGCCCTTGCCAAGAGCAGCTTCTGTGTACTCCAGCGATTTTCACGATGCCGGTCAGAGCCCGACGGGTCTTCATTGGCGTGTGATGGCCGTTGAGGCGAGTGCGAAGCGGGCTATCGCGCGTCGAGACGCGATAGCCCGCTTCCCGGACGGTTGGCCGCGCCTCACCGAAACACCACCGTGCGATGGCCATTGAGCACGATGCGGTGCTCGACATGGCGACGCACCGCACGCGCAAGCACCAGCGATTCGGTATCGCTGCCCAGCCGCACCAGGTCGCGCGGCGTCATCGCGTGATCCACGCGCGCCACGTCCTGTTCGATGATCGGGCCTTCGTCCAGGTCTTCGGTGACGTAATGCGCAGTGGCACCGATGATCTTGACCCCGCGTGCGTGCGCCTGGTGATACGGCTGCGCGCCCTTGAAGCTGGGCAGGAAGCTGTGATGGATATTGATCGCCCGCCCCGCCAATGCGCGGCATAACTCGGGCGAAAGAATCTGCATGTAGCGCGCCAGCACCACCAGATCGATCTGCAGCGCCTCGACCAGCGCAAGCAGCTGCGCTTCCTGCGCGGCGCGCGTGTCGGCGCTCACCGGCAGATGGTGGAAGGCGATGCCATAGGAGGCGGCCAGCGACGCGAAGTCGGCGTGGTTGGACACCACCGCCGCGATATCCACCGGCAATTGCCGGCTGTGCATGCGGAACAGCAGATCGTTGAGGCAATGCCCCTGCTTGCTCACCAGCACCAGCAGCCGCGCGCGGCGGCGCGCATCGTGCAGCTGCCAGTCCATCTGGAACTCATCGGCCAGCTGCGCAAAGCGGCGTTCCAGCCCGGCAATGTCGGCGCCCGGCGGTTTGTCGAAGTGCACGCGCAGGAAGAAGCGGCCACTTTCGTCGTCGCCGAACTGCTGTGCGTCGAGGATGTTGCAGGCCAGGTCGAACAGCAGCCCGGTCACGCGATAGACGATGCCGGTGCGGTCGGGGCAGGACAGGGTGAGGATGTAGTCGGAGCGCATCGGCACAATGATAGCCAATGCGCCCGGCTGCGGGCGCAGTGCTTGCGCCCGTAACTTTCCGCTGCAGCTCAGCGCGGCGGCAGGCGCAGCATCAGCCGCCGATTGATCTCGTCCAGTTGCGCCATCGATGCCTCCACCGAGGTCTCCATCGCTTCCTGGGTGGTGATGTGCGCACGCAGATGCGCCGGATCGGCGAGCTCGCCACGCACCAGAAACACGTTCTCGCCCACCTCGCCGACGTGCCGGCTGAGCACCACGTGATCCACCTGGTCGAAGCCATGCTGCTTGGCCAGCGGCAGCAGGCGCGCGGCCATGCGGACACTGGCGGCGTCGGTGGGTTTGTTCAACTCGGCATCGAGCGCGGCCACCGCTTCGCGGATCTGCGCGAACAGAGAGTGGTCCGGATGCTCGGGATGGTCCGGGCCCACCGGGCCCTGATCGACGACCGGTACGGCGGTCATCGTGTCCCACCGGCGCAGGTCGGTGCGCGCGGTGTGCGCTCGGTCGAACCGAGCGTGATATGCAGGTGTCGCATCGCATCCTCCCTGGAGCGGCGGCTGTCACGAGCCGGCATTTTAGAAGGTCTGCTGCATGTCGAGGTGAGCAAGAGGTGGGCCGTGTTGCTCTGGAGCGAAGCGGCCCGAGAGTGGGGAGCAGATGGAGCCGAGGGCGTGCGAAATCTGCTGCACGTGGCGCCGCCTCCTCCCCTCACCCCAACCCCCGCTCCGCGTCCCGGCCCGCGCCAGCAGCGCGGGCGCTTCGAGGCTTGCGCGCCAGTGACGCGCAAGCCGTGCCTTGCCGCCCCGCCGGGAGAGCGGCTAGCTCCGCTTTGCGGAGGCTGCGATCAGGCCTGCCCGGCCCGCCGCGCCGACACCTCTGCCAGCACCGCCCAGTCGGCGTTGCCGTCGCCATGCGCGATGGCCTCGTCCAGGCCGGCGCGCAGCAACTCGCCCAGTGGCATCGGCACCTGCCTGTCGGCGCCGGCCTGGATCGCCAGATCCACGTCCTTGCGGCCCAGGGTGGCGGTGAAGCCGGCGGGCAGGTAGTCGCGCTGCATGATCAGGCGGCCGTAGCCCTGGTACGCGGGCGCGGCGAACAAGGTGCTGGTGAGCATGCCCAGGAACTGGGTGGCGTCCACGCCGTGGCCGCGTGCCAGCGCGCTGGCTTCGGCCATGGCGCCGATCGCGCTGGCCAGGCAGAAGTTGGCTGCCAGCTTGACCGCATTGGCCTGCTCGGGGGTGCGGCCGATCTCCCAGGTGCGTTGACCGAGCACATCGAACATCGGCTGCACGCGCGCCAGTGCTGCCTCGTCGCCGGCGGCCAGAATGTTGAGCTTGCCGGCTTCGGCCACATCGACCCGGCCGAGCACCGGTGCGGCCACATAGGCCACGCCGCGTTCGGCATGCAGGGCGGTCAGCTCGTGCGCCAGTGCCACCGAGATGGTGGCCATGTTGACGTGCACGCTGCCGGCCGGCAGCGCATCCAGCACGCCTTGCTCCAGCACGGTGGCACGCACCGCGTTGTCGTCGGCCAGCATCGAAAACAGCAACGGGCCGTGCGCAGCGTCGCGCGGCGCATCCACCGCCGTGGCACCGGCCTCGCGCAGCGACTGCGTGCGCTGCGGCGAGCGATTCCACACACGCAGCTCGAAACCGCCGCGCAGCAGGTTGTGCGCCATCGGCAGGCCCATCGTCCCCAAGCCCAGAAATCCTATCGGCATGCGTTGTCCTTGTTCGTTATGACGTCTATCGGATGGATCAGCTGGCGAATACGCCACGCGCATCGCGCGGCTCGCAGCGCAGGTATTGCGGCGAGGGCGTGACCGACGCGCCGAGTGCGGCAGCGGCATGCCACGGCCAACGCGGGTCGTACAGGATGCCGCGCGCCAGTGCGATCGCATCGGCCTGGCCGTCCTGCAGGATCGCCTCGGCCTGCGCCGGCTCGGTGATCAGGCCCACACCGATCACCGGCGTGCTGACCTGCGCCTTGATCTGCTGCGCAAACGGAATCTGATAGCCCGCCTGCACCGGAATCTGCTGGCGCGGATCCAGCCCGCCGCTGGAGACATGGATGTAGTGCGCACCGCGCGCATCCAGCGCCTTGGACAGCGCGATGCTCTGCTCGAGATCCCAGCCACCCTCTACCCAATCGGTGGCCGAGATGCGCACGCCGATGGCAATCTTGTCCGACACCGCCGCGCGCACCGCGTCGAAGATGCGCAACGTCAGCCGCATGCGGTTGTCCAGCGAACCGCCATACGCATCGCTGCGCTGATTGCTCAGCGGCGACAGGAACTGATGCATCAGATAGCCATGCGCGGCATGCAGCTCGATCAGCGCCAGGCCGAGGCGTTCGGCGCGCCGTGCCGCACCGACAAAGGCCTGTACCACCGCATCGATGCCGGCCTGGTCCAGTGCCTGCGGCAGCGGCTGACCGTCACCGAACGCCAGCGCCGATGCGGACACGGTCTGCCAGCCATGCGCGTGATCCGGCGCAATCGCCTCGCCGCCTTTCCACGGCAGATCGGTGGAGGCCTTGCGCCCGGCGTGCGCCAGTTGGATGCCGATCGGCATCGGCGACCACTGCCGCACCGAGTCCAGCACCTCGCCCAGCGCCTGCTCGGTGGCATCGTCGTACAAGCCGAGGTCGGCGTAGGAGATGCGCCCCTGCGGCTGTACTGCGGCTGCTTCCAGGATCAGCAGGCCGGCACCGGATTGCGACAAGGTGCCCAGATGGATGCGGTGCCAGTCGCTGGCGCGGCCGTCCTGTGCGGAGTACTGGCACATCGGGGCGATGACGATCCGGTTGGCGAGCGCAAGCGGACCGAAGCGGATGGGGGAGAACAGCTGGCTCAAGGGGGCATCCACAGATGACACGGGGATGCCCATTGCACTGCGCCGCGCGCGTGCGCACAACCGCTGCGATGGATCACTGCGTCATGCCGAGCGCGCACTGGCATCGTTGACGCTGCGTGCACGCAGCGGATCGAACGGCGCATGCAGAAACGCCAGTGCCTGCGCGCACGACTGTTCGACCTTCAGGCTGAGCAGCTCGTCCGCACGGGTGCGCCCGAAGTTGAGCGCGGCGATCGGCAGGCCGTTGCGTGCCGCGGTCTGCACGAAACGAAAGCCCGAATACACCATCAGCGACGAGCCCACCACCAGCACCGCATCGGCCGCCTGCAGATGCGCAAATGCACGCTCCACGCGCTCGCGCGGCACGTTCTCGCCAAAGAACACCACATCCGGCTTCAGCACGCCGCCGCACACCGGGCACGGCGGCACTGCAAAGCTGTCGAAGGCCACATCGTCCAGGTCCGCATCGCCATCGGGCGCCTGCGCCGCGTCCAGCTCGGCCCAGCCGGGGTTGGCGTGTTCGAGCAGCAGCTGGAATTCGGTACGCGGCATGCGCCGCTCGCAGCCCATGCAGCGCACCACATCGAGCCGGCCATGCAGATCGATCACCGCCTGACTGCCGGCGGCCTGATGCAGGCGGTCCACGTTTTGCGTCAGCAGCAGTTCCAGCTGGCCGCGCGCTTCCAGTGCGGCCAGCGCGTGATGGGTGGCATTGGGTTGCGCCAGCCCGAAGCGCGGCCAGCCGACCAGGCTGCGTGCCCAATAGCGCTGCCGCGTGGACAGCTCGCCCATGAAGGCCTGGAACGTCACCGGTTGCGGACGCTTCCAGCCGCCTTGCAGATCGCGGTAATCGGGAATGCCCGAATCGGTGCTGCACCCGGCGCCGGTGAGCACGAACAGGCGCCGGTGGCGCTCGATGAAATCCTGCAGTGCATTGCCGTCCTGCACGAGTGCCGCCGTCATCGCGCAGCTCCGGTGGCCATGAGGTAACCGTGCAGCAACACCACCAGTTGCGCCTGCAGCGGCGCAATCCGCGTGGCGGGCACGCCCTCCTCGAGCAGGCTCCTCACCGGCCCGGTGATGGCCGCCATGCCGATCTCGGCCACCGCCCCGCAATCGTCGAAGCGCACATCCGCGGCGGTGGCCAGCGCAGCGGCAAACGCCTGCTGCGAGCGCTTGCGCGCCTGCGACCCCAGCGCGGCGCCACCATGCAGCTCGGCAATGGCGTACAGCGCGCGCGCGACGTCCATGTGCTGCAGCTTGGCCTGCACGAAGGCATGCACCAAGGCCTCGCACTGCTGCGCCAGCGTGCGTCCGTGCTGTTGCGCGCAGGCCCGTTCCACCGCGTCGCTCACCGCCTGCAGATGCCACTGCAGCAACGCGATCAACATCGCCTGCCGATTGGGGTAGTACTGGTACACGCTGCCGACCGACACGCCGGCACGCTCGGCCACCCGCGTGGTGGTGCAGCCCTGCAGTCCGTCGGCCACCAGCACCTGGATGCTGGCCTGGCGGATGACCTCCACGGTGGCGCGCGAGCGCGCTTGCTGCGGGGCCTTGCGCGGTGCTGGCAGGGGCAATGAGGTGCTCACGAAGGCGGCTGTACACACGGATGGGTGGCACATAGTCTGGGGGCCTTCTCGGTGATTCCAAGCAAGCGCGCCGCTCCAACTCCGCAGCCCCTGGCGCTGCGCGACGGCGCCGAGCGCCCGATTGCTTCACCGTGTCGTTGGCGAAGGTACCGCGTAACGCGGGCCTTGCGGTCAATGCGCCGATGCAGTCGATCACGCTCGCGCCGCCACCGATCTCGACGACCACGCCGGTCCAGGCAGCGTCGAACAAGCGGCTGCCAGCGTGGCGCGGGTTGCGATGTCCGAGCTGGCGCCGGCGCGATGACACCGAGGGCGGGACGATTGACCTGGTGATGCGCACCGAGCGAGGCATAGCCGGCCACCTGCCGCGCACGGTTGAAACCGCTTGAAAACAAGTGCCACGTTACAGATCGGCACGTAGGCCCGCCAACTTAGCGTGATCGGGCGCACACGCAATGCTGCGGAAACATGGCGCCGCGACAGTGGGCAGCTCCCCCGCCGACCCCACTCCTGCCATGCCCTACACCCACATCCGGACGCGCTCCGGAGTGCGTCGTGCCGTGTCGCGTCGTCCGCTCGCCGTCCTGCTTGCATTGACCCTGACCACCCCCGCGCTCGCGCAGGAGGCCGCACCCGCCACGCCTGCCACCCGCAAGGGCGAGGACAGCATCTTCTCGCTGGACCGGATGATCGTCACCGGCGCCGGCCAGGCCCAGAACCAGTTCGACGCCTCGTATGCGATCACCGCGCTGACCGCCGAGCAGATCGACAAGCTGGCCCCGCTCAACCTGGCCAGCCTGATCGGCTCGATGCCCGGCATCTATGCCGAATCCACCGGCGGCGAAGTGCAGAACGTCTACCGCATCCGCGGCATTCCCGACGAAGGCTCGTTTGCGGTGATCCAGGAAGACGGCATCAGCCCCTACCCGGACAACAACGGCTACTTCTACAAGACCGAAGGCCTGGTGCGCCCGGACCTGATGGTCGAATCGGTGGAAACCGTACGCGGCGGGCCGTCGCCGATCTTCACTTCCAATGCCGCGGCCATCGTCAATTTCGTCACCCGCCAGGGCGGCGACACCCCCGAAGGCGCAGTGCGCACCACTGTCGGCGACACCGCGCTGTATCGGCTCGATGGCTACTGGTCGGGCAAGCTTGCCGACGGCTGGTACCTGGCTGCCGGCGGCTTCGTGCGGCGCAACGACGGCTACCGCGAGGTGGGCTTTTCGGCCGACGAGGGCGGGCAGTTCCGCATGAACCTCACGCACACGCTGGAGCACGGCAAGCTGAGCTTCACCGCCAAGCATCTGGACGACAGGAACGCGTTCTACATGCCGATCCCGCTGTACGACCCGCGCGACACCTCGCGTTCGCTGGACCCGTTGATCGACCGCTTCACCGGCACCTTGAGCAGCGCGCAGCTGAAGCGCGCCAGCATCGTCTCCAGCGATGCCAACGGCGCGCCGCAGCGCGAGTTGCGCGACCTGTCCGATGGCCGCCACATGAAGTTCAACCATCTGGGCGTCAACCTGGACCTGGCCTTCGACAACGGCTGGAGCCTGTCCAACAAGGCCATCGTCAATCGCCTGGACATGACCTTCGACGCGCTGTATTCCAGCAATGCGCCGCAGGACGCCGCCGCGTATGCCGACAGCCGCCGCGCTGCCGCCAGCGCCGCGTTTCCCGGGCTGAGCTCGCTGGGCTACGTCTACACCGACGACGGCAGCCGCTTCGATCCGGCCAGCACCGACGGCCTGGTGATCCAGGGCCAGTACCGCGCCATGAACGTGCGCGCCGATTCGTTCGCCGACGACCTGCGCCTGCATCGCCGCTTCGACTGGGGCGGCGACAGCCACGACATCACGCTCGGCGTGTACGGCGCCTACTACGCGCGTTCCTACACTTCGCGTTACCAGAGCTATCTGCTGGAAATGCGGCAGAACCCGCGCACGATCGACCTGCTCGGCTACGGCGCGGCCGGCAACGTGGTCGGTGGCGTGACCAAGGACGGGGTGGTGATCTACGGCGCCGACCGCACCCAGGGCAAGGCCTACACCAGCATGCTGGCGCCCTACATCGCCGACACCTGGCAGCTGACCGACACGCTGCGCCTGGAAGCCGGCGTGCGTCACGAGCGCTACCGCTACCGCGCCTGGAGCATGCTGCGCAGCACCGGCACCCTGGGCATGGCCGGCACCCTGGCCGACGATGCCGCGCGCCTGTTCACCGGGGCCCGCGCACACACCGCGCTGGACGTGGGCGTGACCAACTGGACCGCGGGCTTCAACTACGACATCAATCCCACCGTCGGCCTCTACGGCCGCGCCTCGCGTGCGCACCGCGCGCCCAGCGAGGGCGCCAACGCAGGCAACGTCAACATCCCCACCGCCGACCAGTTCGAGCTCGGCACCAAGCTCAACTTCGACACGCTGGACGTATTCGCCACCGCCTTCTACACCAAGTACGACCCCTACAACATCGGCACCAGCGCGGTGAATCCGCAGACCGGCGCGGCCGAATCCAAGGACTACCGCGGCAGCGTCACCAACCCCGGCATCGAACTGGCGGCGGTGTGGACGCCGGCGCAGTGGCTACGTCTTGATGCCAACCTGACCTACAACGACACCAAGGTGTCCGACCTCACCGAGGTGGTGGCCAATGGCGCGGTGGCCGTGGTCGACGTGGACGGCAACATGCCCAACCGCCAGCCGAGGCTGTACGGCAATGCCGGCCCGACGCTGTTGTTCACCACCGGTGCGTTCGATTGGGAAACCTCGTTGCGCTACGCCTACGTGGGCAAGCGCTACGCCGACCTGGAAAACACCACCGAGCTGGCCGCCTACGACACCCTGGCGGCCAACATCCTGGTGCGCAACGGGCCGTGGGACGTGCAGCTGTCGGTGGACAACCTGTCCAACACCTTTGCACTGACCGAAGGCAACCCGCGCACCGACACCATCTCCGGCCAGGGCACGCGCGCACCGATCTACGGCCGGCCGATCTACGCGCGCAACTCGCGGCTGGTGGTGACCTACCACTTCTGAGTGCGCCGGCGTCCGGGGTCTCGCAGCCTCGATGCCAGCGCTCCACTTCCCGATCCATCGCCTCTAGCGCCGCAGCTGCGCTGCAGGCCACAAGGACTGCCATGACAGCTTCCCGTCTTGCCTGTGCGCTGCTGGTTGCAGCAGCGACGTGTTCCGGCGATGCCGCCGCCTGGGGCCACCGCGCGCATGCCGCCATCGACAGCGCCGCGGTGCAGGCGCTGCCCGACGACGGCCCGGTCTTCCTCAAGCAGTACGCGCAGGTGATCGCCGACGGCGCCACGCTGCCGGACGGCTGGCGCAGCGACAGCGAACCCCTCCTCAAGATCGAAGAAGACCCCAACCACGGCTGGTTCCGCGAGCAGTTCGCCTTCATGCAGCACCTGCCGCGCTCGCGCTACGCCTTCGTGCTGGCTCTGTACGACCAACAGCGGCGCATCGCCGGCAGCGACCCGCAACTGGCGCAGCGCATGAACGTGCGTTGGGCCGGCACCTTGCCGTACGCCGCCAGCGAAGGCTACCAACGCATCGTGGCGACCATGCGGCAGCTGCGCACGCTGCGCGCCAAGGGCCAGGACACCCGAGAGCTCGAACGCAACTGCGCGTTCTACGTCAGCTGGTTTGCGCACTACATCGGCGATGGCGCGCAGCCGCAGCACGACAGCATCCATCACGACGGCTGGCAGGGGCCGAACCCGCACGGCTACAGCACCGACCCGAAGGTGCACGGCAAGTTCGAGAGCGATTACGTGGAGAAGATTGCGCTGACCCCGCAGGACCTGCTGAGCCGCATGCCGGCCCTGGCGCACCAGGATGGCGATGTGTTCGAGCAGATCCTGGGCTTTCTCGACATCGGTACCGGCCGTGTCGAGCAGGTCTATCGCCTGGAAAAGGCCGGCGCCTTCGACGATGCGTCCAGCAGCGACGGTCGCGCGATGGTCTATCGCACCGCCGGCGACGGCGCGGCGATGCTGCGCGACCTGCTGGTGCGCGCCTGGCGCGAAAGCGCGCTGCGACCGGGCACCTCCACGCCACCCAGCATGGACCCGGGCCATCCGCAGTACGACCCGGCGACCGGATCTGCACCTGCCGGCAGGTCGCCCACGCTGTAACTGGCGATGGCGACACGGGGGTGCCGCCATCGGCGTGCCGACCTGCGTGCCGACCTGCGCGGTGGCAGCGGGCGCCGCGCGGGCAGCGCAGCGCGCCCTGCGGATCGCACGTGCCATCACGCCGCGTCAGTCGGCGTTGGCGGCCTAGTCGACAAAGCGCAGCAGATCCTGACTGAAGCGCGGGCTGTCTTCCAGAAACGGGGCATGCCCGGCGTCGGGATACAGCACCGTCTGCGCACGCGGCTGCAGCTGCCGTGCACGCGCCAGCGTCGGCCCGGTGGTCACCAGTGCATCGCGCGCACCGTACATCAGCAACACCGGCAGCTGCGTGCGTTGCAGGCCGGCGACGTCGATCGACATGCCCTGCACGGCCCGCTGCATGTCCCACGAGGCCAGCGACGCATTGGCCAGCAAGGTTTCAAACACCGGCGCAGGCGGCTGGGTGGCGAAGCACAGCCGCAGGAAGTCCTGCACCGCCCGCAGGTGCGTGCGCAGGTCGTCGGAGACCAGGTCGCGATAGAGCGCCGGATGCGCGCCCAGTTGCTCTGCGCGCAATTCGATCACGCCATCGACATACACCACCCCGCCAAGCCCTTCGTCGCCGTAACGGGTGAGGTAGTTGCTGATCACCGCACCGCCCAGCGACCAACCCACCAGCACCGCATCGCGCGCGTTTGCGGCCTTCACCACGGCGGCAAGGTCGTCGGCCCAGCGCATGCCGTCCCGATATGCGGACGCAGCCGCCGGCTTGCCAGACCGCCCATGCCCGCGCAGGTCGTAGGTGATCAAGCGATAGCCTTGCAGGCGCGGATCGGCCAGCTGCGCGTCCCAATCGATGCGGCTGCCGAGCAGGCCGTGCACGAACACGATTGCCCGGCCATCGGTGGCGCCATGCTCCTGCACCGCCAGGGCCACGCCGTCGGGCGCGGTGACGGTGTAGCTGCGCGACGCCGGGGGTGAGGCAGGGCCCGCCGCCGCCAAGGTTGAAGAGAACAGCAGCAGGCAGGCCAGCAGGTAGCGCATCGGCACCATGCCAAGAACGGGGAGAAAGCGAACAGGCATCGGAGTGAGCTCCAGACAATGGGAGCCACCATCCTCCAGCCTCACCCCAATGTGAGGGTCAAGCGTTGCGTGCACCGTATGCTGGGCACATGGTCACATCGTCCGAACCCTCGCTGAGCATTGGCGCGCTTGCGCTGCAGACCGGCGCCAGCGTGCGCTCGCTTCGTCACTACGACGCGCATGGGCTGCTGACCTCCTCGCGCAGCGCCAATGGCTACCGGGTGTTTCCCGCCGCCTGCGTTGCGCAGGTGCGGCAGATCCAGCGGCTGATCGCCACCGGCTTCAGCCTGGACGACATCCTCGGCTTCCCCGATTGCATGCGTCTGGTGGAAGGCGCGCAGATGTGCCCGGAAACCGCGCAGGCGCATCGGGCACGCCTGCAGCTGATCGAGCGCCAGCTGGCCGACCTGGAGCGGCGGCGGGCGCGTTTGCTGGAGACCCTGGCGCAGGGTTCAGCGGATGCCGCGGCCACGCTGCCGCCTGCCGCGCAGACCAGACGCAGCAGGCGGGCGCGCTAGAGCGGCTGACAGACGCCGCGCAGTCGTGCAGTCAGTCGTTCCTGGACGCGGCGGTCGAGCCGCGTCACTCGCCGCGTGCAGGGTGCGGCGCAAAGCGCCCGTACGGCCGCGTGTCGTCGGCGCGCTGGCGCAGCACGTAGGCCGCGGCGAAGGCGAGCGCCAGCAAGGTCAGGCACATGCCGACCAGCGCCCCCCAGCCACCGTGTTGCCAGAACCAGCCGCCAAGCGCGCCGATCACGCTGGAGCCGGCGTAATACGCCAGCAGATACAGCGATGCGGCGTGACTGCGGTGCGCGCCGCCGAGCCGGCTCACCCACGCGCTGGCCGCCGAATGCGCAATGAAGAAGCCGATCGTCAGCAACACGATGCCGCCCACCACCAGCGCCAGCACATGCGCCAGGGTCAGCGCCACGCCGAGGACGCACAGCACGATGCCGGTGGTGACCACCGGGCCGCGCCCGAAACGGTCCGACGCCGCACCGGCCACCGACGAACTGACGATGCCGAACACATAGGCGCTGAAGATCATGCCGATCTGGCTCTGGCTCAGGCCGAATTCCGGCCCGCCCAGCCGGAAGCCGGCGTAGTTGTAGAGGCAGACGAACACGCCCATCAACAGGAACGGCAGCGCGAACAGGAACGGCAGGTTGCGGTCGCGCAGATGCCCGGCCCAGGCGCGCAGATGGAAGCGCAGGTTGATGCCGTGCCGGCGCACGAAGTTGCGCGACGGCGGCAGCAACCAGAAGAACGCCAGCGCGCACAGCAGGTCGAACACGCTCAACACCGCCAGTGCGGTGCGCCAGTCGTAGTGATCGGTCAGCACGCTCATCACGATGCGCCCGCTCATGCCGCCGAAGGCATTGCCGGCCACATACAGGCCGGTGGCCGCGCCCATCCTGCTGGCCGGCAGTTCCTCGCCCAGATACACCATCGCCACCGCCGGCACCCCGCCCAGCGCGATGCCGGACAAGGTGCGCACCAGCACCAGCGCGCCCCAGTGCGGAAGGAAGGCGGCGACCAGGTTGAGCACCGCGGCCAGCGCGATCGACACGAACATCAGCCCGCGCCGGCCCAGGTTCTCCGACACTGCGCCGGCGCAGAAGATCGCCAGGGCCAGCGCGCCGGTGGCCAGCGACAACGGCAGCGAGGCGATGGCCGCATCCACGCCGAAGACACGCGCAAACTCCGGCAGCACCGGCTGCACGCTGTACAGCAGCGAGAAGGTGGCAAAGCCGGCCAGGAACAGGGCAAGGCGGATGCGGCCGCTGGCCGGCGCATCGGCGGCGGCGGCGTTGTCGGCAACGCCGGCGGTGGCGCCCGGCAGGCGGCCGGTGCGGCGATCAGGAGAGGACACGGGCGCAGCATCGAGGTAGGGGACGGCGAGTATTCGCCTGCGCTGACCCCCTGTCCAATATATGATGCTGGCAGTTGCCATATGCAGAACAGATAGCATGGAACTTCGCCACCTGCGCTACTTCCTGGCCGTCGCCGAGGAGGGCAACTTCACCCGCGCCGCAGCGCGGGTCGGCATCGGCCAGCCGCCGTTGAGCCAGCAGATCCAGGCGCTGGAGCGCACTCTGGGCACGCCGCTGTTCCGGCGCACCCACAGCGGCGCCGAGCTGACCCCGGCTGGCGAGGCCTTCCTGGTCGAGGTGCGCCGCGTGCTCGCCGATGTGGAGCGCGCCGCGGAAACCGCACGGCGGGTGGCGCGCGGCGAATCCGGCCGGCTGCGGCTGGGCTTCACCGCCTCGGCCGCGTTCAACCCGGTGGTGCCGCACCTGATCCGCGATTTTCGTCGGCAATGGCCGCAGGTCGAGCTGTTGCTGGAAGAAACCAATACTGCCGGGCTGCTGCTGGCCCTGGCCGATGGCCGCCTGGACGCGGCCTTCGTGCGCTACGGCCTGAGCACGCCGCCCGACCTGCAACTGCTGCGCTTTGCCGACGAACCGATGAAGATCGCCGTGCCCACCGCGCATCGCCTGGCCGCCCGCAACAGCGCGCCACTGGCCGCGCTGGCGGGCGAACCGTTCATCCTGTTCCCGCGCAGCTTCGGGTCCAGCCTGTACGACGAGATCCTCGCCGCCTGCCGGCAATCCGGGGTGACCCTGCGCATCACCCAGGAGGCGCCGCAGATGTCGTCCATCGTCAACCTGGTGGCCGCCGAACTGGGCGTGTCGGTGGTGCCGGCCTCCACCGCGCAGCTGCAGCTGCCCGGCGTGCGCTATCTGGATATCGAAGGCCAGATGCCGCTGGCCAGGCTGGCCCTGGCAGTAGCGCCCGGCGCCCTGGACACCGCGCCGCTGGTCCAGCATCTGTGGGCGCTGGCGGAAGTGCTGTGAGCCCGGCTGATCTTGAGCCGACAGCACCACGGTTTTTGTAGGAGCGCACTCGTGCGCGATGTGGCTCTCCCGGTAACGCCCTCGCGCACAAGTGCGCTCCTACCCTGCCAACGGANGCCAGGCCTGTCGTAGGAGCGCACTCGTGCGCGACGTGGCTCTCCCGGTAACGCCCTCGCGCACAAGTGCGCTCCTACCCTGCCAACGGAAGGCCAGATGCCGCTGGCCACGCCTGTCGTAGGAGCGCACTCGTGCGCGATGTGGCTCTACCGGTAACGCCCTCGCGCACAAGTGCGCTCCTACCCTGCCAACGGAAAGCCAGATGCCGCTGGCCAGGCCTGTCGTAGGAGCGCACTCGTGCGCGACGTGGCTCTCCCGGTAACGCCCTCGCGCACAAGTGCGCTCCTACCCTGCCAACGGAAGGCCAGATGCCGCTGGCCACGCCTGTCGTAGGAGCGCACTCGTGCGCGACGTGGCTCTCCCGGTAACGCCCCTTCGCGCACAAGTGCGCTCCTACCAACCCGCGGGTCGAAAGATGTTGGATTGCGTTGCCTGCCACCAGCGATGGCGCTGGTTTTGAGCCGAGGTCTGATCAACACACCCTCAGCCACGCCAGCAGCCATTGCTCCTGTGGAAGCGCACATGCCCGCGATGCTTGCGTGGCGACATCATCGCGGCCAGGGCCTTCGCTGCAGGCAGCATGCACGTTGCCAGCGCGCGCACGTGCCCTGCCGAATCCGCGTACATCATCCGGGCACACCGCTTGACCTCAACCGCGATTGAGGGCTTTGCCGCGCTGGGCGACGATGATGGCTTGTTGATCGTGGTCGATCAGGCGCGGCGCTGGTTTCCGCAGCAGCGGCAGTTGCCGTGGGCCAGCGGCGTGCGGGTCAGCGTGGATGCACCGCAGGCGGGGCTGCGCTTGCGCGATGCGCAGGGCTGGGAGTTGCTGGCGGCGTGATGGCCCACGCCGCGCAGGTCATGCCGCCGCTGCAGGCGCGGGCAGACGGAAGAACGCCCGCGCCGCCGCAGTGCTGCTGGCCGCGGTCAGCACCATGTCCTCGCCGCGATCGCGTGCGAGTTCTTCGACGATATGCGACAGGAACATCGGCTCGTTGCGGCGGTCCTTGGGCATCGGCTTGAGCGTGCGCGGCAGCAGGTACGGCGCATCGGTTTCGATCATCAACCGGTTGGCCGGGATGTTGCGCACCAGCTCGCGCAGATGCAGGCCGCGGCGCTCGTCGCACAGCCAGCCGGTGATGCCGATGTAGTAATCGCGGTCCAGGTAGTCGAACAGTTCTTCGCGGCTGCCGGTGAAGCAATGCACCACCGCCGGGCCGAGGCGGCCATCGAAGCTGCGCATGATCGACAGGAAATCGTCGTGCGCCTCGCGCTGATGCAGGAACAGCGGCTTGCCGTTGTCGGCAGCCAGTTGCAGCTGGCGCTCGAAGGCCTTGTGCTGGGCCGGACGCGGGGCGAAATCGCGGAAATAATCCAGCCCGCATTCGCCTACCGCCACCACCTGCGGGTGCGCCTGCAGCGTGCGCATTTCGGCCTCGCATTCGGCGGTGAACTCCACCGCGTGGTGCGGGTGCACGCCGGCGGTGGCGTAGAGGAATCCGGGATGCTGCTGGGCCAGCTGCAAGGCCAGCGGCGAATGCTCGCGACTGGCACCGGTGATCACCAATTGCGCAACGCCTGCGTCGCGTGCACGTTGCAGCACGGCGTCGCGGTCGCGGTCGAAGGAGTCGTGGGTGAGGTTGGCGCCGATATCGATCAACTGCATGCTGCGGTGTCGTGTGGGGAGAGCCGGGCAAGTGTAACGAGTGGGGGTTGTGTGCGCTTAGCGCTTCGCGTCCCTTCGCCCGCCGGGAGAAGCTGGCGCGTAGCGCCGGATGCGGGTGCGAGCGAAGCCTCGCATGACCAACCACCCAATCTGGTTTCGCCCCGTCCCCCTCACCCCAGCCCCTCTCCCGCAGGAGAGGGGCTTTGCTCCGTTCTTCCAGGAGAGAGAGGGGTTCAACCAATCACCGGCACCACCATCGCATCGATCTTCGCCGCCAGCGCCTGGATCGTCAGTAGCGCCGAGCGCGACAGTTGCCGCTGCGGGGCCACGCACAGCGCCAGCGTCATCGGCTTGGTCAGGTGGCGGCGGAACGGCACGAACGCCAGGCGGCCGTCGGCCACATCCGGCGCGGCGTCCAGCCACGACATCAGGCCCACGCCGGCACCGGCGCGCACCAGCCCGCGCAGCGTGCGCACGTCGTTGCAGTGGGTCAGCCGCTTCACGTCGATGTGTTGGCGTTGGTACAGCACCTTGGCATGCTCGCCGACGATCAGCGGGGCGGCCGGCAGCAGCAGGCGGTGTTCCAGCGTTTCGCTCAGCTGCAACTCGGTACGGGTGCTGAGCGGGTGGCCGACCGGCATCGCAATCCCCAGCGGGATGTCGGCAAAGGCGCGCACCTCCAGGTCCACGCTGCTCACCGGGTCCAGCAGCAGGCCGATGTCCACATCGGCCGAGGTCACCATTTCCATCACCCGCTGGTTGCGCGCGGTGGACAGGTTGAAGGTGATGCCGGGGTACTCCTGCACCAGCGCCGCCACCGCCTCCGGCACCGCGCCCTCGCTGAGCGCGTCGATCATGGCGATCTCCACATGCCCGCGGCGCAGCCCCTTGAGCTCGTCGAAGCGCTCCAGGGTGCGGGCGTAGGCCTTCTCCCAGCCGCGCACGTCCACCAGCAGCAGCTCGCCGGCGGCGGTCAGCCGCAGCCGGCCGGGCAGGCGCTCGAACAGCTGCGCACCCAGCTCCTCCTCGGCCTTGAGGATCTGCCGGTCGATCGCCGAGGCCGACACGTGCAGCACCTCGGAGGCCTTGCGGATGCTGCCGCAGCGGGCCACTTCGATGAAGTAACGGGTGAAGCGGGAAAAGGTCAGCATGCGGCGGGGCTCGGTTGGCGTTGCATTTTTTGCAATGGCTTGGCTGAAAATCGATGTTTGATAACACACCCCCGGCTTCCTAGAGTCAATCCGGCACCGCTCCCGCCCTATGTCAGAGACTGGACCCATGGATGTCGCCGTCCCCGCCCTGCCGCTGCACTGCACCTTCGAGGCCGCCGACTGGCAGCGCCTGGCCCAGCACTGGCACGCGGTGGCGCTGAGCAGCGAGGTCGGGCAGGCGCCGTTCAAGGCCACCCTGCTGGACGAGCCGCTGGTGCTGTACCGGCTGGGCGAGGAACTGGTGGCCGCGCGCGATGTCTGCCCGCACCGCGGCGTGCCGCTGAGCATGGGCACCGCCGATGGCGGCGGCGTGGTCTGCGCCTACCACGGGCTGCGCTTCGGTTCGGGCGGGCGCTGCAACCACATCCCCGCCAGTCCCAGCCAGAACATCCCGGCCAAGATGCGCCTGCACACCTACGCGGTGGCCGAGCGCTACGGGTTGATCTGGGTCTGCCTGGCCAAACCGGCCGGCGTCAGCGCGGCCGAGGTGCGGATTCCACCGATGCCCGGCTGGGACGAGGACGGCTTCCAGCAGATCGTCTGCCCGGCCTTCGACATCGGCGGCAGCGCCGCGCGCCAGCTGGAGGGCTTCATCGACGTGGCGCATTTCGCCTTCGTGCACACCGCCACCTTTGCCCAGCCGGACAAGCGCGAGGTGCCGGCCTACACCACCACCGAGACGCCGACCGGCTTCAATGCCGACTACCTGAGCTCGGTGGCCAATTATTCGGTGGACATGCCGCTGCCGGACGTGGACCCGGATTTCCAGTGGCTGCGCCATTTCGAGGTGCATCTGCCGTTCACCGCCACCCTCACCATCCACTTCCCGGTGCCGGGCAAGCGGCTGGTGATCATGAACGCGGCCAGCCCGGTGTCCAAGCACAGGACGCGCCTGCTGGTGCCGATCGCGCGCAACTTCGACACCCATCTGCCGGTGGAGGACGTGCACGCCTTCAATCTGCGCGTGTTCGAGGAAGACCGCGCCATGGTCGAGGCGCAGCGCCCCGAATACCTGCCGCTGGACCCGCTGCTGGAGGTGCATATCCCGGCCGACCGCAGCTCCATCGCCTATCGCCGTGGCCTGCGCAGCCAGGGCTATAGCGACTTTTTCCTCCGTTGACGGCCGAGGACTACGCCATGCAGTTGCACGAGGTCCGCGTCGCCGGGGTCTTCGACCAGGGCCATCGCCAGCGCGCGATCCGGCTGGAGCCGGTCGGCGCGCAATTGCCGGCCTTCGAGGCCGGCGCGCATGTGGACCTGCATCTGCCCGACGGCATGATCCGCCAGTACTCCATCGCCAGCGCACCGCATGTGCGCGACCACTATCTGCTGTGCGTGAAGCTGGCCGACGCCTCGCGTGGCGGCTCGCGGCATCTGTGCGAGCAGCTGAGCACCGGCGACCGCCTGCGCATCTCCACACCGCGCAACCTGTTCCCCCTGCATCCTGGCGAGCGCCACGTCCTGCTGGCCGCCGGCATCGGCATCACCCCGCTGCTGTCGATGGCCGAAGCGCTGGAAGCGCGCGGCGAGCCCTTCGTGCTGCACTACTACGCGCGCCGGCACGCCGACGTGGCGTTCGGGCAGCGGCTGCAGCAGGGTTTCGTGCATGGCCAGGTGCAGGTTCATCTGAGCGATGGCGGCGAGAGCCCGCGCGTGCATGTGCCCGAGGAAGTGGGCCAGGCGCGTGCGCGCGACCAGCTGTACCTGTGCGGGCCGGCCGCCTTCATGGACCACTTCACGCTGCTTGCCAGGGCGCACGGCTGGACGGCGGAGCAACTGCACCGCGAACACTTCGCCGCCGCCGGGCCCGGCATCGCCCACGATGCCGACAGCGCCTTCGAAGTGGAACTGGCCGCCAGCGGCCGCGTGGTGCAGGTGCCGGCAGACTGCAGCATCGCCAGCGCCCTGCTGGACGCCGGCATCGAGGTGCCGCTGTCCTGCGAGCAGGGCATGTGCGGCGCCTGCCTGACCGGCGTCCTGGCGGGCACCCCCGATCACCGCGACAGTGTGCTCAGCGACAGCGAACGCGCGCAGAACCGGCAGATCACGCTGTGCTGTTCGCGTAGCCGCTCGCCGCGGCTGGTGCTGGATCTTTGAGGTGGCCTGGGTGCGGCGGATGCCTGTGCAGCGCTGCCGCGAGTGCGGCCATTGCCCCATGCCGACCGTCCTGCCGGTGCGATCGCTAGGCTCCGCAGATGATGATGCGTTGTGCCGCCGATCGTCATGACCTGCACGCAACCGCAGCGCATCACCCGTACATCGCATGCCCGCTGCCGGAAACGGCCTGGTCGCTGCAACGCGCTTGTCTGCGCTGCGCTGGTGTGCAGCGTCAGGCCTGGTGTGCCGATGAGCGGGACGCTGCGGGAGATCCGCAAGCGACGAAGCAGCGCTTGTCGATCCGCAGGCATTGATGGCGGCTTAGTGCCTCATGCAGCACTAAGCCGCCTTGCAACCTCACCCGGGCATCCGCCCATCAACACGACTTTCAGCGTCAGCAAAAAAACCACTCCGGCGCTGGCCGTCCACCACGCATGCAGGGCATGCTTCGCATCTACCGGCGGCGTAATCGCGCCATTGCCGTTCTTCCCGGGCTTTCCATCGCATGTCCATCGTTCATCGCAGTCTGATTGTGGCGCTATGCCTGCTGTTGCCCACCGCCGCACCGGCACGCAGCCAAGCCACCCCTGCACAGCAACGCGAGCAGCAGGTGGCGCAGCTGCTGCGCACCGCCGCCGATCAGCCTGCGCAGCTGCGTGCCTGGCTGCAGGCGATGCCCAAGGGCGGCGACCTGCATAACCATCTGTCCGGCTCGGTGTATGCCGAGGACTACCTGCAGTGGGCCAGCGAGGATGGCGCCTGCGTGCAACTGGACGACCTGAGCCTGCGCGCGCCGCCGTGTGGCAACGGCCAGGAGCCGGCACGCGACCTAGCAACGCGCAATGCCGCGCTGTATGGCCGGGTGGTGGATGCCTTGTCGATGCGCAAGTTCCTGCCCAGCCCAGCGCAACCCACCGGACACGGTCAGTTCTTCGGCACCTTCGGCAAGTTCGACGCGGTGGTGCGCACGCGCGTTGCCGACACCGTGGCCGCGGTGCTGGAGCAGGCCGCACGCGACCGTGTGCCCTATGTGGAAATCATCGCCAATCCGCCGCAGATGGATGAGGCGGCCAGACAGATGCAGTCCTTGCCCTGGAAGGGCGACGACGACGCGGCCAACCTGCGCGCCTTGCAGGATGCCTTGCCGCCGCTGGTGCAGGCCGCACAACGCGCGCTTGCCGACACCGATGCCCAGGTGCGCCGCGTGCTGCACTGCGACCAGCCCGATGCACGTCCCGGCTGCCAGGTCACCTACCGCTACGTGCCTTACGTGCTGCGCGTGTTGCCGCAGCCGATGGTGTTCGGGCAGATGGCGCTGGCGCATGCGCTGATCGCCGCCGGCGGCAGCCGCGCGGTGGCGTTGAACATCGTCGCGCCCGAAGACAATCCGGTGGCGCTGGCCGATTACGCGCGGCACATGGCGATGTTCCGCTTCTTCGCCGAGCGCTATCCCGACGTGCCGCTGTCCCTGCATGCCGGCGAGCTGGCCCTGGGCCTGGTGCCGCCGGCGCAACTGCGCTCGCATATCCGCCAGGCGGTGGACGCCGGTGCGCGCCGCATCGGGCATGGCGTGGACCTGCCTTATGAAGACGACGCCGGCGGCCTGCTGCAGCGCATGCGCCGCCAGCAGGTTGCGGTGGAGATCAACCTCACCAGCAACGATGTGATCCTCGGCGTCAAAGGCGCCGCACATCCGCTGGCGATGTATCTGCGCGCCGGCGTGCCGGTGGTGCTGTCCACCGACGATGCCGGCGTCGCGCGCGCGGACATGACCCACGAATATCAACGCGCGATGCAGGAACAAGGCATCGATTACCTTACCCTCAAGCAGCTCGCCCGCAACGGCCTGACCTACAGCTTCCTGCCGGGCACCAGCCTATGGGATGCCGACGGTAACGCTGCGCAGGCCTGCGCCACTGCGTTGCAGCGCGAAACCGATGATGGCGTCTGTCGCGCATTCCGCCAGGGCAGCGAGAAGGCCCGGCTGCAATGGCAGCTGGAAACCGACCTGGCCCAGTACGAGCGCACGTTGTTGCAGGTAGGAGCGCGCCAGAGCGCGAACGGGCTTTACCGGTAACCCCCCGTCGCGCGCAGGCACGCTCCTACCAACGCGACTTCCGATCCATCGCCGCTGCAATGCCTTCAGCCTTCCACGACAAAACGCAATGACCGACCCACACGCCCCCTCATCCAGACGCCGCGTCATTCTCGAAGACGACATCGACGGCTTCACGCCCGCGCAGCTGCTGCTGTTGCAGTCGCCCGAGGTCGAGGTGCTGGGCATCAGCGCGGTCAGCGGCAACATCTGGCGCGACGAAGTGCTGGCACATAGCTGCCGCCTGCTGGAATTGGCCGGTCACCCCAACATCCCGGTGCTGCCCGGCCCGGTGCATCCGCTGCTCAACAGCGAACTGGCCACCGAGCGCTGGGAAGCGCTCTACGGCAAGCTGGTCTGGAAAGGTGCCTGGACCAGGCACTGGGTGGATGGCGACACCGTGCAAAGCGCGCCGCGTTATCACGCCCACGACGTGGTGCCCGACCTGCCGTTGGGCAATCCCAGCGTGGTGCGCGCGTCCGACGAGCCGGCCGCATTGTTCATGCTGCGCATGGTGCGCCAGTATCCGGGCCAGGTGAGCATCATTGCCACCGGCCCGTTGACCAATCTGGCGCTTGCGCAGTCGCTGGATCCGACCTTCGCCACGCTGGCGCGCGAGCTGGTCTACATGGGCGGCAGCCTCAACCCGCGCCAGCAACGCAACAGCATCAGCGCGCAGCAGTTCGCACGCGAGTTCGTCAACTCGCCACGCCGCGAATTCAATATCCGCTGGGATCCGGAAGCGGCCAGCATCGTCATGCGCGCCCCCTGGCGCAGGATCACCATGGTGCCGGTGGACCCATCGACCGCGACCGAACTCACGCCCGACCTGATGGCGCGCATGAGCGCGGCCGACACCAGCATCGGCCAGGCCTTGCGCCGCAGCGAACCGGGCTTTCCGATGTGGGACGAGCTGGCCACCGCGGTGTGGCTGCGGCCCGAGCTGGCGACACGGACCGAGACGCTCTACGTCGATACCAACACCGCGTTCGATGCCGGATATGGCGACATCCTGTCGTGGGCACCGGGGTACCAGCCGGGGCTGGGCGAGCAGGCCCAGACCGTGGTGCACGCAGTGGATATCGAAGCGTTCGAACAATTGCTGGTAGACCATCTCACCGCACCGCAACCACCAGCAGTCGGCCTGCCGCTCCCCCTTCTCCCCTCGGGAGAAGCTGCCCGAGGCGCGGATGAGGCAGCGGCATCCCAATCCCGAATCCCAAGTAGCGAATCCCCGCTCCCAACCAGGTGACCCCATGCAACTCCCAGCGCAGTGGCAGGCCGGCATCGATCGCAATACCGAGGTCCTGCGTGGCCACGCGCAGCTGCTCGCCAGCTTCAGTGCGCCGCGCCCCGCCGCGCCGGACACCACCACGCCGCGCGGGCTGATCGCCTCCATCGTCAGCACCACCCGCAGCCAGCCCAGCCTGGCCGCACGCCTTGCCACGCAGACGCTCACGCGCATCAACCAGGCCAACGGCAGCCTGCGTGCGATCACCCGCCTGCTGCCCGCACGCGCCGCCGCCGATGCCGCGCGCGTGCAGGCCGCGCTGGCCGGCGGCAGCGATGGCGGTGCGTTGGCCGGCGTGCCGTTCGTGGTCAAGGATCTGTTCGACGTCGCCGGCCAGGTCACCACCGCCGGTGCCGTCATGCGCGCGCACTGCGCGCCCGCCAGCCGCGATGCGGCCGTGGTGCAACGGCTGAGCGACGCCGGCGCGGTGCTGGTCGGCACCGCCAACATGGACGAATTCGCCTACGGCTTCGCCACCGTCAACGCGCACTACGGCACCACCGCCAACCCGCACGACCACCGTCATCTGGCCGGTGGCTCGTCGGGCGGCTCGGCCGCCGCGGTGGCCGCCGGGCTGGTGCCGTTCGCGCTGGGCTCGGACACCAACGGCTCCATCCGCGTCCCGGCCGCGCTGTGCGGCGTGTACGGCCTGCGCCCCACGCATGGCGCGTTGCCGCTGGATGGGGTGTTCGGCTTCGTCGATGCGCTGGACGTGGTCGGCCCGTTCGCCAGCTCCATCGCCGACCTGCGCCGCGTCCATGAAGTCATGCTCGGTCGCCCGCTGGCGTCGTGCAATGCCGGCAGCCTGCGCGTCGCCCGCCTGGGCGGCTGGTTCCAGCGCAACCTGGATCCCGAGCTGGATGCCGGCCTCGGCACGTTGCTGACCGCCTGCAATAGCGTCACCAGCATCGAATTACCCGAAGCAGAACGCGCCCGCGCCGCCGCCTTCGTGCTCACCGCTGCCGAGGGCGGCCACCGCCACCGCGCCGGCCTGAGCACGCAGGCCGAGTGGTTCGACCCGGCCACCCGCGACCGCCTGCTCGCCGGCCTGCAACTACCCGCCAGCGCGGTGGCCGATGCGCACCGCTTCGCGCAGTGGTTTGGCGCCGCCATGCAGCGCCTCTGGGACGAGGTGGACGTGTTGATCGCGCCGGCCACCCCCTGCGTGGCACCGCGCATCGACCAGGACAGCATCCAGATCGACGGCCTGCCAGTGTCCGCACGCGCCAACCTGGGGATCTTCACCCAGCCGCTCGGCCTGGCCGCCTGCCCGGTGCTGGCCGCGCCGTTGCCGCGCCCCGGTCGCCTGCCGCTGGGCGTGCAGCTGATTGCCGCACCCGGCCGCGAAGACCGCCTGTTCGCACTCGCCGCGCAACTCGAACGCGACGGACTGCTCGCCTTCAGCCCCCCGGCGGAGACACGCTGATGCTGCACACCTTGCGCGCACGCCGCGGCATGATCGTGGCCCCGCACCATCTGGCCGCACAGGCCGGGCGCGATGTGCTGCGCGACGGCGGCAATGCCATCGAAGCGGCCGTCGCCACCGCCGCCTGCCTGGCCGTGGTCTACCCGCACATGACCGGTATCGGTGGCGACGGCTTCTGGCTGATCCACGACCCCGACGGCCGCGTGCACGCCATCGACGCCTGCGGCCGTGCCGCACAGGCTGCGACACTGGAGTTCTATCGCGGCCACCGCAGCATTCCGTGGCGCGGCCCGGGCGCGGCCAATACCGTCGCCGGCACCGTCGCCGGCTGGGCGCTCGCCCTGCAGCAGGCAGGCGGCAATCTGTCGCTGCAGCGCCTGTTGCAGGACGCCATCCACCACGCCAGCGCCGGCGTGCCGGTGACGCTGGGCGGCGCGCACATCGCCGCCAGCAAGGGCGCCGAACTGCGCGTGCAGCCCGGTGCCTACGCCGACATCTTCGAACCCCACGGCGCGCCGCTGCACGAAGGCGCACTGCTGTATCAGACGCAGCTCGCACATACCCTGCAACGGCTGGCCGACCACGGCCTGGACAGTTTCTATCGCGGCGCACTGGCCGACGACATCGCCGCCGACCTGCAGGCGCTCGGCAGCCCGCTGCGCGCGCACGATCTCGCACGCCACCATGCCGAGCCCAGCGTGCCGCTCTCGGTCGCCATCCGCGGTGCGCGCCTCTACAACCACGCACCGCCCACGCAAGGCCTCGCCTCGCTGCTGATCCTTGCCTTGTTCGATCGCCTGCAGGTCGAACAGCCCGACAGCTATGCGCACCTCCATGGCCTGATCGAAGCCAGCAAACAGGCCTTCCTGATCCGCGACGCACACCTCGGCGACCCCGCCTGGATGACGCTGGACGCACAGGCGCTGCTCGATGACAGTGGCGCACTGGATGCGCTCGCCGCACGCATCGACATGCGCAGCGCACTGCCCTGGCCGCAGCCCTCGCAGGCCGGCGACACCGTCTGGTTCGGCGCCATCGACGCGCACGGCCGCGCGGTCAGCTGCATCCAGTCCACCTATTTCGAATTCGGCTCCGGCCTGGTGCTGCCGCGCACCGGCATCACCTGGCAGAACCGTGGCTGCAGTTTCCGCCTCGCGCCCGACGGCTGGAACGCGCTCGCCCCTGGGCGCAAACCCTTCCACACCCTCAACCCGGCGCTGGCCACCTTCGACGACGGCCGCGTCATGGCCTACGGCACCATGGGCGGCGAAGGCCAGCCACAGACCCAGGCGGCGATCTTCTCCCGCTACGCGCGTTTCGGCGTGCCGCTGCAACAGGCCATCACCACACCACGCTGGTTGTTGGGCCGCACCTGGGGCGAAGACAGCACGTCACTCAAGCTGGAAGACCGCTTTGATCCAGCGCTGGTGCAGGCACTGCGCGATGCCGGGCATGCGGTGGACGTGTTGCCCGCCTACACCTCGGTGATGGGACACGCAGGCGCGCTGGTGCGCGAGCTGGATGGCGTGATCGCCGGGGCAAGCGATCCGCGATCCGATGGTGCGGTGGCTGGGTGGTGATGGTCGGGCGTTGCGCGGTGACGGGCGGACCTCGCTGCCCGCCGATCGAGCCATCGGGTCGGAGCGTCCGCCTGCACCCCAGCACCGGCTGGCGCTCAGGATCCAGACCCCAGCCGGGTGCGGGCCGACACGGTAAACATGGCATAGACTCTGGGCATGCTCTCCAAGGCGACGATGGCGGACTCAACCACGCCGATCACTGGACACGACGTCCCGGCTTTCTTGGGCATGCAAGGCGATGGGTAGGGACTTCGCCACGCTTATTTCGACAGACGCATCACCCGTTCTTCCACCAAGGAGAGCCATATGACAGAGCAAGAAGACAACCAACCAACCCTGGAAGACGTCAAGCTGGCGTTCGACGGCCAGAGCCTGGATTGGTATTTGCAGAAACTGGTCGCAACCGTCAACACCTGGAACGTGCAGTTCGGCATCACGCTGTTTGTCGAAGGCATCATCGTGTCCGGCCAGCTGGTCAGCGGCAAGCAATACTTCGAGGCGTTTGCGCAGGAGTTCTCTACCGCCTATCCCGGCGACGCGGAAGAAAAAGAGGATATCCGCCGTGCGTTTGCCAGCCACGCCAGCATCTACGACACCGAGGAAGATGCGCAGCAAAGCAGCCGGCCGCCGCAGTTCATCCACCTGATCGAATCGCGTTGCTTCTCGCCCGGCGGCCAGCCCCTGCCCAGCAACCGTGGTGTGCTCTGGCGCGGCAAGATCAATGCCGTGTCCGGCTTCACCCTGGGCTCGCTGTCGGCCGATTGAGCCTGGCAAGTTCCACGTTGGTATGAGGTGCTCGTCATCGCACATTGGACTGGCGGAGAGAGTGCCAGGAGCACTCCACCACCGCATAGCAGCCAAGCGTGCCTGCGCTTGCCGCCAACCTTGCGCGCGCCAACCGCTTCGGTTGGTTCCCGGCACCAGAGCGGCGCGGCTCCAATGGCAGCAGCACCGGCCACGCGGCAATGCCTACGCAGTCACCTCGAGCGTGCGCGGCGAGCTGTCGCCGATGGCGCTTGCGACGGCGGGCAAGCCGATTGCCGTCCAGGACGCGCGTTCGTGAGCTTCGTGCGCGATGCGCTTGAGCAAAATCCGCTGTTGCCTGCGGCGTCGTTGCGCGACACGAACCGGCGTCCACGCAATGCGCGCTGCACCGTGCGCTCGCCATCGCTCACGGCTGCAGACGATCGCCCCGGCCTGCAACCAGTGACGAGGCCAGCAGCAACATGCTGGCTCCGACAAAGGTGGCGCCGATCGACACATGATCCAGCAGCACGCCGCCTGCGGCACCGCCCAGCATGATGGAAAGCTGGATTGCGGCAACCATCAGGCCGCCACCGCTTTCCGGTGCGTCCTTGACGCAACGGCTCAACCAGGTGGACCAGGCCACCGGCATCGCCGAGTTGAGCGAGCCCCAGGCAATCATCGCCACCGCCACCGCCCACAGCAGATGCCCGGCCAGCAGCATGCCGATGGTCGCCACGCCCAGCGCGACCGGCAGCACGCCGAGCAGGGTGAACAAGCGCTTCGGCACCAGCGCGGTGGCGGCATAGGTACCGACGAATCCAGCCAGGCCCAGGCCGAGCAGCAGCAACGACAGTTGCGAGACATCGACCTGCGCAACGGTTTCCAGAAACGGGCGGAAGTAGGTGAACGCAGAAAACGCGCCGGCAAATCCGAGCATCACCGCCAGCATGGCGCGCGCCACATAGCGACGCTTCAACAAGGTGACGCTGCTGCCCAGCGACGTGGCGCCCCGCATGGGCATCGACGGCAGGCTGCGCCATTGCCAGGCGATGGTCAGCGCCACCAGCGGCAGCATGCCCCAGAACACCCCGCGCCAGCCGATGCTGGCGCCCACATAGCTGCCCAGCGGCGCTGCGAAGGCGGCAGCGACCGCGTTACCGATAAATATGATGCCCAAGGCCTTGGGCACCACATGCTCGGGCACGATGCGCATCACCGTGGCGGTGGACAACGCCCAGAAGCCGCCGATGGTGATGCCGAGCAACGCGCGCGCCACCATCAACATGCCGAAGCTGTGCGCATTGGCGATCGACAGCAGCGACACCAGCATCACTCCGGTCAGGGCGATCAACACATGGCGCCGGTTGAAGCGCGACGACAGCGGTGCGATCAGCAGGCTGGCGACCACCGCGAACAGGCCGGAGATCGAGATCGCCTGGCCGGCCATGCCGGCACTGGCGTGCAGATCGGCGGCGATCGGCGTGAGCAGGCTGACCGGCATGAATTCGGAGGCGATCAACAGCGCAACGCAGAGCGACATCGAGCCGACCGCGCTCCAGGTCTGGCGGGTTGCGACGGGTGCGGCACGCGAGGATGGATCGGTAGCGAGCGAACTGGCGTGCATGTGGAGCCCTTGTGCAAAGTGGGATGCGAGACGAACGCCACGCCGCAAGCGCGCTGACGCCGCGCTCGATCGCGAACCTGGTGTTCGGAGGGGATGCGCCGCAGGCAGCGATGCACTGCACCGACCTGCCAGCGCAGCGACGCACGCCGGGCGCAATGCAGCAACGGGTGCTGCGGCTCGGGCATGCGCGTGTCCGAAGGTGCTGCAGCTTACGCAGGCAGTGGGCGGCGATAAAGATGGCGGATCGGCACGGGCTTATGAAGTCCACTCATCAACCGCGTGTCTGCAGCGTGATGCTGCGCCTTCCACCGACACCGACTTGCGCAAGCGCAGCGCAGACGCGTGCTCGTGCTGCGCTCGCAGCGGAACGATCGGCCGCTGGGCCTGCATATATGCTGGATTCGCGCACCAATGATGCCGGCAACGCGGCAGATCCTTCAGCCCTTGTAGCGCAGCGCATCCACGACGAGGTTGAAGGCGGGCGAGCAATGGCGGCGGCTGGGGTAGAATGCGTGCAAGCCCGGCCAGGTCGGCGACCAGTCCTTCATCACCCAGCGCAGCCGCCCGGCCTTGATATGCGGGCGTGCCAGATCCTCCTGCACGAACGCGATGCCGAAGCCGTCCACCGCCGCGTCCAGCGCTTCGTAGGTGCCATTGAAGGTCAGCTGGCCATCCACGCGCACGATGACTTCGCGTCCGTCTTTCTCCAGCTCCCAGGCGTAGATGCCACCGGCGGTTTGCATGCGCAGGTTGATGCAGCTGTGCGCGGTGAGATCCTGCGGCGTCCTGGGGATGGGCCGACGCGCGAGATAGGACGGCGCGGCGACGATGGCCATGCGCCTGTCCGGCGCGATGCGCGCGGCGATCATGTCCTTTTCGACCTGGTCGCCCAGCCGCACGCCCAGGTCGTAACGGTCGGCGACGATGTCGGTCAGGCCGTTGTCGACCACGATCTCGACCTTGATCTCCGGGTAGTCGCGCAGCAACCCGGACAGCTTGGGCCACAGGATCGCGCGCGCGGCGTAGTCGGTGGCGGTGATGCGCACGCTGCCTGCGGGCGTGTCGCGCATTTCGCCGAGCGCAGACAGCGCCTGCTCGATTTCGGCAAAGCGCGGCGCCACCGTCTGGATCAGCCGCTCGCCGGCTTCGGTGGGCGCCACGCTGCGCGTGGTGCGGGTCAGCAGGCGCAGGCCCAGCGTCGCTTCCAGCCCGCGAATGGTATGGCTCAGCGCCGATTGCGAAACGCCCAGCTTGGCGGCGGCGCGGGTAAAGCTGCCCTCGCGAACGATGGCGATCAGCGCCAGCAGGTCCTTGAAGTTGTCGCGCGCCATTGGTGAATCTCTTTCATGGAATCCACATGACTGTAGCAGCCGGTGAAAGAGGAATCCCAAAGCCCCGCTCCTGCGGGAAAGGGGTTGGGGTGAGGGTACGGCTGCTCAGCTGTCTCGACGCTGCCGCACCCGCATCCGCCCTTCGGGCACCTTCTCCCGGCGGGAGAAGGAACAAAGCCAGCCACACGCTGCCTGTCGCATTTTTTGCAACGCCCGGCCCTAAAAAAACCGCTTTGGGGTGACGGGGCCGGTTCGTATAGTCGATTCGACGGCCGCCGCCTGCCGCGCAAGCACCTGATGCCATGGCGAGGCGACCAATGTTGGCGATATCCGCCCCCTTTCCACACCGCCTGCGGAGGCCTCATGCATCAGTCCCTGTCGCATCGCGGTCCTGGCAGCTCCTTTGCAACAACACACCCGCACGGCACCCCATGCTGAGCGCGCAACGCAGCTCACCCGTCCACAGCTCGGGCGCACGCGCGGTCGCCCGCTGCGACGCCCTGGGTGTTCCGCCCTACAGCGACACGCCCGGCGGGTTGTTCCGCGCCTGGCTCAGCCCGGCGCATCGCGCCGCCGTCGCACAGGTGGGGGAATGGATGCGCCAGGCCGGCATGCAGGTGCGACTGGATGCAGCGGCCAACCTGATCGGCCGCTACGAAGGCGCGCGTGCCGACGCACCGGCGCTGCTGATCGGCAGCCACCTGGACAGCGTGCGCGATGCCGGGCGCTATGACGGCCCGCTCGGCATCCTGCTCGGCATCGAATGCGTCGCCGCGCTGCATGCCCAGGGCCGGCGCCTGCCGTTCGCGATCGAGGTGATCGCCTTCGGCGACGAGGAAGGGTCGCGCTTTCCTGCCTCGATGTTCTGCAGCCGCGCAGTCGCCGGCACGCTCGACCCCGCCATGCTGGCGGTCACCGACGCGGCCGGCACCGACGTGGCCAGCGCGCTGGCCGACTGGGATCTGGACATCGCGCACATACAGCAGGCCGCACGCGCGCCCGGCAGCGTGCTGGCCTATCTGGAAACGCATATCGAACAAGGCCCGGTGCTGGAAGCCGAAGGCCTGCCGGTCGGCATCGTCACCGCGATCGCCGCGCAACGGCGCTTTGCGCTGCGCTTCGACGGCCGCGCCGGCCACGCCGGCACCACCACCATGGCCTTGCGTCGCGATGCATTGAGCGCCGCTGCCGAGGCCTTGCTGGCGATCGAAGGGATTGCACGCGCCGGCAGCGACGACCTGGTCGCCACGATCGGCAAGCTGCAGGTCGCACCCGGTGCCACCAACGTGGTGCCCGGCCGGGTGGACTGCACGCTGGACGTGCGTGCCGGCGACGATGCAAGGCGCGATGCGGCAGTGCTGGAGATCGAACGCGCCCTGGCCCGTATCAGCAAAACCCGCAACATCGCCATCGCCATCGACCCGTTGCAGACGCTGGCCGCCAGCCCCTGCGCGCCGGCATTGATGAGCCGCCTGGCACACGCAGTCGCCGCACAAGGCATCGTGCCACGCCGGCTGGTGTCCGGCGCCGGCCACGATGCGATGGTGATGGCCGCGCTCTGCCCCACTGCAATGCTGTTCGTGCGCTGCGCCGGCGGCATCAGCCATCATCCGGACGAACACGTGGCCCCGGCCGATGCCGAGCTCGCACTGGCGGTCATGCGCCACTTCATCGAACACCTGGGAGATCCCCTTGTCACCTGATCTGCGTCACCTGCACACCTTCGGCGAGCTCGATCCCCCGCAACGGCTGTTGATGGGCCCGGGTCCGGTCAATGCGCATCCGCGCGTGCTGCGTGCGATGGCCGCCGATCTGCTCGGCCAGTTCGATCCGGAAATGACCACCTACATGAACGAGGTGATGGCGCTGTACCGGCCGCTGTTCGGCACCGAGAATCGCTGGACGTTTCTGGTCGACGGCACCGCGCGCGCCGGCATCGAAGCGGCGCTGGTGTCGCTGGTCAGCCCGGGCGAGCGCGTGCTGGTGATCAACTTCGGCCGCTTCGGCCTGCTGCTCACCGAGATCCTGGGCCGGCTCGGTGCCGACGTGCACACCGTGGATGCGCCCTGGGGCGAAGTGCTGCCGCTTGCTGCCATTGCCGAGGCGATCGAGCGCGTGGCACCCAAATTGGTCGCTACCGTGCACGGCGACACCTCCACCACCATGGCCCAGCCGCTGGATGGCCTCGGCGCGCTGTGCCGCGCGGCCGGCGCGCTGAGTTACGTGGATGCCACTGCCACCATCGGCGGCATGCCCATCGCCAGCGACCGCTGGGACGTGGACGTGGTCACCGGCGGCCTGCAGAAATGCCTGGGCGGGCCGTCCGGCTCGGCGCCGATCACCGTCTCCGACACGGCGGCCGAGGCGATCTTCGCGCGCCGGCATGTCGAACGCGGCATCGTGCGCGCCGACATCGTCAACGGCAGCGGGCCGCGCATCGCCTCGAATTATTTCGATCTGGCGATGATCATGGATTACTGGTCGGACAAGCGCCTCAACCACCACACCGAAGCCACCACCATGCTGTACGGTGCCCGCGAATGCGCACGCGTGGCGCTGCAGGAAGGCCTGGACGCCCGCTTCGCCCGCCACGCTGCGGCCGGGCGTGCGGTCAGCGCCGGCATCCGCGCACTGGGGCTGGAGGTATTCGGCGACGATGCGCACCGCATGACCAATGTCACCGGCGTGGTGATTCCGCACGGCATCGACAGCGATGCGGTGCGCCGGCGCATGCGCGAGGATTTCGAGATCGAGATCGGCACCGCGTTCGGGCCGCTGCAGGGCAGGATCTGGCGCATCGGCGCGATGGGCTACAACGCGATGAAACACAAGGTGCTGATCACCCTGGCCGCGCTGGAAGCGGTGCTGCGCGCCGAAGGCTACGCCTGCACACCAGGGCTGGCGGTGGAAGCCGCTCTGGCCGCCTGGCACGCGGAGCCGCAGGCATGAACGCAGCGCGCGACCTGGTCGGCTATGGCGCCACCCCGCCTGCGGCGCAGTGGCCCGGTGGCGCACGCATCGCGGTGCAGTTCGTCATCAATTACGAAGAGGGCGCGGAAAACTGCGTGCTCAACGGCGATGCCGGCTCGGAAGCCTTCCTGTCGGAGATGGTCGGCACGCAAGCGCAGCCCGGCGCGCGTGCCATGGCGATGGAAAGCCTGTACGAATACGGCAGCCGTGCCGGCTTCTGGCGGCTGCATCGGTTGTTCACTGCGCGCAAGGTGCCGGTGACCGTATTCGGCGTGGCGCAGGCATTGGCCTCCAATCCCGAAGCGGTCGCCGCGATGCAGGCCGCAGATTGGGAGATTGCCAGCCACGGCCTGCGCTGGATCGATTATCAGCATGTGGATGCGGCCACCGAGCGTGCGCATATCGCCGAAGCCATCGCCGTGCACACCCGCGCCACCGGCAGCCGCCCGCTGGGCTGGTACCAGGGCCGCACCAGCCCCAACACCGCGCGGCTGGTCGCCGAGGAAGGCGGCTTCGTCTACGACGCCGACAGCTACGCCGACGATGTGCCGTACTACGACCATCGGCACGGCCGTGCGCAGTTGATCGTGCCGTACACGCTGGACGCCAACGACATGAAATTCGTCGCCTACAACGGCTTTGCCGATGGCGAGCCGTTCTTCCGCTATCTGCGCGATGGCTTCGAGCAACTGCGCAGCGAAGGCGGGCGCATGCTGTCGGTCGGCCTGCACGGGCGCATCGTCGGCAAGCCGGCGCGCGCGGCGGCCCTGGCACGTTTCGTCGATCACGTGCTCGCCAGCGGCGATGCCTGGATTGCGCGCCGCATCGATATCGCGCGGCATTGGCTGCAGGTGCATCCGGCATGAGCATCGGCACCGACGACATCGACCTGCCCGAGGTGATCGCGCAAGTGACCGCCGCCTTCCACGCCTACGAACAGGCCCTGATGGACGACGACATCGCCGCAATGGACGCGCTGTTCCACCCCGCACCCAGCACGGTACGCTATGGCGTGGGCGAGGTGCTGTACGGCATCGAGGCGATCCGCGCCTTCCGCATCGGCCGCGGCGGCTCGCCGCAACGCCGGCTTGTGCATGTGCAGGTGCATGGCTTCGGCCACGACTTCGCCACCACGCACGCAGAATTCATCCGCGACGGCAGCAGTGCGCGTGGCCGCCAGAGCCAGAGCTGGGTGCGTTTTGCCGACGGCTGGAAAGTGGTGGCCGCGCATGTCTCGCTGCAGGGGACGCATGCATGAGCGTAACCGACGACAGCGTGCTGGACGATGCCGCCTTCGTGGCGCGCTACCGCGAGCTGTTCGAGCATTCGCCGTGGGTGGTCGAACGCGCTGCGCGGCGGCGCCCGTTCGCCGATGTGTACCGCGGGCTGATGCAGGTGGTGTTCGACGCGTCGCAGGAGGACCAGGTTGCGTTGATCCGCGCGCATCCGGAGCTGGCCGGCAAGGCGGCGATCGACCGCACGCTCACCGCCGCATCGGCCGCCGAGCAGGCCTCGGCCGGATTGGACCGGCTCAGCGAAGCCGAATTCAAGCGCTTCCACGCGCTCAATCAGGCCTACCGCCACCGGTTCGGATTCCCGTTCGTGATCTGCGTGCGGCTGCACGACAAGGCCGGCATCCTGGCCGCGCTGGAACGCCGGCTGGATGCCTCGCGCAGCGAAGAACTGTCCACCGCCCTCGCCGAGATCGGCAAGATCGTGCAACTGCGCCTGGAGGCACTGCCATGAGCCTGGCCCAACTCGAACGCGAGCTCCATCACGACCTGCAACGCCTGGCCCATGGCGGCGATGCATGGACGCAGCCGCGCGTGCATCCGGCCGGGCATGTGTACGACGTGGTCATCGTCGGCGCCGGCCAGAGCGGCCTGGGCGCGGCGTTCGCACTGCAACGCGAGCGCGTGCACAACCTGCTGGTCATCGATGAGAACCCGGCCGGGCAGGAAGGTCCGTGGGTGACCTACGCGCGCATGCAGACCTTGCGCACGCCCAAGCAGATCACCTCGATCGACCTGGGCGTGCCATCGCTGACCTTCCGCGCCTGGTGGGAGGCCCAGCACGGGGGCGCCGGCTGGGACGCGCTGGACAAGATCCCGCGCGGCCGCTGGATGGACTACCTGCGCTGGTACCGCGCGGTGCTGCGCCTGCCGGTGCGCAATGCCACCCGGCTGGCGCGGGTGGAGCCGGACGTGGCGCCAGGCATCCATCGCCTGCATCTGGCGATGGGCGCGCCGCTGCTCACGCGCAAGCTGATCCTGGCCACCGGTATCCAGGGCGGCGGCCAGTGGGTGGTGCCGGACTGGATCAGCCGCGCCCTGCCCGCGCAGCGCTACGCGCACACCTCCGGCCAGATCGACTTCGCCGCGCTGGCCGGCAAGCGCGTGGGCATCCTGGGCGGGGGCGCCTCCGCGTTCGACAACGCCTGTTTCGCGCTGGATCAAGGCGTCGCCAGTGCCGAGGTGTTCGTGCGCCGCAGCGCATTGCCGCGCATCAATCCGTTCCGCCACATGGAACAGGCCGGCATCATCCCGCGTTTTCTCGCGCTGCCGGATGCGGACAAGTACCGGATGATGGCCAGCTTCTTCGCGCACAACCAGCCGCCGACCAACGACACCTTCCAGCGCGCCTGCGCGCATGCCGGCTTCGCGCTGCACCTGGGCGCACCATGGCTGGAGGTGGCCGAGCGCGATGGCGAGGTGGTGGTGCGCACGCCGCAGGGCGAGCACCGCTTCGATTTTCTGGCCGTTGCCACCGGCCTGGTCACCGATCCGCAACTGCGCCCGGAACTGGCCGCGCTGTCCGGGCGCATCGCCTGCTGGGGCGACCGCTACCAGCCGCCGCCGGGCCAGGCCAATCCGGTGCTGGATGCGCATCCCTACCTGGGGCCAGGCTTCGAACTGCTGCCGCGCACCCCCGACGATGCCGCACTGCTGCACGGCTTGTTCGCCTTCAACTATTCGGCGCTGATCAATCACGGCCCCTCGGCGGCGGCGCTGTCCGGGCTCAAGGTCGCGCTGCCGCGGCTGGCCCGCGCGGTGGCCGACCAGCTGTTCCTGGACGACCGCCAGGCCATCGTCGACAGCTACCTGGCCTACGACCAGCC
Source organism: Xanthomonas arboricola pv. guizotiae (assembly GCF_002940205.1). Lineage (GTDB taxonomy): Bacteria > Pseudomonadota > Gammaproteobacteria > Xanthomonadales > Xanthomonadaceae > Xanthomonas > Xanthomonas arboricola_C. The sequence continues at coordinate 53,551 of NZ_MDSK01000015.1, forward strand.
CGAGTTCGTCGGCCAATGGCCGCAACCGACCCAGGCAGTGGCATGAGCACGCTGTCCACCCATGTGCTGGATACGGCCACCGGCCGCCCCGCCGCCGGCATCGCCTTGCGCCTGTTCGCCGGCGCCACGCTGCACTTCGACGGGGTCACCAACCAGGACGGACGCTGCCCCGAACTGGCCGCACTCACGCTGCAACCCGGCCGCTACCGGCTGGAATTCGAGGTAGCCGGCTATTGGCGGGCCGCCGGCACCGCACTGCCCGACCCGCCCTTCCTGGAACAGGTGCCGATCGCGTTCGGCATCGCCGACGACGGCCATTACCACGTGCCGCTGCTGCTCTCGCCCTACGGATATTCCACCTATCGCGGCAGCTGAGCGGCCGCCGGTTCGGCGACGGACCGGCCGGGCACACGCCGCGTTCCGCATCGGCCCCGTAGAATGGCGCCTTTCCGGCGACAGGCCGGGGCCCCGGAATTGTCATGATCCACAACGATGTACTGCGCAGCATCCGCTACATGCTCGACCTCAGCGACGACAAGGTGGTGGAGATCACCCACCTGGCCGACCCCGAATTCGCGCTCGACAAGCCGCAGGTACAGGCCTGGCTGAAGAAGGAAGACGAGCCCGGTTTCGAGCCCTGCACCGACGCGATGCTGGCGCGCTTCCTCGATGGCCTGGTGCTGCGTTTCCGCGGCCGCGACGGGAGCCAGCCGGTGCGCCCGCTGGAAGCCCGCGTCGGCAACAACCTGGTGCTGAAGAAACTGCGCGTGGCCTTCGAGCTGAAAGACGTGGACATGCACGCCATCTTCGCCAGCGCCGGTTTCCCGCTGTCCAAGCCGGAACTGTCCGCGCTGTTCCGCCAGCCCGGCCACAAGAATTTTCGCCCCTGCGGCGACCAGCTGCTGCGCGCCTTCCTCAAGGGCCTGACCGCGCGGATGCGCGAAGCGGGTTGACGCTGTCGGCGCCGGTGTCGTCGATATGCTGTCGACCGGCGCCATCGCAGCACCTGCTCAGGCAATGACGTAGCGCACCCAGACACACGCATCATGCGTGTGCATGCAGCGGCGGACCGGCGTTGCTCGACCCTGGCGTGAGAGGTCTCCCACGCAAGAGGCGTTCTCCGCATCGCCGACAGGAACTGGCAAGTTCCCGACACGCTTCAGACCATCGCACCGGCGCGAGCAGGCCCGTATCCTTCCCGCGATGACCGAGCCTGTCTTCCCCATCGCCCCCCTGTTACCGCAGATCCGCGACAGCCTGGCCGCCCATCCGCGGCTGGTGCTGGAAGCCCCGCCCGGCGCTGGCAAGACCACCCAGGTACCGCTGGCCTTGCTGGACGCACCCTGGCTGGCCGGTCGCAAGATCGTGATGCTCGAACCGCGGCGCGTGGCCGCCCGCAGCGCCGCCGTGTTCATGGCGCGCCAGCTGGGCGAGCCGGTCGGCGAGACGGTGGGCTACCGCATCCGCTTCGAGAACAAGACCTCCGCGCGCACCCGCATCGAGGTCGTCACCGAGGGCATCCTGACCCGGCTGATCCAGGACGACCCGATGCTCGAGCACATCGGCGCGCTGCTGTTCGACGAATTCCACGAACGTCATCTGGCCGGCGACCTCGGCCTGGCGCTGGCGCTGGATGTGCAATCGCAGGTCCGCGAGGACCTGCGCATCGTGGCGATGTCGGCCACGCTGGATGGCGAGCGCCTGGCCGGCTTTCTCGATGCGCCACGGCTAAGCAGCGCCGGGCGCAGTTTCCCGGTGGAGATTGCGCACTTTCCCGCGCGCCGCGACGAGGCGCTGGAGCCGCAGACCCGGCGCGCGGTGGAACACGCCTTGTCCACCCATCCAGGCGATGTGCTGGTGTTCCTGCCCGGCCAGCGCGAGATCGCACGCGTGCATAGCGCGCTGCAGGACGTGCTGGACCCAGCGGTACAGGTGCTGCCGCTGCACGGCGAGCTGGCGGTCGAGGCGCAAAGCCAGGTGCTGCAACCCGACCCGTCAGGGCGCCGCCGCGTGGTGCTGGCGACCAACGTCGCCGAGTCCTCGGTGACCCTGCCCGGCGTGCGCGTGGTGATCGACAGCGGGCTGGCGCGCGAGCCGCATTACGATCCCAACAGCGGTTTCTCGCGCCTGGACATCACCACCATCGCGCAGGCCTCGGCCGACCAGCGCGCCGGCCGCGCCGGGCGTGTGGCCAGCGGCTGGGCCTACCGGCTGTGGCCGCAATCGCAACGGCTGGAACCGCAGCGGCGCGCGGAGATCACCCAGGTGGAGCTGGCCGGCCTGGCGCTGGAACTGGCCGCCTGGGGCAGCGCCGCGCTGCGCTTCGTCGATACCCCGCCGGCCGGTGCGCTGGCCGCCGCGCACGAATTGCTGCAGCGGCTGGGCGCGCTCACCGGCAGCGGCGGCATCACCGCGCTGGGCCGGCGCATGCTCGCGCTGGGCACCCATCCGCGCCTGGCCGCGATGCTGGCGCAGGCCGGCGATGCGACACGCGTGGCGCTGGCCTGCGACCTGGCCGCCTTGCTGGAAGCGCGCGACCCGCTGCGTCAGGGCGGCGATGGACTGGCTGCGCGCTGGCGCGCACTGGCCGCATTCCGGCAGGGCCGCAGCGCGCATGATGCCAACCGCGGCGGCCTGGCCGCGATCGACAGCGCCGCCAGACAATGGCGCCGCCGGCTGCGCTGCGACAGTGCCCCGCCGGCCAGCGTGGAGGCGCACGCACTCGGCGACCTGCTCTCGCACGCCTTCCCCGACCGCATTGCCGCACGCCATCCCCACGACCCGTTGCGCTACCTGCTGGCCAACGGCCGCAGCGCCCGCCTATTCGACCACAGCGACCTGCGCGGCGAACCCTGGCTGGTTGCCAGCGAGTTGCGTTACGAAGCCAAGGACGCGCTGCTGTTACGTGCCGCGCCGGTGGACGAAGGCTATCTGCGCCGCAGCGTGCCCGAGCGCTTCGTGCAGCAGGATCTGGTGCAGTGGGACGCGGACAAGCGCGCCCTGGTCGCGCGTCGGCAATCCAGCTTCGACCGCATCGTGCTCGACAGCCGCCCGGCCGGCCGCGTCGATCCGGCGCAAGCCGCCGGTGCGCTGACCGAGGCGGTGCGGCAGCTCGGCCTGGATGCCTTGCCGTGGACCGACGGCCTTCGCCAATGGCGGGCCCGCCTGCAGTCGTTGCGTGCCTGGATGCCCGAGCTTGCACTGCCCGATCTGTCCGACGCCGCGTTGCTGGAGACACTGGACACTTGGCTGCGCCCGGCCTTCGCTGGCAAGACCCGCCTGGATGCGCTGGACGAGGCCAATCTGGGCGAGGCGCTCAAGGCCGCCCTGCCGTGGGACCGCCGCCAGCTGATCGACCGCCATGCGCCCACCCGCATCAGCGTGCCCTCGGGCATGGAGCGGCAGATCGTTTACGCCCTCGACCACGCCGGGCAACCGTTGCCGCCGGTGCTGGCGGTCAAGCTGCAGGAACTGTTCGGCCTGGCCGAAACCCCGCGCATCGCCGACGGCCGCATCCCGCTGACCCTGCATCTGCTCTCGCCCGGCGGACGCCCGTTGCAGGTGACGCAGGATCTGAGGAGTTTCTGGGTCACCACGTATCCGGATGTCAGGAAGGAGATGAAGGGGCGGTATCCCAGACATCCGTGGCCGGACGATCCATGGACCGCGACTGCAACGCATCGGGCAAAACCGCGCGGCACCTGATATGAGCCTCTCTCCCCTCGGGAGAGGGGTTGGGGTGAGGGTACGGTGCCAAGCCCTCGCGCTGCTCAAGCGCAGGTGGCTTCGGCCGTACCCTCATCCGCCCCTGCGGGGCACCTTCTCCCGGCGGGAGAAGGGAAATCAACGTCGACACCGGCCAGGGCAGGCTTCTGCCGCATCAGGTAGATACCGGATCCAGGTAAGCACCGATCACAACGTCACCCCGCACTACTTAACCGCAACCCAAACACGCCCTAGCACCGCTAACACCGTCTATACGCAGCAGCCCACACACTGCGGCCCACGTACTCAGAAAGGAAACGCCTCCCATGAGCAAGCTGACTGTGATCACCGAACGCGCCCTGGAGCGTGCCCTGGAACTGGCTGGCAATGCGGGCGACCATCTGCGTCACGCCGCCTCCAACGCTAGCGATCAGGCCCGTCATGCAGGCAGCAGCCTGCGTCATTTCGGTCCAGGCGCCAGCGAATGGCTGAAGACCGGTGCTGCCCTGGGTGCCGTGCGCACCGGCGGCAAGGTGGTCGGCAAAGTGGTCAAGCGCAACCCGGCGGTCACCGTGGCCGCTGCTGTCGCCGGCCTGGGCCTGATCGGTTATGCCGTGTATCGCAAGCGTCAGCGCGATCAGCAGGTGCTCGGCAGCAACGTGCACCGTCTGGACCGCGAAAATGCCGGCAACGCCAGCGCTCGTCGCGCCGCCTACCAGCGTCGCGGTGCAGTGACTCCGAGCGACGGCATCGAGTAAGCCGTCGTTCCAGGCACAAAACATGACGCCACGGCCCTGCGCCGTGGCGTTTTTGTTTGTGGACCACGATTGATGCCACCGTTAAATCGCCAAGTCATCGATACCCACTCGCGTGGTCGAAGAATGCGGCACTACATGTGCAGGTCCGCGGCGATTAACGATCGCGTGTGATCGCGTTGCTTGCCCATAGCCGCGCGCTTGTCATTACCGCGCTTGGCCTGACCCGCGCCGTATTGCCGCATCGCAGGGTGGATCGGCCACGCAGGCATGCAACCGTTGCATCTGTGCTCGCGTTACCAATCCTGCTGCTCATGCCGCATGAGCGGCTCTGTAAGCAGCGCCGTCCAAAATGCATCGAGCTCAGCGCCGCGTGCGGTGCAGCGACCGCTGTACCGGATGCATCAGGCTCCGCGTCGCGTCCTACTTGGACGCGCGCCGCGCGTTTGTTCGATGCGCCACTGGCCCGGCGCGAGCGCATCCAGGGTCCAGTCGCCGATCGCCACGCGGATCAGACGCAAGGTCGGAAGGCCCACCGAGGCGGTCATGCGCCGCACCTGACGATTACGGCCTTCGGTGATCTGCAGCTCCAGCCAGGCATCGGGCACCGTCTTGCGCACGCGCACCGGCGGATCGCGCGGCCACAGCTGCGGTGCCGGATCGAGCCTGCGCACTTCGGCCGGGCGGGTCGGGCCGTCGTTGAGCAGCACGCCATCGCGCAAGGCCTGCAGTTGCGCAGGCTCCGGGTCGCCTTCCACCTGCACCCAGTAAGTCTTGGGTTGCTTGTGGCGCGGGTCGGTCAAGCGATGCGCCAGTGCACCATCGTCGGTCAGCAGCAACAGGCCTTCGCTGTCGTGATCCAGGCGACCGGCCGCATAGACGTCGGCCGACAGGCCGAATTCGGCCAGCGTGCGTTTGGGCGGCTGCGAGCGGTCGCTGAATTGCGACAGCACGCCATAGGGTTTGTTCAACAACACCAACATGCCAATCCTGTTGCGCAAGGTCGTTGCCGGCCACGCGCGTGGCGCGTGGGTCATGCACCGGGTTGAAGAGGTCGCGCCACCGGCGGCAGGCGATGTGCTGCTGCATGCAACCGCGTTGCACGCTGACGCAGCCGGCATCGCTACCCGGGGCGGTTGTGCATCAGTGGCCTGACGCATGCAAACCAGCGCAGCGTTGGTCCAACTGGCCGTCGTTGCGCCGTCCGCGCCGTCCTTACGGTCGTGCAGCCGATTGCGCAGTCATCGCATGCCGCGCGTCAGGCCAGCATCGACGCACCGTAGCGGGCAGCGCCCAAGACCTGCATGCCGACGCGCGGTGCGTCGGCATGCTGGCCGCGTCTCACTGCTTGACGAACTTCAAGGTCATGCGGTCGCTCTCGCCGATCGCCTTGTACTTGGCATCGTCGGCCTTGTCGTGGTTGTTGCTCGGCGGCAGGGTCCACACGCCACCGGCATAGTCCTTGGTGTCGCGCGGATTGGCGTTGACCTCGCTCTTGCCGGCGAGCTTGAATCCGGCCGCTTCGGCCATCGCGATCAACTGCGCCTGGCCGACATAGCCGCTCTTGTCGTCGGCCGGCACGTCGGCCTTGGCACGGTGCTCGACCACGCCGAGCACGCCGCCGGGCTTGAGCACCTTGTAGAAGCCGGCAAACATCGCCTCGGCATTGCCGGCCATGCGCCAGTTGTGCACGTTGCGGAAGGTCAGCACCAGATCGGCAGAGTTGTCCACGCCGAACGACGGCGTCTTGGGCACATAGGAAACGAACGACGGTTTGCCGTACACCTCCGGCTTTGCGGCGAACTTCTTCTCCAGCTCGTCGCGCCCACGTTGTGCCGAATCGCGGCCGCGCCCCTCCGGCACCGCCGCCGGGTCGACCACCGCGGCCACGTACTTGCCCTTGTCGCGCAGGTACGGCGCCAGGATTTCCGAGTACCAGCCGCCGCCCGGGGTGATTTCGATGACGGTCTGGGTCGGCTTGATGCCGAAGAACGCCAGCGTCTGGCCGGGATGACGATAGACGTCGCGCTGCACGTAGACGCGATCGCGCCAGTTGCCGTCGATGGCTTTTTGCAGCGCCGCATCGGGCGCCGGCAAGCTGGCGCTATCGGCCGGTTTGATTGCCATTGCCAGTGGCGCGCTCATCGCCACTGCCATCCCCACCACACATGCACACACCAGCTTGTTGCGGATCATCGCAGCGCCCTTTGCGGGAAAAAGTAGCGCGAGCCTAGCATGCGGCCCGAAGCCTGCCATGTGCACGGATCCGTGCGCCGCATGACGCGCCGCACCAGGCGCGGCGGGCGACATGTTCAGACGACGTGAGTCGATGAGGGCGATCTGCGGAACGCTGAATCCACGCAGGTGTCACACGCAACATCGGCACGCATGACTATCCTGTCGGCAGTTCGAATCAGGAGCAACCGTGATGACCCACTCCCGCGCGCTAGGCCGCTCCGGCCTGCAGGTTCAACCGATCGTGTTCGGTGGCAATGTGTTTGGTTGGAGCGCCGACGAGGCGACCTCGTTCGCGTTGCTAGATGCCTTCGTCGATGCCGGCTTCAACCTGATCGACACCGCCGATGCGTACTCCGGCTGGGTGCCGGGCAATCGCGGTGGCGAGTCGGAAACCATCATCGGGCGCTGGCTCGCACGCAGCGGCAAGCGCGACAAGGTGCTGATCGCCACCAAGGTGGCCAAATGGAGCGAGCATCCGGGCCTGTCGCCGGAGAACATCGCCGCCGCGGTGGAGGATTCGCTCACCCGCCTGCAGACCGATGTGATCGATCTGTACCAGGCGCACGAAGACGACGAATCGATTCCGCTGGAAGCCACGCTGGCCGCGTTCGGCCGCTTGATCGAACAGGGCAAGGTGCGCGCGATCGGCGCGTCCAACTACAGCGCCGCACGCCTGCGCGATGCCCTGGATATCTCCGAGCAGTACACGCTGCCGCGTTACGAAAGCCTGCAACCGGAATACAACCTCTACGACCGCGCCGGCTATGAGGCCGAGCTGGAGCCGCTGGTGCGCGAACGCGAACTCGGCGTGATCAGCTATTACTCGCTGGCCAGCGGTTTTCTGACCGGCAAATACCGCAGCGCCGACGACGCCGGCAAGAGCAGCGCGCGCGGTGCCTCGGTGGTCAAGCAATACGTCAATCCGCGCGGCCTGCGCATCCTGCAGGCGCTAGACGATCTGGCGGCCACCCACCGCGCCACGCCGGCACAGATCGCACTGGCCCGGTTGATCGCCCGCCCGGGCCTGACCGCACCGATCGTCAGCGCCACCAGCGTGACCCAGTTGCACGATGTGCTGGCCGCCGCGCAGCTGTCGCTGAGCGCCGATCAGATTGCACAGCTCGATGCCGCAAGCGCCCCCGAGCCGGCCGACGCCGCCTGACGCATCGGCTTGCGCCGCATACGTAGTCGACCACGCGTGTCTTTCCGCGCGCAGCCGCCATTGCGGCTGCGCTCCCCCGGTCGCGTACGCGCGGCCCTTTCCGCAAGGAATCCCCCATGACATCAATCACCAATCGCCGCATCGTGCTGGCCTCACGCCCGCTCGGCGAGCCGAGCGCCGACAACTTCCGCAGTGAAGACGTCGCCTTGCCGCCCACCGGGCACGACCAGATCCTGGTGCGCAACCGCTTCCTGTCGCTGGACCCGTACATGCGCGGACGCATGGACGCAGGCCCGTCCTACGCCGCACCGGTGGAGATCGACGCGGTGATGGAAGGCGGCACCGTCGGCGAAGTGCTCGAGTCGCACCATGCCGGCTATCAGCCAGGCGACCTGCTGGTACTGCCCGGCGGTTGGCAGAGCCATAGCCTGCTCACGCCCACCGCGCCGTTGCGCAAGCTGCCCAAGGACGATGCCCTGCCGCTCAGCACCGCGCTCGGCGTGTACGGCATGCCCGGCTTCACCGCCTACGCCGGCCTGCACGAAATCGGCAGGCCGCAGGCCGGCGAAACCCTGGTGGTGGCGGCAGCCAGCGGGCCGGTCGGCGCCACCGTGGCCCAGCTGGCGCGTCTGCAGGGATTGCGCGTGGTGGCCATCGCCGGGGGCGAGGAAAAGGTGCGCTACCTGCGCGAGGTGCTGCGCGTGGATGTGGCGCTGGACCATCGCGCCGACGACTTTGCCGAGCAGCTGCGCGTGGCCACCCCGGACGGGATCGACGTCTATTTCGAGAACGTCGGTGGCAAGGTGTTCGACGCGGTATTGCCGCAATTGAACGACTTTGCACGCATCCCGGTGTGCGGCGTGATCGCCACCTACAACAGCCGCGGCCAGGCCTTGCCCGGGCCGGATCGCCTGCCGGAGTTCATGGGCCAGGTGCTGCGCAAGCGGCTGACCGTGCGCGGCTTCATCCAGCACGATTTCATCCGCCTGATGCCCGCCTTCCTGCGCGAGATGGGCCAGTGGCTGCGCGACGGCCAGATCCAGTACCGCGAACACGTCCTGCACGGCCTGGACAGCGCCCCGCAGGGCCTGATCAGCCTGCTGCGCGGCGAGAACTTCGGCAAGGCCGTGGTCGCACTGGACCAGTAGCTCACAGCGCCCCGCACGACATCAGCTGTTGCGACTCACGACTCCCCATTCCCGATTCCCCATTCCGATGACCAAAGGAACACAATGACAGTCCCCGCATTCGGCCTCGACACCTTCCGTCTCAAGGGCCAGGTCGTCATCGACTCGGTACGCAATGCACTGGAGTTGGGCTACCGCGCCGTCGATACCGCGCAGATCTATGACAACGAAGAACAGGTCGGCCAGGCCATTGCCGCATCCGGTCTGCCGCGCGATCAGCTGTATCTGACCACCAAGATCTGGGTCGACAAGTTCGACCGCAACGCCTTGTTGCCCAGCCTGCAGGAAAGCCTGCGCAAACTGGGCACCGACGACGTCGACCTGACCCTGATCCACTGGCCTTCGCCCAAGGATCAGGTGCCGATGCGCGACTATCTGGAAGCCTTGAACGAGGCCCGGCAGCAGGGCCTGACCCGCGCGATCGGCGTCTCCAACTTCACCATCGCATTGATCAAGCAGGCCATCGAGATCCTGGGCGCCGAGGCCATCGCCACCAATCAGATCGAAGTGCATCCCTACCTGCAGAACCGCAGCCTGATCGCGTTCCTGCGCGAGCAAGGCATCCATGTCACCTCGTACATGACGCTGGCGGTGGGCGAGGTGCTGAAGGACCCGGTGATCCAGGCGATCGCCGCACGCCACGACGCCACCCCGGCGCAGGTCACCCTGGCCTGGGCACTGCAGCAGGGCTATTCGGTGATTCCGTCCTCGACCAAGCGTGACAATCTGGAGAGCAATCTCAAGGCGCAGACGCTGCGCTTGAGCGAGCAGGACATGGCCGAGATCGCCGCACTGGACCGCGGGCAGCGGCTGGCCAACCCGAAGGCCATCGCACCCGACTGGGATTGAGGTCCCGGCTGCCACGGGTCGGCGCTGTCCGGCCCGTGGCACCACCACCGTGACGACCGCTCGTCGTCGCGTGCTGGTTGCATGCGGCAGGCGCTGCTACGGTGCCGGGCACAGGGGGTAGTCTCGGCAACGGAGTCCTACCCATGCACAGCGCATCCGTCTTGACCCGCCGCAGCGTCGATCTCGACACCGAGATCGCCTACTGGCGCGGTGTCCACGCCGAAGGCCATCTGGGTGGCTACGCCTTCGCCGATTATGCCCGGCTACTCACGCTCGGCTACGACATCTATCTGGCCTATCCGCGCGCGACCGAGGCGCAGCTGTATCGCGTGCTGCAGGACGGCTATTACCACTATCGACCGCTGCTGTCGGTGCCCTGGGACCAGGCGCGCTGGATCGTGCGGCATGCCTGGCGGCATCTGGAAGAGGCCGCCGTCCGGCATTGAAGCAGGCCTCTGACATGAAGCCAACGCTCGGACGGCAGCACAGCCCGTGCGGCCGCGCAGCGCGGTCAGCTCACTGTCCCAGCGCCATCGCCTGGCGGTCGATGCGGTGCTTGTCGGCCAGCGCCTGCATGCCTTGCAGTGTCGAGGCGATCAGGCTGGCATAGCGCAGCCGCCACAGCGTGGCGCGGTCGTCGTCGTTTTGCGTGCTGCCCAGGCCGTCGAGCACCTGCGGCAGACGGCGGTCGGCCAGCGCGGAGGCGGCCAGGTAGGGCTTTTCGGGTGCGATCACATCCACCGGTGCGCGCCAGTCGTTGGCAACCTGCTGGGAGATGCCGGCCAGGTGCGAGAGTTGGTGCATGCCGATCAGCGTCTCGTGCAGCATCTCGCGGCACGCCCACTGCCACAGCGCCACCTTCTCCGATGGGTCCTTGGCAATCTCGGTGAGTGCCAGATCAACCTTTTCGATGCGTGAGTCGAGCATTGCTGAGCTCCGATGCTGCTGTGCAACATAATTCACACCATACACCGTGAGAATCAAGTGAGCCAGACGTTTGCAAGGTGTCGGCACAGCGATGCCCGACCCGGTTCACGCTTTGCGCCGTCGCCACTGAGGTGCCGCTGCGGCACCCTGACTTCCTGCCCATGACCGGCCGTGCAGCCGCGCGCCATGCTGCCGCATCACCACTCCCGGGCATCCGTCATGCGCGTCAGCACCGTCCTGGCCCCGCTCCTGCTGCTGGCGACCTGTAGCGCACAGGCCGCGACCGCCCGGCCGCAGGTATCCGCACAGCAATGCGAGGTCAGTACCTCCTACGACGTGCTGGCCGACAGCGGCGGCATCTGGCTGCGCCGCAAGCAAGGCGTACCGCGCGAGATTTTCTTCCATGGTGGCGAACTCAACATCGATCGCCAACCGCAAGCGGTCAGCGCTGCCGACGCGCAACGCCTGCGCGAACTCGAACAGGGCGCACGCGCGCTGATGCCGGCCGTGACCGCCATCGCCCGCTCGGTGGTCGACATCAGCTTCGACGCACTGGCCGGCGTGGTGCAGATGCTGAGCAGCAGCGCGCGCCAGGAGCGCAAGCTGGAGCAGCTGCGCAGCACCGCACTCGCGCAGGTCGATGCCACGCTGGGGCGTGGGCGCTGGGAACAGGCGCTGTTCGACGAACGTTTCGAAGCCAGTGTCGAACGCGCTGCCGACGACCTGGCCGGCAGCCTGACCCGCAGCGTGATGTGGACGGTGATGACCGGACGCGCTGCGCAGCTGGAGCGACGCGGCGCGCAACTGGACGCGCGCATGGAGCAGCAGATGCAGGTACGCAGCCAGGCGCTGGAAGCACAGGCACGGACGCTGTGCACGCAGGCGCAGGCGCTGTACGGGGTACAGCAGGCGCTGGAATATCGCTTCCAGGGGCAGCGGCTGCAGATGCTGGAACTCCACACGCATCAGCAGAAAGACGACGCCGATGCGCCGGTATCCAACGGCGTTGTAGCAACGGTCGCGCGCTGACGGCGGCGATGCAGCGCAGGCGGCCTTGCACGCCTTGTGGCAGCCCGACGCTGGGCCTTGGCCGGATGGCCGCCGTGACTGGGCAAGACCTCTTGCATGCATGGATGCAGGCATTGCATATCAGCCGACGCCGCGCTGATCGGTTTCCCAGAGCCCCTGGTTCAAAGCCCCACCAGCACGCACCGGTTGATGCCATCCCGCCGCATGGGATCGCACGGCAGCAGGCCTGGCCGGGTCGGCCCGGTCGTCGCGGTATCAGGCGAGCAGCCAGTGCCGCAGTGCCTCCGACACCGCCTGCGGCTGTTCCAGCGGCGACAGATGGCCGCACGCTGGCACTTGCACCAGACGCGCCTGCGCTGCCAGTGCGGCCATTTCCTCGTGCAATGCCGGCGGGGTGATCGCATCGTCCTGGCCGCACAGCACCAGCAGCGGGCCGGCATAGGCGCGCAGCAGCGCGCGGCCGTCTTCCCGCTCCAGCCGGTTCTGCCGCAGGAACACCTCCACGCCCAGGCGCTGGGTCATGCCACGCACCCGCTCCAGCAAGGCCTGGTCCTGCCAGCGCGAGGGATGCACGTAGTGCCGCAGCAGGCGTTCGCCGAATCCGTGGAAGGCACTGGCGCCACGCACGCTCGCTTCCTGCGCGCGCCGTTGTGCCGCACGCTCGGGCGAATCGGCACGCGCGGAGGTATCCAGCAAGGCCAGCCGCTCCACGCGCTCCGGCGCGATACGCAGGATGTCCTGCGCCACGTGGCCGCCCAACGAAAACCCTGCCAGCGCAAACCGCGGCGGCATCTGCGCCAGCAGCTGTGTCGCCAGCGCGCGCATGCTCTCGCCCTGGGTGATGTCGCCGACCACGCAGTCGGCAAGCTCGGCCAGGGCCACGCGCTGCGCCTGCCACAACTGCGCATCGTTGAGCAGACCGGGGAGCAGCAACAAGGTGGGACGCGTTGCGCTCATGCGCAGCAAAGTCCGATCGGGATCGCAGGAGCAGGCACTGTCATCGCAACAGTGTGGCGCGCGGTGACGCCCATCGCCAGCGCGTGCATGCGCACCAGCACGCGGGTCGCATCGACGCGGTGGCGTCTGCCGCGTCCATGCCGGGTCGCGCTGGCATGGCGACGCCGGATGCCGATGGTCTTCAGGGCAGCGCTCCTGCTCCCGTAACAAAAATCGGCCCGACGCATGCGCCGGGCCGTTGCTGACTCCACCACGCGCTGGGCGTGGGGATGCTGGCCTGGATCAGGCCAGGGTCAGGGTGACGTCGATGTTGCCGCGGGTCGCGTTGGAGTACGGGCAGACCTGGTGGGCCTTGTCGACCAGCGCCTGCAGTTCGGCCTGGTCCATGCCCGGCACGGCGATGCGCAGCTCCACAGCAATGCCGAAGCCGCCCGGAATCTGGCCGATGCCGACGCTGCTGTCGATGCTCACTTCGCCCGGCAGCTTGAGCTTGTCCTGCGCCGCGACCGCCTTCATCGCGCCGATGAAGCAGGCCGCGTAGCCGGCAGCGAACAGCTGCTCCGGGTTGGTACCGTCGCCGCCGGCGCCGCCCAGCTCGCGCGGGGTGGACAGCTTGGCGTCCAGCGCCTTGTCGGACGACACGGCGCGGCCTTCGCGGCCACCGGTGGCGGTGGCGTGGGCGGTGTAGAGGACTTTTTCAGGTGAGGCCATGGTGGTTCTCCAGAATGAGCGCTGTCAGCGCGTGATGTAGATCGATAGTTGACGATTTGATCGTGTACGACACATTGCGTGGGGCGAGCGTAATGCTGGCTCGGCTCACCCCGCGCCGAGGTTGGAGCGTAAGGTCTCCAGCTGCTGCTTGAGCTGACGCAATTCGTCCAGAGAGCACGCCGAGGCACAGTAGAACTGCTCGGGTACCGCGCCGGCCTTGGCGCGCAGTGCGCGACCGGCATCGGTGAGCGCGATGATCACCTGGCGCTCGTCGCTGGCGGCACGGGTACGGGTGACCAGTCCGGCAGCCTGCAGGCGCTTGAGCAGCGGGGTCAGCGTGGCCGAGTCCAGGTACAGGCGCTCGCCGATCTCCGACACGCTGCGGCCGTCGGTTTCCCACAGCACCAGCAGCACCAGATACTGCGGATAGGTCAGGTCCAGCGTCTTCAGCAGCCCGCGGTAGAGCTTGTGCATCGCCAGATTGGCCGAATACAGCGCAAAGCACAGCTGGTTGTCGAGCTGCAGCAGCGCGTTGGTCCGGGCGGTGGTGTCCATGCCTGCAATTTACATAGCGCGCAATTTAATTGCAAGCGATTTATTGATCTGCCGGGTGACCGGGCACCATCGCCGTCCTGGTCGGTCACAATGCTGTTGCGGAATCCGGGCCGGGCCATGCCTGCATGTCTAGGCCCGATGCGCAGTCGCCAGGTATTCGGCGCTCTGCATCTCGATCAGGCGCGAGGCAGTGCGCTCGAAGGCGCCGGCCAGGCGCTGGCCGCTGTACAACGCAGGCGGGGCGTCCTGCGCGGTGCAGACCAGGTTGACGTGGCGGTCGTACAGCTCGTCGATCAGGTTGACGAAGCGGCGCGCCGCGTCCTCGTTCATGCGGTCGAAGTGCGGGATGCCGCCCAGCAACACGGTGGTGAATTCGCGTGCGATCTCGATGTAGTCGCTAGGTCCGCGCGGGCCTTCGCACAGTGCGGCAAAATCGAACCAGGCGATGCTCTTGCCGCGCGCGCGCACGGCAATCTTGCGCGCCTCGATTTCGATGTTGCCGCTGCGCGGCTCGGAGTTTCCGCTCAGCTCGCCCCAGCGCTGCGTCAGCCACGCGTCGGCCTGCGCATCCAATGGCGCGCGATACACCGGTGAGCGCGTCAGCGCGCGCATGCGGTAATCCTCGGTGCCTTCTGCATAGAGTTCCACGCAGAACTTCTGCAGCAGGCCGATCGCCGGCATGAAGCTGTCGCGCTGCAGGCCGTTGGCATAGAGGTTTTCCGGCGCGGTGTTGGAGGTGGTCACCAGGGTCACGCCTTCGGCGAACAGCCGTTCCAGCAGGCGCGCCAGCAACATCGCATCGCCGATGTCGGTGACGAAGAATTCGTCCAGCACCAGCACGCGCAGGTTCTCGCGCCACTGCTGCGCGATCTTGGCCAGCGGATCGCTCTGCCCGGCATGCTCGCGCAGTTGCTCGTGCACCCCACGCATGAAGCGATGGAAGTGCGTGCGGTACTTCTGCTTGATCGGCAACCCGTCGTAGAACAGGTCGACCAGGAAGGTCTTGCCGCGCCCCACTCCACCCCAGAAATACAGGCCGCGCACCGGCTCGGGCTTTTTCCAGAACGCCGACAGCCGGTCCAGCCAGCCGTCCTGCGCGCTGTCCACCAATGCCTCGTGGATACGGTCCAGCTCCGCCAGGGCGGCCTGCTGCGCCGGGTCGGCGCGCCAGTCGCCGCGCTGTACGCCGGCGGCGTAGCGCTGCGACGGGGTCATCTCACTCATTGCATTCTCCGCGGGCCGGCCGCTGCCTGGCCCGCTCAACGGCGCATCGCCGGGCGATACGCGTGGGCCGTGCCGCGCTCAGACGGCGGCCGGCAACCAGCGCCGGACACCATGCTGGATCGCACCGCGCAGGTCGATCAATTTGCGGTGGAAGAAATGGCTGGTGTCGGGCATGCGCACCAGCTCGGGCTGCTGCTCCAGGGTTTCCAGCCAGTCGTAGACCGCCTGCGGGTCGACGATCTCGTCGGCATCGCCCTGGATCACCAGCCACTGCGCAGGCGGCTGGATATCGCTGAAATCCCAGCGCCCGGCCGGCGGCGCGATCGAGATCAGCACCTGCGGTGCGAGCGAGCCGGCGGCGCGCAACGACACATACGCCCCGAAGCTGAAACCGGCCAGCCACAGCGTGTCGCCGGGGCGCTGCGTTCGCACCCAATCGGCAACTGCACGCAGATCGTCCTGCTCGCCATCGCCATGATCGAACGCACCGGCCGAGTTGCCGACACTGCGGAAATTGAAGCGCACCACGGTGATCCCCAACTCGCGCAGCGCGCGCGCAGCCATGGTGACGACCTTGTTGTGCATGCTGCCGCCCTCGGTGGAGAGCGGGTGGCAGACGATGGCGGTGACCGGTTGCACGGCAACGTCCGGCTCGGGCAGATCGACCGCGACATCGAGCGGGCCGACCGGCCCCTGCAACGTCAACGCAGACGATTCGGTGGGGAATAAGGGATTGGACATAGCGTCATAATAGCCGCCCCGCCGGCCGCGTTCATCGCCCTGCCTGCACACTTCGTTGCGTTGCCCATGCATTTTCTGCTGTTTGCCGTCGTTTGCAGTGTCCTGGTGTCGGTGGTTCTCAAGCTGCTGCCGCGCTATCGCCTGGACGCTGCGCAGGCGATCACCTGGAACTACGCCACCGCCGCGCTGCTGGCGTGGCTGACCCTGCATCCGTCACTGGACACGCTGCGCGCGCCGACCACGCCCTGGCTGGCACTGTTTGCATTGGCGGTGGCGCTGCCGTCGATCTTCATGCTGCTGGCACGCGCGGTCGCCACCGCCGGCATCGTCCGTACCGACATTGCCCAACGCCTGTCGCTCCTGCTCTCGCTGGCGGCGGCGTTTACGCTCTTCGGTGAACCGGTCAATGCCTGGAAGCTGGCGGGACTGGGCCTGGGTCTGCTGGCCATCGTCTGCATCCTGCAACGGCCACGTCAGGCCGCCGGTGCGGATTCAGCGCCGGCCTCGATCGGCTGGCCATGGCTGGCAGGCGTGTGGATGGGCTTTGCCCTGATCGATCTGTTGCTCAAGCACATCGCACAGGCCGGTACGCCTTCATTGACGTCATTGACGCTGTGCTTTGCCCTGGCAGGTGTGCTGATGCTTGGCCTGCAAGTCGTTCGCCGGGGCGGTGTCGCGCGCCTGAGCTTTCGCAACCTGCTCGCCGGTGTGCTCTTGGGCGCACTCAATTTCGGCAACATCCTGTGTTACGTGCGCGCCCATCAGCTGCTGCCGCACAGCCCGGCCACCGTCTTCGCCAGCATGAACCTGGGCGTGGTCATCCTGGGAGCACTCGTCGGCAAGCTGGCATTCGGCGAGCGTATCGGCCGCCGCGGCTGGGTGGGACTGTTGCTGGCGGCGCCGGCAATCGCAGCGATCGCCTGGGGCATGCAGTCGGGCTGATGGAGGCATTCGGCCGGCGCGACGCCGGTTCGCAACTCGCCTTGAGGCGGACGCAGCGCTGGCTATCATGCGTGCAGACAACCCACGGGAGTGTGTGATGCGCCTGAGTCAGTTGTTTAACAGCCGTAATCGCGTGGCCCCGGAACCGCACGGCGCCAATCCGACCGAGACGACGCCGTTGACTCCAGGCGCATCGTCGCAGCACCCGCTGTCTCAGGCTCCCAAGTCCGCAGCAGCACAGGCCGCGTCGAAATCCCATCGCGGCATGCTCGCCTCGGCGCGTAAATCGCTGGCATCGTTACGCAAGCAGTTGCCGTTGACGTGCATGGGCTCTCCAACGCTTGAAACAGTGGAAAGCCCACCTGCGCGCACGGCAGCCGTGACGCCCGGTCGCACGCAACAACAGCACGGGACGCAGGCCCGTGTCGATCAGCATCGGCAGCCCCCCATATCCAACGCAGCGGATCATGAGCGGGCGCAGCGACCGCAACCGCAACCGCAACAGACCCCGCCCACAAGACAGTCGGTGTCGGTTCCACCCAAGCCAGCGCGTGCGCAGCAGCTGCACGGGCCGCAACGCCCCGTTGACCGGAGAATGCAACCGCCCGTTCCCGAAAGAATGCGCGGTGACGAGGGCCAGCCGCCGCAGCACGGCAAGCCGGCATCGCCCCCGGTGCAGATCACGCCCGCGCAATCGTCGCTGCCCTTCCCACGTCCCCAGCCCGGACGGCAGCCCTCGTTGCGCCGCCTGGATCTGCAACTGGAAGAGATCACCAGGCAGTGCAGCGATATTCAAAAGCAGCTGTTCATGGAGGACCGCGAGGCAACTCCGCAGGAGCAACACCTGCTCAAGACACGTGCGGCCCTGATCGCGCGGCGCAACGAGGTCCGCGATAGTCAGCTCGAGGCACTGCTGGTCGCACTGGCACCGATGGAAGACATCTGCGCACCGCGCACCACGAGCAGCGGCCTGGCAATGGTGCAGATGGACGCCATGCAGCACAACCGGCGCGAAGTGCTCAAGGCACGGCGTAAATCCGTCGACAGAGACGCCCTGGCCAGAAACTACGCACGCGCGCAGCGGCGCCTGGAGTCATTGAAGCAAGGCGACGCACCCAAGGACCAGATACGGCGCCTGCAACGCATGATGCAGGGCTACGAGAACATGCTTGCGTTGGAACAGATCGTCAGAAGCACCGACGACCAGCTGGAAAGGTTGGGAGCGCCGCGCCTGATGTCCGGCATCCCCACCACCGCCGAACAGCGTCGACAGTCGCTCGAAAAAGAAAGAGATACCCATCAAGAGGCAATCGACAACGGCTATTACTGAAGATCCTGGCAGCGCAGCTTGCACGTGCACGTGCACGTGCACGTGCACGCCGCGCGGCAGCCGCAGGTGAGACATGCGACGCCACCCAGTGCGGCGCATCCGCACGCCGTACTGGGGATGCAAGCCCGCTGCCGATTGCACCCGGTACCAGGCGAACCGATGTCGACAGCGTGATCCAGTCCGCCATCAACGCTGCCAGTGCGGAAACGGGTCGTCCAGCAGTTGCCATTGCGCAGGGCCCTGGCGCAGCTCGTGATCGCTGAGCAGGCAGGCATCCAGCGCGGCGCGCGTACGCGGCGCATCCATGTCCACGCCGATCACCGCCAGCTCCTGGCGACGGTCGCCCCACAGTGGGTGCCACAGCCGCTGCAGCGCGGCGTACTCGCTGGCGTCGCCGACCTCGTGCAGTTGCGGCAGCGGCGCGGTCCAGCATTGCGTCTGCTGACGCTGCCAGCCGATATCGGTATACGGCAATGGCGTGATGCTGGTCTGCAGCGGCTCGCCGATGGCGTGCGCATCCACGCGGTGGCGTGCGGCAAACCAGAAGCCGGCTGCATTGGTCTGGGTCGCGCCACCCACGCTGGACAATTCGCCGACCCAGTCCATGCGGCTGGCCAACCAGAAAAACCCCTTGCTGCGAATCACCTGCGGCAGCCCGCCTTGCACCATGCGCGCAAAGCGCTGCGGGTGAAACGGCCGGCGTGCGCGATAGACGAAGCTGCTGATGCCGTATTGCTCGGTTTCCGGCGTGTGCTGGCCACGCAGTTCCTGCATCCAGCCCGGCGCCAGCTGCGCACGGGTGAAATCGAAGCGGCCGGTGTCGAGCAACTGGCGCGGCGGCACCTCGCCATGTGCCGCATCCACGATCGCCGCCTCGCGATTGAGCGCACGCAACACCGCGCGCAGGCGTTGCAGCTGCTGTGCATCGATCTGATCGCACTTGCTGATCACCAGCACGTCGGCGAATTCCACCTGTTCGCCCAGCAACTGCACCAGCCCGCGGCTATCGTCCGGGCCGGCTTGCTGGCCGAGTTCGGCCAGCGTGGCGGCCGAGCCGAAGTCCTGCAGGAAGCGGCTGCCGTCCACCACCGTCACCATGGTGTCGAGCCGGGCGATGTCGGCCAGGCTGAAGCCGTCGGCATCGCGCACCGCAAAGGTGGCCGCCACCGGCATCGGCTCGGCGATGCCGGTCGATTCGATCAGCAGATAGTCGTAGCGCTTGCGTTCGGCCAGCTTGCGCACCTCCTGCAGCAGATCGTCGCGCAGCGTGCAGCAGATGCAGCCGTTGCTGAATTCCACCAGCGTCTCTTCGGTGCGTCGCAATGCTGCACCGCCCTCGCGCAGCAGCTGCGCATCGATGTTGACCTCGCTCATGTCGTTGACGATCACCGCCACGCGCAGGCCGTCGCGGTTATGCAGGATGCGGTTGAGCAAGGTGGTCTTGCCGGCGCCGAGAAAGCCCGACAACACGGTGACGGGCAGGCGTGAATCGCGCGTGGGGGACAGGGACATCCTGAGGGCCTGGCTGGAGTGAAGTGTTACTATATAACATCAATTCGATGGGACACCCCCGATGCGCGTTACCGCTTCCGTGCTGGACAACTCGGCCATCGCTCTATCCAGCCTATGCCTGCTGCACTGCCTGGCGCTGCCATTGCTGGCCGCTGCACTGCCGCTGCTGGGTGCCTGGAGCCGGGCCGAATGGGTGCATGTGGTGTTCGCCACGGCTGCCGTGCCGCTGAGCGGCTACGCGCTGTGGAGCAGCCATCGCCGGCATGCGCTGCCCGCGCCGGTGTGGGCGCTGGCGGTCTTCGGCCTGGCCGGCCTGGTGCTGGGCGCCAGCGGGGTTGCCGGCGGCAGTTGGGAAACCCCGATCACGGTGACCGGCAGCCTGCTGCTGGCCAGCACGCACCTGCTCAACCTGCGGCTGCGCCGCCGTGCCGGGACGTACGCCAGCTAGCGCGTTACAGCGAAAAACCCAGCAGCACCGGGTCGTGGTCGGAACTGCGCCACGGGCCGGGTAGATTGCGCCTGGCATAGCCGGCATCGTCCATGACATCGGCATTGATATGCCATTCCACCGCGCCGCGCAGTTGCCTGGCCATCGCCGGGCTGAGCAGGGCGTGGTCCAGCCGCCCGCTCACGCCATCGTAGACGTAGCTGTAGGGCTGCTTCACGCCGGCCACCGCAAAGGCGTCCTGCCAGCCGCTGGCGCGCAGGCTGCGCATCGGCGTTTCCATCGCGTAGGCGTTGAAATCGCCCAGCAATACGGCCAGCTTGGTCTGCGCGCCGGTGGGATCGGTCTGCAGCCACTGGTGCAGGCGCTTGGCCGATTCGGTGCGGGTGGCGTTCCAGCAGGCCTGGCCATCGCGCTGGTCGGCATCGGCGCCGTTGGCGCTGCCGCAGCCCTTGGACTTGAAGTGATTGGCGACCACCACGAAGGTTGCCCCGCGGGTGCTGCGAAACGCCTGCGCCAGCGGCACCCGGCTGTGGCTGTCGAACGGCCCGCCGGTCAGCGTGGCCGGCTTGCCGACCGGCGTGACCTGCGAACTGCGGTACACGATGCCGACCCGGATCGCGTCATCGCCCGGGCCGCTGCCGGTGTCGACGAACTGCCAGTCCTTGTCCTTGTCGGCCGCGTTGAGCGCGGCGACCAGTTGCGCCACCGCCGCATCGGCGCCATTGCCGTCGTTTTCCAGTTCCATCAACGCGGCCACATCGGCGCGCAGCGGCACGATGGTGGACACCAGCTTGGTCAGCTGCGCCTGGAACTGCTCGTGCGTGCGCGCACCGCGCTTGGTCGGAAAGCCGCCGCCGCGGCCATTGCCGTTGAAGAAATTCTCCAGATTGAACGAGGCGATACGCAGGTCGCCGCCCACCTGTGGCGCCACCGCGGTCGGCATGGCCGGCAGCGTCAACGGACTCAGCACCTGGATGCGGTAGTTGCCGTCGTAGCGCTGGTCGACGATGCCGTCGACCGACTTGAGCAGGCTGCCGCTGCGCAGTACCGGATCGGCCGGCAGATAGGCCACCGTCTTGGGGCTGCGGCCATTGCGCGCGTCGTCCAGCAGCACGCGGCGGCGTGCGTTATCGGCCTCGACTTGCGCGAACCCCGGCGTGCCGGCAGCGGCCAGCTCGCTCGGCTGCCACAGACGTCCGCCGAACGCGGCGACCAATTCGCCGTACGTATCCAGGCGGTCGCTGCCATTGAGCGTGAGCGCCGCGATGCGCACGTGCTCGCCTTCGAGTGCTTCCCAATTGGCCGGCGGGCCGCTGAGCATGCGTACCGGCACCGGCTGGCCGCTGGCGAGCCGCTCGATGCTGCTGGCATCTACCGTGGTCAGGCTCGCCTCGCCCCCTGCCGAAACCTCACGCACGGTACCGACGATGCGCACGCGATCGCCCACCGCCACTTCGGCATTGCCGGCACCGGTGACGAACAGGCCGTGCGAGCGCCGCGGCTCGAAGCCGGGCTGCTGTACGAACAGGCCGGCCAGCCCGAAGCGCGTATCGGCGGTGACGATGCCTTCCACCTCGACCACGCGCCCGTCGTACGGGCTGCGCGTGTCTTCGCCTTGCACGTCGGCGATCGAGAGCCGCTGCGGCGCGCCCTCGGCAGCGCTGCAGAGCAGTGGAGCCAATAGACCAACCAGACCGAGCACAACCAGCGGGCGACGCGACATCGAACGACTCCAGTGAAGTGGATCAAACGCAAACGCCGCCCGGAAGGCGGCGCGTGATAACTAAAGCGCGGAAACAGGCTAACAAACCGCAGTGACGTGCCGCCAGGCGCTTCGCTTATGGAAGCACGGAGCACACAGTGCCGTGCATCGGCGCTCGGCTCTCCATCTCTGCGCCAGTGGTCTGCAAGCAAGACATCCGATCAGACAACGGAAAACGCAGACGCTCACCCGTGCAGGGGGCGAATGCACCCAGAGTCCCCAAACAGCTCGCCAGGGTCTTACTTTAGATTGCCCAGCATCCAGTCGACGGTGGCGCGCACCTGCTCTTCGGTCAACCCCGGGTTGCCGCCCTTGGGCGGCATGATGCCGCCATCCGGGCCGGTGTAGCCCTCGATCGCATGCTTGTACAAGGTGTCCTTGCCCTGGGCGATGCGCGCGTCCCAATGCGAATGGTCCAGCGTCGGCGCCTTGCCGACACCGGTGGTGTGGCAGGCGGTGCAGAGGTTGTCGAAGATGGTCTTGCCGTCGGTGGTACCGCCGTAGGCGGACTGCGAGGCGGCCTTGGCCAGTGCTGCAGCCTGGGCGGCGGCCTGGGCGGACGCACCGGTGGCGCCGGCATAGACCGCACCGGCAGGCGCGATGCGTTGCTGCACGCGTTTGGCGGCAGTGGGCGAGACTTCGTCGGGAATAGCGCGTTGCAAATAGGCTGCCAGGGCGATCAGGCCCAGGGTGATCACCACCAGTAAACCGATCACCATCGAGAATTTTTTCAGGAACTCGAGGTCGTAATTCCGCACGCGCTCACCCCTGGCTGTTGGTCGAAGACCTCTGCTAGCGCCGGAGTATAGAGCACAGTTCAGGCCAGTCTCACCAGCCCGCATGACAGTTTTCGCAGCGATGTACGCTGCGCCTTGACGCGCTGTCGCCTCGCTGCGGACACACGCTCGCGCCCGCTGCTGAATTGCCGCAACGCCGCATGCGCATTGGTCTCGCCGAAAGGAATTGCGTATCATTCCCATCAATCCACGGTGATGCGGCCCTCGCCTCGCCCGGTCCCGTCTTGAGGAGTCGCCGCGATGAAGTCCTTCCTGCTGTCCTGCCTGGCCTTGGCCAGCATCAGTCTGTCTGCCCAGGCCCACGAGATCTGGATCGAACGCGACGGCAGCGGCCCGGTACGCATCTACTTCGGCGAGCCTGCGCAGGAGGCCCTGGATCACGGCGAAGACGAGATCAAGCGCGTGGTCAAGCCGAGCGTGTTCGGCAGCGCCGGCAAGGCTGGCACCCTGCAGCGCGGCAGCGAGTTCCTCACCGCGCCGTTGTCCGGCACCGGCGATGCCTGGCTGAGCGACGACAGCGTGTTCGAGCCGTGGAAGGGCGAGGCCGGCGGCTTCGAGACGGTGAGCTACTACGCACGCGCCGGACGCGCCACGCCCGCAGCCAAGCTCGATTTCGAGCTGGTGCCCACCGCCGCCCACAGCAATACGCTGACCGTGCTCTATCGCAACAAGCCGCTGCCCAAGGTCGAGGTGACGGTGATCGACCCGCAGAAATGGCAGAAGACGCTGACCTCCGACGCCAAGGGCCAGGTGACCCTGCCCAAGCTGCGCGCTGGCCGGCACATCCTGGTCGCCACCAACAAGGAGCCGGTGAAGCGTGAGATCGCCGGCAAGCAGGTGTCGATGATCCATCACATCAGCACGTTGACCTTCCTGGCCGAGTAAGTCGGCCGCACGCCTGGCTGATCCGATGTCCACCGCACCGCCGCTGCCGCTGCCCTGGTTCAGGCGTCCCTGGCTGGGCGTGCTTGGGCGCACGCTGGCGGCGATGTTTGGCGGCTATGCACTCGCCAGCGTCACCAATCTGCTGCTGGCGCTGGTGCTGCCGATGCCACGCAGCGAGGCGGTGTTGACCAGCATGCTGGTCGGCATCGTGGTGTGCGCCTGCGCGCCACTCTGGGCCTTCGCCACCGCCAGCGTGTGGCGCGCCTGGGCCGGCATCGCGGTGCCTGCGGCGCTGATGTTCGCACTGGCCGCATGGCTGCAACGGGGCGTGGCATGAAGCAGGGATTCCGCCAGTCGATGGCGTGGCTGCACACCTGGACCGGCCTGCTGGTCGGCTGGGTGCTGCTGTTGATCTTCATGGGCGGCACGGCGAGTTATTATCGCGACGAAATCAGCCGCTGGATGCGCCCGGAATTGCCCACCACCACGGTGAGTACCGCCACTGCGCTGCGCAGTGCCGAGCAGTATCTGCAGACGCATGCAGCCGATGCGCAGAGCTGGAACATCACCTTGCCGGACACGCGCAATCCGGTCGTCAGCATGTACTGGCAAAACCCTGGGCCAGCCGATGGCAAACCGGCCAGCCGCCGGCAGATGTACGGCACCGCCATCATCGACCCGGCCACCGGCAGGGAGATTGCCGCACGCGACACCCTGGGTGGCGAATTCTTCTACCGGCTGCATTTCGACCTGCATTATCTGCCGGTGATGTGGTCGCGCTATATCGTCGGTTTCTGCGCGATGTTCATGCTGGTGGCAATCATCAGCGGCGTGATCACGCACAAGAAAATCTTCAAGGATTTCTTCACCTTTCGCCCGGGCAAGGGCCTGCGCTCGTGGCTGGATTTCCACAATGTCAGCGCGGTGACCGCGTTGCCGTACCACGCGATGATCACCTACACCGGCATCGTGACCTTGATGTTCATGTACCTGCCGTGGGGCATCAAGGCGCAGTACCCCGACAACGAAATGCGTTTCTACGAAGAGTCCGCCAACCGGGTGGCCGATACGCGAAGCGCCTCCGGCACGCCGGCGCGCATGCTGCCGCTGGAACAATTCGTGGCGCGTGCGCGCAGCGACTGGCGTGGCGGCGAGGTGGGCAACGTGGCGGTCTCGCTTCCCAACGACGCGCATGCGGCGGTCGGCGTCACCCAGCGCGCTGGCAATCTCTCCACCGATGCGCCGTCCATCCTGTTCGATGCAATCACTGGACAGCGCCTGCAGCGCAGCGGGCCGCCGGGCGGTGCCAGCCAGACGCGTGGGGTGATGGTGGGCCTGCATATCGCCCACTTCGCCGGGCCGTGGATGCGCGCGCTGTTCTTCGGCTCCGGCTTGCTCGGTTGCCTGATGGTGGCCAGCGGCGTGGTGATGTGGGCAGTGAAGGAACGTCCCAAACACCTGAAGGCCGGGCGCATCGGCGTCGGGCTGCGGTTGGTGGATGCGCTCAACATCGGCACGGTCGCCGGCCTGCCGATCGCCTTTGCCAGTTTCTTCTGGGCCAACCGCCTGTTGCCGGTGAGCCTGGACGCGCGCGCGGCGATGGAGGCCAATGTGTTTTTCGCCGCGTGGGCCACGGCACTGCTGGCCGCGTTCGTGTGGCCGCGGCGTGCGATGTGGAGCTGGCAGCTGTATCTGGGTGCGGCCTTGTTCGCGCTGGTGCCGGTGGTCAATGCGATCACCACCGATGTGCATCTGGGCGTGACGTTGCCGGCCGGGCAATGGACGCTGGCCGGGGTCGATCTGGTCTGCCTGTTCCTTGGTGTGTCCCTGGGGATCGCAGGATGGCGCCTGCAACACTGGAAGGCACCGCAGCCGGCATCGGCGCGACGTGCGCGCGCCACTGCCGCCGCGCCTGCGCAAGGCAGCGTGCCGCTGCAGGAGAGCGCATGAGCGTGTGGCTGTTGTTGGCGCTGAATTTTTCCGGCTTCGCCGCGCTGTGCCTGGCGATGGACAAGCATCAGCAGGAAGTGCGTGGCCGCACGCTGGGCGCCGCACGTTCGCGGCAACTGCGCGTGCTGGGTTGGTTGCTGTTGCTGCTCAGCTTCGGCCTGGCGGTACACGCGCAAGGCTGGGGCATCGGTCCGCTGTTGTGGCTGGGCACATTGACCGGCGCAGCCGCGCTGCTGTCGCTGTGGCTGCTGCCGTATCGGCGTGGATTGATTCTGCCCACGGCTGTGGCCGCGCCGGTGCTGGCGGGTGCGCTGCAGCTGTTGCTGGGTTGACGGACCTCGCTACGCCTCGATCGGCGGATCGCCCCAACTGCGGCCCAGGCGCAGATCGGCCAGCGCCGGCAGGTCGGCGGCGTAACTGACCAGGGTCAATGGCGGCAGGAACAGCGCGGCCTGCGCATATTCGGCGGCAGCGGTTTCCAGCTGCAGCGATAGATACAGCGCCGGCTGCCCGAAACGATTGAAGCGTCCGCCCGAGCGTGCCGCACCGGCGCCGCTCAGCGGTTCGGCGGCCCAGCGCGGGGTGAAGGCGCGATACAGCGTGCAGTGCGCCGGGGCGCTCAGCTTCAACCGGCGGCCCCCGAGACGACGGTGCGCAGATAGGTCAACGCATCGTCGGTGCGGCCCTGTTTGACCACTTCCAGCAAGGTGGCGAATTCGAACGCGGCGATCGGGGTGTTCTTGAGGTGGAACACCACCTGGCGTTCGTCCGGCTGGAGCTGCGTCATCGCCACCAGCAGGCGCGACAGGTTGCGCAGCAGGTCCTGCACGCGCGGGCTTTCCGGATGCACGCGCAGGCTGTTGCGATGCACACCGGCCAGCTCGGCCAGCTCCTGCTGCGACAGATCCAGCAGGCCAGCCATGGCCGCAGGCGACAGGATGGTGCGATCCGGTACGCGCAGGCGTTCGGTCAGGGCCAGGGGATTGAGAACGGCGACCATCGCACGGCTCCAGCAGGATGAGTGCACAGTATATGCACAGTCAGCGGCATCCATACAGCCCAGTTGGACACTCGGTCAGTGCACTGTCAGACCGCCGCCTGGGGCGCACCCACCGCGCGCAGGCAGAACCCGCAGATCGCCTCGACCAGTTGCTCGCCCTGTTGCGGGTCGCCGCGACTGGGTGCGATCGGTCCCACCAGCGCCTCGGTGAAGGCACCGACGATGCAGGCCGCCGCAGCGTCCAGCGACTGCGGCGGGAACTCGCCGGCCGCCACACCTTCGGCGAGCAGCTGACGGAACACTTCGCCGAACAGGCGGCGGCCACGGATGCGCTCGGCATCCACCTCGCCTTCCACCGGCTCGGCGATGAAGGCGTACGCCAACGCCGGGCCGGCCAGTGCGCGCCGCACAAAGGTGGCGATCGCATTGCGCAGGCGCTCGGCGGCGCTGGCCTGGGTGGTGGCGATGGCGCGCAGGATGGTCATCTCGCGCTGCACTGCAGCATTGAGAACTTCCACGAAAAGCTCGGCCTTGGACGGGAAGTGCCGGTAGATCTGCCCGGTGGACACACCGGCGGCGGCGGCGACGGCGGTCACCGGGGCGTTGCGGTAGCCGCCTTCGGCGATCAGCGCGCGGGCCGCGTGCAGGATGCGTTCGCGATTGCCGGCCAGGCGTTCTTCCATCAGGGCGGAGCGTCGATAAGCCATGGTGTGACTCTGGGTTCAATATTTGAATTTTAGTTCACTTTTTCATTGCGGACCGCTAGGCTGCGCACAAACGCCGTGCGGCCTGCCCGCTCCCACCCGGCACATCCCGATCCCTGCGGAGTCGCTCCATGCACGTGCCGTCCCTGAATTTTGCGCTTGGCGAAGACATCGATCTGCTGCGCGAAAGCGTGGCGGCCTTCGCCAGCCACCATATTGCCCCGCTCGCCGCCGCGGCCGACCAGGACAATGTCTTCCCTGCCCAGCTGTGGCGCCTGTTCGGCGAGCAAGGCCTGCTCGGCTTGACCGTGGAAGAAGAGTACGGCGGCAGCGGCATGGGCTACCTGGCCCATGTGGTGGCGATGGAAGAGATCTCGCGGGCCGGCGGGGCCATCGGCCTGTCCTACGGCGCGCATTCCAACCTGTGCCTCAATCAGCTGCGCAAGAACGCCACGCCGGAACAGAAGCAGCGTTACCTGCCCAGGTTGTGCAGCGGCGAGCATGTCGGCGCGCTGGCGATGAGCGAGGCCGGCTCCGGCTCGGATGTGGTGTCGATGAAGCTGCGCGCCGATGCGCGCGGCGACCGCTATGTGCTCAACGGCAGCAAGATGTGGATCACCAACGGCCCGGACGCCGATGTGCTGGTGGTGTACGCCAAGACCGACCCGGAGGCCGGCGCACGCGGCATCACCGCCTTCATCGTCGAGAAGGGCATGCCGGGATTCTCCACCGCGCAGAAACTCGACAAGCTGGGCATGCGCGGCTCCAACACCTGCGAGCTGGTCTTCACCGACTGCGAAGTACCGGCCGAAAACGTGCTGGGCACGCTCAACGGCGGCGTGCGCGTGCTGATGTCCGGGCTGGATTTCGAACGTGTGGTGCTGGCCGGTGGCCCGCTGGGCTTGATGGCCGCGGCGATGGACGTGGTGCTGCCGTACGTGCACGAGCGCAAGCAGTTCGGCGCGCCGATCGGCAGCTTCCAGTTGATGCAGGCCAAGCTGGCCGACATGTACGTCGGGCTCAACGCCTGCCGCGCGTATGTGTATGCGGTGGCGCGCGCCTGCGATGCCGGGCTGACCACGCGCCAGGATGCGGCCGGCGCGATTCTCTACGCCGCCGAAAAGGCCACCTGGCTCACCGGCCAGGCGATCCAGGTGCTGGGCGGCAACGGCTACATCAACGACTACCCCACCGGGCGCCTGTGGCGCGATGCCAAGCTGTACGAAATCGGCGCGGGCACCTCGGAGATCCGACGCATGTTGATCGGCCGCGAGCTGTTCGAACGCACCGCCTGACGGAGCCACCATGAGCGCGATCACCAGCCAGCTGCAGGTCAGCGGCGAGAGCTTCCAACAAAACGCTGCCGCGATGCGCACCCTGGTCGAGGATCTGCGCCGCACGCTGGCGCAGACCGCGCTGGGCGGCAGCGCCGCCGCGCGCGCCAAGCACAGCGCACGCGGCAAGCTGCTGGTACGCGAGCGCATCGATGCCTTGCTGGATCCGGGCAGCGCCTTGCTGGAAATCGCGCCGTTGGCCGCGCACGGCATGTACGACGATCAGGTGCCGTGCGCCGGCGTGGTGGCCGGTATCGGGCGCGTGTCCGGGGTGGAATGCGTGATCGTGGCCAACGATGCCACCGTCAAGGGCGGCACCTATTACCCGATGACGGTGAAGAAGCATCTGCGCGCGCAGGAAATCGCGCAGCAGAACCGCTTGCCGTGCATCTACCTGGTCGATTCCGGCGGCGCGTTCCTGCCGCTGCAGGATGAGGTCTTTCCCGACCGCGATCACTTCGGGCGCATCTTCTACAACCAGGCCAATCTCTC
This sequence comes from Xanthomonas arboricola pv. guizotiae, assembly GCF_002940205.1. Classification (GTDB taxonomy): domain Bacteria; phylum Pseudomonadota; class Gammaproteobacteria; order Xanthomonadales; family Xanthomonadaceae; genus Xanthomonas; species Xanthomonas arboricola_C. The sequence continues at coordinate 82,747 of NZ_MDSK01000015.1, forward strand.
GGCCAACGGCATCCCGCAGATCGCCTGCGTGATGGGCTCGTGCACCGCCGGCGGCGCCTACGTGCCGGCGATGAGCGATGAGACGGTGATCGTGCGCGAGCAGGGCACGATCTTTCTCGGCGGCCCACCACTGGTCAAGGCGGCCACCGGCGAAGAGGTCAGTGCCGAAGAACTCGGCGGTGCGGATGTGCATACGCGCATCTCCGGCGTGGCCGACCACGTTGCCGACAACGATCTGCAGGCCCTGGCGCGCGTGCGCGCCATCATCGCGCAGCTCAACTGGCGCAAGCCGCCTGCATCGCTGGCACTGCAGGCACCGCTGCCGCCGCGCTACATCGCCGACGAACTGTATGGCGTGATTCCCGCCGATACGCGCAAGCCCTTCGATGTGCGCGAGGTGATCGCCCGCATCGTCGACGACTCGCAGCTGGACGAATTCAAGCCGCGCTACGGCAGCACCCTGGTCACCGGCTTTGCGCATCTGCACGGCTACCCGGTGGGCATCATCGCCAACAACGGCATCCTGTTTTCCGAATCCGCGCTCAAGGGTGCGCACTTCATCGAGCTGTGCACGCAACGCGGCATTCCGCTGGTGTTCCTGCAGAACATCACCGGCTTCATGGTCGGGCGCAAGTACGAACATGGCGGCATCGCCAAGGACGGCGCCAAGCTGGTGATGGCGGTGGCATGCGCCAAGGTGCCCAAGTTCACCGTGGTGATCGGCGGCTCGTTCGGTGCCGGCAATTACGGCATGTGCGGCCGCGCATACTCGCCGAACTTCCTGTGGATGTGGCCGAATGCGCGCATCGGCGTGATGGGCGGCGAGCAGGCCGCCAGCGTATTGGCCAGCGTGCGCCGCGACGGGATCGAAGCCAAGGGGGGCGCCTGGTCGGGCGAAGAGGAAGCTGCATTCAAGGCGCCGATCCGTGCGCAGTTCGAGCAGCAGGGGCATCCGTATTACGCCAGTGCACGCTTGTGGGACGACGGCATCATCGACCCGGCCGATACCCGTCGCGTGCTGGGGCTGGGACTGTCGGCCGCAGTGAATGCACCGATCGAGACAACACGCTTCGGCGTGTTCCGGATGTGAGGTGGTGATGTCCGCTTGCAGGTGTTGCTCTTGGCTGTCTTGCGGTGCACACGCATCTGCAAGCAAGGTGTTGCGTGTCGTCTGGAGCATTGCATGAGGCCGGGCGCGTTGCCTGCGTCGAGTAGCGCATCGCGCTGGGGCGCAGCGGCGTCAGCTGCCACCGCACGGCGTGCCGCGCAATCCATGCAACCGTCTTTCCATCGCAGTGCCCGCCAGCATGGCGGCGTGCAGAGAACTTCGTCATGACCCAGCGCGAACTCACTACCGCAGCAAGACCGCCCTATTTCGACAAGATCCTGATCGCCAATCGCGGCGAGATCGCGTGCCGGGTCATCGCCACCTGTCGCAAGCTCGGCATCGCGACCGTGGCGGTATATTCGGATGCCGACCGCGATGCGCGGCATGTGCGGCTGGCCGATGAGGCGATCCATCTCGGCGCCGCACCGGCGCAGCAGAGTTATCTGCGTGGCGATGCGATCCTGGAGGCGGCACGCGCAAGCGGTGCGCAGGCGATCCATCCCGGCTATGGCTTCCTGTCGGAAAACGCGGCGTTTGCCGATGCCTGCGCGCAGGCCGGCATCGTGTTCATCGGCCCGCCGGCGGCAGCCATCCGCGCCATGGGCGACAAGAGTGCGGCCAAGGCGCTGATGCAACGCGCCGGCGTGCCGCTGACGCCGGGCTACCACGGCGACGAACAGGCACCGGCCTTCCTGCGCGCGCAGGCCGATGCGATCGGCTATCCGGTGCTGATCAAGGCCAGCGCCGGCGGCGGCGGCAAGGGCATGCGCCGGGTGGATACCAGCACGGCCTTCGAAGAGGCCTTGGCCAGCTGCCAGCGCGAAGCGCAATCGGCTTTCGGCAATGCGCAGGTGCTGGTGGAAAAATACGTCGAGCGGCCGCGTCATATCGAGATCCAGGTATTTGGCGATACCCGGGGCGAGGTCGTCTACCTGTTCGAACGCGATTGTTCGGTGCAACGCCGGCATCAGAAAGTGCTGGAAGAGGCGCCTGCTCCCGGCATGAGCGAACAACGCCGCGCCGCGATGGGCAAGGCCGCCGTGGATGCCGCGCGCGCCGTGGGTTATGTCGGTGCCGGCACGGTGGAGTTCATCGCCGGCCCGGATGGCGATTTCTATTTCATGGAAATGAACACCCGGCTGCAGGTCGAACACCCGGTGACCGAGTTGATCACCGGCACCGATCTGGTCGAGTGGCAATTGCGTGTCGCCGCGGGCGAGCCGTTGCCGCTGCGTCAGCAGGACCTGCGCATCCACGGCCACGCGCTGGAAGCGCGCCTGTATGCCGAAGATGCCGACCGCGGCTTTCTGCCGTCGACCGGCACGTTGCGGCAGCTGCAGTTTCCCGCAGCCGGCGCGCATGTACGCATCGATGCCGGGGTGGAGCAAGGCGACAGCATCAGCCCCTACTACGACCCGATGATCGCCAAGCTGATCGTATGGGAGGTGGATCGCCCCGCGGCACTGGCACGCATGCGCGAGGCGCTGGCGCAATTCCATGCGGTGGGCGTCACCACCAACAGCGCGTTCCTCGCGCGCCTGATCGGCACGGCGTCGTTTGCGTCTGCCGATCTGGATACCGCGCTGATCGAACGCGAGCAGGCCGCGTTGTTTCCCGAGGCGGTCAGTCCGGCCGATGCCTGGTGGTGCCTGGCGGCGGCGTTGATTGCCGATGCGTTGCCGAAGGCTGCCGCCGATCCGGCCGACCCGTTTTCGCCATGGCGGCACACCGATGGCTGGCGCATCGGCGCGCATGCGGCGCACCGCATGACGCTGGAGGCCGCAGGCGAGCGCCGTCAGTTCGGCGTGCGCCCGCTTGGCGATGGCTGGCAGGTCACGACTGCCGGCGACACCCACACGCTGCGCTACCACCAGCAGGGCGACGCACTGCGCGTGGAAATGGATGGCCGGCAATGGCGCATGCAGGTCCTGCGCGACGGCCACACCCTGACATTGCGCGATGCCACGCAGCGGGCGACCTTCCGCCACCATGACGCGCTGGCCGAAGCCGATCAGCCCGCGCACGACACTGGTGGCCTGACCGCACCAATGCCGGGCCGCATCGTGTCGCTGGTCGCCCCGGTGGGGCAGTCGGTCACTCGCGGGCAGGCCCTGGTGGTGCTGGAAGCGATGAAGATGGAGCACACCTTGCACGCGCCCGGCGACGGCACGGTGGCGGCGTACCTGGTGGCCGAGGGCGAGCTGGTCGCCGAGGGTGTCGCGTTGGTGGAATTTATGTCCGCGTCTGCGTAGCGGCACCTGCCGGCGTGACCAACGGCACGTCCGCAACGGCCGGCCTTGGCCCTAGCGTAGGGACAGCGGCTGGAGTGGCCGCGCCCCAGACCGGAGACGTCCATGCAACGCCTGCTTCTTGTTTCCAGCATGCTGCTCGCGCTGTCTGCCTGCAGCGACAACGCCGCGCCCACCACCGACAAGGCTGCCACGCCGGCCCCGGCCGCTGCGCAAGCACCCGCGGCGCCACCCGAACTGATCACCCGCGAGGCGCTGTTCGGCAACCCGGAACGGGCGAACGTGAGCATCAGCCCGGACGGTAAATACCTCAGCTGGGTCGCGCCGCTGGAGGGCGTGCTCAATGTCTGGGTCGCCCCGGTGGATGCACCGGATCAGGCGCGCGCGATCACCAAGGACAGCGCACGCGGCATCCGCAATTATTTCTGGACCTATCAACCCAACACGCTGCTGTACCTGCGCGACAACGGCGGCGACGAGGACTTCCATCTGTTCTCGGTGAATCTGAGCGATGGCAGCAGCAAGGACCTCACCCCGTTCAAGGAGACCAACGCCGAGGTGTATCGCGTCAGCGCGCAGCACCCCGAGTCGATCATGGTCGGCATGAACGACCGCGATCCCAAATGGCATGACCTGTATCGGGTGGACCTGGCCTCGGGCAAGCGCAGCCTGGTGCAGCAGAACACCGACAGCCTGGCTTCCTATCTGCTCGACGGCAACTACCAGCTGCGCTACGCCACGCGCGCCACCGACGATGCCGGCAGAGAATTGCTGGTGCCGGACGGCAAGCGCTGGAAGAGCGTGGACCGCATCCCGTTCGAGGACGTCAGCAACACCTCGCCCGACGGACTGACCGACGACGGCAAGACGCTGTACATGCAGGATTCGCGCAATCGCGACACCGCGGCGCTGTATGCCATCGACACCGCCAGCAATGCGCGCACGCTGCTGTTCGAAAACCCGCGCACCGATGTCGGCGCCACCTTGGACGACCCCAGGACCGGCGTGGTGCAGGCCGTGTCCACCGACTACTTGCGCGAGGAGTGGAAGGCGCTGGACACCAGCATTGCCGCCGACCTGCAGAAGCTCAAGTCGCTGGGCAGCGGCGATGCCAGCGTTGCCGCACGCACGCTCGACGATCGCATCTGGATCGTGGGGTATTCGGCGGCAGAGACGCCGCTGAGCTACTACCGTTACGACCGTGCAGACGGCGGCAAGCTGACCAAATTGTTCTCCGCCCGCCCCGCGCTCGACGGCAAACCGCTGGTCCCGATGTGGCCGCAGGAACTGACCGCGCGCGACGGCCTCAAGCTGGTCAGCTATCTCACCCTGCCCGCCGAGGCCGACGCCAATCACGATGGCAAGGCCGACAAGCCGGTGCCGCTGGTGCTGTTCGTGCATGGTGGCCCATGGGGGCGCGACAGCTACGGCTACGGGCCGTATGAGCAGTGGCTGGCCAATCGCGGCTATGCGGTGCTGGCGGTGAATTTCCGTGGCTCCACCGGCTTCGGCAAGGCCTTCACCAATGCCGGCAACGGCGAGTGGGCCGGCAAGATGCACGACGACCTGCTCGACGCCGTGCAATGGGCGGTCAAGCAAGGCGTGACCAGGCCCGAGGACGTGGCGATCATGGGCGGCAGCTACGGCGGCTACGCCACGCTGGTCGGCCTGACCTTTACCCCGGACGCGTTCAAGTGCGGGGTGGACATCGTCGGCCCGGCCAACCTCAACACCCTGCTCGGCACCGTGCCGCCGTACTGGGCCAGCTTCTACAAGCAGCTGACCAAACGCATCGGCGACCCGGCCACCGAGGCCGGCAAGCAGTGGCTGACCGAGCGCTCCCCGCTCAGCCATGTCGACAAGATCAGCAAGCCGCTACTGATCGGCCAGGGCGCCAACGACCCGCGCGTCAAACAGGCCGAGAGCGACCAGATCGTCAACGCGATGAAGGCCAAGAACATCCCGGTCACCTACGTGCTGTTCCCCGACGAAGGCCACGGCTTCCGCCGCCCGGAAAACAGCAAGGCCTTCAACGCGGTGACCGAGGGGTTCCTGGGCCAATGCCTGGGCGGCCGCGTACAACCGATCGGCGACGACCTGACAGGCTCCAGCATCACCGTGCCGGAAGGCGCCGACAAGGTGAACGGTCTGAGCGATGCGTTGAAGGCGCATACGCAGGCGATTCGGCGGTAACGCCATTGCGAAGTGATTGCTTTGGATCGACGTCAGCGCTCGCCTGCAACGACGAGTGCTGACGGTTGTAGCCAGGTTCTCCAACTAGCCGGCATGCCTGACTTCCCTCGCCAAGCGGTCCAGATCGAAAGATGTGTGATGGTCTCTCGCTAATGGGATCCGATGTCCTTGGCCGCCTCTGGATCACGACCAGCCGGCCACACTGCCCCGCCGGGATCCAGCTCGGTACTGTTCATTTCCTCGCCACGCCAACCGAATCCGCAGATGGCCAGTGGGCCGTCCTGCAGGCCGTCCAGGCCAAGCGCCTGTTCAATGTCCACCTCGTTGATCGCCGAGGTGACAAACGCTCCCAGCCCCAGGTCGGTTGCGCTCAGATAAAGTGTCTGCGCGATATGGCCGACATCCAGAATCATCGCGCGGTAGGCCTTGGCGTGGTTTCGATATTTCCAGAAGCTGCGTAAAAACCGCGGTACCAGGATCACCAGCACCGGCGCATCGGCAAACCAGTGCTGCCCGGACACGGCGCGACGCGCGAAGTCCACCAGCGGTTGCGATGGCGACTGCAATGGCTGCAAAGCATGATCGACAGGGCGATAGTGATAGAGACCGCTCGTCATTCCCTCGACACGCTGGACCAGCAAGTAGGTTTCGGTGGGATGGAGACTACCCCCCGACGGTACCGGCTTCTTCAAGAATGCGGTGTCGTGCCCCACTTCGATGCGCGCGCTTGCCATGACGCTGCGCTCAAGCATCTGGCCGAGCAAGATGGATGACAGTGGACGCTGCGTATCGAAATTGCGACAGGTGACGCGACGCGACAGTAGCTCATCGAACGTGCCCGGGGTTGACCGCGGCAAGGCAATGCGCGCTTCGACGCCACCCTCGCCTCGGTCTACGATTTCTGCCGGGGGGGCGCCCAGTCGGCCGACCATGCCTTCTGCAGTTGTCAGGCCATGCGCTTCCATGGTGGCCACGCTGTCTTCGCCACTCCAGCGCGCGGATCGATGCCACAACGCAGCCAATGGCCACCAGCGCTGCTGCTGCACGCACTCGTCGTTGCGGCGGTGCTGAACATGTTGTGGTTGATCGCTGATCACAAGACCTTGCTCGATCAAACGCTCCGCCCAGATTGGCAACGGATGCACCTGATCGATGGACTGCCAGCGCGAGGAACTCAACTCGCCCAGCCATTCGCGCTCTTCCTCTGAAACCTCCACCTCCGCCTCAAGATGAGGCGCGAGCGCCAGCCATCGTGTGCGGCGACGCAGGCCATCGCCCCCGGCAAGCAATCGTGCAAGATCAAACACCGAATCGTCGCGCAGTTCAAAAAACAACGTGGTACAGCGACGAATTTGCATAGGAACATCTCAAGGACGCATGAGTACGGTCGATATTGTGTCAGGTCCCACGTCATACGACAGCACACTCCCTCACCTTCCAGGCAAGCCACACCATGACTGACGCAGCCAATGACACCCATCTCCCGTTTGATGCATCCACAGCCGACAAGCTGCTGGAGCTACTGGCAACCGATGACGACTTCCGCGACTGCTTTCAATGCAATCCGGCGCAGGCGCTTGCCCAGATCGGCGCACCTGGCGTGAGTGCGGACAACGCCGTCCCCGGCGTAGGAGAGGCTTATTACTGCATGAACACCAATCAGCTCGCATCCAAGCAGGACATTGCAGCGGCTCGCGCCGAGCTGCAGAGCTACCTGACCGAAAAGGCCAATCACACCGTGATCTTCGCCTTCGAATCGGACAGCATGCGTTCGACCCTGTTACGCAAGTAAGCAGGCAGACTCGGTAAAGGCCAGGCGCGCGCAAATGCCTGGGCCTGTTCGCGCGCCTCTTGGCTACGGCCGAGTGCGTGCAGCGATTCGGCCATCCAGAGCTGGGCCAGACGCGCATCGGCAACATTGAGCGGCTGCAGCGTTTGCGACGCATTTGCTTCGATGTAGGCACGCCCGCGATGGAGAAGCAGCCAACGTGCCTGTTGCAACGCTTCAGCGTGCCGACCGCTGTCGTGCAACAGCGTGTACAGCGTCACGCGTGTCTGGAAAAGATCATCGTCATTGACCGGCAGGCGCGCGATGGCTGCTGCACGGTCGCCCGACAGTGCCAGCTGCTGGGCTTCGACAATGGCGCGCAGGTCGGCAAGCACCGGTGTTTCATGCACAAGCGCCGGCTTGATCGCCGCAAGCGCGTGGGCGGTGAGGCTGTTATCGCCGCTCCGCTGCGCCTGGCTTGCGAGGATCAATACCATCGCGGCATTGTCCTGCAGGTTTACCGTTGCCGACCCGTCGTCAATGACAGCCGACACCAGCCGATCGAACGTCGGCTTGAGCGCTGCCGCCGTCGCCAGGGACGGATCGACCAACGCATCGGTTGTCACCGCAATGACCGAGAACTGGCGACGGTTGAAATCGTCGCCTTGCTTGCTGCGCGTCAGACCTTGTGCGATCGCTGCACGTGCAGCGCTCCAGTCGGCCTGATCGATTGCGATGCTGGTGCGATCGATCAATGGCACCACATCGTCGTTGGCATAGCCTTGCTCGATGATCCTGTCGAGCGTTTGCTTCGCTTCGACATGGCGGTTCAACACCGCAAGCGCGTTCGCCTGGCGCCGCAGCGGGCCGGCGCGATCGGCATCGCCGGGAATGGCAAAGCGCTGCAGTGCGGCTTCGGCCTTTCCCTGTGCCAGCAAAATGCGTCCAACCCGATCGGTCGCGATCGCGCGCAGCGGGTCCTGCGGAACATCGGCCGCCTGCGCGTACGGCAACGCGTCGGCAAAACGATTGGCAACGAACAGGTGCCACGATGCGTTCGCGGTGCCGGCAAAATTGTCCGGGTAGAGCGAGGCCAGCGTTCTCCACAGCGTCAATGCCTTGTCGGGTGCTAGCAACTCGGCTGCCCATGCATCCATGTACAACTGGTCACGCTCAGGCAAACGCTGACGGAAACGAATTGCCTTCTCCAGGTACGGAAGCGCACCACGGCGATCGGAGATAGCCACCTTGATGCGTGCCGCCCCCAGATACGCGAGCGCAAATTCCGGATCGATGGCCACCGCGCGCTCGAACAGTTCCAGCCCTTCTTTCCATTGGCCTTTCGCCGTTGCGTCGACCCCCAGGGCATAAGCCCGCAGCGCATCCAGGCTGGACGTGGTCACGGCGGGTAACGGCACGGAATTCTTGTCGATCGAGGCCACCACCTCACCCAGCCCCTGCCTGAGCTTGCGGGTCACCTGATCCACCGAGGACAGTGCCGATGGCAAGCCATCGCCTTGCACAAACTCCGAGTAAACCGTGGTCTGGGTCCGCGGATCCACCAACTCAACGCTGAAACGAAGCTTGCCGCCAATCTCCGCGACAGTCGGCAGCAGCACAGCGCTTGCACCATCGCGCAGCGCCACTTCCGAGGCGATCGCGCGATCGACGATTACGCGATCAGGATCGCGCTTCATCCGCGCCATGGTGTCGCGCACTTTCATCTCACTCAGGACATTGACGTAGCGCGACTGCTCCAGGCTGATGCGCAGCGCCTGGTCGAGCGAACTGTCGAGCAACGTATTGCCGGTGAGATTACGTAGATCTCCGACCACCACCCACCCACGTTCGGAGAACGCAATGGCTGGCTCGGAACGGGTGAAAAACCACGCCGACACGCACACGGCGACGACCAAGGCAGTTTCCGCCAACAGTGCCGCCGGCCGCCGCCACAGCGGAATATCCCGCCATGCCTTCGGCGAATGTTTCGGCGCGCGCAATGGCGTGACATCGATCTCGCCGACCTCATAGATCTCCATCGGCGTGGGCACGCCCTTGAAGCGCCAGCGGCCGTGGGATTTCCACAGGATGCGTTCGCCGCGTTCGCCCAGTTCGCGCGCAGCGCGGTGGGTCAACGACTCGGCCACCGCCGACAACAGGACCTGCCCGGGTCGCGCCATCGACATCAGGCGTGCGGCGGTGGGCTTGGCCAGGCCTTCGACTTCCAGCGGTTTGGCGCCGATGCTGACCGCTTCGTCGCTGTTGCGCCAGGTCAGCACTTCGCCAACGTGAAGGCCCTGCCGCGCGCACAGCGTGAGCGCGCGGGCATCGCCCATCGCCTTGAGGCCACGGGCGTAATCCAGCGCAAAGCCCAGGCCGTCGATGGGGCGATCGAACAACAGCAACAATCCGTCCGAGCGGTCGATCAGCCGGCCACGCCATTGCTGCTGCAGTTTGACCACCAGCCGGTCGTGCTCGCGAAACAGCGCGGCAGCGGCGTTGTCACCGATGCGCTCGACCAGCGCGGTCGAGTCGCACAGGTCGGTCAGCAGCAAGGTGCGCAAGCGCGGCGCCTGGATCGCTTCCGACGACGCATCCTTGCGTGCGTGGGTACGGGCGCTCATTGCTCAGCGATTGTCCGACGTGGCTGCGTTGCCGGGTGGCTGCGTGCTGCCCGACCCCAGCGCTTCATGCATGCACAGCACATTGCCGCCTTGCCGCTTTGCTTCGTACAGCGCGCTGTCGGCCAGCGTGTACCAATCGTTCCATGCCGCGTCGGCATCGATCATGCACAGGCCCAGGCTCACCGAGCAGCCCTGCTCACTCTGGCCGTTGCAAAGCCGCGCTTCCACTGCGCGCACGATGCATTCGCCGATGTGGTGCAGCAGCTCCCGGGTGCCCTGCGCGACCAGCACACAGAATTCGTCGCCGCCTAGCCGGCAGGCCAGATCACCGTCGGCGATCACCGAACGCAGCGCATGGGCGACGTTCTGCAGCACGCGGTCGCCAGCGAGATGGCCGAATTCGTCGTTGATGCGCTTGAAGCGGTCGCAATCGATCAGGATCAGGCCCACCCCGGGCACGTGGCCGGCGCGCCGGCATTCCTGCAGATGCAGGGCGAGCCCGCGGCGGTTGTGCAGGCCGGTGAGTTCGTCGGTGCGGCTGAGTTCTTCGGTGTGGTTGAGCTGGTGCGAGGTGACGTAGAGGTTGTCCAGCGCCGCTTCCAGGTCGTGGTTGCGCCGACGCAACTGGCGGATCAGCAACTGCTCGTTATTGACCACACGCACGATGGAGCGGCGCAGGAAATGCGCCACCATCGACGGGTCGTGATCGACCAGGCGCTGGAAGTCCTCGTGCGCCAGTTCGATCAGACGGGTGTCGGTGGATGCAGTGGCGCCGGCACTGCGCGCATGGTCGCCGATCAACAGGCCAAGTTCGCCGAAGAATTCGCCCGGACCAAGGTGCTTGAGCATCAGGTCTTCGCCGAAATCCAGATCGATCTGGCCACTGACCACGATGAACATCTGCGTGCCCACTGCACCGCGCTCGAACAGCGCCTGGCCGGCAGCCAATTCGCGGGCGCGGCCGAAGCGGGCGAAAAACGCCAGCTCTTCGGCAGTCATCAGCGCATGCAGCCCATCCGACAGCGTCTTTGCAACGCTCCCCGTCGGCTCCACTGCGCCGGCAGTGTTATGGCACGTCATTCCCAAATCCCTTAGACCGACCTGCAGCGCCGGCCTGCCCTGGCATCGTACAGGAGCGCTTTGTTCAGCACCAGGCCACACTCCATCTCATGAAACGTGAGACGAAATGACGGGTATCGGCAAAAAAAATCGGCCCGGTTTCCCGAGCCCTTCTTTCCACTTCCGGCAGAGCCCGCCAATCATCTCTGCCAGACCACGTACCGCTCCAGTGCTGTGCTGCGTCGCCGACAGGGCCTGCCGGCGGTTAAGGATCGCAGGCGCCGAGCCGACCATCGGCCAGCCGGCACGCATCCGCGGCGCCTGTGCACTGGGTTACGCGGCCTTTTCGCCGTGAAACTGCTCTTCCTCGGTCGAGCCACGCAGCGCGGTGGTGGACGATTGGCCCTGCTGGATCGCCTGCGTCACCGCGTCGAAATAGCCGGTGCCCACCTCGCGCTGATGCTTGACCGCGGTAAAGCCCATCTCGGCCGCCGCGAACTCGGCCTGCTGCAGCTCGACGAAGGCGCTCATCTGGCGACGCGCGTAGCCATGCGCCAGGTTGAACATGCCGTAGTTCAGGGCATGGAAGCCGGCCAGGGTGATGAACTGGAATTTGTAGCCGTAGCTCGCCAGCTCGGCCTGGAATCTGGCGATGGTGGCGTCGTCCAGGTTCTTCTTCCAGTTGAAGCTCGGCGAGCAGTTGTAGGCCAGCAACTTGCCGGGGAATCTGGCATGGATGGCTTGTGCGAAGGCGCGCGCAAACTCCAGATCCGGCTTACCGGTCTCGCACCAGATCAGATCCGCGTACGGCGCATAGGCCAGACCGCGGCTGATCGCCTGATCCAGCCCGTTGCGGGTCTTGAAGAAGCCTTCGACGGTGCGCTGCCCGGTGGTGAACGGCTGGTCGTTGGCATCCACATCGCTGGTGATCAGATCGGCCGCCTCGGCATCGGTGCGCGCGATCAGCAGCGTGGGCACGCCCAGCACATCGGCCGCCAGACGTGCGGCGTTCAACTTTTCGATCGCCTCGCGGGTGGGCACCAGCACCTTGCCGCCCATGTGGCCGCATTTCTTCACCGATGCCAGCTGATCCTCGAAGTGCACGCCGGCCGCGCCGGCCTCGATCATCGCCTTCATCAGCTCGAAGGCGTTGAGTACGCCGCCAAAGCCGGCTTCGGCATCGGCCACGATCGGCTGCAGGAAGTCGATGTCGTCGTTGCCTTCGGCGTGATGCAGTTGATCGGCACGCAACAAGGTGTTGTTGATGCGCTTGACCACCGCCGGCACCGAGTCGGCCGGATACAGCGACTGGTCCGGATACATCTGCCCGGCCAGGTTCGCATCGGCGGCGACCTGCCAGCCGGACAGGTAGATCGCCTTCAACCCGGCCTTGACCTGCTGCATCGCCTGGTTGCCGGTCAACGCGCCCAGCGCATTGACGAACGGCGTGGCGTGCAACGCGTTCCACAACTTGTCCGCGCCCAGCCGCGCCAGCGAATGCTCGACATGCACGGTGCCGCGCAAGCGCACCACGTCGGCGGCGGTGTAGTTGCGGGTGATGCCAGCCCAGCGCGGGTTGCTGGCCCAGTCTTGCTGGATCTGTTCGGCGGTCTGCAGTGTGCTGCTCATGGTGCGTTCTCCTGGCAGGGATACGACGGATGCAACGAGGAAGGAAGGGGCGCATTGATACGCGCCGGGCATGGCAAGGCCGTCGTTGCGCGTATGGGCGCAACCGGCGGTGTGGTGCATGACGTGGATGGATTGCAGCGACAGCGCGCGTGCGCTGGCGTGTCGCTGCAGCATTGGCTCAATCGATCAGGCGATATGCCGGCACGGTGAGGAAGTCGGCCAGCGCATCGGCACGGCTGAGCGTGTCCAGCAGTGCAATGGCGTCGTCGATGCGCGCGGCGCCCGGCAGTGCATCGGTCGCGCCCAGGCGTGCCGGCAGCGCACGCAACGTGGCCTGCAACAGGGGCTGATCGATCGCAGTGCCGTCGTCCAGGTGCTGGCCGTGATGCAACCACTGCCACAGCTGCGCGCGGCTGATCTCGGCAGTGGCGGCGTCTTCCATCAGGTTGTGGATGGGCACGCATCCATTGCCGTCCAGCCAGGCGGCCAGATAACGCACGCAGACTTCGACATTGCCTTCGAACCCGGCGCGGGTGACGGTGCCTGGCGAAGGCGCGATCAGCATGTCGCGCGTCACCTGCACGTCGTTGCGCAAGACATGCTGCTGATGCGCGGTGGGCATGTGTTCGTCGAAGATCTTCATCGCCACCGGAATCAACGCCGGATGCGCCACCCAGGTGCCATCGTGCCCGGCGCTGACTTCGCGCAGCTTGTCGGCACGCACGCGCGCCATCGCCTGCTCGTTGGCGGCCTCATCGTGATTGATCGGAATCTGCGCGGCCATGCCGCCCATCGCATGCGCGCCGCGGCGATGGCAGGTCTTGATCAACAGTTCCGAATAGGCCTTGAGGAAGGGCTGGGTCATGGTGACCTGGCCACGTTCGGGCAGCACGCGGTCGCGATGCGCGCGGAAGGTTTTCAGATACGAAAAGATGTAGTCCCAGCGGCCACAATTGAGCCCGACGATGCGCTCGCGCAGCGCGTGCAGGATCTCGTCCATCTCGAACACCGCCGGCAGCGTTTCGATCAGCACGGTCACCTTGATCTGCCCGTGCGGCAGGCCGAGCATCGCTTCGATATGCGCCAGCGCGGTCTCCCATAGCGCGGCTTCTTCCATGCTCTGCAACTTGGGCAGATACAGATACGGGCCACGGTCCTTGGCCAGCAGCGCGCGGCCGTTATGGAAGGCGAACACCGCCGCATCGAACAGGCCGCCGGCCAGCGGCTGCCCATCGATGAGCACGTGTTTCTCATCCAGATGCCAGCCGCGCGGGCGCACGATCAACACCGCGCGCTCGGCTTCCGGGCGCAACGCGTAATGCTTGCCGTTGGGCGCATCGAAGCTGAGCTCGCCGCGCACCGCAGCGGCCAGCGTGCGCTGGCCGGCCAGCAGGTTGCGCCAGGTCGGCGCGGTGGAATCCTCGAAGTCGGCCATGAACACCTTGGCGCCGGAGTTCAGCGCGTTGATGACCATCTTCGGATCGGTGGGGCCGGTGATCTCCACCCGGCGGTCCTGCAGCGCCGACGGCAGTGCGGCGACGCGCCAGTCGCCATCGCGGATGGCGCGGGTGTCTGGGCGGAAGTCCGGCAGCTGGCCGGCATCGAACTCGGCCTGGCGGGCGCGCCGCTGGGCCAGGCGCTGCTGGCGGCCGGGTTCGATCGCGCGGTGCAGCGACACCAGCAAGGCCAGCGCGGCGGCCGGCAGCAGTTCCGCCTGGCCTGCGATCTGCGTGGTCAGCGACAGACCGGGCGTGGCGCGTTCGGTGGGGCGTGGGGCAAAAGCGGTGGCAGACATGTCGGGGAGTCCTTGTGCATCCGGACCTGCACCGTGCTCCGATGGCAACTATTTGACAAAGCAGTTTTATCAATGCTGTAAATAAGCCTGACTTATATTGGGCTTCAAAATACATCCGGATGGCGCCAACCCCGCGATTTTCCTACAAATCCGACCGGCTCAAACCGCTGCGCGCGTTCTGCCAGACGGTGCGTCTGGGATCTGTCTCACGGGCAGCTGAGGCGCTATACGTGAGCCAGCCGGCGGTGAGCCTGCAGCTGCAGGCGCTGGAACGCGAACTGGGTGTGGCCTTGTTCGAACGCTCGGGGCGGCGCATGGCGCCCAGCCGCGAGGGCCAGCTGCTCTACGACATGGCGCTGCCGCTGGTGGAGAGCCTGGACGGACTGGAGGCGAGCTTTCGCGAGAAGGTGCGCGGGCTGGATGCGGGCGAGCTCAATATCGCCGCCAACAGCTCCACCATCCTGTACCTGCTGCCGCGCATCGTGGCGAACTTCCGCGCGCGCCACCCGGACGTGCGCCTGACCCTGCACAACGCCATCAGCGCCGATGGCACCGACCTGCTGCGCGAAGATGCGGTGGACCTGGCGATCGGCTCGATGCTGGACGTGCCGGCCGACCTCAACTACGCGCCGGTGTATCGCTTCGAACAATTGCTGATCACCCCGCCCGACCACCCCTTGGCCGGCAAGCCCTCGGTGACGCTGCAGGATCTGTCGCCGTATCCGCTGATCCTGCCGCCGCGCCGGCAGGTGACCTACAGGCTGGTCGATCTCATCTTCCAGCAGGCACGCGTGCCCTACACCGTGGCGCTGGAGGTGGGCGGCTGGGAGGTGATCAAGCAGTACGTGGCGATGGGCATGGGCATCTCCATCGTCACCGCGATCTGCGTCACCGAGGCCGATCGCGACAGACTCGCCACCCGCTCGCTGAAGGACTATTTCCCTACCCGCAGTTATGGCGTGGTGGTGCGCAAGGGCAAGTATCTGTCGCCGCAGGCACGTGCCTTCATCGAGCTGATCCAGCCGGATCTGTTCACCCCGCGCGGGTATGACGAGAGTGGCGATTCGGAGCGGTGAGTCTGCTGCCTGCTGTGCGCGCGGGAGTTCGCATCGCGCCTGAGCTTGCTCGCCAGTAACAGCGCATGAGGCCGCCACGCGCTCTCCATCTGCGATGCCATGTGCGACATGCGGGTTGCCGTTGAAGGCGTCGTTCGATCAAGCCGTGCAGGCGCACACAAGCAGCACCGACGACGGTTCCCGCCTGCGGCGCGAACCACGCCGCATTGCCGCATCATGTCGGCTCGATGTCACTGCACGGTGGTTGTCGTCATCGACTGGGGCGATGCTGTGGGGACTGCATGTCGCATGCTGATCAGCCCATGGGATCACTGACCAGATGCGCCGCCATCCCGCACTGCGGGAGCGAGCCGACTCAACCAACCAAGGCTGACGCAATGAATCCGACCATGCTGTTGCTGGTGCAGTTGGCGCTGATCCTGGGCGCGGCGCGTGCATGCGGTGCGCTACTGCAACGCTTCGGGCAGCCGCCGGTGATCGGCGAAATGGCCGCCGGCCTGCTGTTGGGGCCGATCGCATTCGGCGCGTGGCTGCCGGAGTTGCATGGTGTGCTGTTCGCCTCCAGCAGCTTGCCGCCACTGTCGGGCCTGGCCAACATCGGCGTGGTGCTTTTCATGTTCATCGTCGGCGTGGAGTTGCGTGCACCGGAAGGCACCACTGCGCAGGTGCGCGCGTCAGTACTGGTGGGGCTGTCCGGTATCGTGCTGCCGTTGCTGCTGGGGCTGGCCGCCGCACCGTGGTTGTTTGCGCGCTTTGCTCTGCAAGGCATCGGCTTCTGGCCCTTCGCCTTGTTCATTGCCGCGGCGATGTCGGTGACTGCGTTTCCGGTGCTGGCGCGCATCCTCAAGGACCGCAACATGACCCGCACGCCGGCCGGCCGCCTGGCCCTGGGCGCGGCGGTGATCGACGATGCCACGGTGTGGATGTTCCTGGCGATCGTGCTCACCCTGACCGGCGGCAACAGCCATGGCGGCGTTGCATTCACTGCGGCCGGTGCGCTGGTGCTGATTGCGGTGGTGTTCGGCGTGTTGAAGCCGGTGTATGCGCGCGTGCTCACCCCGCGCGCAAGCGATGGAGGCTATGCGCCGACTGCGCTGGTGTGGGTGCTGATCGGTGTGCTGGCCTGCGCCGCAGCGGCGGAATGGATCGGCCTGCATGCGATCTTCGGCGCATTTCTGTTCGGCATCTGCGTGCCGCGCGATGACCGCCTGCTGGAACACCTGGCCGGACGCATCGAACCCCTGGCGATCAGCTTGCTGATGCCGGTGCTGTTTGCGGTCGCCGGCCAGGCCACCAGCCCCGGCGTGTTGGTCGGCGCAGGTGTGGCCGGCCTTGCGTTGGTGGTCGGCGTGGCGGTGACCGGCAAGCTGGTCGGCTGCACCCTGGGCGCGCGCCTGAGCGGCCACGATTGGCGCGATAGCCTGAGCGTGGGTTCGCTGATGAACGCGCGCGGCCTGATGGAACTGCTGGTGATCAAGATCGGCCTGGAAAGCGGCGTGATCGGGCCGGCGCGGTTCACCCTGCTGTTCGGCATGACGCTGGTGACCACGATGATGGCCTCGCCGATGGTGGCCTGGTTGCAACGCGGCCGGCATGTAGCCAATGCCAACAGGTTGGGTGCGGGTAACTGGCCGCATTGACGATGCAGCGCTGAAACACGGCGCGGCGTCGGTCGACAAGGCACGTCGCGCCGGCACGCGCAACGCCACGCCCTCACTCGCGTCCGTACACACCCAGGAACATCGCCACCGCCGATTCGGCCACCTGGGTGCGTTGCTGCGGCGACAGCGGCGGCTGGCCCATGGCGATCTGCGGCCAGAACGCAAAGCCCTTGATCAGTGCCTGCAGTTGCTGCGCGCCGACCTCCGGCTCCACGCCCGCCAGCCGGCCGTCGGCCAGTGCGGCGCGCACCCAGGTGGTGGTGCCTTCTTCCTTGCTGCCCAATTGCGCGACCAGTGCGCGCGCGCGCTCGGGCGAATGGATGCCTTCGGCAATGGCGACACGCGACAGGTCGATAAACGCCGGGTCGTCGAGCAGGTGCAGTTTCTGCTGCAGCAGCTGGATCAACTGCGCGCGCAGTGGCTGGTCGGGCCGGTAGGCAAGATTCACCGCATCGGCGCTGCGTTGCCACAGCCCGCGCAGGATCTCGCCGAACAGCACGTCCTTGCTGGGGAAATGGTTGTAGACGGTGCGCTTGGAGACGCCCGCGGTGGCCGCCACGCGGTCCATGCTGGTGGCCTCGAAGCCATGCTGGCGGAACGCGACAATGGCCGCCTCGACGATGGCGTGGCGCTTGCGGTCGGTCAGCCGCTGCGGCGCGGGCTCGGGGGAAGATGCGCTCGACATCGGAGCATTTTACACCGTGCAGTTTACTTTCAGCCGAATGAAACTACACTGCTCAGTGTAATTTCCTGCTGCTGTCATCCCCTGCCCGCCCGGACTCCTCATGGCTTCCTCTCGTCCTTCGCCCTATGCCGATTCGCCGCAGTTTCGTGGTGGCCGGTTCCGCAATGCAGTGCCGCTGCCGACCACCGTGCTCAGCCTGCGCAAGCAGATCGGTCTGATGTGGACGTTCTTCTTCGACAAGCCAAGCACCACGGTACCGTCCGTGCCGCTGCCGGTACAGCCGCTGACACGCGCGCAGCTGCTTGCCGCGCCCGATCGCAGCCTGTATCGCCTGGGCCATTCCACCGTGCTGATGAAGCTGGCCGGTGGCCTGTGGCTGACCGACCCGGTGTTCTCCAGGCGCGCCTCGCCAGTGCCGTTTGCCGGACCCAAGCGCTTCCATGCGCCACCGATCGCGCTGGACGAGCTGCCGCCGCTGGCCGGGGTGATCCTGTCGCACAACCATTACGACCACCTCGACCGCGCCAGCATCCGTGCCTGGCCGACCGCGTCGGCGTGTTCGTCGCGCCCCTGGGCGTGGGCGATCTGCTGGTGCGCTGGGGCGTGGACCCGGCCAAGGTGCGCCAGCTGGACTGGTGGGACACGCTCACCATCGATGGCCTGCAACTCACCGCCACCCCGTCGCAGCATTTTTCCGGGCGCGGCCTGTTCGATAGTGGGCGTTCGCTGTGGTGTTCCTGGGTCATCCAGGAGCGCGAGCTGCGCGTGTTCTTCAGCGGCGACGGCGGCTATGGCCCGCACTTCAAGACCATCGGGCAACAGCTCGGTCCGTTCGACGTGGCGCTGATCGAAAACGGCGCCTACGACCAGCAGTGGCCGCACGTGCACATGCAGCCGGAGCAGAGCCTGCAGGCCTACCAGGACGTCGGCGGGCAGACCCTGCTGCCGATCCACAACGGCACCTTCGACCTGGCCATGCACGCGTGGCAGGAACCGCTGGACCGGATCGTGGCCTTGGCCGATAGCGCCGGCGTTGCGCTGGCGACACCGCGCATGGGCGAGCGGGTGGACCTGGATGCGCCCGGCAATCGCCTGCGCTGGTGGCGTCAGGAGGCTGCGACGCAGGCGTCGGATGGGGTGGTGGCGCCGCGCTAGCCAGTGCGGTGCACGCATCCACAAACAAAAACGGGATGGCGCGTGGCCATCCCGTTTCGATTGCTGGTGACAGCTATTGCATACGCATGCGCCAACGACGCACGCGCATCGCCTGGTCGCTCACTCCGTCAGACCGCGATTGTCCAGCAGCGCCTTGACGCTGGGATCCTTGCCGCGAAAATCGCGGTACAGCGTGGCCAGATCGACGGTATTGCCGCGCGAAAGGATCTTGGCGCGGAAGATGTCGCCGTTCTTGCGGGTCAGGCCGCCGTTTTCCTTGAACCATTCGAACGCGTCGTCGTCGAGCACTTCCGACCAGAAGTAGGCGTAATACCCGGCCGAATAACCGCCGCCCCAGATGTGGTCGAAATAGCTGCTGCGATAACGCGGCGGCACTTCGGCCAGGTCCACCTTGAAGCGCTTCAAGGCGTCGGCTTCGAACTTGCTCACGTCCTGCAGCGGCGCGTCGGCCGGCTGGGTGTGCCAGGCCAGATCCAGCAGTGCCGCCGACAGATACTCGGTGGTGGCGTAGCCGCTGTTGAAGGTCTTGGCCTTCTTGATCTTCTCCACCAGCTCGGCCGGCATCGCCGCGCCGGTCTGGTAGTGCTTGGCGTAGTTGGCGAAGACCTTGGGATCGGACGCCCAGTGCTCGTTGAACTGCGAGGGGAACTCGACGAAGTCGCGCGAGGTGCTGGTGCCGGCGATCGAGGGGTACTTCACCTTGGAGAACATGCCGTGCAGCGCGTGGCCGAACTCATGGAACAAGGTGGTGACGTCGTCGAAGCTCAGCAGCGCCGGCTGGCCGGCGGCCGGCTTGGTGAAGTTGCAGACGTTGTAGACCACCGGCTTGGCACCGGTGAGGCCGTCCTGCTCGACAAACACGTCCATCCAGGCGCCGCCGGACTTGCTGTCGCGCTTGAAGTAGTCGGTGTAGAACAGCGCCATCGAGCTGCCGTCCGCGTCGAACACTTCATACACCTTCATGTCCGCGTGATAGGTCGGGATGTCGGTGCGCTGCTTGAAGGTGATGCCGTACAGCTGCGTGGCCGCGTAGAAAACGCCGTTCTGCAGCACGTTGTCCAGTTCGAAATACGGCTTGATCTGCGACTCATCGAGGTCGTACTTGGCCTTGCGTACCTGCTCGGCGTAGAAATCCCAATCGGAGGCGGCGAGTCTGAAGTCGCCGGTCTTTGAATCAGCATGCTGCGCGTCGATCACCTTCTGCATCTCGGCCACTTCGCGGCGCGCCTTGGCAGTGGCCGCCGGCACGGTGTCGGTCAGCAGCTTGAGCGCGGCGTCCGGGGTCTTGGCCATCTGGTCGCCCAGGCTGTAGGCGGCGTAATTGTCGAAGCCGAGCAGCTTGGCCTTTTGTGCGCGCAGCTGCGCCAGGCGCTGGATGGTCTGGCGGGTGTCGTTGGCATCGCCCTTTTCCGCGCGTGTTTCCGAGGCCTTGAGCACGTCGGCGCGCAGCTGGCGGTCCTTCAGCGAGGCCAGCACCGGCTGCTGGGTGGTGTTCTGCAGGGTCAACAGATACTTGCCGTCGAGCTTGCGCGCCTTGGCCGCATCGGCGGCGGCGGCGATGTCGCCCTCGCTCAGGCCGTCGAGCCTGGCCTTGTCGTCCACCACCACCGCACCGGCGGCCGAGGCGGCCACCAGACGGGTATGGAACTGGGTGGAGAGCGTGGTTTCTTCGATATTGAGCTTGCGCAGGCTGGCCTTGTCGGCCTCGGACAGCTGCGCACCGGCACGCACCAGCTCTTCGTAGTCGCGCTCGACCAGACGCTTCTGCTCCGGCTCCAGGTTCAGCGTGTCGCGCTGGTCGTAGATCGTCTTGACGCGTGCGAACAGCTTCGGGTCGAGATTGATCTCGTCCTGGTGCGCGGCCAGCTTGGGCGCGATCTCTTCCTGGATCTTCTGGCGTGCATCGCTGGTATCGGCCTGCACCAGCCCGAAGAAGATGCGCGACACGCGCGTGAGCGTTTCGCCGCTGCGCTCCATCGCCTCGATGGTGTTGTCGAAGCTGGGCGCTTCGGGGTTGTCGGCGATCTTGCGGATCTCGGCCAGGTGCAGGCGCATGCCTTCTTCGAAGGCCGGCAGGTAATCGGCGTCCTTGATCTTGTCGAACGGCGGCGCCTGGAACGGCAGCGTGCTGGCGGTCAGCAGCGGGTTCGGCGCAGCATCCGCGGCCGGGGTGGTGGCGGTCTTTTCGGGCACGGTGGTGGACTCCTTACCGGACGAATCTTTTCCAGAACAAGCAGCCAGTGCCAGGGTGATGGCAGCGGCCAGAACGACGGTACGCGACATGGCGTGTGATTCCTGAGTGGGTAGCGCAGCCGGTCACGCTAGCGGGTTTGCGCAGCACCGGCATGTGCCGTTGGCTGGGGATTGCTGAATGGCGTCGTGCGGGGGGGGGGTACCGATGGGTGTGCGCGCCCTCATCCGCCCTTCGGGCACCTTCTCCCGCAAGCGGGAGAAGGCAGAAAGCAATCCTTCCGCTTGCGGGAGATAGGGGAGAGCAGCGCGTCAGCGGATCAGCGAAGAGGTTGCCGCGCGCGGCGGACCAGAAGGCACTCGCTCAAAGCGTCTCGTCCTTGAAGATCGCCACGTGCGGGGTGCCGTCGGCGCCGATCCAGCCGCGGTACATGCCTTCGGTATTGAACGGGAATGCGGCGTTGCCCTGCGCGTCCAGCGCGATGGCGCCGCCATCGCCGCCGGCCTTGGGAATCTGCTGGTCGATCACCGTGTCGGCGGCCTGTTGCAACGACTGCCCGGCGTACTTCATGCGTGCGCAGATGTCGTAGGCGGCCACCGCGCGGATATAGAACTCGCCCCAGCCGGTGCCGGACACCGCGCACTGGCTGTTGGCGTAGGTGCCGGCGCCGATGATCGGCGCATCGCCGACGCGGCCGTAGCGCTTGTTGGTCATGCCGCCGGTGGAGGTGCCGGCGGCCAGGTGTCCCGCGCGATCCAGCGCCAGCGCGCCCACGGTGCCGAAATGCTTGGCGGTTTCCAGCTCCAGTTCGGCCTGCGCCTTGCGGTCGCCGGCCTCGGCCTTGAGCGCTTTCTGCAGTTGCTGCCAGCGCTTGTCGGTGCGGAAGTAACTGGGGTCGACCAACGTGACGCCCTGCTCGCGCGCGAAGTGTTCGGCGCCGTCGCCGACCAGCATCACGTGTTTGGAATGGTCCATGACGCTGCGCGCCAGCTGGATCGGGTTCCTGACCGTGTGCACGCCGGCAATCGCCCCGGCCTTGCCGGTGGCGCCGTCCATGATCGCGGCATCCAGTTCGTTCTTGCCGTCATGGGTCAACACCGCGCCGCGCCCGGCGTTGAACTGCGGCGCATCCTCCAGCACGGTGATGGTGGCGGCCACTGCATCCACCGCGGTGCCGCCACGTTGCAGCACCGCGTGCCCTGCGCGCAGCGCGCGTTGCATCGCCTCGCGCGCCTGCGCCTGTTCCTCGCTGGAAAGGCTGGATTTTTCCACCCCGGCGCCGCCGTGGATCACCAGCATCGACGTGGCCGCCAGTGCGGGACCACTACATAACGCTAGCGACAGGCACAACGCACGCGCTGACGAAGCGATCATGATATTTCCTCTGCTGCAATTGATTGAGGTGACCGTCCATGCCGGGCAGCTAGGCAAGTCTGATCGGTGAATACGGGCTTAGAGCGGCTAACAAAACCCAGGAAGAAGGCGTAAGCAGATGATGGAGGATGCGAGCGAAAGCAACGCCAAGTGGAGATCGATGCGACGT